>DATNEU010000001.1:0-28771 GCA_035552895.1 Steroidobacteraceae bacterium
GGCAGACGGAGGCGGTGTTATCACTGAAGAAGCGCTGCGATTGGCTCATTTGAATCCTCGAAAGGGATAGTTAGTGTTTCAGGCGGTAGGCCGGCTCAGGAGCGAATCGAGTCTCGGCTGCAAATACGGGCTTCCACTTTCGTAGACGCACGCTTGATAACATCCGCTATCAGCCACGCGTAATCCACCCTTCCAAGCGGCACGCGCAATACGCTTGGAAGCTGACACCGTTATTCTGCTCCGGCGCAAGTACCGGCTGTGGATGAGCAGACCCATCGACGGCGAGATTCGCTGCGGCAGCTTCGCACAGGATGCTCGTAGACGTTGGTATCTGAATTTGCAGATCAAGATTGCGGAGGACAGCGCACATGGGGCTGGCGAGGTAGGTGTCGATCTCGGCCTCAAGTCACTGGCAACTCTCTCGACAGGCGACAGGATCGAGGCGCCGCGCTTCTACCGCCGACACGAATGTGCGCTGAGTGTCGCCAAGCGGGCCGGACGTAAGGCTCGGGTGCGCGCTATCAACGCCAAAGTCGCGAACTGCCGCAGGCACTTCCTTCATGGGGTTTCCGCGCGGCTCGTACAAGAGAACCGGCGCATCGTCGTCGGTAACGTTAACTCCGGAGGGCTTGCCAGAACCAGCCTGGCGAAGTCCGTCCACGATGCCGGCTGGTCGCAGCTTCGATTCCAGCTTCGCTACAAAGCCATGAGGCACGGGGCTGAGTACATCGAGGTTGACGAGCGATTGACCACGCAGGTCTGTTCCGCGTGTGGTACACGCGGCGGCCCAAAAGGTCGAGAGGGCCTCGTAGTAAGGGACTGGATTTGCAGCGGATGTGGTGTTCGGCATGACCGGGACATCAACTCGGCTATCAACATTCTCGTCTCGGGCCGGAACGTCGGCCTCCAGGGGACGGAAATTCTCTCCCTTCCGGGAGGGCAAGACGCTAATCGACCCTCCATCGGAACGACCAGGCGCCGAAGGCGAGGAAGACGAGCGTCGTTGCCGCAAGATAGATGAGATTGGGAGTGATCCGCTGGATGCCGGCGCCGTCGAGCATCACGGCGCGCGCGGCCTGGATCACCTGGGTGAGCGGGAAGAGGTCGGCCACCCACTGCACCCACCGGGGCGCGCTCTCGATCGAGAACCAGACGCCCGAGAGGAGCATCATCGGCCAGGTGAGGAGGTTGAGCAACCCGCCCACCAACTCCTCACTGGCGAAGCGGGCGGCGATGGTGAGGCCGAGCGCGATCATCGACAGCGAGCCGAGGACGGTGAGGAGCAGCAGCAGGGCGATGCTCCCGGCGCTATGGAAGTGAATGAAGGCGGCGATGATGATGTAGAGCACCACGGTGACGAAAACGATGAGGCTCAGCCGCGAGAGCACCTGGGCCGTGAGAAACTCAAAGGCGCTGAGCGGCGTCGCGTGCAGCCGTTTGAGAAAGCCGCTCTTGCGGTATCGCAACACGACATAGCCCACCCCGAAGAGACAGCTGAACATCATGTTCATGGCGAGGATCCCCGGGAAGAGCCAGTCGACGTAGGGAATCGCCTGGCCCGTGACCGGCTGGCGCCGCGCGCCGGGATCGGCGGCGAGCAGCAGCTTCTCGATGATATAGCCCTTCGCGGAGTCGGTGTTGACCCAGTAGCGCACGGGGTTCTGCAGATCGACGAGCAGGTCGATCTTCTGGTGAGTCACCTCATAAAGGCCGCGGGCCCGGTCGTGGATCGATGTGAATTGCACGTAGCGCTCGTGCAGGAGGGGATTCGCGCCGGTGCCGAGAATGCCCACGGTGAAGATCGGCCGCGGCGGGCCGCCGAAGATGAATCCCATGCCGATCACGACGCCGATGGGCAGCAGCAGCGTGAACAGGAGCGTCGGCCGGTCGCGCAGGAACTCGAGATTGCGCGCATGCCAGACGGCGAGGAGTCGTCTCATCATGCCCGCAGCTCCTTGCCGGTGAGCTCGAGGAAGAGGTCTTCGAGATTCGCGGGGCGAATGCGCAGATTCCGTAGCGGCACTCGCGCCTCGATGAGCTTGCGCAACGTGCCGTCGAGATCGTGCGTGCTGATCTCCACCCGGTCGCTGGCATCGATGAGCTTGAGGGACAGGCTCCGCGCGAGGTCCGGAAACTCGTGCCGCGGCAGCTCGAGGAGCACCTCGGCGAAGTGCTCGCTCAGCAGCCGCTGCGGGGCGCCCTGGGCGATGATGCGGCCGCGGTCCATGATGGCGATCTCGTCGCAGAGGAGCTGCGCCTCCTCCATGTAGTGGGTCGTGAGGATGATGGTCTTGCGCCGCGCCTTGATGGACTCGACGAGCTGCCAGAAATTGCGCCGCGCCTGCGGGTCGAGGCCGGTCGTCGGCTCATCGAGGAAGATCACCTTCGGATCGTTCACCAGCGCGATCGCGAGCAGCAGGCGCTGTTGCTGGCCGCCCGAGAGCTTGCGGTTGTCGCGTCCGGCGAGCTTCTCGAGCGCGCAGAGCTCGATCACCTCATCGACCTCGAGCCCGTGCTCGTAGAGTCCCCGGAAGAGGGCCACGCTCTGGCGCACCGTCAGGAAATCCTGCAATGCGGTTTTCTGGAAGAGGATGCCCGCCTCCTCCCGAAAACGCGCGCCGGCGGGCTCGCCGCGGTAGCGCACCTCGCCCGAGGTCGGCGGCAGAATGCCTTCCATGATCTCGATGGTGGTCGTCTTGCCGGCGCCGTTGGGTCCCAGGAGCCCAAAGCAGGTGCCCTCGGGCACGGCGAACGAAACGCCGTTCACGGCGGTGACGGAGGGATATTGTTTGACGAGATCGTGGACTTCGAGGATCGGTGCGCTCTCGGGCACTGCATCTCCTGGCCGGACGCGCCGCATCTGCCGCGCCGTCGACTGGTATTATGGGGTGGCCGGGGATTCTGCCGCCACGGTCCATCGATTTCCAATATGGTGACGTCCCAGTTGCCGTTATGGTCCGACAAGGACGCCACCGAAGGGTGGAGCGTCCGCGAGAGCCAGCGCGCACGACGCTTGACAGTTCGGGTCTTCCATACCGGCCGGGTGGAGGTGGTGGTGCCTTCCAGGACCTCGCCCCGCGCGGTGGAGCGCTTCCTCGAGCGGCATCGGCCGTGGATCGAGCGCAAGCGCGAGGAGGCACGCCGCCGGGCGGGTCCGCCCCTGCCTTTTCCGCCGCCGCAGGTCGATCTGCCGGCGTGCGAGGAGATCTGGCGCATTCACCTCGCCGGCGGCTCGGGGCGGGCGCGCATCGCCTCGGCGGTCTCGGGGCTGCTCGCGCTCGCGGGCGATGCCGGCAAAGGCCAGCCGGTGCGCCAGGCGCTGCGCCGCTGGCTGACGGACCGTGCGCGCGAGGTGCTGGCACCGCTTCTCGCTCAATACGCGCGGGAGCTCGGCTTGCGCTATGAGCGCGTGCTCATCCGCCGGCAGCGCACGCGCTGGGGAAGCTGCTCGACCCGCGGCACGATCAGCCTCAACTGCTGCCTGCTCTTTCAGCGCCCGGCGGTGGTACGTTACCTCATGATCCACGAGCTCGCCCACACCCAGCACATGAACCATTCCCGCCGGTTCTGGCATTGTGTGGCGCGCTACTGCCCGGAGTACCGCAGTCTCGACCGCGAGCTGCTCGACGGCTGGCGGCGCGTTCCGGATTGGGTTTTCAGCGACTAGCATCATGAGCAGCAAGCATTACGACAAGTCCGAGCGGGTGGATCTCACCGGCGAGGGCATCCACTGGGACCTCGGCTCCTCGCTTTCCTACGGCGAGTACCTGCACCTCGAGAAGGTGCTGGACGCGCAGAAGCCGCTCTCCTTCGAGCACGACGAGATGCTCTTCATCATCGTGCACCAGACCTCGGAGCTGTGGATGCGCCTGATGCTGCACGAGCTCGGAGGCGCGCTCGAGTGCGTGCGGCGCGACGAGCTCGGCCCCTCGTTCAAGATGCTGGCGCGCGTCGCGCGGGTGCAGAGCCAACTCATCTCCACGTGGGAAGTGCTCGCGACCATGACCCCCTTCGAGTACTCGGCGTTCCGCAACGCGCTCGGGCGCTCGTCCGGCTTCCAGTCGTTCCAGTACCGGATGCTCGAGTTCCTCCTCGGCAACAAGCACGCCGAGATGGTGGAAGTGCACAAGCACGACCCGAAGGCGTATGCCGCGCTGAAGCGCGCGCTCGAGTCGCCGTCACTCTATGACGAGGTGCTGCGGCTCCTCAGCCGCCGGGGCTACGGCATTCCGGAGGAGCACCTGACACGGGATTTCAGCGAGCCCTACCGGGCCAGCAAGGCGGTCGCGGGTGCCTGGCTAGGCGTCTATCACAACGCCGACAAGGACTGGGACCTCTACGAGCTCGCCGAGCGCCTGGTCGACCTCGACCACAAGTTCCAGCTCTGGCGCTTCCATCACCTGAAGACGGTCGAGCGCATCATCGGCTACAAGCCGGGCACCGGCGGTACCGGCGGTGTGTCCTACCTTGCGAAGGCGTTGGAGCTCAAGTTCTTCCCGGAGCTCTGGCAGATCCGCACCTCCATGTAGCTGGCGGGCGGCAGGCGCCGCTCACTCAATGCCAGTCCACGCAGGTGATGCCATTGCGGGCGGCGGCGCGCCGCGCGGTGGCGGAGCCGTTGACCAGCACCCCGTGCTCGACGAGCTTCAGGTGATCGAGATCGCTAGCGGCGTTGCCGTAGGCGATCGTCTCCACGCCGGGATGGCGCGCGCGCAGCGCCGTGACGCAGCGCGCCTTCTCCTCCCCCCGGCGATTGGGCGTGCTCAGCCTGCCGTTCAGACGCTCGCCGTCCCAGCGCACCCCGGTGCAGATCACTTCCTGGAACCCGAGCGCCTGGGCGATGGCAGGCACGTAAAGATCCGTGCTCGCGCTGAGCAGAACGAGGTGATCGCCCGCCCGCGCGTGGGTCCGGATGGCATCGAGCGCCTGTGCGAAGACCCCGTGCCCCAGGAGACGGGTCACGAACGTTGCGGTCCAGTGCTGCAGGACTTTGCGGCGGCAGCCCCCGAGCGCGGCGCGGATGAACGCCGACTTCAGCCCGCCGCGATCGATGATGCCTGAGGCGTGGCCGAGCAGGGCGGGCGTCACGAGCAGCAGCGCGGGTAGCCGCCACGCCCGGTTGCGCAGCAGGAACCCGAGCGCATAGGGCGCGAGCGTGTCGTGTCGCGTGATCGTCCCGTCGAGATCGAAGACGGCCAGACGCACGTATTCCGCCGGCGCGTACGTCTGGACCTGCGCCCCGTCAGCTCGAGCGGCCGGCGCCGGCGAGCTGCCTGAGGACGTACTGCAGGATGCCGCCGTGGCGGTAGTACTCGCGCTCTTTCGGCGTATCGATCCTGACCCGCGCGGTGAAGGTGATCGGCTTTCCGCCCTCGGCGGGCGTTGCCTTCACGGTAACCTCTTTGGCGTCCCCGCTCGCAAGCCCGGCGATCTCGAACACCTCGCGGCCGGTGAGTCCGAGGGACTTCGCGCTCGCCCCCGGCTGGAATTGCAGGGGCGCGACGCCCATGCCGATGAGGTTCGAGCGGTGGATGCGCTCGAAGCTCTCCGCGATGACCGCGCGCACCCCGAGGAGCATCGTGCCCTTGGCCGCCCAGTCGCGCGAGGAGCCGGTGCCGTATTCCCGTCCGGCGAGAATCACGAGCGGCGTCTCCTCCTCCTTGTAGCGCATGGCCGCATCGTAGATCGAGGTCTGCTCGCCGCTCGGCAGGTGGACGGTGACGCCGCCCTCGACGCCGGGCACGAGTTGATTGCGCAGCCGGATGTTGGCGAACGTGCCGCGCATCATCACCTCGTGATTGCCGCGGCGCGCGCCGTAGGAGTTGAAATCGGCGGGCTTCACGCCCTGCTCGATGAGATAGCGCGCGGCGGGACTGGACTTCGCGATGTTGCCGGCCGGCGAGATGTGATCGGTCGTAACGGAGTCGCCGAGCACCGCGAGCGCCCGGGCGCCGTGGATGTCGCTGAGCGGTGCCGGCGTGCGGCCCATGCCGTCGAAATACGGCGGGTTCTTGACGTAAGTCGACTTCGCATCCCAGGTGTAGAGCTTGCCGGCGGGCACCTTGATGCCGCTCCAGTGCTCATCGCCCTTGAAGACGCTGGCGTAGCTCTGCTGGAACATCTTCGAGTCGATCGAGCGGGTGAGCAGCTCCTGCACTTCGCCGTCGCTCGGCCAGATGTCCTCGAGGTAGACGGGCTTTCCGTCGGAGCCCTTGCCGAGGGGCTCCGTCGTGAGGTCGAGATCGAGCGTCCCGGCCAGGGCGTACGCCACCACGAGCGGGGGCGAGGCGAGGAAGTTCATCCGCACCTCCGGATGGACCCGGCCCTCGAAGTTGCGGTTGCCGGAGAGCACCGAGCAGGCCGTGATGTCGCCCGCCTTCACGCCGGCGGAGATCTCGGGCTTGAGCGGCCCGGAGTTGCCGATGCAGGTGGTGCAACCGTAGCCCACGAGGTCGAAGCCGACCGCCGCAAGGTCATCGAGCACGCCGGCGCGCTCGAAGTAGTCGGTGACGACACGCGAGCCCGGGGCGAGGCTGGTCTTCACCCAGGGTTTGGCCTCGAGGCCCCGCTCGCGCGCCTTGCGGGCGAGGAGGCCGGCCGCCAACATGACGGACGGGTTCGAGGTGTTGGTGCAGCTCGTGATGGCGGCGATGAGCACCGCGCCGTCCTCCAGCTCGAAGCTCGAGCCGTCGGCGGTTACCCGCGCCTTGCCCTGCGCGCCGGCATTGCGGGCCGTGCGCTCCTCGGCGGCCTTGCGGGCGTTGCTCTCGTAAGTGGCCTTCGCGGTCCTGAGCGGCACGCGGTCCTGCGGCCGGCGCGGGCCGGCCAGGCTCGGCTCCACCGTTCCGAGGTCGAGCTCGAGAACGTCGGTGTATTGCGCGGGCTTTCCGCCCTGGTTGCGCCAGAGGCCCTGGTGCTTGGCGTAGGCGGTGACGAGGTCGATGCGCTCGCGCGGTCGGCCGGAGAGCTCGAGATAGCGGACGGTCTCCTCGTCCACCGGGAAGATGCCGCAGGTGCTGCCGTACTCCGGCGCCATGTTGGCGATCGTGGCGCGGTCGGCGAGGGGGAGGGAGGCGAGGCCGTCGCCGAAGTACTCCACGAACTTGTCGACCACACCCTTCTTGCGCAGCATCTCCGTGACCGTGAGCACCAGATCGGTCGCGGTGGCGCCCGGCTTCAGCCGGCCGACGAGCCTAAAGCCGATGACCTGCGGGATCAGCATGGTGATGGGCTGGCCGAGCATGGCGGCTTCGGCCTCGATTCCGCCGACGCCCCAGCCGAGGACGCCGAGGCCATTGATCATGGTCGTGTGCGAATCGGTACCGACCAACGTGTCCGGATAAGCGCTCAGCGCGCCGTTCTTCTCCGCATCGAACACGACGCGCCCCAGGTACTCCAGATTGACCTGGTGCACGATGCCGGTGCTCGGGGGGACCACGGCGAAGTTGCGAAACGCGGACTGGCCCCAGCGCAGGAAGGCATACCGCTCCACGTTGCGCGCGAACTCGATGCGCGTGTTGGCGGCAAGGGCGCCGGCGCTGCCGTACTCATCCACCTGCACGGAATGATCGATCACGAGCTCGGCGGGCGCGAGCGGGTTGACGCGCTCGGCATCGCCGCCCAGGCGCACGATGGCATCGCGCATCGCGGCGAGGTCGACGACGCAGGGGACGCCCGTGAAGTCCTGGAGGATGACGCGCGAGGGGGTGAAGGCGATCTCGTGCGAGGGCGCTACCGACGGGTCCCAGTCGAGGAGCGCCTCGATGTCGTTGCGAGTTACATTGACGCCGTCTTCGAAGCGCAGCAGGTTCTCGAGCAGGATCTTCAGTGAGTAGGGGAGCCGCGCCACCTTCTCCCGCGGCAGCGCCGCCAGGCTGAAGATCTCGTACGAGCGATTGCCGACCGCCAGGGTCGAGCGCGCCTTGAAGCTGTTCGTCATGAGTCGATCTCTCTATCCACGTGAATGGCGGGCCAGGGCCGCTCCCTGACCCGCGGCGAAACGTGCAGGGGTCTCAATAAACAATGGCGGCGCGGATTATATAGGCTGGTGACCTGAAAGTGATTTCAGGGTCAGGCGGCGGCACGGGCGGCCGGGACGGGATGGATCATCTCGATGACGGCGCCGCCGAGGCACCTGTCGCCCTCGTAGACCACCGCATACTGGCCCGGGGTGACCGCGCGCTGCGGCTTCTCGAAGGAAATCCGCGCCGTGCCATCCGCACGCGGCTCGAGCCTCGCGGACTGATCCGCCTGCCGGTATCGCACCTTCACCCCGCAGACCAACGGCTCGGTGCGCGCGCCACCCAGCCAGTGCATGGGGCCGGTCACGAGCGCGCAGCTGAAAAGGAGCGGATGATCGTGCCCCTGGACGACGATGAGGGCGTTGCGGGCAGCGTCCTTGCGCGCCACGAACCACGGCAGCTCCTCGCGCCCCCGGTGGCCGCCGATTCCGAGCCCCTCGCGCTGACCGAGCGTGTAGAACGCAAGGCCTCTGTGGGTCCCCAGGCACTCGCCGTCGGGTGACTCGATGGGACCCGGCCGATCGGGGAGAAAACGGCCGAGGAATTCGCGGAAAGGGCGCTCGCCGACGAAGCAGATGCCGGTGCTGTCAGGTTTGTCGAAGACCGGCAGCCCCGCGTCTCTGGCGCGCTCGCGCACGGCGCCTTTCTCGAGCTCGCCGATCGGCATCAGCGTCTGAGCCAGGTGCTCCATGTCGACGGCATGGAGGAAGTAGCTTTGATCCTTGGCCGCATCGCGCGCCTTGCGCAGCTCCGCACCCGCGGGCCCGTTGAGGATGCGCGCGTAGTGTCCGGTCGCGAAACGCCGGGCGCCCAGACGCCGAGCGTAACGCAATGCGACGCCGAACTTGATCTCACGGTTGCAGAGCACGTCGGGATTTGGCGTGCGTCCGGCGCGGTGCTCCGCCAGGAAATACTGGAACACCCGATCGCGATACTCCGCCGCGAAGCTCGTCCGATGCAGAGGAATGGCAAGCTCCCGGGCGACTGCGCGCGCATCCTGGAAATCCTGCGCGGCCGTGCAGTAGCCGTCGTCGTCCTCCTCCCAGTTGCTCATGAAGAGGCCATGGACGTCCCAGCCCTGCTCCTTGAGGAGTAGTGCGGCGACGGCGGAATCGACGCCGCCTGAGAGTCCGACGATGACGCGCTCGCCCATACCGCAAGCCCGACTTCAGAGCCCCACCGCGGCCACGGCGAGCGCCGAGCCGAGATCGAGCGCAGCCGCCGCGGCGAGCGGCATGCGCCGCCCCGCGAGGTAGTCTTCGATGCACCGCAGCACGAGCGGGCTGCGCAGCTGCGGCTCGCGCCCCCTGAGCTGCGCGGGCGTCAGCCAATGCGTGCCGGCGATCCCCTCATCCAGTGCCTGGCCGTCACGGTGATCACTCACCGTGCCGCTGAACGCAAAGCGCTTCGTGGTGCGGCCGGTGCGCGGATGGCACCAGAGATACACGCCGACGAGCTCTCTTGCGGTGAAGCGCCAGGCGGTTTCCTCGCGCACCTCGCGTACGATGGCCTCGAGCAGGGTCTCGCCAGGCTCCACGTGCCCGGCGGGCTGATTGAGGACCAGGCGGCGGCCGATGCGCTCCTCGACGAGGAGGAAACGACCGTCGGACTCCGTGATGGCGGCTACGGTGATCTCGGGATGGGACATGGACGGAAGTATAGCCGTGCCACTGACCGTCCCTGGTGGCAGGCCCCCCAGCCCGCATCCGTGCGCGGTCGTTCGGGCGGATCGACGACACGTTAAGTGTCGTCGATCAAGGCACCGCCCTCGCCCTAGCGAACCGCGCGCAAGCCGTGCTCGGGAGCGCTGGCGTCCCAGATCTGGTCGAATTCCTGCAGGTACAGGCGTGCGACCGGGGGATTGTTGATGTCCGCGACGCCGTCCCAGCTATCGGAGCGCATGCGGTAGACGATGGCCCGGTCATCCGCGATCAGGTACGCCGAGGCGCGCTGGCGAGCTTCGGCCGCGACGTAGCGGATATCGATGCAGCTCGAGAGGCGCCGGCCCATGGCGACGAAACGGTTGCTGTCGCGCATGACCCGGGTCGGCTGCGCGAGCAGCACGCGCACCTTGGCGAAGCTGCGCGCGAGCACGAAGTGTTTGATCACCTCGAGGAACGAGGTCTGGTCGTAGAGATCGGGCTCGAGATCGGGGGTGTAGATCGAGATCAGCCGCTGCGCCGAGGCGGCCACCTGGCACACCGCGCCACGCACTTCGGGGAGGGTGCTGAGCACCGTCAGGACGTCCATGCCGCGGGCCGAGCGCACACCGCCCTTGCCGGTGATCGATTCCGGCGAGTACCGGGCGTTGGCGAGCTGCGCCAGCGCACTGTTGTGTTCGAGTTCCCCGTATTCAGCCACGAGCGGCGCCTGCCGTCTTCGCCTGCAATCTGGGCAGGCCAGCGGGATCTTAGAGAGAGCGCTCACATTGGCGTAGTCGAATCCATCACGAATTCAGGGCTTTAGGGCCAAAACCGAGGCCTGGTTCTCACTTTCCGGGGTGCGCGGCGGGGCGCCATTTGTCATATTTCCCGTGCCAGTCGCGCGGCGATACCGGTGTAGTCCAGCGGGCGCAGTGCCTTCAGCCGACGCCTCTCTCCTTCGGGAAGAGGCAGGCTGTCGATCAGCTCCGCGAGCGCACGCTCATCGATGACGCGTCCGCGTGTGTACTCCTTGAGGCGCTCGTACCCCCCGGGAATCCCCGCGCCCCGAAGGACGGTCTGCACGGCCTCACCGAGCACCTCCCAAGCACTCTCCAGATCGGCTGCGAGCGCTGCAGCGTCGGCATTCACCTTCCCGAGCCCGCGGCCGAGCGCCCGCCAGGCAATGAGCGTATGGCCGAGCGCCACGCCGAGATTGCGCAGCACGGTGGAGTCGGTGAGATCGCGCTGCCAGCGGGAGACGGGGAGCTTGTCCGCGAAGTGCCGCAGCAGCGCATTGGCGATGCCGAGGTTGCCCTCCGCGTTCTCGAAATCGATCGGGTTGACTTTGTGCGGCATGGTCGAGGAGCCGACCTCGGCCGCGGCCGCGCGCTGCTTGAGATAGCCGAGGGAGATGTAGCCCCAGAAGTCGCGGCAGAGATCGAGGAGGACGACGTTGGTCGCGGCAATGGCGTCACAGTATTCCGCGATCCAGTCGTGCGGCTCGATCTGCGTGGTGTAGGCGTTGCAGGCGAGCCCGAGGGATTCGATGAAGCCGCGGCTCACCGCCGCCCAGTCGATGTCCGGCAGCGCCGCCTGATGCGCGTTGAAATTGCCCACGGCGCCGTTCCACTTGCCGAGGATCTCCACGCGGCCCCAGCGGCGCTCGGCGCGGCGCAGGCGGGCGACGAAGTTGGCGACTTCCTTGCCGAGGGTCGTCGGGCTGGCGGGCTGGCCGTGAGTGCGCGCCAGCATCGGCACATCCGCCTCGCGGTGAGCGAGGGCGGCGAGCTCCGCCGTGCGCTCCCCCAGCGTGCCGAGCAGGCGCCGGCGCGCCTCGGCGAGCAGGCGCGCGTAGCTGAGGTTGTTGATGTCCTCCGAGGTGCAGCCGAAATGCACGAGCTCGAGGGAAGCCTCGCCCGCGCCGGCGGCCGCGAGCTGTTGGCGCACGTAATACTCGACCGCCTTGACATCATGGTTGATGACCGCCTCGATGGCCTTTACCGACTGTGCGCAGTCCGCGTCCGGCTCGCGGGCGAGCTCGCGAGCGCGGGCAATCACGGCGGGAGCGAGAGCGGCACCGGCTAACCGCGGCACCGCCGTCACGAGATGGAGGAGCCATGCGGCCTCGATCCGCACGCGCTCGCGGATGAGGCCCGCCTCGGAAAGCAGCTCCCGCAGCGGCTCGGTGGCGGCCCGGTAGCGGCCATCGACGGGCGAGAGCGCGGCGACCGCGGCCAGCGCATCGGGGCCGCGGGAATCGGGGTGAAGGGAATCCGGGCGGGAGTCGGGCATGCGCTATCATAACGCAGACGACCCACGGAGCAGACAGATGACGAGTTCCTTCCGAATCGAGCGCGACAGCATGGGGGAGCTGCAGGTGCCCGCCGAGGCGCTCTGGGGCGCGCAGACACAGCGCGCGGTGCAGAATTTCCCGATCAGCGGCCTGACGATGCCGCGCGCCTTCATCGGCGCGCTCGGGCTGGTCAAGCAGGCCGCGGCGCGCGCCAACACGCGCCTGCAGCTCCTCGATCCGGAGATCGCGCGCACGATCGAAGCGGCGGCGGCGGAGGTGGCGGCCGGGCGCCACGATGCGCAGTTTCCCATCGAT
This sequence comes from Steroidobacteraceae bacterium, assembly GCA_035552895.1. Classification (GTDB taxonomy): domain Bacteria; phylum Pseudomonadota; class Gammaproteobacteria; order Steroidobacterales; family Steroidobacteraceae; genus 13-2-20CM-66-19. Next base: position 12,273 of record DATNEU010000001.1, read on the forward strand.
GTCTTCCAGACTGGCTCCGGCACCAGCACGAACATGAACGCCAACGAGGTCATCGCCACGCTCGCCACGCGCCGCCTCGGCAGGACCGTCCATCCCAACGATCACGTCAACATGGGCCAGAGCAGCAACGACGTGATCCCGACCACGATCCACGTGAGCGCCGCGCTCGCCGTGCGGCGCGAGCTCGTGCCCGCGCTCGAGCACCTGCGCGAGACGCTGCTCGCGAAGGGGCGCGAGGTCGGCACGGTCGTGAAGACCGGCCGCACGCATCTCATGGATGCGATGCCGGTCACCCTGGAGCAGGAGCTCTCCGGCTGGCGCACGCAGATCGAGAGCGGGCTCGCGCGGCTCGCCGCGGTGGAGCCGCGCCTGCATGCGCTCGCGCAGGGCGGCACCGCGGTCGGCACCGGCATCAATGCCCACCCGCAGTTCGGCGCCCGCTTCTGCGAGGCGCTCGCCGACCTGACACGGGTGCCGTTCACCCCGGCACGCAACTACTTCGAGGCGCTCTCTTCCCAGGACACCGCCGTCGAGCTTTCCGGGCAGCTGAAGACGATCGCGGTCAGCCTGATGAAGATCGCGAACGACCTGCGCTGGATGAACAGCGGCCCGCTCGCGGGCTTGGGCGAGATCGCCCTGCCGGCGCTGCAGCCGGGCAGCAGCATCATGCCGGGCAAGGTGAATCCGGTGATCCCGGAGGCGGCCGCCATGGTGGCTGCGCAGGTCATCGGCAATGACACCACCATCACGGTCGCGGGACAGGCGGGCAATTTCCAGTTGAACGTCATGCTGCCCGTCATCGCGCACAACCTGCTGGAGAGCATCCGCCTCCTCGCCAACATCTCGCGCTCGCTCGCCGATCGTGCCATCGCCGGTTTCGAGGTCAATCCCGTACGCCTCGCCGAGGCGCTCGAGCGCAACCCGATCCTGGTCACGGCGCTGAATCCGGTGATCGGCTACGAGAAGGGGGCGGCCATCGCCAAGAAGGCCTATGCCGAGGGCAAGCCGGTGCGCGAGGTCGCACAGAAGATGACCGATCTGCCGCGCGAGGAGCTCGCGCGGCTGCTCGACCCGGCCGAGCTCACCCGCGGCGGCATCAAGGGCGGCACGAGCGGCGGTGGCTGAGAGGGAAGGCAGGACTCCCGCGGCGGCCACCCCGGCGGAGGTGCAACTCCCTCAGCCCGTGGACTGGCCGGCGCGCATCCGCGAGCGTCTCGCGGGCACCCGGCCGAGCCACGACGCCGCGGGCTGGCTCGTTCCGGGACTAACGGCGCAGGAGAGCCGCGCTTATCACCGTTTCTTTCCGGCAAAGCCCGTTCCGGCGGCCGTGCTCGTGCCCATTGTGGAGCATCCGGGCGATCCCACGGTGCTCCTCACACAACGGGCCACGCAGCTACGCCATCACGCCGGTCAGGTCAGCTTTCCCGGCGGGCGCATCGAGCCCCAGGATGCCAGTCCCGCGGCGGCTGCACTGCGTGAGGCACGCGAGGAGATCGGGCTCGAGGAGAGTTGCGTGTCGGTCGTGGGGTTCCTCCCCGATCACGTGGTCATCAGCGGCTTTCGGGTCACGCCGGTGGTGGCGATGGTCCGTCCCGGCTTGCAGCTGCTGCTCGATGCGCAGGAAGTCGAGGACACTTTCGAGGTGCCGCTCGCCTTCGTGTTCGATCCGCGCAACCATCGGCCGCGCTTGCACCGCTTCCGCACGGCCGACGCGGAGGCGAGGTTGTTCGAGATCCCATATGGCAACCGCAACATCTGGGGCGCCACGGCCGGCATGCTGGTGACGCTTTACCGGCTCTGCACCGGGGGCGCGCCGTGAGCGAGAGTGACTCCGGGCCCGCGCTGGCGGCGCTCCTCGAGCTGATGGCACGCCTGCGCGATCCGCAGCGCGGCTGCCCCTGGGATCGCGAGCAGACCTTCCGCACCATCGCTCCCTACACCATCGAGGAGGCCTACGAGGTCGCCGACGCCGTGGAGCGGGGCGAGCCCGGGAAGCTGCGCGATGAGCTCGGCGATCTCCTCTTTCAGGTGGTGTTCCATGCCCGCATGGCGGAGGAGCAGGGCTGGTTCGATTTCGCCGCCGTCGCCAGCGGCATTCACGAGAAGCTCGTGCGGCGCCATCCTCACGTGTTCGAGGACCCGGGGCTTGCGGCCGACACGCGCCAGCTCTCGCGGCTCTGGGAGGAGCAGAAGGCGCGCGAGCGCGCGCAGACGGCCGAGGAGGGCGCTGCCGGCGACCAGAGCGCGCTTGCGGACGTGCCGCGCGCGCTCCCGGCACTGACGCGGGCCGCGAAGCTCGGACGCCGTGCAGCGCGCGTCGGCTTCGACTGGGAGACCGCCTCGCAGGTCCGGGACAAGGTGCTCGAGGAGGTGCGCGAGATCGAGGAGGCGCTTGCCGCCGGGGCCGCTGCCGATAACGCCAGGCTCGCGGAAGAGGTCGGTGACCTGCTCTTCGCCGTGGCCAACTGGGCGCTGCACCTGAAAATCGATCCCGAGGAGGCCCTGCGGGCCGCGAACGCGAAATTCGAGCGGCGGTTCAGGCACATGGAGACCTTGGCGGGTGCGCAGGGGGCACCGCTGCAGTCCCTCGATGCGGCGCAATGGGACGCCCTCTGGCGGCAGGCGAAACGCGAGGTATAGCCGGCCCCGCTCGAGCTATTCAGCCCGGATTCACGCGGATGGCGGTACCTTCCCGCGGCTATGAAGGCCGTTCGGACATCTCAGACCGCTGCGGTCGCGCTGGCGCTCCTGGCCGGCGGCCTCGCCGCCCGCGCCTTCGATGCGCCGCCTTCCGGCGCGCGAGCGGCCGTGCACCGCGAGTCCCCGCAGCGTCCCCGCCTCTCAATTGACCAGGCCGTACGCATGGCCCAGCACCGGTTCCGGGCCCGGGTCGTCCGGGCCGAGACGGAAACGCAGGGAGGCCGTACCATCTATGTCCTGCGGATGCTGGATGGTGCCGGGCGAGTGTTCGCCGTCCGGGTAGATGCGTCAGACGGCGTCATTACTTGACGTCGCCGAAGCGGTTGGGTTCCGGGGGGCTTTCATGCGGGTGCTTGTGGTCGAAGACGAGGCGGCGCTGCGAGAGACGATGAAGACGCGCCTCACGGAGGCGGGATTCACCGTCGATGTGGCGCAGGATGGAGAGGAGGGCCTCTTCGCGGGCCGGGAGTATCCCCTCGACGTGGCGATCGTGGATCTCGGCCTGCCAAAGCTCGCGGGGCTGGAAGTCATCCGCCGACTGCGCGCCGCGGGCAAAGCTTTCCCGATTCTGATTCTCACCGCGCGCGACAACTGGCAGGACAAGGTCGAAGGCCTCCAGGCGGGAGCCGATGACTACGTCGCCAAGCCGTTTCATTTCGAGGAAGTCTTGGCGCGGCTGCAGGCGCTGCTGCGGCGCGCGGGCGGCTGGGCAAGCCCGGAGCTCAAGTGCGGGCCGGTCGCGCTCGACACGCGCGCGCAGACGGTGAGAGTGGACGGCCAGGCCGTGGAGCTCACCACGTTCGAGTACCGTATCCTAGAGCACCTGATGCTGCGGGCGGGCGATGTGATCTCCAAGGGTGAGCTCACCGAGCGGCTCTACGACCAGGATTTCGAGCGCGACAGCAACGTCATCGAGGTGTTGGTCGGACGGCTGCGCCGCAAGCTCGATCCCGAGGACCGCCTGAAGCCCATCGAGACGCTGCGCGGCCGCGGCTATCGCTTCGCGCTCGCCCGCGATCCGGTGTCCTGACGCGCAGGAACCCGGTGCGCAAATCCAGGCGCCGCAGCGCCCATTCCCTCAGCCGCCGGCTGCTCGTCGCGGTGGCCGTGCCGCTGGTGATCTTCTTCGGTGTGATGATGCGCGTGCTCGACACGGGTTTTCGCGCGCTGTCGGAGCGCTCGCTCGACCAGTTGCTCGATGCGCAGATCGTCACGCTGATCGCGGCCGCGGAGCCGGATCCCGCGGGCGGCTATGACGCGCCGCTCAACGGTCTCGACGCGCGCCTCGCGACCCCGGACTCGGGGCTTTACGCGCAGATCCGATCCAACAACCACGTCTGGCGCTCGCCCTCCATGGCGGGCGTGTCCATCGATTTCGGGCCGCCGCTCGCGCAGGGAGACCGGGAGTTCTCCTACGAGATGGCCGGCCACACGCGCCTGGCGATCGAGAGCCGGGGCATCTCCTTCCAGGATCCGAAGCAGGCGCACGCGCTCACTTTCAGTGTGGCGGTGAGCCTGACGCCATACGAGGAGCAGCTCTGGCTCTTTCGCAGCCGCATGCTCGCCTGGTTCTCGGGGCTCATGCTGCTGCTGCTGGTGTCGCTCGCGGCGCTGCTGCGCCGGGTGCTGGCGCCGCTGCGGCGCCTGGAGCGCGAGATCCACGAGGTCGAGGAAGGGCGGAGCGAGAAGCTGGGATCGGGCTACCCGCGGGAGTTGAGCGGGGTGGCGCGGCATCTCAACGCGCTCCTCGTGGGGGAGCGCAAGCGCGTGGCGCGGTACCGCGATACGTTGGGGAACCTCGCGCATGGGCTCAAGACGCCGCTGGCGGTCATGCGATCGGCGCTGAGCCACGATGTCGAGTCGGATGTTGCCACGCGCGCGATCGGCACGGAGATCGATCGGATGACGGATATCATCGAGCATCAGTTGAAGCGGGCGGCGGCCTCGGGAGGAGCGCTCCTCGGGCAGGCGCCGGTGCCGGTGGCGGCGGTGGCGGCCGACTTGCGGGGGGCGCTCCTCAAGGTGTACTCGCGCAAGGATCTTTCGATCGAGCTTGCGATCCAGGAGGGGACTCACTTCATCGGGGACCGGGGGGACTTCATGGAGCTTCTCGGGAATCTGCTGGACAACGCCTGCAAGTGGTGCCGGGAGAGGGTGCGGGTCTCGGTGGCAATGGAGGAGGGTGCGCCGGGGGCGAGCGAGAGCCTGGTGCTGGTAGTCGAGGATGACGGGCCCGGGATTGCGGAGGAGAACCGCGCCAAGGTGTTGGAGCGGGGCGTGAGAACGGATGAGAAGGTGCCGGGGCACGGGCTGGGATTGGCCATGGTGCACGACACGGTGGATCTCTATGGCGGGAAGCTGATGGTGGACGCCTCGCCGCTCGGGGGAGCGCGGTTTTCATTGCGGCTGCCGGGGAAGAGGCTGAGCTGAGCAATCTCGCCGCTGCGGCGCACCGCCGTCACAGCTCGAACTTGATTCCCTGGGCGAGGGGGAGGTCGCGGGACCAGTTGATCGTATTGGTCTGGCGGCGCATGTAGGCTTTCCAGGCGTCGGAGCCGGATTCGCGGCCGCCGCCGGTGTCCTTCTCGCCGCCGAAGGCGCCGCCGATCTCGGCGCCGGAGGTGCCGATGTTGATGTTGGCGATGCCACAGTCGCTGCCCGCGCCGGAGAGGAAGAGCTCGGCGTGCTGCAGGCGGTCGGTGAAGAGCGAGGAGGAGAGGCCGTAGGCGGTGGCGTTCTGCTGGGCGATGGCGTCCTCGAGGGAATCGACGGGGATCACGTAGAGGATGGGGCCGAAGGTCTCGGATTGGACGATGGGCCAATCGTTGCGGGCGCGGATCACCGTGGGCTCGACGAAGTTGCCGGCGCCGGGCATGCGGCGACCCCCGTAGAGCACATCGCCGCCGGCGCCACGCGCGGTGGCTACGGCGGACTCGAAGCGCTCGACCGCTTGAGCATCGATCAAGGGACCCATGAGCGTCGCGGGATCCAGCGGATTGCCGATGCGCACCTGGTGGTAGGCGTTGATCAGGCGGCGCTCCAGGTCGGCGGCCACGGCTTTGTGGACGAAGACGCGGCGGGTGCTCGTGCAGCGCTGGCCGGCGGTGCCGACGGCGCCGAAGACGATCGCCGGAACTGCGAGATCCAGATTCGCGGTCTCATCGACCGTGATCGCGTTGTTGCCTCCGAGCTCGAGGAGGCTCTTGCCCATGCGGGCGGCGACGCGCTCCCCGACCTTGCGGCCGACGGGTGTGGAGCCGGTGAAGGAGACCAGGGCGATGCGGCGATCGTCGACGAAACGAGTAGCCAGCTCGGTGCCGCCGTCGATGAAGAGCTGGAAGATAGGGGGCAGGCCACGCGAGAGCAGGACGCGGTTGCAGAGCTGCTGTACGGCGATGGCGGTGAGTGGGGTCTTCGGGGAGGGCTTCCAGACCGAGACGTTGCCGCAGATCGCAGCGAGGAAAGCGTTCCAGGACCAAACGGCAACAGGGAAGTTGAAGGCGGAGAGGATGCCGACCACTCCGAGCGGATGCCATTGCTCGTACATCCGGTGCCCGGGGCGCTCGGAATGCATGGTGAGGCCGTAGAGCATGCGTGACTGGCCGACGGCGAAATCGGCGATGTCGATCATCTCCTGCACCTCGCCCAGACCCTCGGCGAGGATCTTGCCGTTCTCGAGCGACACCAGCGTGCCGAGGTCGCTCTTGGCGCGGCGCAGCTCCTCGCCGATGAGGCGGACGACCTCGCCGCGCTTCGGCGCCGGCACCGAGCGCCAGGCCGCCGCGGTCTCGGCCGCTGAGGAGATGACGGCCTCGTAGTCCTGCGGGCCGGCGGGGCGCACCTGCGCGATCAGCGTGCCGGTCGCGGGATTGCGTACGCTGAGGAGGGGGGCGTCGGCGCTGCTCGTCCAGCCTTGCGAGCCGGACCACGCACCGGGGTTGAGCGGCGCGAGCTCCAGCCTCGCGAGGATGCCGTTGACGTTGGACTCGAGGCTGCTCATCGTGCTGCGGCCTTTTTCTGCGTGCGCTGGTGTCCGGTCTTGCCGGAGACGATCACCTCCGCGGAAACGTCCTTGGTGCCGCCCTGCGCGTAGTAACGGCCGAAGCGGTTGGCCAGGATGTCGGTCAGGCGGAACTCCTCCTGGGCGACGAAGCCGTGGTAGCGATCGGGATGCTCGAGCACGAGATCGACCACGGAAGTGATGCCGGCGGCGGTGGTCACCTGGATGGCCGACCACAGCCGGCCTGCGATGAGCTGCGGGTAGATCTTGTTGACGTAGTTCTCCTCGCGCAGCTCTCCGTCCTGGGTACCCGTGACTGCGGCGTAGACGATGACGACATCCTGCAGCGTCTGGGGTACCGCGTTCTCGAGGATGCGCTTCAGCGTGCCCCGATCCTGATTGAGCTTGAGGTCATTCATCAGCAGGCGCATCTGCTCGCAGTGGCCCGGGTAGCGGATCGTCTTGTAGTTCATCGATTCGGAGCGCGTGCCGTGCGTCTCCGCCAGCGAGCCCAGGCCGCCCGAGGTGTTGAACGCTTCATAGAGCGTCCCGTCGATCTCGATCTCCTCCATGCCCTCGAGCGGCGCCACTTCCACGGTGCGGCCGTCGACGATCGCCTGGCAGGGATTGCCGTACTCGTTGATGAGGCCCTCGGTCGACCACGTGAGGGAGTACTTGAGCACGTTGTTGGGATGCTGCGGCAGGGCACCCACGCGCAGCTTCACGGCGCGCAGCTCCTCGAAGTGCTTGATGAGCTCCGCGGCGGCGATGCTGATGAAGCCGGGCGCGAGGCCGCACTGCGGCACGAACGCTCGCGTCGAGCCGGTCGCGATGGCACGCACGGAGCGCGTGACCTCCACGTCCTCCGTCAGGTCGAAGTAATGCACGCCCGCGGTGCGCGCGGCCTCCGCCACCGTGACGTTGCAGTAAAACGGCAGGCTGGAGATCACCGCATCCACCGGATGCTGCGCGAGGTGTTGCTCGAGCGAGCTGCGCTGCTTGGCGTTCAGCGCGAAGGCGCTGAGGCCGGGGGCGCCGTGCGCGCGCACCACGGCTTCGGCGATGGGGCCGTCGACGTCCGCGAGCTGAACCTGGTAGGCGCCCGAGCTGGCCAGGAGCCCGGAAATGAGGCTGCCGATCTTGCCGGCGCCGAGAATGAGTACGCGATGCATTCCTACCTCTCCGAAAAGATGAATTATAGCCGGCCAGGGCCGGTGCCTGGAGGGCCGGTCGGTCGCCTGCGTGGTACGATTCAGCTCCTCATGCGCTCCCCCGAGACGACCTCCTGGCACTGCGCGAGCTGGCAGGCGAAGCCCGCCCAGCAGCAGCCGGTTTACGACGATCCCGCCGCGCTGCAGCGGGCCGTGGCGGAGCTTTCGCGGCTGCCGCCGATCGTCGTCTCCTGGGAAGTCGAGGCCCTGCGCGAGCGCCTGGCCGCGGCCCAGCGGGGACAGGCATTCCTGCTCCAGGGTGGCGATTGCGCCGAGACGTTCGCCGACTGCGAATCGGACACGATCGTCAAGAAGCTGAAGATCCTCCTGCAGATGAGCCTGGTGCTCCTGCACGGCCTGAAAAAACCCATCATCCGCGTGGGGCGCATGGCCGGGCAGTACGCCAAGCCGCGCTCGGTGGACACCGAGGAGCGCGCCGGCCTCACCCTGCCGAGCTTCCGCGGCGATCTCGTCAACCGGCCGGAATTCACGGCGGCGGCGCGGGCTTCCGACCCGGATCTGCTGCTGCGCGGCTATGCGCGGGCGGCCCTGACCCTCAATTTCGTGCGCGCGCTGGTCGATGGCGGTTTCGCCGACCTGCATCACCCGGAATACTGGGACCTCGGCTTCATCAAGCACGCGCCGCTCAAGGACGCCTACCAGCGCATCATTCAATCGATCGGCGATGCGCTCGATTTCTTCGAGGGCATGAGCGGCACCGCCGTCCACGAGGCGACGCTGGTCGACTTCTACGCCAGCCACGAGGGCCTGCACCTGCTCTACGAGCAGGCGCAGACCCGCTTCATCCCGCGGCAGAACCGCTGGTACAACCTGTCGACCCACATGCCGTGGATCGGCATGCGCACCGCGAAGCTCGACGGGGCGCACGTGGAGTACTTCCGCGGCATTTCCAACCCGATCGGCGTCAAGGTCGGCACCGCGATGGACGCCGCATGGCTGCAGGGTCTGGTGACGACCCTGAACCCGCAGAACCAGCCCGGGCGCCTCACCCTGATCCACCGCTTCGGTGCGAAGGACATCGCCACGGCGCTGCCGAAGGCCATCGAAGCCGTGCGCGAGACCGGGCAGACCGTGCTCTGGGTCTGCGATCCGATGCACGGCAATACGGAAACCAGCACGGGCGGCCTCAAGACCCGCCGCTTCGAGAACATCCTGACGGAGCTCGATACCGCCTTCCGCATTCATGCGGAGATGGGCTCGCATCTGGGCGGCGTTCACATCGAGTTGACTGGCGAGGACGTCACCGAGTGCACGGGCGGCGCGCGCGGTCTCACCGACGCGGACCTGGCCAGGGCCTATCGCTCCACCGTCGATCCGCGTCTCAATCACGAGCAGGCCCTGGAGCTCGCGATGCTCATCGCCGAGCGCAGCCGAAACCGTCGTGCGAGTCAACGCGCCTAGTCTGACGCACACACCCCGCGCCCGATCGCCCTCGCCTGTACGGCTATTCAGGATGTCCGGCCGCATTGCCGGTACAATTACCCGATGCAATACGAGCACATCGTCGTCCCTCCCGAGGGACGCAGGATCACCGTCAATCCCGACAGCAGCCTGAACGTTCCGGACAACCCGATCATTCCCTACATCGAAGGGGACGGGATCGGCATCGACGTCACGCCCGCGATGCTGCGCGTCGTGAACGCCGCGGTGGAGAAGGCCTACGGGCGCAAGCGCCGCATCAGCTGGATGGAGGTCTACTCCGGCGAGAAGGCCAACGCGCGCTACGGCCAGTGGTTTCCCGACGAGACGCTGCAGGCGCTGCGCGAATTCGTGGTCTCGATCAAGGGACCGCTCGGCACGCCGGTGGGCGGCGGCATCCGCTCACTCAACGTGGCGATGCGCCAGAGCCTCGACCTCTACGCGTGCGTGCGCCCGATCCGCTATTTCCCCGGTGTCGTGAGCCCCATGCAGGACGCCAGCCTCACCGACATGGTGATCTTCCGGGAGAACACGGAGGACATCTATGCGGGCATCGAATGGCCGGCCGGCTCCGCCGAGGTCCACAAGCTCATCGCCTACATGCACAAGGAATTCGGGGTGACGGGCATCCGCTTCCCCGCCAGCTCCGCGATCGGCATCAAGCCGGTATCCAAGGAGGGCAGCCAGCGCCTGATCCGCAAGGCCATCCAGTACGCCATCGACAACGATCGCGTCTCGGTGACCCTGGTGCACAAGGGCAACATCATGAAGTTCACGGAGGGGGCGTTCCGCAACTGGGGCTACCAGCTCGCCAGGGAGGAGTTCGGCGCGAAGGAGATCGACGGCGGTCCGTGGCTCGAGTTCCCGAACCCGCTCACCGGCCACGAGATCATCGTCAAGGATGTGATTGCGGACAACTTCCTGCAGCAGGTGCTGCTGCGGCCGGAGGAGTACGACGTCATCGCGACGCTCAATCTCAATGGTGACTACGTGTCCGATGCGCTCGCCGCACAGGTGGGCGGCATCGGCATTGCGCCCGGAGGTAACATTGGCGAAGGGCTCGCCGTATTCGAGGCGACGCACGGCACCGCGCCCGGATTCGCGGGCAAGGACCGCGTCAACCCGGGATCGCTCATCCTCTCCGCGGAGATGATGCTGCGCTATCTCGGCTGGAAGGAAGCCGCCGACCTCATCATCAAGGGTGTCACCAACACCATCGCCAACAAGGAGCTCACGTACGACCTCGCGCGGCTGCGCGAGGCCATCAAGGCGCCGAAGCGGGAGCTCGCGGCGCGCAACAGCGTCGAGGAAGACCTGCAGCGGCTCATCCCGGGCGCGAAGCTCATGAGCTGCTCCGGCTTCGCGACCGCCATCATCCGGCACATGGACAACTGAGATTAAGCAGGCGAGGACGAATGGGGGACGGCGGCCGGTGCTGCCGGTGGCGCGGACCGAGGCCTACGATCCCGACTGCACGCGCTGCCCGCGGCTCGCGGAATTCCTGGCCGAGGTCCACGGGAGCTATCCGGACTACTGGGCGCGGCCCGTACCCTCCTTTGGGGTTGCGAACCCGCGGATCGTCTTCGTCGGGCTCGCGCCGGGGCTGCATGGCGCGAATAGAACCGGGCGGCCCTTCACCGGCGATTACGCGGGGGAGCTTCTCTACCGAACGCTGTTCGAGGCGGGCCTCGCCACCCGCCCGCAGTCCATCGCGGCGGACGATGGTCTCGAGCTCAAGCACACACGCATCATCAATTCCGTCAAGTGCGTTCCCCCCGGCAACAAGCCGCTGCCGGAGGAGATCCGGCGCTGCAACGCATACCTCAAAGTGGAGCTCGAGGGCCTCAGGCACGTGCGCGTCTTTCTGGCGCTCGGGCGGGTGGGGCACGATGCCTTCCTGCTGGCGAGCGGACTGAAGCGTAGCCACTTTCCCTTCGGCCACGGGCGCGAGCATTGGCTCGACGAGACGCGCTGCCTCATCGACTCGTATCATTGCAGCCGGTACAACACCTCGACCGGGGTGCTCACCGAAGCGATGTTCAGGAAGGTGGTGAGACGCGCGTGTGAGCTCGCGGGCCTATAGCGGGCGGCCTCGGTCGATGGACAATTGACCATGACCTCGACTGAATTCGACCCCAAGGCTTTCACCGCGGCGCTGCCGCGCCGTCCCGGCGTCTACCGCATGTTCGGCCCCGGGCGGGAGCTGCTCTACGTCGGCAAGGCGCGAAGTCTGAAGGACCGGGTGAGCACGTACTTTGCCGCGAGCAACGTCAACCCCAAGGTGCAGGCGCTCGTCCACCAGATCGAGGACATCGAGGTCACGGTCACCAACTCGGAGACCGAGGCGCTGCTCCTCGAATACAACCTCATCAAGGCGCACAAGCCGCGTTTCAATGTCGTGCTGCGCGACGACAAGAGCTTCCCATACGTGCACCTTTGTGTGGACCACGAGTTTCCGCGGCTCGCCTTCTACCGCGGCTCGCGCAGCGCTCCCGGGCGGTACTTCGGACCCTTCCCGAGCGCCTGGGCCGTGCGCGACACGCTCAATCAGCTGCAGAAGCTCTTCCGGATCCGCAACTGCCGTGACAGCTTCTTCGCCAACCGCAGCCGCCCCTGTCTGCAGCACCAGATCGGCCGCTGCTCGGCGCCGTGCGTGGGACTCATCACACGCGAGGCGTATGCGCAGGACATCGAGTCCGCCATCAAGGTGCTCGAGGGCCGCAGCGATGAGGTCAACGCCACGCTGCAGGCGCGCATGGAAGAGGCCGCAGCGAGACTCCAGTTCGAGCGTGCGGCGCAGATACGCGAGCAGCTCGCAGCGCTGAAGAATATCCAGGCGCAGCAGATCGTGACGGCGGAAGGCGAGCGCGACGTCGACGTGTTCGCCATCGTCGGCGAGCCCGGCGAGTACGCGATAAGCGTGATGCTGGTGCGCGGCGGCCGCAATCTCGGCACCACCAGCTACTTCCCGCGGGCAGCGCTCGCGGAGCCGGAAGAGGCGCTCTCGTCCTTCGTGATGCAGTACTACGCCTCGCAGGAAGCGCCCCCGGAAGTGCTCCTCGGGCAGACGCTCGAAGACACCGAATCGCTGGGCCAGGCGCTGTCGTCGCGAACGACTCATGCCGTGCACGTGCGCCGCCCAGCGCGGGGCCTCGGCGCCCGCTGGGCGGAGCTCACACGCGAGAATGCGGTACAGGCGCTGCGGATGCGGCTCGCCCAGAAGCAGGGGCTCGATGAGATGCTGGCCGCGCTGGCGGCGGAGCTCGAGCTGCCCGAGGCGCCGCAGCGGATCGAGTGCTTCGATATCAGTCACACGGGCGGGGAGGGCACCGTGGCCTCGTGCGTCGTCTTCGGCGCGGAGGGGCCGCTCAAGAAGGAATACCGGCGATTCAACATCACCGGCGTGACCCCAGGCGATGACTATGGCGCGCTGCGACAGGCGCTCGAGAGGCGCTACACGCGCGTGCGTGACGGCGAGATTCCCGCGCCCGACCTGCTGCTGATCGATGGCGGGCTCGGGCAGATCGCGGCGGTGCACGAGGCGCTGGCGGAGCTCGGCTTCGGGGACATCATGCTGGTCGGCGTCGCCAAGGGGCCCGACCGCCGGCCGGGGCAGGAGCGGCTCTTCGTGTATGGCGCGGCCGCCCCGCGCATCCCGCAGGCGCATTCGCCAGCCTCACGGCTCATCCAGCGGATTCGCGACGAGGCGCACCGCTTTGCGATCACCGGCCACCGGCGCAAGCGCGCGCGCCGCTACAATGAGTCGGTGCTGGAGGCGGTGCCGGGCCTCGGCCCCGCCAAGCGCCGGGCGCTCCTCACGCATTTCGGCGGCCTGCAGGGCGTGATGCGCGCGGGCGTCGCGGATCTCACCGAAGTCGCCGGAATCGGAGCGGCGCTCGCTCGCACCCTCTATGATCACCTCCACCCTGGCTCATGATCGCGCGATGCTCTGGAACCTGCCGAACACGCTGACGTGGCTGCGCATCGCCGCAATCCCGCTCATCGTCCTGCTCTTCTTCATGCCCTACCACTGGTCCGACCCGGCCGCGGGGCTCCTGTTCGTGGCGGCGGGCATCACGGACTCGCTCGATGGCTATTTCGCGCGCCGCCTCGGGCAGACCTCGCGCCTCGGGGCGTTCCTCGATCCGGTGGCCGACAAGCTGATCGTGGCCGTGGCGCTCGTGCTGCTCGTCAGCAAGGACACCAGGCTCCTGATCGTCCTCACGGCGGTGGTCATCATCGGCCGCGAGATCACCATCTCGGCGCTGCGCGAGTGGATGGCCGAGATCGGCGAGCGGCGCAAAGTCGCGGTCTCGCAGCTCGGCAAGATGAAGACGATTTTGCAGATCGTGGGCCTTTCCATGATGCTTTATCGAGCACCGCTCCTCGGGCTGCCCATCTACAACGTGGGGGTGGTGCTCACCGAGCTCGCGGCGGCCGCGACGCTGGTGTCCATGGTCGCCTACCTGCGCGCCGCGTGGCCGGAGCTCAGGCGCTGAGGCGGACGGGGCGCGGCGCCTTGCCTTGACTTCGCAGGGGCCGCACTTAAAATGCCGTCCCTCACTCGGGATGCGGGAATAGCTCAGTTGGTAGAGCGCAACCTTGCCAAGGTTGAGGTCGCGAGTTCGAGCCTCGTTTCCCGCTCCAAAATACCTTCCTACACAAAGACTTACGCGGTTGGGCCATTTCTGTTCAGGGAATTCTCAGGGAATTTTCCCTGACCCTGGAGACGGCCGCCAGCCCATAGACGGCGCGCTTTTCCCGGACGGCATTGCCGGGCCTTGGTAAGCCGTACGGGAGCGTCATCTCCACACGCAGTACCTTCCGGGCGTGACCCTTTTGATAAGCGCGCGTCATGTCCGGGTCCTTGTGCGCCATCAGCTCCTGCACGGCGGCCACTTCGTACCCGGCAGTCGCGTAGAGGTGTGAAGACAGCGCTCGGATCTCATGCAGGGACCGAATAGATAACATTGAACTGTTCGATGTCATTCGCTGGCGACGCTTGTGGGGTAAGGGGTCGACGAACAAATCATCGACCGGGTTGCCCAGATGTGCGGGTACATGCCGGTCGACTTCGCGTACCTGCGTATCAACCATCGGCACTTGAATCTTCCCGAGCGCGGCTATCACGCGAAATATCAAGTACTTATATGATGTTGCTCACATAGAGGTGCGAACCCACGGATGCCATTTCCCGGGGTCCTCCGATTGCCAGCGGAAATATTTCTGACTAAAGTCAGAGAATGCGCGAGATCGAGCAGATCCGCTCCTTCAATCGGACGGTCACCCGGCGGCTGGGGGTGCTCAATGAACGGTATCTCGGCCGCGACCGGCCGCTGGTCGAGTCGCGGCTGCTCTTCGAGATCGGCACCAGCGGCGCTTCGGTCCGCGAGCTGCGGGCGCGGCTCGGCCTCGACTCCGGGTTCTCGAGCCGACTCTTGCGCGCGCTCGAGCGCAGGAAGCTGGTGAGGACCGAGACCTCCGGGGCGGACGGGCGGATCCGGATCGCCTACCTCACCCGCGCGGGGCTCGCCGAGCTCGAGCGCCTCAACTCCCTCTCGGATGATCTCGCCCGCTCGATGCTCGCGCCGCTCGAGGGCGAGCAGGCACAGCGGCTGGTCACCGCGATGACCGAGGTCGATCGCCTGCTGCGCGCCTCGAGCATTGAGCTCACGCCGGCGGACCCGCGCAGTGCGGATGCGGAGCGGTGTCTGCAGCGGTACTACGCCGAGCTCGCTGCGCGGTTTCCGAGCGGGTTCGAGCTGCACGCGGACCATGCGCCGGCCGCGGAGGAATTTGCTCCGCCTGCCGGGTGCATGCTCGTCGTCCGGCTCTTCGGTGAGCCGGTCGGCTGCGGCGGCATCCGCACCCTCGAGCCTGGGGTGGGCGAGATCAAGCGCATGTGGATATCGCCGGAGGTCCGTGGAATGGGCGTCGGACGGCGTCTCCTAGGCGTGCTCGAGGAGGTGGCGCGTGCGCGTAAGCTGCGCACCGTTCGCCTCGACACCCATGGCTCACTCGCCGAGGCGCTCGGCCTCTATCGAGCGGCCGGTTACCGCGAAATTCCCCGGTACAACGACAACCGCTACGCCCAACACTGGTTCGAGAAGAGCCTGGGCTGATTCCTTTGCGATGGCGGCGCTGTGCGATTGCCCGTCCGCCGCAAGTCGTCCAGAATCGGCCGCGGAAGGACAGGAAATACCTTGCAGCGACGCGAATTTCTTCAGAACGCGGTGACTCTCGGCGCCGGCGCGATGAGCTGGATGATAGGGGCGCCACTCTCAGCGGATGCGGCGTCCCGAGAGCAGGTGGATGTCGCCCTCATCGCGCGACCGTACGCGTTCCCGACTGACACCGGTGCGCATTTTCAGGGGCTCGCCTACAACGGGCGAATTCCGGGCCCGCTGCTGCGCGTGCGATACGGGCAGACGCTGCGCGCGCGCTACCTCAATCACACCGGGGGCCCGAGCTCGATCCATTGGCATGGGATGATTCTTCCGAACGACATGGACGGCGTGCCGGGCATCACGCAGACGGCGGTCCCGGATGGTGGAGAATTCGTCTACACATTCAAGCCCGATCCTCCGGGATTGCGCTGGTATCACTCGCACGCGGGCGACCAGCAGGTGCGCGGGCTCTTCGGAGCCTTCCTGGTGGAAGACCCCGGCGAGCGGCGCGCAGACGTGGAGGCCGTGCTGGTGCTGCACGATGTGCCGGACATGAGAAGCTTCCGCGCCGCCCTGGCGGGAAAAAGCACCGCGCCGATGGACGTGCCGCCCGGAATCCCGACGCCCGGGATGCATCCCGCGTCGGGCGCCGGGTCGATGAAGGACATGCCCGGCATGACCGACACGTCAGGGATGAAGGGTATGTCGGGGATGAAAGGCATGTCAGGAATGAGTGACATGTCTGGAATGAAGGGCATGCCCGGAATGAATGGCGGGAGCATGATGGGAGACGAGGTCTCCTACCTGTCGCACTGCATCGGCGGCGCGGCGTATCCGCAAACCCGACCCCTCATCGTCAAGGTCGGTCAGACCGTGCGGCTGCGCATCGTCAACGCCAGTCCGACGTTGACCCATTATCTGCGCCTGGCAGGTCACCGGCTCGAGGTCACTCACAGCGATGGCAATCCTTTGCCTCGCGCC
>DATNEU010000002.1:0-2990 GCA_035552895.1 Steroidobacteraceae bacterium
CGTGGCGGCCGCACCGTCACGCCAGTCCGCCAGCCGCGCCTTGAGCCGCACGAGCGCCTGCCCGTGGAGCTGACAGGCGCGCGACTCAGTCACCTTCAGCACCGCGCCGATCTCCTTGAGGTTCAGTCCCTCGCTGTAGTACAGGGACATCACCAGCTTCTCCCGCTCCGGCAGCCCCTCGATCGCCTGTGCGAGCGCGCCCCGGAATCCTTCCTCCGCGGTCTCCCGGAAAGGGTCCGCCGCGCCTTCGGCCGTTGCCGCCGTCGTGTCATCGAGCGTCGCCAGGCGACAGCTCGCCGCGTCCTGCACGATGGAGTGATACTCCTCGAGCGGCACTCCCATGCGCTCGGCGATCTCCGTATCGCGCGCATCGCGCCCCGTGCGCCTCTCGATCTCCTGCACCACCGCCGCCACCGCCCGTGCCTTGCGGTGCACCGACCGCGGCGCCCAGTCGAGCTTGCGCAGCGCATCGATCATGGCGCCGCGAATGCGGATGCCGGCGTAGGTCTCGAAGCTGGCTCCGCGGTTGGGCGCGTAGTTCGATGCCGCCTCCAGCAGCCCCAGCATTCCGGCCTGCATCAGATCGTCGACCTCCACCGAGGGCGGCAGCCGGCCGACCAGATGGTAGGCGATCCGTTTCACCAGTTCTGCGTGCCGGGTCACCAGCTCGCTGGCCTCGCCCACGGCGCGGCCCGCACCGTATGCGCTCGCCGCGTTCATGGCACTACTTCCAGCCGCACCGTATTCCGTCGGACCAGCCGCTCCACGAAGAACTCAATGTTCCCGCGGGGACCGGGCGGCACTGGCCATGTATCGGCCGTGATAGCCAGTTTCTTGAACGCCCGGGCTGCGGGGCTCGCCGGATAGGCCTCGAGCACCGGGCGCTGCTCGCGCACCGAGCGGCGCAGGTACTCGTCCTCCGGTATCTCGCCTGCGAATTCGAGCACAACATCGAGGAAGCGCGCCGTGACGCGCTCGAAGCGGCGGAAAAGCTCCGCGCCGCCGCCCGGGGAGCGAATGCGGTTTGCCAGCACCCGAAAGCGCCCGACTCCGTGATTGCGACTCAGGACCTTGACGAGCGCGTACGCGTCGGTTAGCGAGGCCGGCTCGTCGCAGATCACGATGAGGACGTGTTGCGCGGCCTGAGAAAACTGCAGGACCCCCGGGGAGATCCCGGCCGCGGTATCCACGATGAGCACATCCAGCCGCGCCGCTAGCGAGCTGAAGGCGCGGACCACCCCCAGATGCTCTGCGGCACCCATGCTCGCCAGATCCGCGGCGCCGGACGCTGCGGGCACGACGTGAAATCCCTGGGGGGCCTCGACGATCACCTCATCCAGCGTGCGCTCCCCGGAGATCACGTGCGCGAGCGTGTAGCGCGGCGAGAGGCCGAGAAAGACATCGGCATTGGCGAGGCCCAGATCGCCATCGAGCAGCACCACGCGCCGGCTGGCAGCGGCAAGCGCCGTGGCCAGATTGACCGACACGCTCGTTTTGCCGACGCCCCCCTTGCCGCCGGTGACGGCGATCACCTGCACGGGCTGCCCGAGGGACTGCAGCTTGGAGTTGTTGATGAGGCTCAACTCAGGTACCGGCATGTGACAGCCTTCCGAATCGTCGGCGCAGCAGATCTTCGTCAGCGGCCGCGCCGCTCGCCTTGGCGAGCCGCACGGCATGGGATACGAGCTCGAGCGCCCGCGCGGGCCTCAAGTCCTCCGGCACGCGCTGCCCATCGCTCGTGTAGGAAAGCGGCAGCCGTGCGCGGATCAGCACCGAGAGTGCACCGCCGAGGCTCGCCGCCTCATCGAGCTTGGTGAGCACGCACGAGGCCGGGTTGAGGGGGCGGAAGCGTTGCACCGCTTCCTCGAGGGCGCCGGCCTGAGTGCTCGCCGCGAGCACCAGCGCGATCTCCATCTTCGAGGCGCAGTTGGCAAGCACCGTGAGCCGCGAGGCGAGCTGCGCATCGCGCACGCTCGAGCCCGGCGTGTCGACGAGCACCAGGCGGTGGTGCCCGAGGCGCGAGATCAGATCCGGCAGAGCCTCGAAACGGTCGGGCACGTGTACCGGTACGCCGAGCAGCTGCCCGAGCGCCTGCATCTGGTCCTGCGCCCCGATACGGACGGTGTCGGAAGCGACCAATGCGAGGTCGTTCGGCCCGTGTCGCAGCATCCAACGCACTGCCAGTTTCGCGAGCATCGTGGTCTTGCCGACACCCGTGGCTCCTACGAAGGCAACCCGCCCGCCGGTATCCAGCCAGCGATCGCCGGTCACGAGAAGATATTGCGACAGTCCCGCGATCGCGAACCGGCGGCCCTGTGTCAGGTCGATGCCCTCGTCGAGCTGGCCGACGAGGTGGTCGGCAAGGTCCTGGGCGATGCCGATCTCGGTCAGCTCGCGCAGCAGCTCGGTATGTACCGGCGCGCGGCGCGTGCGGTCGTTCCAGGCGAGCTGCGCGAGTTGGGTCTCGAGCATGCGCCGCAGCGTCTGCAGCTCTCTGCCCATGGCATCCGGGGCGGCCTCCGGCTCCGGTTCCAACAGCGGCGGCAGGGCCGCTACGGCAGCGGGTGTGCTCTGCTCCAGCGGCGGGGG
This sequence comes from Steroidobacteraceae bacterium, assembly GCA_035552895.1. Classification (GTDB taxonomy): domain Bacteria; phylum Pseudomonadota; class Gammaproteobacteria; order Steroidobacterales; family Steroidobacteraceae; genus 13-2-20CM-66-19. The sequence continues at coordinate 2,590 of DATNEU010000002.1, forward strand.
CGCTGCTGCGATCGGCACTCGTTTGGCGGCGGCGGCGGGGTCGTGGCGCACGGGCTGCTGCGGGGCCGGCGGCGCTGGCGGCGCTCGGTCCTGGACCGTCGGGAACGATTGGACCGACTGGACCGCGGACCGGTCGGCGGCGGCGGCCAGCGGCGCCGCATTCTCCAGGCTCGCGGGATCGAAATCCACGGCCGCGGTGACTTCGACTCCCTGGCCCAGGCGGCGCGAGGAGAGGATCACGGCCTCCTCGCCCAACTGCTCGCGGATGGAGCGCAGGGCCTGACGCATGTCGGGAGCCGTATGTCGTACGATCTTCATGTTTACCTGCCGACCGCGGTGACGACGCGGACCTTGCGGTTATCGGGAATCTCGTTCCAGGCGAGGACGTGCAGACTCGGCAT
>DATNEU010000003.1:0-11788 GCA_035552895.1 Steroidobacteraceae bacterium
GTTTGCCAAAGCGCATCTACCGGCCGAGATCGCGGTCTACCCCGGCACGATCCATGGCTGGTGCGTGCCGGACTCCCAGGTCTATAACCACGATGAGGCCGAGAAGGCCTGGGGCCGGCAGCTGGTGCTGCTGAAGCGGGCGCTCGCCTAGGCGCCTCAATAGCGGTAAATCGCCGTGACGCCGAAAGTCCGCGGACGGAACGTCCACTGGCGCTGCAGCCGCGTCGCCGACTCGCAGGCCACGGTCGGCGTCGATCCGCAGGCTCCGGGATCGATCGACCAATCGTAGTTGGTGATCGCATCCGCATTCGTCAGGTTGTCGACGAAGCCCTCGAGACGCAGGCTGCCGAAGCGCATGCCGGCGCGCATCGACACGAAGTTCGTCGACGGCAGACCATAAAACAATAAGTCACCCTGCTGCGTCGACTGATCCTGCTGCGCCGTGAGCCATTTCGAGTGTTGACGGTATTCGTCGTCGACGCGGATGAAGGACGAACGGCCGAGCAGGTCGAAGTCATATTGCAGGCCGACCGACACGGTCAGCGGTGGAGACGCCTGGCCGTTGGTTCCCTCGCCACTCTCTCCGGTGATCGCATCCCCACTGCTCACGATCGGCGCGGCCTCCAAAGGCGATAGGCGTGCGTCGCGCACGTAGCGCGCATCCGTGTAGCCGGCCGTGATCTCGGCGGTGAAATGGTCGGTCAGGGCGATGTCGGCCTGCAGATCGGCGCCCTTGGCGACGGCCGTCCCCAGATTCGTGATGAACGAGATCTGACAGATCGGCGGCACCACCGTTTGCTGGATGTTGTTCCACCTGATGTAGTAGATGCTGGTCGCGAGGCGCACCCGGCCGCCCAAGTCGTTCTTGGCGCCGACCTCGAAGCTGTTCACGCTATCGGAGCTGTAGGTCTGCGGGGCGCCGCTGATGCCGAAATTCTGGAAATCCGTGGCGCACGCCGCGTACGGCACCGGGTTGTTGGCGCCACCCGGGCGAAAGCCCTTCGCATAGGTCGCGTAATAGAGATTGTCGTTGTCGTATTGAAAGGCGAGGCTCACCTTCGGCGTGAACGCATTCTCCGATTGTCCGCCGGTGCCGGTGTGCGGCGGCAGGTACAACTGCGGGCCACCCGTCAGGGTATCGAATGAGAAGCGCGTGTGCGACTCGCGCGCGCCCACGGTGAGCTTCCATTGGCTGGTGAACGCATAGGTCCCCTGACCATACCAGGCATACTGCGTGTCCTTGGAGTGGGTCTGCAGGAAATACGAGTCGTCCGGGAAGCGCGGATCGTACAGGATCGGCTGATAGGGCGTCGTGCAGGCGCCGATGCTCGCATCGTAGTTGCAGAACACATCGCCGTAGGGGACCCCGAGATAGGCTTCCGTCAACTCATTGAGCAGCGGATCGTGGATCTGCTCGAGGTAGGTCTGGCGATCGTCGCTGAAAAAAAGACCGGTCGTCCAGCTGAGGGCGGCATTGGGATCGGTGGATTGCAGCCGCACTTCCTGCACGAAGTTCTGCTGCCCGTTACCGACCGAGGCGGGCGCGCGGTAGTCGGTCGCGCCGGCCGGCAGATGCACGCCGGCGCCGTCGAGCAGCAACGGCAAGCCGCTGGCCACGGAGGCGAACACCGCGCCGGACTGGTAGAAGCCGAGGTTGTAGATCGTGCCTTCGTAGCCGGTGGTATCGGTGCGATGGTAGTACGAGGTGTTGGAGATGAGCTCGAATGCGCCGAATTCACCCGTTATCTTGAGCGACGGCAGATAGAACTTGTCCGGCTCCTCGCGCCGGTCGGGATCGGCACTCACGAAGCGGCTCCGGCCCGGATCGGAGTAGAGCGGCCAGTAGTCGTCCGTATTGTTCTCGACCCGGCTCTGGTAATAGAAGTCCGGCCGCAGCTGCCAGCGGTCGCTCACCTTCCAGATCGCATCCAGCCGCGCCAGATAGGAATTGTCGAAGTTCGCGTTGTGCTCCACGCTCCCCAGCGTCACCGGATCGATCAGATCGATATAACCGCCGTCATGGCGATACCAGACGGTGACGCGAACGCCGAGCTTGCCGTCGATGACCGGCATGCCTCCGGCGACACCGGCCTCGTAGCTCGGCGCGCCGCCTTGCGTGTCCGAAACCTCGTCGCGACTGTAAAGGCTGCTGTGAGTCAGACTGGGGGGCGTGGTGATGTAGCGCACCGTGCCGCCTTCCGAGCCGGCGCCGAACAGAGTGCCCTGCGGGCCCCGCAGCACTTCAACGCGCTCCAAGTCGAAGGTCTGTGGCAGGGCCTCGTCGGGATCGAATGCCAGCGCGCGCATCTGGATCGGCGTGTCATCGATGTAGATTCCCGTCGTACCCGCTCCGCCGGTGGAGGCGATGCCGCGGATGGCTATGTTGTTGGTGCCGGAATTGTCGATGTAGAGACCTGGGGTGAACCGTGCGACGTCCTGGATGTCCTTGATGCCACGCAGGTCCATGCTGGACTGGGTCAACGCCGTGACGCTCAGCGGGACCTTGCTGATCTCTTCGGCGCGCCGCGTCGCGGTGACGACGATCTGCTGCAGCTGCGGCCCGGTGTCGGGCTGCGTAGCGGCAGGATCGGCGGACTGCGCAGTCGCCATGATCGGCACCAGCAAGGCAGCGGCGAGGGCTGCGCGGATCATCAGGCCACCGCGTGATGCGCGGCGCGCCGGCCGATGGAGCGACTGGATACCGTGTCGAAGTTCGTGCATGCGCCTGACTCCCCCGCAATCTTCAGGAAAACCCCTCCGATCGGCCGCGGTACCGAGCCCGCCCCATCACCGCGGCGGCCGCCGCCGGTGACTCCCTTGGTTGTATCGATTAACAATACTTATACATCGGTCACTCTAGCGGATGCTTGCGGGAGGGTCAAATGCTACTATCGGTTACCGATACCATGGTATGCTGATCAACATGACGATCGCCAAGATTCCCACGGCCAGGCGATCCCGGGCGAAGCCGCGCAAGGAGGCCTCCGCCAGCCCGGCGGGCCTGCATGCACGCGCCCACAATCCGCTGTTCAACGATTCGGCGCAGAAGGCGCTCGCCGTCCTCGAGGCGTTCGGCCGCGGACGAAGAGTGCTGAAGCTCGCGGAAGCCGCGGAGGTGGCCGGGATCACCAAGGCGTCCGCACAGCGCTGCATTTACACGCTGGAGGTGTTGGGATACTTGCGGCGCGACCGGCGCAGCACCGGCTGGGTGCTGACACCGCGCGCGCTCGGGCTCGCCCACGCCTATCTCTCGGGATATCACCTCATCGAGCAGGCGACGCAGCACCTGGTCGATCTCAACCGCGCGTGCGGCGAGTCGGTCAGCCTCTCGGAGCCGGACGGAACCGACATGGTGTTCGTGGCACGGTTTCCGAGTCACAAGCGATTCCTGATCCACATGCCGATCGGCCGGCGGCTGCCGATGTACTGCACCGCGTCCGGGCGATCGTACCTCTGCGCCCTGCCTGCGGTGGAGGCGCAGCAGATCCTGCGGCAATCCTCGTTGCAGGCGCTCACCCCGATGACGATCACGGACCCGCGACGGATCCTGGAGCTCATCGAGGCGGCCCACGCCGATGGCTACTCGTGCTCCGATCAGGAATGCTACCGGGGCGATGTGACCGTCGCCGCGCCGGTCATCGGCGAGGGCGGGCATCCGGTCGGCGCAGTCAACATCTCTGCCCCCACCAGCCGTTGGACCATCGAGGAGATGCGTGCGAAGCTCGCTCCGCTCGTGATGGAAACCGCGCGCGCGATCTCGAGCGGCGCAGTACCGCAGTCTCGCCGCTAGCTTTCATCATTTCAGACGCAACCCCCATGACCCAGGCTCCCATCCTCCAGGCGAATCGCCGCCCATTGCGCGGGCTGCCGCTCCTCGGCGTGGCCCTCCTCTGCGGCCCGGCACTTTGGCGCCCGGCCGCGGCGCAAGCCGCCGACCGCGGCGCCGTCTTCGACGCCAACTGCTCGATGTGCCACCAGCTCGGCGCCGCGGGCGTGCCCGGACAGTTCCCGCGCCTCGCCGGACGAGCGGGCAGGATCGCCGCCACGGCGGCCGGAAAAGGCTATCTCGAGCGAGCGGTCCTCTTCGGCATGATGGGCAACATCACCGTGGATGGCGCCGCGATCGCCGGCGGTGTCATGCCCTCGTTCTCTTCGCTGTCGGACCAGGATCTCGCCGAAGCGCTCAATTACATCACCAGCCTGGATGCCTCAGGCACCCTTCACTGGAAGGGCGCGCTCTTCAAGCCGGCGGACATCGCCGGCGTGCGCGCGGGCAAGCCCCTCTCGCCGATGCAGGTGCACCAGCTTCGCGCGGCCGCGATCGGCAAGGCGCGACCCTGACTCGAGGGGACGGTTGCGGAAATGACCTCTAGGAAGCCCGACTCGAGAGCGGATTGCCGATCGGCAACCGGCGCAGCCGGCGCCCCGTGGCGGCGAAGATGGCGTTGCAAAGCGCGGGGGCGATCGGCGGCAGTCCGGGCTCCCCGACGCCGCCCGGCGGGATCTCGAAGCTCGCGGGCTGCAGATGGACCCGGATCTCGCGCGGCGCCGCCGGCATGCGCAACACCGGGAAATCATTGAAGTTCGACTGCTGCACCCGCCCGTCCTTGAATGTGATCTCACCGTGCATCGCCAGCGTGAGGCCCATGATGCACGAGCCTTCCAGCTGCGCGCGAATGCGATCGGGATTGACCTGCGCACCGCAGTCGAATGCGATGTCGACGCGCGGGATGGAAATCGCTCCGTCCGCCCCCACCCGTGCCTCGACCACCGCGGCGGCATAGCTCATGAAGCTGTAGGTGGCGGCGAGCCCCAGGCCCCGTCCCTTCGGCATCGGCCGTCCCCATCCCGCCTCGCGCGTCGCGCGCTCGATCACCGCGCGCAGGCGTGCGGTGTCCAGGGGGTACAGAACCGGCGACTCACCGTAGTTCCAGTTGTCCGACAGCGAGCGTGGATCGATCCGTCGCGGCGCGCCGATGAGCTCCAATCGATAGGCTCGCGGATCGCGTCCCGCGGCGTGCGCCAGCTCGTCGAGGAAGCTCTGGATCGCGAAGCCGTGCGCGATGTTGTATACGGAGCGGAACCAGCCGATGCGCGTGTATGCCGGCACCCGCGGGATCTCCAGCCTGATGTTGGGAATCCGGAAAGGAATGTTGATCATTCCCATGCCGTACTCGGTCTGATCCTCTCCCTCGGCGCCGGCCTCGAAGGTGGCGTTCTCCGTCGGAGAAGCGGAACGGTGCAGCCAGGCGAGGGGCATGCCATCGGGGCCGAGAACGGCCTCGAGACGCTCGAGGGCCACCGCCTGGTAGTAGTCGTGGCGGATGTCGTCTTCGCGCGTCCACATGACTCTCACCGCCCTACCCTGCATGGCCCGGCTCAGCAATGCCGCCTCCCCGGCGAAGTCCGGCAGGGACTTGCGCCCGAACGCGCCGCCGAGCAGCGTGACGTGCACGGTAACATCTGCCTCCTTCATACCAAGGAGGCTCGTCACCAGATCGCGCGTGGCTTGCGGCGCCTGCACCGGCGCCCATACTTCGCAGCGGCCGTCGCGGATGCGGGCGGTCGCCGCCGGCGGCTCCATGGAGGCATGCGCCAGGAACGGCAGGTAGTATTCGGCTTCGAGCCGCTTCCCCCCCTTCTGCAGAGCCGTCATCGCATCGCCCTGATCACGGACCACCTTGCCCGGCTGGCGTACGGCGCGCTCCAGCACGGTCTCGAACCGCTGCGAGTCGTACGTTCGGTTCGCACCGTCGTCCCACTGCAGCTGCAACGCCTCCCGGCCCTTGATGGCGGCCCACGTGTTGCTGGCCAGCACGGCCACGCCTCCCAGAGGGAAATACTGCGCCGGCAGCGGATGCGATGGGATCTGCACGACCCGCACCACGCCGGGAACGGCGAGCGCCGCCTGCGCATCGCAGTGAGCGAGCTTCCCGCCCAACACGGCCGGTCGCGCCACGACCGCGTACAGCATGCCGTCGAGGCGCGTATCGATCCCATAGACGGCGCGTCCCACCACGATGTCGGCGCCGTCGGCGGAGCGCGTGCTCGATTTTCCGATGTAGCGAAACTGCGCCGGGTCCTTCAGCCGCACCTGCGCCGGCTCGGGAATGGGCTGGCGCATCGCCGCTTCGGCGAGCTCGCCATAGGCGAGTCGCTGTCCGGTGCCGCGATGCAGCACCTGCTGTCGCTCGGCGACGACTTCAGCGACCGCTACCCCCCAGTGGGCCGCGGCCGCACCCTCGAGCATCATGCGTGCCGCCGCGCCAACCCGCCGCATGGGCTCGAAGAAGTGCCGCATGCTGCGCGAGCCGTCCGTGTCCTGGCTGCCGTACCGGGTCTCATCCGCCGGTGCCTGGATGACGCGCACCCGCGGCCATTGCGCCTCGAGCTCGTCAGCGACTACCAGCGCGAGGCTGGTGCGGATGCCCTGACCCATCTCCGGGCGGTGCACGGTGATCAGCACGGTATCGTCCGGATGGATCGAGACGAACACCAGGGGGTTGTCGACCACTCCACCGGGGTCGGCATCTGCTCCGTAGATCGGGGGCTGACTCGCCCACACGATCCGACCTGACTGGCGCAGACACAACGCCAAGCCGCCAAGGGCCGCGGCGCCCTGCAAAACCGCGCGGCGGGTCAGCCCACTCACGCCGCACCCCGAAGTTGCTCCGCGGCGCGGTGTATGGCCGCGCGAATGCGGGGATATGTGCCGCAGCGACAGATGTTGCCTGCCATGGCGGCATCGATGTCGGCATCCGTCGGCTGAGGCGTATCGCGCAGGAGCGCGATGGCGCTCATGATCTGGCCGGCCTGGCAATAGCCGCATTGCGCCACGCCGAGCGCGAGCCACGCCGACTGAACGGCGCGGCCGATGCGATCGTGTCCGGCGCCTTCGATGGTGGTCACCGCTTTGCCCTGCGCCGCGGACGCCGGCGTGATGCAGGTGCGGACCGGCCGGCCCGCCACATGGACCGTACACGCGCCGCAGAGCCCCATGCCGCAGCCGAATTTGGTGCCCGTGAGCCCCAGCTCATCGCGCAGCACCCACAAAAGCGGCGTATCCGCCGCCACCTCCACCGGCACGGAGCGGTCGTTGATACGCAGTGTGAGCGGCATGATCCCCCCGATCAGCTCTTGGGCGAACCGGATTTTACTCCGGGACCGTACGCCGCACCGTAGACGCTGAGCCCGGCAGCCGCTGCGCAGCGGGCCTGCACGCGCGCGACGACCCGCTCGCGATAGGGCGTCAGCCCCGTCTGCGTCAACGGTTCCCGGCGCAATCGCGCCACCTCCGCCACGGTATAACGCCGAGCCGCGTTACCGGCGGGCACGGGCGCTCCGAGGTCGAATACCACCCAGTTCATCACCCGGGTCAGCATCTGATCCGAGAGGTTGCTCAGGGCCACATCCGGTATGCGGACGATGAACTGCCGCCCCTCGGGCGTGCAGAGGAAGCTGCCCGTCAGATGCCTCAGGGTCGGTACCGCCCGCGGCGCCGATATTCCCTCGATGCCGTGACATCCTCCGCAGGAAGTGAGATACGCGACCTGTACCGGCATCAGTTGGCTCACCGGATGTCCACCCGGCTCGTTGGCTGCGGCGGCGGTCGCCACTCCCAGCAGGCCGAACAGCACGAGCCTCAACGCCACGCGGGCACTCATGGCCGGCCTGCGGGCGCGCTCATTCCGCCAACCCCACCAGCACCGCCATCGAGCAATGGTATTCGAAGCTCTGGGTGCCGAAGCACCAGATGATGTGGTTGTTGGCCTGCGGCCGGTAGATCGGCATCGCATGGTCGGTGTTGAGACAGCTGCACTTGTTGCACTCCTTGGCCCCGCAGCAGTCGCGATAGGCGACCAGATAGGACCGCTGATCGCCGGGATTGACGCAGCTGCCGATCCACGAGGTCGGCGAAGGCTGCGATCCCGGCGGGCAGGAATGCGTACTGCCGCCACAGCAGGAGCACAGGTTGCCGTCGATGCCGCAGTAGCGCCAGTAATTGCATGCGGTGTCGTCGTGGGTCTGCGCTGCGCGGCTGAAGTCCGTGCCCTGTTGCGCGACCGCACCGGCATCGGCCGCCCGCGCGCGCTGTACCGGTAAGAGGGGAAAGGCGGGAGCCGCCACGAGCACTGCCCCGAGCCGCGCCAGCGCGCTGCGTCGCGAGAGCCGGCCGGCCAGACGGCGAGTCAGCCGCTCGCCCAGGTTGTCTACGTCGAGTCGCTTCATGTCATTCACCTCTGACCCTGACGAGGCCCGGCGTCACGATCTCAGTCGCCCGCAGCACGGCGCCGCTGTCCGGATCCATCACCCACAGCCACTCCTGCGAGAGCGCGAACAGCAACGGGTGCGCATCGGGCGTAATGGCCACCAGCAGGGCCGATTCCGGCACCGGCCAACGATGGAGCAGCCGATGATGGCGCGCATCGAGCACCCAGATTTCCGAGCCCGCTTTCTCGTTGTTCCACGGCGAGTCCTCGCGCATCAGCGCGAACAGCCGCCGGCGCGGAGCGTCGTACGCGAACGGCACCTGACCGCTCGGGCGCCAGGTGATCTGGCCCACGGTCGAAGTGGCGGGCGAGAGGCCCGCCGCCACCTCGATCGACCAGGCCGGGTCGAAACGGGGCGCATCGCCGAGTTGCACCGGATGGACCCAACCGTCATTGGTGATGAAGAGAGCGAGACCGCTGCCGCGGTCGGCAACGCTCTCGTCCATGACGGGATCCTTCATGATGTCGAAGAAGCGCTTCGTCCGGTGGACGGAGTACTTCCCTTGGCGGTCGAGGTCGGCGACGGCCAGGGAGCCGTCGGCGCAGAGCGAGGCGAAACCGCGCTTGCCGAACGGAAACACCAGACCGCAGCCGGGGATTTCCACCGACGTGACGACCTTGCGGGCGTTAAGATCGGTCACGCTGACCCCGGGCGCCGGCTGGAAAGTGTAATCGTAGGCGTATCGCCCATCGGGGCTCAGCGCGAAGGTGTTGGTCTTCGGATCCGAGATCAGACGCCCCGGCAGCGGGATCTCTCCCTCGTTGCTCAGAGCCGGTCCGCCGTAGATCGACAGCACGTCCTCGCGCTGGCCGCGGTTACCCAGGGTCCAGTACGTCTCCGAGACGTACAGGGTGCGGTGATCCGGCGCCCAGGCGAAATTCGCGTATTGCGAGGAATACACCGTCGCAATGAGCTTCGCCGTGTCTCCATCGATGACACGGATGCCGCCGCCGGTCAGACCGTCCAGGGTGTTGTATGAAAGCTCGTGCGGCGTCAGTCCCGCAAAAGGCGTCACTCCTGCCGTCTCGCTCTGCAACACCGGGGGCGCATCCGCAGCGGCCGGTTGTTGCGCCGCCCAGGTGGGTGCCCCGATCCCGGCGGCGATCGACATCAGCAGCCCGGCGGCGCCGACGGCCACCCTGCCCGCTTTATGCGCGATGGGATTCATATTCGGCCCCCTTGATCTGCCCCGGATGAGATATCTTCCGCGCCGACCGCAACATCGCGATCGCGGCGTAGGCCACCACCACCGCGACCAGCCAGCTCAGCGTGCGCATCGGCAGCTTCTTCACGAGGAATGCCGCGATCAGCACACCCACCACACCGGCGGTTGCTATCCCGAGCGACGGTCCCCACGCAAAGCGGCGGCTGCGCAGGAAACGCAGGCCGGCCACCGGCAGCATGATTCCGCCCGACCCCATCATGATCGGAAAGGCGGCGCGCAGATTGAAGCCGAGCAGCGCCAGCACCACCATCGTCGGCGCGTACCAGCCGATGCCGATGGTGCTCAGTGCGCCGAAGATGAAATTGGTCACCACGGCTGCCGCGAATCGCCAGCCGCTCAACGACAGGGCGGCGCCGCCCACGGGAAAGGTGCCCAGGTTTCCCATGACGAGGAACACCGCCGCGATCAGGAGCGCCGCGCCCATGAAGAGCTGGATCGCGCGGCGCTGCATTCGGCTCACGATGCCCGCACCGAGCCATGCCCCGGCGCTGGCGCTCGCCACCATCGCGAGCAGCAGCTTCGGATCGACAGTGATCAGGGTTACGAAGATGACCGTCTCGGCGATGCCTACCGTGACGCTGCCGACGGTCAGCGTGCCGGGAATGAGCTCATCGCTCGGCCGGCCGCGAAACTTGTAGAGCGCGGTCGTCGTGGCATAGGAGCCGATGCCGAGGCCGTCGCCGAAATTCGTCACCAACCCGATGAGCAGATCCGACCAGGTCGCGCGCTCGCGCAGCTCGCGGCGGCGCGCGAGGCTCAGCCATTGCGCCAGGAACAGCGCGCCGAGGATCGCAAGTGCCGCGAAGAGCCCGATCCTGGAGGCGCTCATGCGGGCGCCCCGGAAGGCGGCCGCCGCAGGCTGCGCTCGAGCGCGTCCCGAGCCTGCAGGTAGCGGATGGTCGCCCGGGCAGCCGTGCGGCTCAGCGCGTGAAGGCGAATCGGCCGTATCGGTGTGACCGGAAAGCCGAGACTCGCGGCGCTCTCCCCGAGGGCCCGGCGCGCCAATAGCCCGCCCATGACGGTCGCCATAGCGACTCCGCGGCCGTTGTAACCGAGGCCGGCGAGCAGCCCCGGAGCGGGCTCGTGCAGGTGCGGAATGCCGTCACGAGTCATCGCCACGAACCCTCCCCAACGATGCTCGAGCGGTACTCCCGCGAGCCGGGGGTACAGCTCGCATACGGCGCACTCGTGCGCGCGGGTGCTCGTCGGGACCGGGATATCGCCATACGCGCCGCGCGTGCCGAGCACGAAGCGTCCCGAGGCGTCGAGTCTGAAATAACGCAACACCCGCCGGGTGTCGGAGACCGACTGCCCCGCGGGCAGGACGCCGTCGCGCAGAGCCTGCGGCAGCGGTGCCGTGGCAACCTGGATCGACGGCACGGCGACGACCGTGCGCCGCAAGGCATCGAACGGCCGGCCGGTGTAGGCGTCGGTGGCCACGACGACCGTGCGCGCGGTGACGGAGTGCCCCAACGCCTCCACGCGCCAGTCTTCGCCGCAGCGCGACAGGGCGCGGGCCGGGCTGCGGATGAAGAGCCGGGCACCGCTCGCCGTGGCCGCGCGCGCCAGGCCGAGCAGGTAGGCGAGCGGCTGCACCGTGCCGCCGCGCCGGTCGATCCAACCTCCGCGGTAGCATTCCGTACCGGTGAGCCTCGCGGCTTCGCGCTCCGACAGCACGGCGGTATCGGCGCCGCGGCTCCGCCACTGAGCGGCGCGCCGCTCGAGGGATTCGAGGTGCCGCTCGCTGGCGGCGAGCTGCAGCCAGCCGGTGCGCACGGCATCGCATTCGATCGCGTACTGACGGATGAGATCGAAGACCAGGTCGGGCGCCGCGCCCGAGCAGGCGATGAGCTGCCCGCCGACGCGCTCGCCGTACAGGGATTCGAGAACCTCGGGATCGTGCTTCAGGCCCGCGATCACCTGGCCGCCGTTGAGTCCCGAGCCGCCCTGCCCGACCTCTCCGGCCTCCAGCACCACCACGTCGCGGCCCGCGGCCGCGGCGTGCAACGCGGCCGACATGCCGGTGTAGCCGCCGCCGATCACGACGATTTCGGCGCGCGCATCCGCCGCAAGCGGCGACAGGGACACCAACGGCGCAGCGCTCGCTGCCCAGAGCGAGCCCGCCGCTGATGCCGCCGAGGATTCGCCCCGCCTCATGTATTGATTATCGATAATATATAATCGAACTATGTGAGGCAGCATAGGCCAGCTTCGCAGGGGCGTCAACGAAACGCGCCGCCGCGCCGTGGCAAAGGGGGGCTCAGGCGGAGCGGGATACGTGCCCGGCGAGGT
>DATNEU010000004.1:0-60211 GCA_035552895.1 Steroidobacteraceae bacterium
GAGCCGGCGCAGATCACGATCCAGAATCGCGCCGGCACCACGCCGAAGATTCGGCAGCGCTACTGGCTGGTCAGCGGCTTACACAAGCTGGACGCGCTCACGCGCGTCCTGGAAGCGGAACGCTTCGAGGCCATGCTCATATTCGTGCGCACGAAGCTCGAAACGACGGAGCTCGCCGAAAGGCTCGAGGCGCGCGGCTTCAACGTCGCCGCGTTGCACGGCGATATCCCCCAGCCGCAGCGCGAACGCACGATCGGCCGCCTCAAGGCGGGAGAGGTCGACCTCGTCGTCGCGACCGACGTCGCCGCGCGCGGTCTCGATGTTGAGCGAATCTCCCACGTCGTCAACTACGACATTCCGTACGACTCGCAGACCTACGTTCACCGGATCGGTCGCACGGGCCGGGCCGGACGCAACGGGGAGGCGATTTTGTTCGTCGCGCCTCGCGAGCGGAACATGTTGCGCATCATCGAACGGGCGACCAAGCAGTCGATCGAGCAGATGCAGCTACCCAGCATCGCGGACGTCAACGAGCAACGCATTCTCAAATTCAAGCAGACCCTCGCAAACGCGGTACGCAGCGGCGAAGGCAAGGTATTCCAACCGCTCATCGAGGAGTTCGAGCGCGAGCAGAACCTGCCGGCTGTCGAAGTCGCCGCAGCGCTGGCCAGCCTGCTTCAAGGTCCGGCCCCATTCCTCTTGACGTCCAAACACGGCGTATCGCACGAGGCAACTCCGCCAGACGGGCTCCACGGCGAGCCCGAAACCGAGAGCGTAAGGGATAGCGGGCCGGTCTCTGAGGCACGGGCGCATCGCGGCTCCAGGAAGGGGGGCCCGCGGCTGGAAACGTATCGAATCGAAGTCGGTCATGCACACGGCGTCCAACCCGGAAATATCGTCGGGGCCATCGCGAACGAGGCGGGCATCGACGGCCGCCACATCGGGCACATCGACATCCGCGGCGATCACAGCTTTGTGGATCTGCCCGAGGGCATGCCGGAAGAGATTTTCGATAGTCTCGGGTCCGTACGGGTGCGCGGAGTAGAGCTGCGCATCAGCCGCGTCGACTCGAAGCCCGAGCGTTCTGAGCGGCGCCCGGGGCCCCACGGAGCCCACCGCGCGCCGAAGCACAAAGGGATGGCACCGCGGCAGGGCCAGTCAGCGAAGCGTCGCGGCAAGCCTCCTCGGCGCTAGCGCGCATTCCGCCCATCGGCTAAACTACGCGGCCCGCTGCGGGCCACTCCCGCGCGGCACCCCGGCCTATTCGCAAGCGACGGCCGCCGGTCACCCGGCAGGCAGGGGTGTGACATCACGATCGTCGCCCCCCGGACCCTGTGCGAACGGTTTGCCGTTCCAGGTACGCGGACGGCGCCATTCGAACGGACACATATGCTCTCCACATTCAACGTCACGATGCAATTCGGGGCCAAGCCGCTGTTCGAGCAGGTCACCGCGAAATTCCAAGATGGCAATCGCTACGGCCTGATCGGTGCCAACGGCTGCGGCAAATCGACGCTCATGAAGATTCTGAGCGGCGAGCTCGAGCAGAGCGCGGGCGATGTCGTGCTGCAGCCCGGCAGACGCCTCGGCACCCTCAGGCAGAATCAATTCGCCTACGAAGACGAGCGGGTGCTCGATGTGGTGATGCAAGGCCACCTCGAGATGTGGCGCGCCATGCAGGAGCGGGACCGCATCTACGCCGACCCGAACGCGACCGACGCGGACTACATGAAGGCGGCGGAGCTCGAAGTCAGATTCGGCGAGTACGGCGGTTATGACGCGCAGGCGCGCGCCGGCAGCATCCTCAGCGACATCGGCATCGCCGAATCGCTGCACGAGCGGCCGATGCGCGAGGTAGCGCCCGGATTGAAGCTGCGGGTGCTGCTGGCGCAGGCTCTCTTCTCGAAGCCGGACGTGCTGCTGCTCGATGAGCCGACGAACAACCTCGACATCCACTCGATCCGCTGGCTCGAGGGCGTGCTCAACGATTATGACACCACGATGGTCATCATCAGCCACGACCGGCGCTTCCTGAACCAGGTCTGCACGCATATTGCGGATCTGGATTACCAGCAATTGAAGGTCTATCCGGGCAACTACGACGACTTCATGCTGGCCTCGCTCCAGGCGCGCCAGCGGGTCGAGGCCGCGAATGCCAAGGCCCAGGATCGCATCTCGGACCTGCAGGAATTCGTGCGCCGCTTCTCGGCCAACGCTTCCAAGGCGCGCCAGGCGACCTCGCGCCGCCGGGAGCTCGAGAAGATCAAGCTCGAGGAGGTCCGCCCTTCCTCGCGGCAGAACCCTTACATCCGTTTCGAGCAGCGCAAGAAGCTCTTCAACTCCGCGGCCTCCGTCGAAGGCCTGTCATTCCGGTATCCGGGAGCGGACGTCGATGTTCTCAAACGGGTCAGCTTCAACATCCGGGCCGGCGAGCGGATTGCCATCATCGGCGCCAACGGCGTGGGCAAAACGACCCTGGCACGCTGCCTGATCGGTGAGCTGAAGCCCACCGCGGGACAAATCACCTGGGCGGAGAATGCGGAGCTCGGTTACATGCCGCAGGACGCGCAAGCGGACTTCGCCGAGAAGGCAGACCTGTTCACGTGGATGTCGGAATGGACGGGCAAGGCGGACGATGACCTGATCGTGCGCGCGACGCTCGGCCGGCTCCTGTTTTCCGGAGATGAAGTGAAGAAGTCGGTCAAGGTGCTGTCGGGCGGCGAGAAGGGCCGCATGATCTACGGCAAGCTGATGCTGACGAAGCCGAACGTGCTCGTCATGGATGAGCCCACGAACCACATGGACATGGAAACCATCGAGTCTCTGCAAACCGCCCTCGAGCTGTATCCCGGAACGCTGATCTTCGTCTCCCACGACCGGGAATTCGTCGGCGGCCTCGCCAGGCGCATCATCGAGGTGAGGTCGGACGGAACCATCGACGACTTCACGGGTACGTTCGACGAGTACCTGCAGGTCCATCCTCTGGCTGCCTGAAGTCATCGAATCGGTGACTGGCGGTCTGCGCCGTGATGCCGAGCCCTGCTACAGGGTGAGCTCCCAGGTCTGGCCCGTCAGATCCTTGCCGAACGAGTGATGGCGCTCCTCCTGGATCAGGCGAAATCCGCTCGCTTGATAGATGCGCCGTGCGGAAACGAGCACGTCATTCGTCCACAGGCGAAGCGTCCGGTATCCCTTCTCACGCGCGAAGGCGATGCAACTATCGACCAGATGCCGGCCTATACCCATTCCGCGGGCGCTCGGCTCGACGTAGAGCAGGCGCAGCTTGGCCGTCGTCGCCGACTCGCGCACCAGAAATACCGAGCCGATGATGGCTCCGTCGCGTTCCGCTATCCATGCATTCTCGCCAGCCGGATCGAACTGTTTGACGAAGGCGCCCAGTATCTCGGCCACGAGCCCTTCGTAGGTTGCGTCCCATCCATATTCCTGGGCATACAGGATTCCCTGGCGATGGGTGATCCAGCCGATGTCTCCGATGCGAAGGGGACGCAGGGTGTATGTCGATGCCGTCCCTTCGGGTTGCAAGACCTGGCGCACGGTCTGCATTGAGCCGACCAGCTCGATGACTTGGGCGGGCGTCAGGCCGCCTATCATGCTCGAGACCTGCTCTCCCGAGGCCCGGTCGAGGCGTTGGAACGCCCGCCGCCCCACCTTCGTGAGCCGCAGCGGCCTTTGCCGTGCGTCTTCGGCGTCGCGACCGCGGTCCAAGTAACCTCCTCGCTCCAGCTTCTTGAGAAGCCGGCTCAGGTACCCGGGATCGAGAGACAGCTCGCGCCCGATTTCCGTGGCGGTCGGGCTATTGCGGTGCGCCAGCTCGTAAAGAACCCGCCCTTCCGTCAGCGTAAACGGACTTCCGAGGAATGCCTGATCGAGCAGCCCGATCTGGCGCGTATAGAAGCGGTTGAATGCGCGGATGGCATCGGCTGTTCTCCGATCCCCGCCTGGTTGCCGCGCTGTGCGGGCGGTGCGTGTTTGCGCATGCATGGGCGGAGCCTGCTCCATTTAGTTGCTTCAGTCAAGTATATGCGTCATTCTGTCGACGTGAATCGGTGTATCGAAAGCGCGCCCGCAACGGGCTCCGGGGTGGCCATGATGCACTGTCGAGAATGGCTCTGGCGCGCCTTGGCGAGCTCGGTCCGCCCATGTACGCTGGCAATGGCTACCGCGCCCCTGGCGCATCCTGTTCCCGCGGCCTCCTTCGATCATGTGACGTCGCGGCCACCCACCTGGAGGACGCAATGCATTCCGCTCAGCGTCAGGACTTCATCGTTCGACCCTTGACACCGCCAGATCTGCCACAGCTGCGGGAATTGAACTCAGTATTCGGTGAGGCATTCCACGATTCCGAGACTTACGGCTCCGAGCCCCCGGACGACCGCTATGTCAGCGAGCTCCTCGCCGATCCACGGGTCATCGTCCTGGTGGCGCTCGTGGACGCGAAAGTCATCGGCGGCCTGGTCGCATACGAGCTGCGCAAATTCGAACGGGAGCGCAGCGAGATCTACATCTACGATCTCGCCGTCGCCGAGCCATTCCGTCGGCGAGGCGTCGCCTCGGAGCTGCTCGAGCGTCTGTGCGGGACAGCCGCCCAACGCGGCGCATCCGCCGTATTCGTGCAGGCAGATTATGTCGACGCCCCGGCGATCGCGCTCTACGGCAAATTCGGCACTCGTGAGGAAGTCCTGCATTTCGATATCAGGCCATCCACCGCGCTCTGAATGCGCGCTCACGGGGCCGGATTAGCCCGAGAAGCTTCCTCCTCTATCGCCCGAGCGCTTGCTGTTTCCCCTGAGAGGCGGTACGCGCAATACGCCACGATCAGTCCGAAAACGAACATCGCCAGGAGATTTGCCGCGTACTTCAACGGACGGAAATGCTCGATGATCTGCCAATAGGTCAGCGGGGCCGCCGAAAGCGGCATGACGACGAAGTTCATGACCAGGAATATGACGATGCCCGCCGACAGACCGCCGAGCTGCCACCGCATCCGCAGCGCTCGCCATCGTGAAGTCACCCGGAAATAGATCGCGGAGATCAAGATCGACATCGCCCATTGCAGAATCAGTCCGAGGTAGGTCGCTGCCGCGCCGGCGGTAAAGGCCTTCGTTCCCAGGAGCCCGCTTGCAATGTAATGCAGGATCAGGACGGGGCTCACCCAGTTGATCAGCGAGGCCGCGCCGATGTCCAGAGTACCGGCGATCAGGCCCCCGCAGATGATCGGTCGCAAGGAAGCAATCGGAGCTCTGTTCATCAACAGGATTCGACGGGAGCCGGGTATGGAGTGAAGCGATGGCGCGCGCCGCCGCTCAGTGGAACAGCTTCAGCGCATTGCGCACCGTCTGCAGCACGCCCCAGATGAGCGGAATGCCGACGAAGCTCCAGGCCAGTATCAGTTGGATGACGCGGGTGCCGCCGGCGGTCTGAGTCGACATGGGTGCTCCGTGATCACTGCGCCGCGAGCGTGGCCTCTCCCTGCACGGCGGCCATGTGGTGCCGCTCGTGCACGGCGGTGATGAACAGATTGCAGAAGAAGCCGACGACGAGCAGAGCGGCCATGAGGTACATGGTCACGTTGTAGGCGTCCGCCTTCGGCACCCCGTGCGCGATCTCATATGCCCGGATGTAGTTGACCAGCACGGGGCCAAACACCCCGGCGGCTGACCAGGCGGTGAGCAGCAGTCCGTGAATCGCGCCGACGTAACGCGTCCCGAACATATCCCGGAGATAGGCTGGCAGCGTGGAGAATCCGCCGCCATACATGCTGATGATGACGAGGAAGAAGAGCACGAAGAGACCGACGCTGCCCAGGCGGCCGGTGTACGGCACCAGGGCGTAGAGGATGGTGCCGAGAATGAAGAAGACGAAGTACGTGTTCTTGCGCCCGAGCCAGTCGGAAGCCGAGGCCCAGAGGAAGCGCCCCGCCATGTTGAAGAGGCTCATGAGACCCACGAAACCCGCGGCCGCGATCGCGCTCACCTTCCCCGGAAACATCTCCTGGCTCATGGCCGAGGCCTGACCGAGCACGCCGATTCCCGCGGTGACGTTGAGGCACAGCACCCACCAGATGAGCCAGAACTGCGGTGTCCTGAGCGCCCGGTAGACGTACACGTTGGCACTGGTCACGAGCTTCGGCGCCTGCGCCGGCGGGCTCCAGCCCGCAGGCTGCCAACCGGGCGGCGGAGTGCGAACGATGGCCGCGCCCACCATCATGAAGATCAGGTAGACGACGCCGAGCACGATGAAGGTCTCGGCGACCCCGATGTGACTCGCGGTCGAGAAGCGGGCCATGAGCCACACCGAGAGCGGCGAGGCGATGAGGGCCCCGCCGCCGAAACCCATGATGGCCATGCCGGTCGCCATGCCCGGCCGGTCGGGAAACCACTTGATGAGAGTGGATACGGGCGAGATGTATCCGACCCCGAGCCCGATGCCGCCGAGCACACCGTAGCCCAGGTAGATGACCCAGATTTCGTGGGCATAGACCCCGGCGGCCGAGATCAGGAATCCGCCGCCGAAGCACAGCGCCGCGGTGAACATCGCGCGCCGCGGGCCGCCCTCCTCCACCCAACGCCCGAAGACGGCCGCGGACACCCCGAGGAAGAAAATCCCGAGCGTGAAGATCCAGCCGAGATTGGTGAGCTTCCAGTCGCCGGCGGTCGAGTGGGTGATGCCGATCAGCCGGGTCATCGGCAGGTTGAACACGCTGAAGGCGTAGGCCTGCCCGATGCACAAATGCACGCAGAGAGCGGCGGGTGGCACCATCCAGCGGCTGAACCCCGGCGCGGCGACGGTGCGCTCCCGGTCGAGGAATGCGAGTGCGCGCATGCCGCCAGTCTACCCGCGGCCCTCGTTCAGGCCGCCGGGTAGACAGATCGCGCCGCCGGGGACAGTCGTGGCCTGTTCGCGGGGCGGTACGATCCTGTCCCAGTTTTGAGCGCCTACCGCCCGCGGGACTCCAGCGCGAGCCTCGCCCCGAACGCGATGAACACCACGCCGGTGATGCGATCCAGCACCCGCACCACCTTCGGATTGCGCAACCAGCGGGACAGCGGCCCCATGGCGGCGATGAGGCAGGCGAACCAGAGGAGCCCGAGCAGCGCGTGAATCGCGCCGAGCAGCATGGCGAAGGGCGCCACCGCGACGTCAGTGGGGATGAACTGCGGCAGGAAGGACACGTAGAACACGCCCACTTTGGGATTCAGCAGATTGGTGAGTGCCCCGCGGGCGAAGGCACTGCGCCCACGCGGCGGGATCCCGCCGGGGCTGGCGAAGCTCGTGCGCGGGTGGCGCAGCATCTTGAGCCCAACGTAGAGCAGGTAGCCGGCTCCGGCCCAACGGAGCACGGTGTATCCGATGCGCGAAGCGACGAGCAGAACCCCGAGGCCCGCCGCCACGCTCGCCGCCCAAACCAGACATCCGGTGATGATGCCGATGCCTGACCAGAGCCCACGACGCGGTCCTTCGCTCGCAACCGTCCTCAGCACGAGCGCCGTATCCAGTCCCGGCGTGATGGTGAGGAGCGCCGCGGCCGCCGTGAATGCCACCAGCGATTCGGCAACGGAGTGCATGACATAATGTACCCCGGTCCGATGGCTCCCCGCCAGCAGCGCGTGCTAGAGTCCGGCTCGAAGGGACCGCGTGTGCCGGGCAGCGCGGTGAGGACTCACAAGAACAAAGCGCCGCGGGCTGCCGCGCGCGCTTGATTGAAATAACACCAACACCGGGATGATATCCGATGATCAGAACCTCCACCATCGCCGCCGCCATTGTGCTCTGTGCCGGCGCGCTGCCCGTTGCGCATGCCGACTGCGGGCCGACGCCGCAGCCGGCTTTCGCCATTCCGGACGGCGCGCATGCCAGCAAGGATGAGATGAGCGCGGCAAAAGACAACCTGAGCGAGTACAGCGCGCAGGTGGCCGCTTACGCATCGTGCCTCGATGCGCAGCAGGCGAGCAGCGGTGAGGCCGCCGGCCATCGGTCGCGGCGCCCGCAGAGCGAGTATCTCGAGCTCGGTAGCACCGCCCTGGCGCGGCTCGCCTCGGTCGTGAGCTGCTTCACCCAGCAGGTGCAGGCGTTCCAGAGCACCGGCGGAGGTAGCGATGCGGGCCCCGCGGAATGCTCCCCGGGCGCACGGCTCTCGGACGCGGGCGCCTTGCGTCCCGACGGGGCGTAGTAGTAGTCCGCGGTACCCCTAAAGGAGTACCCCCGCGGCTCTCACGCAGGGAATTTCAGCTCTGCGCGCGCAGCTCTACACTGCGCGCCCAAGTTGAAAGGAAGTGAGAACGTGGACATCGTAGTAGCCCAGATGATCGTGACTGCCGGCCTGCTCTTCGGTTTTTCGGCCGAAGTGCTGCTCGGGCAGTTCTCCGGGAAGTAATCTAGGGAAGGACCGTCCTGACGATCGAGGCATCCAAGGCCTCGTAATCCGAATAAGAGATCGTCTCGTAGAGCTCCTGTCGGGTCTGCATCTGTCCGATGAGGCTGCGCGGCCCGTCCTCGCGACGGATGGTGGCATAGAGCTGCTCGTGGGCTTTCGCCGCCATCCGCAGCGCGCTCACGGGCCAGATCACCATCCGATAGCCCATCTGCTCGAACTCCGCGGCGCTGAAGTACGGCGTGCGGCCGAATTCCGTCATGTTGGCGAGGAGCGGGGCGTTCACCCGCCGCGCGAACTCGCGGAACATGTCGGCGGTCGTCAGGGCCTCGGGAAAGATCGCGTCCGCCCCCGCATCGAGATAACGTTTGGCGCGCGCCACGGCGCCGTCGAGCCCTTCGCTCGCGGCGGCGTCCGTGCGCGCGATGATGTAAAGATGGCGTCGCGCGCGCGCGGCGGCCGCGATCTTCGCCGCCATGTCCTCGGGCGCGGCCAGCTTCTTGTCGTTCAGGTGCCCGCACTTCTTCGGCAGCAGCTGATCCTCTATGTGCACCGCGGCGGCGCCCGCATCCTCGAAGGAGCGGACCATGTGCATGACGTTGAGCGCCTCGCCGTAACCCGTATCGCCGTCGACCAGCACCGGCAGGGCCGCCGCGCGGCTCACCTGGCGGATGAAGAAGCAGACGTCATCGACAGTGATGATCCCGAGGTCCGGCAATCCCATGGACGCGCTGACTGCGGCGCCGGAGAGATACAGTGCCTCGAATCCCTGCCGCTTCGCCTGCAGAGCCGCGAGTCCGTTGTATGCACCCGGTACTCTGAGGATGCCGCCGCGGCGGACGAGCTTCGCGAATCGCTCGCCTGCCGGCTCGGTCGGCAGATTCTGTCCGACGAGGTAGATGCTCATGACGGCGCCCGAAGCTCAGATGACATAGAGATCGACGTACTCATTGACCGGCGTGCGCTCGAGATGCGTGCGGTCGAGAGACAGCTCGGCGATCGCCTGCTGCTGCTTCTGCGGGAAGCGCCGCGCGAGATTGCGCCGGAACTTCTCGAGGAGCAGCGGAATGCCCTCCTGCCGCCGGCGACGGTGGCCGATCGGATACTCCACCACCACCTCATCCAGCGTGCGGCCGTCCTTCAGTCTCACGCTCACCGCATTGGCGATGGAGCGCCTGTCCGGATCGAGATAATCGCGGGTGAACTGCGGCTCCTCGACACACTCGATCCTCGCGCGCAGCGCATCGATGCGCGGATCGCGGGCCACCTCGTCCTCGTAGTCGGCGGCCGTGAGACGGCCGAAGAGAAGGGGCACGGCCATCATGTACTGGATGCAGTGATCGCGGTCGGCGGGGTTGGCGAGCGGCCCCTTCTTGTCGATGATGCGGATACAGGCTTCGTGCGTACGTACCCTGATGTGCTCGATGTCATCGGCACCGAGGCCCATCTCCCGCAGGCGACGGTGCAGCTGCATCGCAGCCTCCACCGCCGTCTGCGAGTGGAATTCCGCCGGATAGGAGATCTTGAAGAGCACGTTCTCCATGACGTAAGAGCCGTAGCCGCGCTGAAACTTGAACGGCTGGCCCTTGAAGAGCACATCGTAGAAGCCCCAGGTCCCGGCGCTCAGCACCGACGGGTAGCCCATCTCCCCCGTCCTTGCGATGAGCGCCAGGCGCACCGCGCGGCTGGTCGCATCGCCGGCGGCCCAGCTCTTGCGCGAGCCGGTGTTGGGCGCGTGCCGATAGGTGCGCAGGCTCTGCCCATCGACCCACGCGAGCGACAGCGCGTTGACGATCTCCTCGCGCGAAAGGCCGAGGAGGCGTCCGACGACCGCGGTTGAAGCCACCTTCACCAGCACGACATGATCGAGGCCAACACGGTTGAAGCTGTTCTCGAGCGCGATCACGCCCTGGATCTCGTGGGCGCGGATCATCGCCGTGAGCACGTCCCTCATGATGAGCGGCTTGCGGCCGGCCGCGACCGCCTGACGCGACAGCCAGTCGGCGGTGGCGAGAATGCCGCCCAGGTTGTCCGAAGGATGCCCCCACTCCGCCGCGAGGAAGGTGTCGTTGAAATCGAGCCAGCGGATCATGGCGCCGATGTTGAACGCCGCCTGCACCGGAACGAGCTGGAACTGCGTTCCCGGCACTTTGGCGCCGTTCGGCACCACCGTGCCCGGCACGATCGGGCCGAGGAGCTTCGCGCAGGCCGGATACTCGAGCGCCTCCAGGCCGCAGCCGAGGGTATCGAGCAGGCAGTAGCGCGCGGTCTCGTAGGCAACATCGCTCTGGACGTCGGGGCCGAGCACGTAATCGGCGATGTCGGTGAGGACCCCGTCGGCGCTCGGCCGGGCGGTGCTTTGGGATGAGGACATGGACTCTCGCGTTCGGCTCAGGTGCGTTCGTCGAGGGGCACGAAGCGCAGCGCCTCGGGCCCGACATAGTTGGCCGTGGGCCGGATGATCTTGCCGTCGGCCCGCTGCTCCATCGCGTGCGCGGCCCAGCCGCTGGTGCGCGCGATCACGAAGAGCGGCGTGAACATCTCGGTCGGCACGCCCATCATGTGGTAGGAGACGGCGGAGAACCAGTCGAGGTTCGGGAACAATCTCTTCGCATCCATCATCACCGACTCGATGCGCTCGGCGATGGCGAACATCTTCATATCGCCGGCCTCCTTGGAGAGGCTGCGTGCCACTTCCTTGATCACCTGGTTGCGCGGATCGGACACCGTGTACACCGGATGGCCGAAGCCGATGATGACCTCCTTGTTGGCGACGCGCATGCGAATGTCGGATTCCGCGGCGTCGGGGCTGTCGTAACGCTTCTGGATCTCGAACGCCACCTCGTTGGCCCCGCCGTGCTTCGGCCCCCTGAGCGCCCCGATCGCGCCGGTGATGCAGGAGTAGAGGTCGGAGCCGGTGCCCGCGATCACCCGCGCGGTGAAGGTCGAGGCGTTGAATTCGTGCTCCGCGTACAGGTTGAGCGAGGTGTGCATGGCGCGCACCCAGGAGGCGGGCGGCGGCCGGCGATGCAGCAGGTGGAGGAAGTGGCCGCCGATCGAGTCGTCCTCGGTCTCGACGAGCGGCGCGTGCCCGTTGTGACTCACGTGATACCAGTAGGCCAGCATGGAGCCGAGGGAGGCGATCAGCCGGTCGGCGATGTCGCGCGCGCCGGCCGCCGAATGATCGTCCTTCTCCGGCAGCGCGCAGCCGAGCGCGGAGACACCCGTGCGCAGGACATCCATCGGGTGCGCCGCCGCCGGCAGCTCGTCGAGGATCGCGCGGACTGCCGCCGGGAGGCCTCGCATCGACTTCAACTTGGCTTTGTAGGCGGCGAGCTCCGCGCGCGTCGGCAGCTTGCCGTGGATCAGCAGGTGCGCGATTTCCTCGAACTCGCAGGTGGTCGCGATCTCGAGGATGTCGTAACCGCGGTAATGCAGATCGTTCCCCGTGCGCCCAACGGTGCACAGGGCCGTGTTGCCGGCCACTACGCCGGACAGCGCGACGGATTTCTTCGCCTTCGGCCCCGTCGTGGCCGGCTCTTCGGGATGTGCCATGCCGCCACTGTAGACGGCCGCAGATGGCAAAGAAAATACGTTGAATATGGCGTCTCCATATGAGAAAAGTATCATCTATGGAGCTACGCCACCTGCGGTACTTCCTGGCCGTCGCGGAGGAGCTGAATTTCACCCGCGCAGCGGAGCGGCTCGGCATCTCCCAGCCACCCCTCACCCAGCAGGTGAAGGCGCTCGAGGCGGAGCTCGGCGTCGCCCTCTTCGACCGCTCTGCCTATCGCATCGAGCTCACCGATGCCGGCCGGATCTTCGCCGCCGAGGCCGCGCGGATCCTCGGCGATGCCCGCAGCGCCATGCAGGCGGCCCGGCGGGCGGCCACCGGCGCCACCGGGCGGGTCCGTGTGGGCTTCACGGAGTCTGCCTCCTTCAACTCCCTCGTGACCTCCACGTTGAGGCGCTTCCGGTCCGACTATCCCGCGGTGGAGGTGTCACTCGAGGAGCATCCCTCCACGCAGCTCATCGACGCCTTGCGGGAAGGGCGGCTCGACGCCGCATTCGTGCGGCCGCCGCTGCCGGTGCGGCGCGGGCTGGCGCTGGATCTGCTGGAAGAGGAGCCGTTGGTCGCGGCCGTCCCGACCGGGCATCCGCTCTCTCGCCAACGACAGGTCGATCTCGGCGCGCTCGCCGCCGAAACCTTCATCCTCTACCCCCGGGCCGTGCGGCCGGGATTGGCGGATACCGTGATCGCCGCCTGCGAGGCGGCGGGGTTCACTCCCAGGGTCGGACAGTACGCGCCGCAACTCTCCTCGACCATCAACCTGGTCGCGGCATCCCTCGGGATTTCCATCGTTCCGGACAGCATGCGGTGCCTGCAGGCGCGCGCAGTGACCTACCTGCCCTTGAGCGGGGAGCCGCTGCATGCGCTCCTCGGCATCGCCTACCGCACGGACGAGGGCTCCTCCGTGGTGCACAACTTCGTCGAAGCGGCCCGGCGCGGCCGGCCGCGCCGGCCATGATCCAACCGCGCGGCGGCCCTTCCAGCCGGTTCTGAAGTCCGCACGGCCCTGCTTGCCCGGCGAGAGCGGGGCCTCGACGGAGCGTGGCGCGGGAACGGCCGCCCCAAGCTGCCGTTATAGTCCTCGGCCCCCCTGCGCACGCGCCAGTGGCGGGCCTCTTGCATGACGATCGCCTGCACCGACTGCGGAACGCTCCAGGACATCCCCCCGCTCCCCTGGGGCGCGATTGCCATCTGTCCGACGTGCGACAACCGGCTGGAGCGCACCAATGGACGCAGCATCACCGCCGCGCTCGCCTGCGCCTCGGCGACATTCGTCCTGCTGTTCCCTGCCAACCTGGCGCCCCTCATGCACGTCACGATGCTCGGCATGACGCGCGACAGCAGGCTCGGGAGCGGCGTCGTGACGCTCTGGCAACATCAATGGGTGCTCGTCGCGATCCTGGTCGCGATCCTCGCCGTCGTCCTGCCCTTCGTGAGATTCGCCCTGCTCTCGCTCGTGCTCGCTCTGTTGCAGCTCGGGCGCAGGCCGCACTGGCTGGGACGCGCCTTTCGCTGGTCGCTGCACCTCGAGCAGTGGGCCATGCCGGATGTTTTTCTCCTCGGCGGCGCGGTCGGCTACAGCCGCATCGCGGCGGTGATGCCGGTGAAGATCGGCTGGGGCGGCATCTGCCTCATCCTGGCCGCCTTTCTTTGCATGCTGTCCCGCGCCACGCTCGATAAGCGCGCGGTGTGGCGTGCGCTGTCGCCGGAGAGTGCGGCGCCGCCCGAGGGCCAACCGGTGATCGCCTGCCGGTTCTGCGATCTGGTGCAGCCCGGCGCCGCGGAAGGCTCACCGTGCCCGCGCTGCGGCCTGACGCTGAGCGCACGCAAACCCGACTCGGTGCTGCGCACGACGGCGCTGGTGATCGCGGGGCTCGCCCTCTTCTTTCCGGCCAACCTCTATCCGATGAGCGTCGACCAACAGTTCGGCGTGCTCGTGCCCCATCGGATCGTCGACGGCATCGAGGAGCTCTTCCAGGCGCACCTCTGGCCGCTCGGCGTGCTCATTTTCTTCACCAGCATCGCCATCCCGCTGCTGAAGCTCGCGGGGCTCAGTTGGCTTCTCGTGTCGGTCTGGCACGGCACGCGCCGGCGGCTGGTGCTGAAGACCCGCCTCTGCCACATCATCGATGAGATCGGGCGCTGGTCCTGCATCGATGTATTCACCATCGCCGTGTTCCTGCCGCTGATGCAATTCGATGGCGTCGTGCGCACCGACGCGGCGAGCGGCGCCCCCGCGTTCCTCCTCGTCGTCATCTTCACGATGTTCGCCTCACACACCTTCGATCCGCGACTCATGTGGGATGCGGCCTTCGCGGCGCATCCGCGCGGGCTCAGACTGCGCCGAGAGTCATGACCGACGAGCCGAGCGCCACGAGCGAGCCCCGGCGGACGATGGCCATCGCCCGCCGCAGCTGGTGGCCGGGCTGGATCTGGGCGGTGCCGCTCGCCGCCGTGGCCATCGTGCTCTGGCTGCTGCTGCGCTCGCTCGCCTCGCGAGGGATCGATGTCACGGTCACCTACGACGATGCGGCTGGCATGCAGGCGGGCGACACACGCGTGGTGTATCACGGGTTGGAAGTCGGCAGGGTCACGAGCGTCGCGCTGGCGAGCGATGACTGGCACGTGATCGTTCATCTCGACATCGACCGCCAGCTCGAGCCGAAAATCACGACCGGAACCCGCTTCGTGCTGGAGGGCGCGCATCCGAGCTTCTCGGACATCTCCTCGCTGCGCGCCCTGATCGCCGGCCCGACCATCATCCTGGTGCCCGGTCCGGGCCGTCCCGCGCGGCAGTTCACCGGCACGGAGGGAGGGCCGCGCGAGACTCTCGCGGTGTCCCTTCCCTACCGGGTCAGCTTCGACGGCGCGGTGGGTCAGCTCGAGCCGCGCTCGCCGGTGAGGCTGCGCGGCTTCACGGTGGGCGAGGTCACGAGTATCGGGCTGTCGGTCGATCCGCGGACCGGGCGGATCTCGACGCCGGTGCAGCTCGCCCTCGATCCGACACGCTTCCACCTCGCCGTCCCGCCACCGTCCGATGGCGACTGGAAGCCCATCATGGATGCCACGCTCGCGAAGCTGATCGGTGAAGGCCTGCGTGCCAGCCTGACACGCGCCGTGCCGCTCGTGGGCGGCGAGCAGGTGGATCTCGAGATCGTTCCCAACGCGCCGGCGGCGCAGCTCGACACCTCGGGAAAGTACCCGCGGATTCCGGCCGCGCCCGCCGGCGGGATCGAGCGTCTGCCCGCGGAGATCAGCTCGCTGCCGCTCACGCAGATCGCTGACAA
Organism: Steroidobacteraceae bacterium; assembly: GCA_035552895.1. Lineage (GTDB taxonomy): Bacteria > Pseudomonadota > Gammaproteobacteria > Steroidobacterales > Steroidobacteraceae > 13-2-20CM-66-19. Next base: position 15,251 of record DATNEU010000004.1, read on the forward strand.
CCTGCGAACGATCACCGATCAGGTGCGCTCGCTGACTTCCTCGCCGCAGCTGCGGCAGAGTCTCGCGCATCTCGATGCGACCCTCGCGGCGCTCGACCGAATGTCGCGCCAGGCCGGGCCCCAGGTCGCGCCGACCCTGCGCGAGATGCGCGCGACGGTGGCGAGCCTGCGCGCCGCCGCGCAGCAGATGGATGCGACCGCCGCCGCCGCCCGAATGGCGATGGGCGCTAGCCCCGCGGCCCCGAGCGGCAACCTGCAGCATGCGCTCGATGAGTTGACCGGCGCCGCCCGCGCGGTGCGCTCACTCGCCGACTACCTCGATGAGCATCCGGAAGCGCTCCTGCACGGGCGCCCGCGGCGCTAAGGCCCCTCTGCCGGCATCTCCTCCACCCAGCCGCGCCAGATGGACACCAGCGCCGCCATCAGCGCCGGGCCGATGAAGATGCCGACCAGGCCGAACGACTCGACGCCGCCCAGGATCCCGAGCAGTGCCCAGAGGAACGGCAGCTTCGCCCCCTCGCCGATGATGACCGGACGGACGAAATGATCGGCGATGAAGAGCACCACGATGCCCGCCGCGCTGACGACGATCGCGGCGGCAATCGCGCCGCGCACGAGCAACACGACGGCAACCGTGCCGAAAACGATCGGCGCAGCGAACGGCACGCACGCAAAAATACCCGTGACCACACCTGAGAGGATCGGATGCGGCGCACCCGCCAACGCATAGACGCCGCACATGATCGCCCCCTCACCCACCGCGACGAGCACGATGCCGTCCACGGCGGCGCGGATCGCGGTCACCACGCGCCGCAACAGCCGGTCCACCGACGAGCCGAAGAGGCGCCGACACATCTTCGGCACCTGCATGCTCAGGCGATCGCGGTTGAGGTACACGAAGAAAAGCGCGAGCAGGGTAAACGCCAGCGTGACGATGCGGCGCGCCACCTGCATGCCGACGATGCGCGTCCACTCGATCAACACCGGACTCGCGTGCACGCGCCCGGCGCTGGCTCCCCCGGGACCGAGATACTCCACCCAGAAGTCGCGCGCCCAGCGACCGACCCAGGGGATCTGCACCAGCCAGGACGGCAGCGGCGGCGGCCCTTTCCCGGCGGAGGCGGCAAACTCCCGCGCGATGGAGATCGCTTCGCTCCCGGCCACCCAGCCGCCGTAGATGAGCGGCACCAGCAACACCACGCCGACGAGCACGGTGAAGGTGAGCGCGGCCCAGACCTCCCGCCGTTTCCCGCCGAAGCGAGCCAGCCAGGCGTCGTAGAGGGAGGAAGTCGCTATCGCCAGCACCACCGCCCAGCAGAGCGCCGCGATGAAGTGCCGCAGCATCCAGGCGCCCACGAGCACCAGCGCGCCGATGAGCACGTAACGCGCGGTCTTCTGGGCAACCGTGGCATTCTCTAAGAGCACACGCCTATGGTACATGCCTCCCAGGTCCGCTCGCTCAAGAGCGCATGCGCGGCCAGAGCCCCCTCCCGGAAGGCCCGGACGGCATCGAGCTCGCCGGCCGCGCGTGCCCCGCCCACGATCCGGAACCTGCGCCCGGCTTGCTCGAGAGCGGCGCTCAACGGGTCATGCGGCTCCTGGCCGGCGGCGATGATCACGTGCCGCGCCTCGATCAGGCGGCTGCGTCCGCCAGCGTCGCGGATCAGGACCCCGTCCGGCGCGATTCGCTCGTAGCTCACGCCGGTCAACATCTCGACACCGCGCTCCCGCAGGCCGCGCAGCAGAACCCAACGGGTCGAGCGGCCGATGTGCTCGCCGATGGGCCCTCCCCGACGCATCAAGGTCACCCGGCACCCGGCATGGCTCAAATAATGCGCCACATCGACGCCGATCCCGCCTGCGCCCAGGACGACCGCCGGACCGCTGTCCGCGACTGACTCCAGCAGCGCCCGCGGATAGAACCGGACGTGCGGCAACTCGATGCCATGCAGTTGCGGCTGGCGCGGCCGCACGCCCGTGGCGAGGATCACCGCCTCCGCGCCCTCCAGCTCCCGCAGCGAGTCGCCCTCGAGGGCCCGCCCGGCCCGGATCTCGACCCCCAACCGATCGAGCTCGCCCGCAAAATAGGCCACGGTGCGCGCGTAGTCCGCCTTGCCGGGGATCCTGCTCGCCAGGCGGAACTGCCCCCCGATCTCCCGCTCCGCCTCGAACAGTACGACGCGTTGGCCGGCCTCAGCCAGCACGCGCGCCGCCTCGAGCCCGGCCGGCCCGCCGCCAACCACCGCCATCCAGCCGCGCCGCCGGGCCGGGCGCCGCTTCGGAAGCTCGAGCTCCCGTCCCGCCCGCGGATTCACCATGCAGGAGACCGCCTCGTCGGCCAGCGAGCGATCGATGCAGGCCTGATTGCAGGCGAGGCAAAGGTTCACCCGCTGGGCCTCACCGGCGCGCGACTTGGCGACGATCGCCGGATCGGCGAGAAACGGGCGCGCGAGCGAGATGAAGTCGGCGCGGGACTGCTCGAGCACCCGCTCCGCGAGCTCCAGCGTGTGGATGCGGGTGCTGGCGATCACGGGCAAAGCCCCCGCTGCCTGCTTCACCCGTGCCGCGCAAGCCGTCCATGCACCGGGTGCGACCGTGTACGGCACGGTGGGGATCTGCGACTCGTGCCAGCCGATACCAACATCGAGCGCATCGGCGCCCGCCGCGCCGAGCAGGCCCGCGAAGGCGTCAGTCTCCTCGTCGGCGGTCGACCCCGGCATCAGATCGGCGCCCGACAGGCGGTAAATGATGGGGAATTCCCGACCCACGGCCTCGCGCACCTGCCGCAGCGCGGCGAGCGGAAAGCGCGTGCGGCGCGTGAAGTCCCCGCCCCATTCGTCCTCGCGCCGGTTGGTGAGCGGGGAGAGGAACTGGTTGAGAAGATAGCCTTCCGAGCCCATGAGCTCCACCGCATCGAAGCCGAGATCGCGGGCCCGGCGCGCGCCGCGGGCAAAGTCCTCGAGCGTCTGCCCGATGTCGGCCGCCGTCATCGCGCGCGGCGTCGACTTCGAGAAGCGGTTGGGTACCGCCGAGGGCGCGAGCGGCTGCAGGCCAAAGGCGCGCTCGAAGGCGTAACGGCCGGCATGGAAGAGCTGCAGCGCGATCCGGCCGTCCGCCGCATGGACGGCGTCGGCGATGCAGCGCAGCTTGGCCTCCTCCGACTCATCATTGATGAAGCTGTAGTGCCTGCCGCCGGCGCCGACCCGGCTCACCGCCGAGCCGCCGGTGATGATGAGCGCGGCGCCGCCGCGAGCGCGCTCCGCGTAGAACGCTGCGAGCGCGGCTCCATCGGGCTGCGACTCCATGCCGAGGTGCATCGCGCCCATGACGATACGGTGCGGCAGTCTCAGCGTGCCGATCCGCCCCGGGCGCCAGCAGAGCGCCGGCATCTCAACTCCGGGGTGGCGGGGCGACGGCGAGTGGCGCAGTCGCGTCGGTGTAGAAAGGCGGGGCGATCACCGACAGCCCGCCATCCACCGCGAGGGTCTGCCCGGTGATGTACTCCGCCTCCGGCGAGAGCAGGAATGCGACCGCCGCCGCCATTTCCTCCACCTTGCCGCGCCGCGCGCGCGGCAGCTTCGACAGCACGCTCTCCATGGGCGGAATCCCGGGCACGTGATAGAAGAACTCGAGCGAGTCGGTGTCGATGAGGCCGCCGCTCACCGCGTTGACACTGATGCCCTGCGGCCCGAACTCGAGCGCCATGTAGCGCACCCAGGCCTCGATCGCCGCTTTCGCCGCTCCGAGGTTGGCGTACGTCGGATAGGCGCGGCTGCTGCCGTAGCTCGAGAGCGCGACGATGCGGCCGCCGCCGCTCATCAACGGCACCGCGCGGACCGCGCCGAGCACGAACGCGCGCACGTTGAGCGCGAAGGTGCGATCGAGGTTGCGGGCGTTGAGGTCGACGATGCGCTTGAACGCGCTCGCCGCGGCGTTGGAGATGAAGAAGTCGAGCCGGCCGTGCCGCTTGCCGACGTGATCGAAGAGCGCATCGATCGCGGCCGGCTCCTCGAGGTCCGCCTGACAGACGCTGACCGGATTGCCGAGCGCCTCGACCTCGGCGAGCGTATCGCGCGCCGCCGGCTCGTTGCGTTTGTAGTTGAGCACCAGCGACGCGCCCTCCCGCGCCAGCGCCACCGCCAGCGCCTTGCCGATGCCGCGGGTGCCGCCCGTGATCAGCGCGATCTTGCCCGTGAACCTCATATCTACCCCCCTTGGAACAACTCCCGTGCGATGACGGTCTTCTGGATCTCGTTGGTGCCTTCCTCGAAGCGCTGCGCCCGCGCGTCGCGGTACACCCGCTCGATGGGATGCGGCTGCCAGTAGCCGATCCCACCGTGAACCTGCAGCGCCCCGTCGGTAACGTGCTGCAGCATGGAGACGGCGAAGAGCTTCGACATGGAGGAGAGCATGTCCGCCTGCGGGCTCGCGCGCTCCCACTCTGCGGCCGCGTGCGCGACCAGGCGCCGCGCGGCCTCGAGCTCGGTCGCGAGCTCCGCGATCAGGAAGGCGATCGCCTGCCGCCGATAGAGCGGCTTGCCGAAGGTCTCGCGCTCGCGCGCGCGCTCGATGGCGAGCTCGAGGGCGCGGCGCGCGAGGCCGACGCAGCTCATCGCCACGGAGATGCGGCTCGGCGCGAGAAAGCCCCCGAAGGCGATGTCGAGCCCCTGACCCTCCTCGCCTAGGCGGTTGGCAACGGGCACCGGCGCGCCGTCGAAGCGCATGCGCGCGTGATCGCTGCCGCGTACGCCCATCGATTCCGGCATGACCTCGACCCGGGTGTTGGCGGCATCGCGCGGCACGAGGAGCGCGACGGTCCCCTGCGCGCCGGAGGTGCCGGCCATGCGGGCGAAGAGCAGCCAGTAGTCGCAGATCGAGCCGAAGGTGATCATGTGCTTCTCGCCCGTGAGGAAGTAACGCTCCCCCTCCCGCCTCACCGAGCAGCGAAGGTCCGCGCCGGTACCGGCGCCGGGCTCCGTGAGGGCGAAAGCCACCTTGAGCTCCCCCCGCACGCAGGGCCGCACGAAGCGGCGCCGCTGCTCCTCGGTCGCGTGCCGGTCGAGCGCCCGCCAGATCCCGTTGACCACGTGCACGATCATGCGCACGGCGGCGTGCGACATGCCGAAGAGCTCCATGAGCTCGAGATACCGGCCGAAGGGCAGGCCACGGCCGCCGAGCGCGGCGGGGGCGGCGAGGCTGAGATAACCCAACTCGCGCAGCTCCTCCCAGACTTCCGGCGGAACGTGCCGCTCGCGCTCGATCCGCTCGGCCCAGCGCTCCGCCGGGCCGCGCACGTACTTCTCCACGCCCGCCCGCAACAGCTCGAATTCCGCGTCGGTCATGACCAGTCCCCGGCGATCAACGCCCCTGCGCGCTCGCGCAGGAGATATTTGCGTATCTTTCCCGACGGCGTCTTCGGCAACTCGTCCACCACTTCCACTCGCTCGGGCCAGTACTGCTTCGCCACCCGGCGCCGATCGAGAAACGCTTGCACGGCCGCCAGATCCATGCCGCCGTGGTCCGTGCGGGTCTGCCGCATCACGATGAAAGCGCAGGCGCGCTCCCCCAGCCGCTCGTCCGGCATGCCGACGATGGCCACCTCACGCACGGCATCGTGCTCGTGCAGCAGCTGCTCGATCTCGACCACCGGGATCTTCTCCCCGCCGCGGTTGACCACGTCTTTCACTCTGCCGGTGAGGTGCAGGTACCCTTCGCCGTCGATCGTTGCCAGATCGCCGGTCCGGTACCAACCCTCCGGCGTGTAGGCCTGCGCCGTCCAGTCGGGCCGGTCGAGATAGCCTTCGAACATGGTCGGCGAGCGTGTCTGCAGTTGTCCCTCGGCGCCCCGAGGCATCATTCGGCCGTCTTCATCGCAGGTGCGCACCTCGATGCCGGCGAGCGGGCGGCCGTCGGTCCCGCATGCCTTCTCGGGCGGGTCGGCCGGCGAGCCGAGGGTCGCGAGGCAGCCCTCGGTGGTGCCGAAAGCGCCGCAGACATCCGCATGCAACACGCGCCTCGCCCGTGCTGCGAGCGCGCGCGGAACGGTCGTACCGGTCGCGACGAAGAGTCGCAGGCCCCCGGGTGTCGTCTCCATCTCCTCCCGCGCCTGCACGAGATCGGCGAGAAACGGCGTCGCCGCCTGCACGAAGGTGCCTCGCCATTGCCCGAGCGCCGCCAGCGCGAGTCGCGGCTCCCACGATTCCTGCAGGATCTGCGGCACCCCGAGCGCGAGCGCCAGCCACATTCCATAGAGGAATCCTGTCTGGTGGGCGAGCGGCGAGGGCACGAAGATCCGCTCGTCCGCGCCCAAGCCCAGGTGATCCGCCTGCAGCCGCGCTGCCTGTGTCAACACATCGGCCCGATGCAGCACGCCCTTGGGCTGACCCGTGGTTCCGGAGGTGAAGAGGAGCTGCGCAAGGGCGCTCGGCGCCGACCGCCCCGGGGCATCGCCTGGCCCCTGCGGCATCTCGCCCCCGACCTTCGCCAGGGCGCGCTCCCACCACAGGTATCTCGCCCGCCCGTTCGGCATCGGCTCGCGCCCCTCTCCGTCCGATCCGTCCGCCGCGATCACGACGACGGTCTCGAGCGAAGGCACCTGCGCCTCGATCGCCGACACCTCCTCGGCCGGGTGCCGGGCGTGATGGCGATCCATCACGAAGAGCACGCGGGCCCGCGCATGGCTCAACATGTAGCTGAGCTCCCGCTCGCGGAAAATCGGCATGAGCGGGCAGCACACCGCGCCGGCGAGCAGCGCTCCGACCGTGATCGCGACGAACTCCGCTCGGTTCGCCATCTGATAGGCGATCGGCTCCCCGCGACGAACACCGGATGCCGCGAGGAGCGCCGCGATCCGCCGCGACTCCCGCCAGAGGCGGCTCCAGTCCCACACCCTGACTCCCGCCGAATCGAGGGAGATGACCGCCGGATCCCGCGGGCGCAGCCGCGCGTGCGAGGCGACCCGCCCGGGGAGCGGCTCCGTCACGAAGTGCACTCCATCCGCGCACCGATGCCGTTCATGGCGTTCAGGAATTCGGGGTAGGAAATGCGATACGCATGCGGGTAGGTGAAGCGGCTGCGGCCGGTGGCGCGTGTCGCTGCGATGGCGAGCGACATCAGCACCCGATGATCGTTGAAAGAAGACAAGTCCGCGCCCGACAGGTGGTCCACGCCATGGATGATGAGCTGCGAGTCGCTCACCCGCAGCCGTGCGCCCATGGCATTGAGCTGCAGCATCGCCTCCACCCGGTCCGATTCCTTCATGCGCACGTGATCGATGTTCGAGATCACCGATTCGCCGTCGGCGAAGGCCGCGAGCGTCGTCACGATCGGCAACACGTCGGGAGTCTCCCGGCAGTCGACCCGCACCGAGCGCAGGCGAGCGCCGTCGTGGCGGACCCGGACGGCGCGCATCCCGGGCTCCTCCTGCATGGGCAGTCCCATCGCGCGGATGATGTCGAGGAAGGCGATCTCCGGATGATCGCCGACCCCGTGGGTCGCCGTCAGTCCCTTCAGGAGCAGGTCGCAGGGATGGAGCGCTGCGATCGCGAGGCCGAAGGCCGCGGAGCCGATGTCGGGTGGCAGCCGCACCGTCGCGGGCTGCGCCTGTTGGTTGGGCGGCACGACGAACCGCAACCGGTCGGGGGAGGCGAAGACCGTGAGCCCGAACCGCTCCATCATCGCGAGCGTCAGGTCGATATACGGCCGCTCGTTGAGCGCCCCCTCGACCTCGATGACGGTCTCCCGGACGGCGAAGGGAGCGACCAGCAGAAGTCCGGAGATCCACTGCGACAGCATGCCTGAGATTCCGACGCGGCCGCCCTGCGGCCGCCCGCTCTCGATCGCGAGCGGCGGGCAGCCGCCACTCGCGCTGATCCTGATGCCGATCCGCCGCAGCGCCTCGATCAGCGGGCTCACCGGCCGCCGCTGCAGGTAGCGCTGGCCCACCAGGCTCACCGGCGTTTCCGCGAGGGCGCACAGGCCCGTCATGAAATAGAGCGTAGAGCCGGAGCTGCCCACCGACAGCACGCGCGCGCGCGGCTTGTACGGCCCGCCATCGACAATGAAGGTATCTCCATCGATGTCGATCCGCGTTCCCAGCCCGCGCAACACCTCGAGTGTGCTCTCTACGTGCCCGGCATGCGTGAGCCCTACGATGCGGCTGCGCCCGGGCGCCAACGACGCCAGGATCAGCGCCCGATGCGCGTGGTACTTGGAGTTTGGGATCAGCAGCTCGCTGGACAGAGGCCCCGTCGTCGGCTCCACGACTAAGCGCATGTCGGCTCCACGCCGGCCTCAGGCTGACAGTACGAGTGACGCATTCTGGCCTCCAAATCCGAAAGCGTTGACGGAGAACTCCGCGTACGCTCGCCGGCGCGGCTCTCCCAGCACGACATCGAAGCCGGCCTCCGGCTCCACCTTGCGAGTCCCGAGCGTGTGCGGCACGACTTCGGCGCGCATGCCGAGAATGCCCGCGACTGCGGAGGTGGCGCCCGCGGCCGCCATGGCATGGCCCAGGTGGCCCCGCAGAGCGGTTACCACCGGGCGCCGCTCTCCAAACACCGCGTTGATCGCGCGCAGCTCGGCGATGTCGCCGACGACGGTGCCGGTGGCGTGGGCGAATATCGTTTGGACCTCGCAACCGGCATCCTCCAGGGCGGCGCGAATCGCCTCGGCCTCGTAGCGGCCGCCCGGCTCCGGCGCGGTCGGGTGATGTGCATCGGTCAGCGAGCCATAGCCGCGCACGCGTGCGAGCACCCGTGCGCCGCGTTTTCGCGCGCTGCCTTCATGCTCCAGCAGAAAGAGCGCCGCGCCGTCCCCCATGACGAAGCCATCCCGCTCGACATCGAAAGGCCTCGAGGCCGTGTCGGGATCCGACGCCCGGGAGAGCGCCCGGGCGCGATCGAGGCTCTGATAGACGACCGGTGCGAGCAGCGTCTCGGTGCCGCCGGCGATCGCGTGCTCGGTTTCGCCGCTCTCGATCATCCTCGCCGCGAGCCCGATGGCATCGAGCGAGGATGCGCAGGCGGTGCTCACCGTGAGCTGCCGCCCGTGCAGGCCCCAGTGCAGCGAGATGCGCGCCGCCGCCATGTTGGGAATGACGAGCGCCATCAGCTTGGGGGTGACGTGCTGCGGCCGGCGCTCGAGCTCCCTCTGCGCGTCCGCGAAGAGCGGCAGCCCGCCCATGGTGTTGCCGAGGATGACCGCGGTTCGCGGCGGCGGGCCCGCCGCCAGTCCCGCCATGGCCAACGCCTCGACGGCGGCCACCATGGCGTAGGCGGTGAAGCGATCGGAGTTGCGCAGCATCGCGGCGGTGACACCGGCAGCGGTGGCGAAGCCGTCGGGCACGGCCGCCCAGAGGCGGTTACCGCCGAGACCCTCGGCATGGGAGATCGGACGGAACGCATGGCGGCCGCCGAGCAACGCGCTCCAGAAGGCGGACACACCCGAGCCGATCGGTGACACGACTCCCATGCCGGTGACTGCGACCTGGTTCATCGAGCGCTGGCGCCTGATTCTAGGTTGGCTCGCGCGGGCCCTCCGGCTCGAGCGATGCGGTTTGCCTGACGAATGCTCACCACGCCGAATTGTTCCGCTGCGGGACGGACTCCACCGTCAAGGCTCCCTCCCTCAGCGCCCAGCTAACGGCAACGTTGTCGTCGGATGAGCGTAGGAAGTTGACATCCACGCGGGCATCCCCGACGCGTAAGCCCGTAAGCGTCAGCCGATCGATTCGCGGCGGTAGTTTCGGATCGACGATGCGCAGCCTCCGATCCAGCGCGTCAGGCTCGAGGCCGAGGAGGCTTGCCAACGCATACGGCACCGCCGCAGCGGCCCAGGCCTGGGGACTGCAGGCCACGGGATAACGCACCGGATGGCGCTCGGCCGCTTCGCGGGCAAAGCCGCCGTAGAGCTCCGGCAGCCGATGCCCCTTGAGGCCGGTGGCTGCATCCTGCAGTGCGGCAAAGAGACGCTGCGCCGGCGCATCGCATCCATAACGCCGAAATCCGGCGACGATGAGCGCATTGTCGTGCGGCCACACACTTCCCAGCTGATAGCTCACCGGGTTGTAGCGCTGCTCCCGGCTGGAGAGCGTGCGGATGCCCCAACCGCTGAACATGTCGTCCTGCATCAGCCGCCGCGCCACGGCGCGCGCGCGCTCCGGCGAGGCGATGCCGCTCCAGAGGACCTGTCCGGCGTTGGAGGCGATCACTTCCGCGGGCTTGCCGTCCCGCTGCAGCGCGAGCACGTAACAGCCGAGGCTCTCGGACCAGAAATCCCGCTCGAACCGCTCGCGCAGCTCCCGCGCCCGGGCGGTGAGGGAGCGCGCGCGGGGCACCTCGCCGGTGAGCTCGAGAAGCCGTGCGGCCCCGAGCCAGGCGCGGTAGAGATAGCCTTGCACCTCGGCGAGCGCGATCGGCGGTGTGGCGAGTGAGCCGTCGGCATTGGTGATCGCGACGCCGGAGTCCTTCCATCCCTGGTTCACGAGCCCGGTGCCGTAAGCTCCCCGATAATCGAGATAGCCGTCCCCGTCGCTGTCGCCGAAGCGCTCGATCCAGTCGAGCGCCGCGTCGATGTTGCCGCGCAGCTCGCGCACCAACCCCACATCCCCCGTCCATGCGAGGTACTCCTCGAGAAGGATGAGGAATAGCGGAGTCGCATCGACGGTACCGTAGTAGGCCGGGCTCTGAGGGATTTCCGCAAGGCGAGCGAGCGTGCCCTGGCGCAGCTCGTGCGCGATCTTGCCGGGCTCGGCGTCGCGGTACGTATCGCAGCGGTCCGCCTGATAGCGCGCGAGCACCCGCGCCGTATCCCCGGCGATCGCGGCGCGAAAGCCGCAGATCATGAGCGCCGACAGCGCCGAATCGCGGCCGAAGAGCGTCGCGAACCACGGAATGCCGCCGGCGATGTAGTGATCGCCCCCGTGCAGCGGGGTGCGCAGGAGTTTGAGGTCTAGGAGGCTGCGGCGGACGATGCGCTCGAGCGTCGGATCGCCGCCGAGCTGTGTGGAGGACTCGAGCCACTCGCGCGCTTCCCCCTCGCGCCGGCGCAGCATCTGCCGCGGCACATCCCCGCCGGCCGCGCCGTGCGCGCCGGCCGTGCCCAGCCGGGGCGCGATCTCGACGCCGAGCTCACGCCGCTCGCCCGAATCGAGATCGAGATCGAGCCGCGCCCGCTCCTGCGTCAGCCGGGTCGGCGGCGGTGAGAAATCGAGACGGGTTACCTGTTGGATTCCATCGCGGGAGACCGCCCGCAGCGCGACCCGGCCGCCGGGATCGACTTCGGCGGGCAACAGAGCGGGTGGCGGCGGCTCGGCGATGCCGCGCACGACGAAGATGTCGACGAAGTCCGCCCCGAAGGCGAGCTCGAGCGACAGGTGCACCGGGCCGGGTCCGAAGTTGGTGACCGCGATGATCTCGTGGATCGCGCCATCACCCACCACGCGGTCGCGGCGCAGGCAGATCGTGCACGGCTCGATGCAACGGCCATCGGCGCTGCGCAGCGCGGGATTGCCGAGCACGTGAAACGTCCACGCGCCGCCGCCCTCGTGGCTCGAGAGCGGCACCGGCAGCGTGCCGTTCAGGGTGAGCTCGTAGCGGCTGAGGAATCTCGTGTCGCGATAGAAGAGACCGAGTCCCTGCCCATCCTCCGGCGCCTGCGGCACATCGCCACGCGCATCGCTCACCAGGATCATCTCCGATCCCGCGAGCACGATGGAGTCGGCGTCGTAGTGCGCGCGCGAGGCGTGGTGACTGGTCAGTGACCGCTCGCGGCTGCGGTGCTGCAGCTCAGTCAGATCGCCGGCAGGGGTCTCGCTCGAGCTCATTTCGTGCCAGTGGAGGCGCGGACTGCCGGCGCAAGCGCCATACCCGACGGAACCGCAGCGCCGCGTGCGCGTTCGCGGAGGGTGGGACTGATCGACAGAGAGCGCGGCAAAGTAGTTGTCGTGACCGGGGCGAGCGCCGGTGTCGGCCGGGCCGCCGCGCGCGAGTTCGCGCGGCGCGGTTGCGACGTGGCGCTGCTCGCGCGCAACGGCGAAGCGCTGGCCAACGCGCGCGCGGAAATCGAGAGTCTCGGCCGCCGCGCGCTCGCCATCCCACTCGACATGTCGGATGCGGATGCGGTGGAAAGCGCGGCATTCGCGATCGAGTCGCAGCTCGGCCCGATCGACGTCTGGGTGAACAACGCCATGGTGACCGTGTTCTCCCCCGTAGCCCTGTTGCGGCCGGAGGAGGTTCGCCGGGTGACGGAGGTCACCTATCTCGGCACGGTGAACGGCACGCTCTCGGCGGTGCGCAGGATGATGTCCCGCAACTGCGGCGTCATCGTGCAGGTCGGCTCCGCCCTCGCCTACCGCTCGATTCCGCTGCAGGCGCCCTACTGCGGCGCGAAGGCCGCGATCCGCGGGTTCACCGATTCGCTGCGCACGGAACTGCTCCATGCCGGCAGCCGGGTGCGGGTGACGATGGTGCAGATGCCCGCTCTCAACACGCCGCAGTTCGACTGGTGCCGTGTCCGGGTGTCGCACAAGCCGCAGCCGGTCCCGCCGATCTTCGAGCCGGAGGTCGCCGCGCGCGCCATCGTCTGGGCTTCCCGCCATCGGCGGCGCGAGGTATTCGTCGGCAGCAGCACCGTGGCGGCGATCTGGGGCAACCGGCTGGTGGCCCCGCTCCTCGACCGCTACCTGGCGCGCTCGGCCTATCGCGCGCAGCTGGCTCCCGAGCCGATCGAGCCCAACCGGCGCGACAACCTCTGGCAGACGGTCCCGGGCGATCACGGCGCGCACGGACGCTTTGCAAATCGGGCGAGCCCCGGAAGCCGGGAGCTATGGCTGACCACTCATCGGACGCTGCTCCTCGCAGGTTGCGCGGCCGGTGCCGGGCTCGTGTGGCTGGGACGGCGCTACCTGAGCGGAAATCCCGAGCGCGTGGCGTAGTCGACGGTCGAGAGCCCGAAGAGAAACATCAGCCAGAAGAAGCCGGCGGCGGCGAACACCCATTTGAGCGAGGGCCGGCCGCGCAGCTTCATGAAGAGGATGAACACGATCGCCGCCTGAGTGGCGGCGATCCCGAAATGCACGATCGGCTGCAATATCGGGCCGATCGGCTCGTAGGCCGCCAGCACGGACAGTCCGAGCAGCAGGAGCAGCACGGCCCAGCCCAACACGTAGGGCCCGATCGGCTCGGGCGGGATTCTGGCGCTCATGGACCTGCCCTCCCGAGGGGATAGATGCACGCGAAGAGAAAGAACCAGACGCAATCGACGAAGCTCCAGTAGAGGCCGATCACCTCGAGCGGCGCGTCATAGTCGGCAGAGAACGCGCCCTGCGCCGCCCGCACCATGAGGATGAGCACGAGGGCGATGCCGACGGTCAGATGGATCGCGTGCAGCCCGGTCGCGATGAAGTAGAAGCACCAGAAGATCTCCGTCGGGCGGTGCTCTCCCGGCTTGAAGATGTAGTCGACGACGGGCACGGAGTGGGCCGCCACATCCTGCGCGTACTCGTAGCCCTTCACGCCGAGGAAGGCGAGGCCGAGGGCCGCCGTCACGGCGAGCAGCAGCACGAGCGCGCGCTGCTGATCGGCTTTGGCCGCACGCACGGCGAGCACCATCGACAGGCTGCTCGTGATGAGGAGCGCCTGATTGATGCTGCCGAGCAGAATGAAGCTGTCGTGGCCCGCGAGCCGGAACTGCTCCGGGTAGGCGACGCGGTAGATCATGTAGGAGAAGATCAACGCGCCGAAGAACATGACCTCGGTCGCGATGAACACCCACATGCCGAGCTGCGCGGTCTCCGACTGCTGCGAGCTGTCGGTGTACTGCTCCTGCAGGCGCCCGCTAAACACTGGCCTCTCCGAAGGCGGGCTCGGCGAAGTGCACCCCGTCCTGGGTGGTATAGCTGCCATTGCGAGGATCGTAGCGGTAGGGCATCTCCGTCACCACCGGCGTGCGCGGGAAATTCTGCTTGGGTGGGGGCGAGCTGGTCCGCCATTCGAGGCCGGTTGCGCCCCAGGGGTTGGATCCGGCGCGCTCGCCATGGAAGATCGACCAGGTGAGATAGATGAGCGGCAGCACGTAGGCGACCGCGAGGATGGAGGCTCCCGCCGAGGAGAGCACGTTCCAGGTCTGCAGGTCCGGCGCATACGTGTAGTAACGCCTCGGCATGCCGAGGTAGCCGAGGATGAACTGCGGCAGGAAGGTGAAGTTGAAGCCGACGAAGGTGAGGATGGCGGCGTAGCGGGCCCACATCTCCGGATAGCGCTTGCCGGTGATCTTCGGCCACCAGTAATGCAGGCCGCCGAAGTACGCGGAGACGGTGCCGCCCACCATGATGAAGTGGAAGTGTGCGATGACGAAGTACGTGTCCTGCAGGTGGATGTCCGCCGAGAGCGTCGCCAGGATGAGCCCCGTCAGCCCGCCGATCGTGAACAGGCCCACGAAGCCGAGCGCATAGAGCATCGGCGCATCGAAGGTGATCCGCGAGTTGTGCAGGGTCGCCGTCCAGTTGAAGACCTTGATGGCCGAGGGCACCGCGACGATGAAGGACATCAGCGAGAAGAACACCGCCGAGGTGAGCGAGATACCTGCGGTGAACATGTGATGGCCCCACACGAAAAAGCCGATGATGGCGATGGAGATCAGCGCGTAGCACATGCCCTTGTAGCCGAAGATCGGGCAGCGCGCGAAGCAGCTGATGAGCTCGCTCACGACCCCCATCGCCGGCAGGATCATGATGTAGACGGCCGGATGGGAGTAGAACCAGAACATGTGCTGGAAGAGGATGGGATCGCCGCCCAGCACCGGGTTGAATATGCCGACGCCCCAGAAGCGCTCGATGGCGACGAGCGCGAGCGTCATCGCGAGCACGGGCGTGGCGAGCAGCATGACGATGCTCGTCGCGTAGATCGCCCAGACGAAGAGCGGCAGCCGGAACCAGGTCATGCCGGGCGCCCGCAGCCGGTGCGTCGATACCACGAAGTTGAGCGCGGTGGCGATCGTCGAGAAGCCGTTGATGAACACCGCCACGGCCGCGGCGATCACGTGCCCGTTGGCGAAGTTGCTGGAGTACGGCTCGTAGAACGTCCAGCCCGTGTCATTGCCGCCGATGAAGATGAAGTAGATCGCCCAGAGTCCCGAGAAGGTGAACAGATACCAGCTGAAGAGATTGAGCCGGGGAAAGGCGAGGTCGCGGGCGCCGATCTGCAGCGGCAGGAGGAAGTTGCCGAGTGTCGCCGGGATGGAGGGGATGAGGAAGAACCACACCATGACGATCCCGTGCATGGTGAAGAGGCGATTGTAGACCTCCGGCTGGAACAGCGTGCCGGCGGGATTGAGGAGCTGCAGGCGGATGAGCGCCGCCGCGAAGCCGCCGATGAAGAAGAAGAAGGTGATCGAGATGAAGAAGAGGATCGCGATCCGCTTGTGATCGCGGGTGAAGAGCCATGAGGACAGGGTGTGCTCCTCGCCGAGATAGCTGCGGGGAACGGCGCCGGCCATGCCGATGTCGACGGCGCTCATGGCGAGTGTCCTGCGGAAAGGGATTTTACGTAGGCGAGGATGCGCACGAGATCCTCCTCGGAAAGCTGACCCTGGAAAGACGGCATGACGGGCGGATAACCTGCGACCCGTTGCGTGGCGGGGAGGAGGATGCAGTCACGGATGTAGCGCTCGTCCGCAATCATCGAGCGCCCGTCGGAGAGGTGCACCACGCTGCCGAACAGCCCATCGAGCGACGGCGCGTGCACGGTGCTCGCCGGATCGTGACAGCCGCTGCAGCCATAGCTGCGGAAGAGCGCAAAGCCCTGCTGGGCCAGGGATTCGGTGGCCCCCTGATCCTCGAGCCAGCGTGCATAGCCGGAATCGCTCATCACGGTGACCGTGCCGATCATGTGCGCATGCTCGACGCCGCAGAACTCCGAGCATTCCAGCGAATAGCTGCCGGTGCGATCGGCCTCGAACCAGAAGGTCTCGAACTGGCCGGGTACGACGTCATGTTTCAGGCGGAAAGCCGGGATGTAGAAGCTGTGAATGACATCCTGAGAGGCCAGGATGACCTTGATGACCCGGTTGACCGGGATATGTACCGCGTCGATCTCGCGCTGTCCGCCGGGATGCTGGATCTTCCACATCCACTGCTTGCCGACGACGTAGAGCTCGAGCTGGTAGTTCGCCGGCGGCTTGTAGAGATAGAGGTAGGCCTTGGCGCCGATGACGAACAGCACCAGAAAGGCGACAAGGGTGGCCCCGGTCCAGCCGATCTCCCAATGCCAGCTCTTGGGGTTGGGGAGGTGGCGCGGCGCGCGGCTCCCGCGCCGGTACTTCATGCAGAAGACCAGCATCATCCCGAACACGAAGCAGAGGATGAGCAGCACCAGGCAGAACTCGCCGATGTCGATCCGGTCGATGAGGCTCGCGGAGTGCGCCGCATTCTTCGGCCAGAAGGGCAGCCACACGTGCGGCATCAGGCGGTCCTCGGGCGACGGCAGAGCCTGAAGACCATGAAGGCGAGTCCGAGCACGGTCGCGGCACAGAGCGCTCGCGTCGTGTTGCGGATGGCGAAGCTGTAGCGCCCGGTCCCCGGATCGTAGCAATAGCAGAGCAGCAGCAGATCCGCGACGGGCGAGGAGATGCGTCCCTGCGCCGCCTCGGTGATCCCGAGCCGCAGATCGAGCGGGCGGAATCCGACACCGAGCAGATATCGGGCGACGGTGCCCCGGGGAGTCAGGATCGTGATGCCCGCGGGATGCGCGAACTGATCGATCGCCGGATCGTAGCGGTAATGAAACCCAACCGCCTCGGCGATGGCGTGCACCGATGCTTCCGGTCCCGTGAGGAAATGCCAGGCAGCCGCGCGCGCGGCGGGCAGACCGGTGAGAAACTTCGCCCTCGCCTCCCGCGAGTCCGCCGGACCGTCCCGCGGATCGATGCTGATCGCGATGACCTGGTAGTCGCGCCCGGCGCTGAGCGGCGTCAGCGCCAGCATTCTTGCGGTGTGCTCGAGGACGACGCCGCAGAGATTCCGGCAGCGCAGATAATCGAGCACCAGGACCGCCGGCTCTCCCTGAAAGAAATCGCCGAGGTGCACGAGGCGCCCGCTGCCGTCACGCAGCGCCACTCCCATCGGGAGGGCCGCGCCCATGTGCTGCTGGAAGCCGAGATCCCGCGTCTCGGCCGGACGCAGGGTCGAATGAACTGCCGGGAGCGGCTCCATCGAGCCCGGAGGCTGCGCGAATGCAGCGGCGCAGATTGCTGCGCCGAGCAGGAACGCAGGGAGAGTCGCGCGCCTCATGGTCTTCGCCGCGCAGCGTGGCGCTGCTCCGATTGCCTGGAGTGGGCCGTGTCGGCAGCCTGCGGGAATCCGGGGATCCCGGTGCGCGCGAGCCGCTGCATGGCGACTTCGATGGGGATATGAGCAATCCCGTGCGCACGGTCGACCCAACCGTAAGAGTTGAGCAGGTGCCGCTCCTTGCTGAGATAGGCCGCGAGATCGGCCTCGGGATCGGTCTGCAACCGCGGCGCCGGCGGTGTGATCGCCAGGTGCCGGTCCACGTCGCCGCGCACGCGCGGGAAGGCTCCAATCATGATGAGGGGCGTGACGCCGAGGAGCACGAGGATCCCGAGAGCGATGATCGCGATCGCACGCAATGACAGGTCGGTACGCTCGTAATCGACCTCGGGGTTACGCCGAACACCGCCGGACTCAGGCATGGGTCGCCCCTCCTCCTCCAGCGGGGACCCGCCCCGCGAGCACTCGCAAGGCGGCCGCCAGCGCGAGCAGCCAGAGGCCGCCGGCACACACCGTCACCGCGGGGTCGAGCCACGAGAAACCGCTCTTGTGAAAGCCGGGCAGCACCAGCCACCAGACTTGCAGCAGATCCGCGAGGAGCAGCAGCCCGCAGACGGCGCCGACGAGCGTCGGATTTTTCTTGCTGGGCGACCACACCAGCGCGAAGAAGGGCACGAAGAAATGCGCCCCGGCGAGCGCGTAGATGACATCGCCCCAGGGCTGGGCCCAGCGCTCGATGAACCAGTGGATCTCCGAGTGCAGGTTCTCCTCCCAGATGATGAGCCACTGACAAAAGGAGGTGTACGCCCAGAAGACGATCACCGCGACGAGGACGGCGGCGAGCGAGGCGAGACCCGGCTTGAAAGGATCCTCCTGCGCCAGCACTGCGGCGGCCCGTGGTCCGGTGCTCGCCGGTGCAGCGGCCCGTACCGGCGATCCCGTTGCGGCCCCGGTGGCGGAGCGCGCCCCGATCACGAGCAGGACGAGCGCGCACGAGATGGCCGCGATGAACTGCCCGGAGCCGACGACCATCCCGTAGATGGAGGAGAACCAGTCGGGCTCCGTGGACATCAGCCAGTCGATGCCGGCATACGTGAGGGAGTAGCCCATGAGCAGGACGCCGATCCCGCTCAGCCATTGGTAACCCTTGGGGGCGCCGCCGTGGGGACTGGAGCGGCGCAGCACTTGCCAGGCCGCGAAGCCGATCCACACGAGAAAGTAGAGGCCCGCGCGCAGGAAGAAGAACTCGCGATTCAAGTACCAGCCGTTGTGCAGCTTCGCGGCAACGGGCGCATGCGTCCACGGGTAGAGCGTCGACATCCCGGCGATGATCGGCAGGTAGAGCAGCAGGAAGAGCGGGATCGTCGCCGCCATGGCGGTGAGCGGCAGACGGGCGAGCGGACCCCAGCGTCCGCCTGTCAGGTCCCAGATGAGCAGCAGCCCGAGCGCCCCGGCCGGCATCGACAGCCAGAAATAAAAACCCGCGAGCCATGCGGGAAAGAACGCCTGCGGCGCGTTGAGATAGCCCCAGATGGCCGCGGCGCCGCCGAGAAGCGTGGCGATCGCGCCGATCGTGACCAGGAGGAGCGTCGCCCGATCGAGGCTCATGGGAGCGCCGCCCGCTCGGCAGGCGTGAGCTGCGACACCGGCACATCCTCGGCCGCCTGCAGCGCGCGAATGTAGGCGATGATGGCCCAGCGATCCTCGGGCGAGACGCGCTGCGCGTAGGAGTACATCACGCCATAGCCGTTGGTGATCACATCGTAGTAGTGTTGGATCGGTGCCTGGCGGAGCCGGTCGATGTGGTACGAGGGCGGCGCCGGGAAGCCGCGCTGCACCACCATCCCGTCGGCGAAGCCGGCGAATCCGTGACAGACCGAGCAGTCGATGTCGAATCGCTGCCGCCCGCGCTCGAGCAACGCCAGGGTGACCGGCGGCGGCGGCGGCTCGGGTTGCTGGTCGCGGGCGACGGTGCCGGGAGGATTGCGCATCGGCGGCAGCGGGTGCATCGAATCGTGGGACACCTCGTACGGATTGACCTTCGGCTGGTTCGCCATGTTGTCGCAGCCCGCCGCGAGCGATGCCAGAAGCAGCGCGAGAGCGGCGGCGCGCAGCCTCACGCGGGCACCTCCGAGGACTCGATGACGCCATGTCGCGCGAAAATCTCGCGAATGCGCCCGGCGTCGTACCGCGGATCGGCGACCTCTACGCATACGAAGAACCGGTCCTGGGTCGCGCGCTCGAAGCGCGGCGCCGCGAAGATCGGTTGATGCAGGCGCGGCAGCCGGCAGGTGATGAGAAAGGCGAAGAATCCGAAATACACGGTGAAGAGCGCGCAGATCTCCCACGCCGAGGGCACGAAACCCGGCCAGCCGTTGAGCGGGCGGCCCCCGACATTGATCGGGAAGGCGAGGACCGCATCCCAGTACTGGAGGAAGTATCCCCAGCAGGCGCCGATCACCGCCGCCGAGAACATGACCGCGGTGATGAGGACGCCACGGCGCGTCGGTGTGGCGCGCTCGATGTCTTCGAGCGGCGCCGGACCGTAGACGTCCCAGCGCTCGAATCCCGCCGCGCGCAGCTCCCGCGCGACGGCGGCCGCCTCCTCGCTCTCCCGGAACTCCCCGATGAGACCATGGAGGGCGCTCATTGCCGGCCCCCTCCCGAGGCCTCCCGGCCGCGCCGCTTGTGGATGATCTCGCGGATCTCGAACATCGAGACGACCGGCAGCAGGCGAATGAAGGCGAAGAAGCCGAACATCGCCATCCCGGCGGAGCCGATGAGGATGGCCCAATCCCAGAAGGTGCCGCCGAACCAGCCCCACTTCGAGGGGATGTAGTCCTGCGCGAGCGCGCTGACGACGAAGTTGTAACGCTCGATCCACATGCCGGCGACGATGCCGATCGAGATCAGCTCGAGAGCGATCTTGTTGCGGCGGATCAAGGGCAGCCACAGAAGCTGCGGCACGAAGATGTTGAGCGTGTTGCGCGCCCAGAACGTCGCGCCGTAGTGTCCGAAGGCGCTCGCCAGGTACTCGGTGACCTTCGCCTTGTCGCCCGTATAGAAGGGTTCCATGGCCTCGAGCAGGTAACAGTAGGCGAGCATCAGCCCGGTCGCGAGCATGAGCTTCGCGATCACATCGAGGTGTCGCTCGGTGACGATGCGCTCGAGCGAATAGAACCGCCGCAACGGAATGATGAGCGCGAGCACGACTGCCCAGCCGGAATAGAGCGCGCCGATGAAGAAGTAAGGCGGCCACTGCGTCGAGTGCCAGCCCGCGATCAGCCCGGCGGCGAAGTCGAGGCCGACGATGCTGTGCACCGACACGACCATCGGCGCCATGATGCCGGCCATGATGAGGTAGGCGGCCTTGTAGCTGTGCCAGTCGCGCGCCGATCCCCGCCAGCCGAGCGCCAGAATCCCGTAAAAGACCTGCTGCCAGCGCTTCGTCGCCCGGTCGCGCAGCGTTGCGCAGTCGGGGACGAGGCCGATGTACCAGAAGACGATCGAGCACAGGATGTAGCAGAGCAGAGCAAAGAAGTCCCACAACAAGGGGCTCAGGAACTGCGGCCAGATGCCCATCACGGTCGAGTAGGGAAAGAGCCAGTAGAAAAGGCCCTGCCTGCCGAGGTGCAGGATCGGCATCATGCCGGCCGCGGCTGCTGCGAACAGTGTCATCGTCTCCGCAGTGCGGTTGACGCCGTTGCGCCAGTCGGAGCCGACCAGGTAGAAGAGCGAGGAGATGAAAGTCCCGCCGCTCGCAATGCCGATCCACCACACGTAGTTCGCCAGCGCGAAGCCCCAGGCCACCGGAATGTTGACGCCCCAGACCCCCACCCCGCCCACGAAGGTCCAGAGGCAGGCGATGATGAAGAGGACGAAAAACCCGCCCGAGATGAGCGCACCGACATACCACCAGCGCGGCGTCGGCCGCTCGAGCACCAGATCGCTCAGCGTCGAGCTGACGGAGGAGAAGTCCTGCTCCGGCCCGATGACCGGCCCGTCATAGCCGAGCTCCGCGGCACGCTCAGGCATGCCCGTCCTCTCCTCTCTCGCCGAGCGCCGGGCTGCGGTTGCGGATCAGCGCCTCATAGGTCGTCCGCGGCCGCGTGTTGAGCTCGCCCAGCATGGCGTAGTCGAGCGGGCTCGCCTTGCGGCGGGCGACTGCGCTCTGCGGATCGTTCTGATCGCCAAAAACGATGGCCTGGGTGGGACATGCCTGTTGACAGGCCGTAAGGACTTCCCCGTCGCGGATGCCTCGGCTCTCGCGGTCCGCGGCAATCATCGCCATCCGCGTGCGTTGCACACAGTAGGTGCATTTTTCCATCACTCCGCGGGCGCGCACGGTCACCTCGGGATTCCAGGACTCGCGCGGCCTCGGGTTCGAGGCGGTGTAGTCGAAGAAGTTGAAGTGCCGGACCTTGTAGGGGCAATTGTTGGAGCAGAACCGCGTGCCGACGCAGCGGTTGTAGACCATGACGTTGACGCCCTGTGAATCGTGCACCGTGGCGTGGACCGGACAGACCACTTCGCAGGGTGCGTTCTCGCATTGCATGCACGGCACGGGCTGGAACGCGAAGTCGGGATTCTCGAGCGGACCCTCGTAGTAACGATCGATGCGCAGCCAGTGCATCTCGCGGTTGCGCCACACTTCCGTCTTGCCGACCACCGGGCTGTTGTTCTCCGCCTGGCAGGCCGTGACGCAGGCCTGGCAGCCGATGCAGGCATCGAGGTTGATGCTCATCGCCCACGCGATGCCGGGGTAGGCTTGACTCGGGTACAGCGACTCCCCGGAGGGCTGGTGCCCGAGGAAGCGTGGATTCTTCAGGAAATCGGCCAGGGCTCCTTCGCGGACGAGATCGCGGCCGAGCGTGCGCCCTTCCTGCTGGATCACCGCGAACCGGTACCAGCCCGGAAGCTTGCGCAGCACCGCGCCCTGCGCCTGCCAGGGTCGCTCCCGGGTCCGAAGCGCGAACGCGTTGAATCCAACGCCCTCGCCGACCGGCCCGGTGCGGCGCCGGCCGAACCCGAGCGGCAGCGTCACGCAATCGTCCGCCTGGCCCGGCATCACCCAGACCGGCGCGCTCACGCGGCGTCCGTCGAGCTCGACCTCCACGAGGCTGGCGGTCTGCAGGCCGAGGCGCTGCGCCGTGCGCGGACTCAACAGCGCGGCGTTGTCCCAGGTGAGGCGCGTGAGCGGCCGGCCCATCTCCTGCAGCCAGCCGTTGTCCGCGAAGCGTCCATCCCACAGGAAGCAGTCTGGCCGGAAGAGCACCGTCAGCGCATCGTCCCGGGGCGCCGGCAGTGGCCGAGGGGCGATGGCGCTCGCGAGATCGGTGCGCGGCTGGAGGTCGATCCGCGTCGCGGCCGTGTTGGGTACGATTCCCATCCGCAGCGCTGCCATCCAGTAGGAATCGAAATCCGCGATAGCGGCGGTCCGGGCGCGATCCTGCCAATGACCGCGCACGATGGCGCGACCCCGGGGTGTGGGCTCGCCCGCAAAAACGGCGAGCAGCTCATGCGCCGAGTGGCGCTCCCCTCGGGCCAGCATCTGCGGCTGCTGGATGCTGATCGTGCCGTCGAACGCGCGCACATCGCTCCAAGCCTCGTACTCGTGCGCGCGCGGGACGTGCCAGTGCACGGCCTCGGCCGTCTCATCGGCGTACTCGCCCAGATAGACGGAGAATGGAACGTTGCGCAGCGCGCGCTCGAAAGCGACATCGGCGGGCGCGCCGTACACCGGGTTGTCGGCAAGGACGATCAGCGTGTCGACCTTGCCATGCAAGATCGCGTCCGTGAGGTCGCTCAGCGAGCTTCCGGCCGGCGGCGGCGCCGCCACGGGCTCGATCATCGTCAGCGTCTGTCCGTAAGCACCCAGCTCATGGTTGATGGCGGCCGCGAGCGCATGGACGGCTGCACTTTGCGATGCGCCGACGTGCACGAGGGCGCGGCCCTGCGCCCGGCGGAGGTCCGCGCCCAACGCATCCAACGTCTTCGCATTGGGATCGACCGCTTGCGCCCATTCCGACGGTCCCGCGCCCAGCATGCCCGCCAGGCGCCGCAGGGCCGCCTCGATGGCGGCCGGCGCCAGCGCGAGCCGGTGATCGGCCTTCGCACCTGCGAGAGTTGGAGTGCTCTCGAGCGCATACAGGCGGCTCATGCGCTCTTTCACCTCCGCGGCGCGGCGCCGCGAGGCGAAGTCCCGCGCGAAGCGCAGATGCCCGGGCGCGGATTCCAGGAAATCGCTCTCGATGGCAAGGATCACATCGGCGCGCGCGAAGTCGGGCAGCAGATCGACCGGACGTCCGTACACCAGCTGGGCGCCGGCGCGGGGCTGCTCGCGGTCGATCGCATCCCACCGATACCAGGTGAGCTCGGGGTAGTCGCGCCGCAACTCGTCCATCTGAGCGAGCAGCGTGGGCGAGGTCACCGTACCGGTGAGCAGCGAGAGGCCGCGTCCCCGCGTGTTGAGCAGCCGCTGCCGCCGCTCGATGACGGCGGTGGTGAACGCGGACCAGGGTGCGATGGCGCCATCCCGGGTCAGAGTGTCGGCCCGGAAGGGGTTGTAGAGCTCGAGGATGGAAGCCTGGCCGATCGCGCTCGTCGCCCCGAGACTCGCCGGATGATCGGGGTTCCCCTCGACTTTGAGCGGCCGTCCCATCTCATGTTTCACGAGCACGCCCGTGCCATACCCCTGCAGCGCCGTCGCGGTCGCGAAGTAGCGCCAGCGGCCGGGAACGATGCCGGGAGGCTGATCGACATAGGGCTGGCGGTCGCGCGGCGCGACCTCGAGCCCGCAGCCGGTGAGGCCCATGAGCGCCATGGAGGCCGCCGTCAACTGCAGGAACCGGCGGCGGTCGACCGCCTTTTCCGCCAGCGCGGCGAACAAGGGGAACTCGCGCCTGGCGCGCTCGAGGAACTCGGGCGAGTCCGCGAGCTCCCCGATGCGTCGCCAGAAGATCGGTCCGCGCCGCTCGCCGCCTCCGGCAGGGTCACCCTTCATCGGTGGCAGACCGAGCAGTCGGTCAGGGTCTTCGGATGGATGTGATAGAGCGTCATCAGCTGCTGTCCCGAAGGAGTCGATGCGGTGCGGTGCCAGTGCGGATTGAATACCGCGTTCAACGGGCGCAGGTGCGGCGCAGGATTGCGGTGACAGGCAAGGCACCAGCTCATGTAGAGAGTGGTCGCTTTGTAGGT
The DNA here is from genome assembly GCA_035552895.1 of Steroidobacteraceae bacterium. Classification (GTDB taxonomy): domain Bacteria; phylum Pseudomonadota; class Gammaproteobacteria; order Steroidobacterales; family Steroidobacteraceae; genus 13-2-20CM-66-19. The sequence goes on from DATNEU010000004.1 coordinate 39,732, forward strand.
GAGCGGCATGTCACCGATCGGACCGTGGCATTCGGTGCAGCCCACGCCCTTGGCGATATGAATGCTGTGATCGAAGAAGACGTAGTCGGGCAGCGTGTAGACGGCCCGCCAGCGCAGCGGCTTGTGCTCGGCGAGGCTCTGGCGGACCGGTGCGAGAATGGCGGCGTTGGTCCACACCTGGGAATGGCATGTCATGCAGGTCTCGGTGGGCGGCATGCCGGCGTTGCTCGCATATTCGACCGAGTCATGACAGTAGCGGCAGTCGATGCCGAGACCGCTCACGTGATGCTTGTGGCTGAACGGCACGGGTTGCCGCGGGGTGAAGCTCACCTGGTCGTTGTAGTTCATCAGCGGAACGCCCCAGATCAGCAGCAGGAAGCACACTGCGCCCAGCGCGACCAGCACGAGGCCGATTTGCACGAACAGGTTCGCCCTGCGCGAGAAGATCGCAGTCATGCCTTCCGTCCGCCGGAGTGGATGCGAAACGCCCGGCACGAGCAGCAGTTCCGAACGACTGCGGCTTGGCAGGAATTGCAGGTCGGCGCGCTCGCGCTTTACCGTGTGGGGGGCGGCCCCGTGGTATAGACTGCGGTGCTCCCCGACATCCCGGAGCGCCTGATGAGCATCACCCGCGACAGCGTCGTTACCATCCACTACACCCTGAAGGACGATGCGGGCGAGGTCATCGACAGCTCCGCCTCCGGCGAGCCGCTCGCCTACCTTCACGGTCACGGCAACATCGTCGCCGGGCTGGAGCGGGAGCTTACGGGTCGCAATGTCGGCGACCAGGTCAGCGTGCGGGTGCCCCCCGCGGAAGGCTACGGCGAGTACGACAAGGGTCTGGTGCAGAGCGTCCCCCGCCGCACCCTGCGCGGCATCAAGGACGTGCAGGCCGGCATGCACCTGCACGCCCAGACGGAGGAGGGCCCTCGCACCGTGACGGTGACCCGGGTGGCGGGCGACATGGTGACTCTCGACGGCAACCATCCTCTGGCCGGCAAGCACCTCAATTTCGACATCCGGATCGAGGATGTCCGCCAGGCGACGGAGGAGGAGCTGTCGCATGGACACGTCCACGGACCGCACGGCCACCACCACCACGGGTGACACGACGCGCGCTCGACTTGGCTCTCCGGGGGTATACTTGGCTTTCCGTCCAGCAGGCCGAGAGTGCGCCGTCGATGCGACCGAACGCCCTGACATCGTCCAACAGTTCGGCCCCCGGCAGGGCGTTGCGGCTGCATGGCACGATCGCCCGCGACATCGGCGTCCGAATCGTCTCCGGGCGCATCGCGCCCGGGCGGGTGCTGAACGGCGAGATCGAGGCCAGCGAGCGCCTGAAGGTCTCGCGCACGGCTTATCGGGAGGCCGTGCGCATCCTGGCGGCCAAGGGCCTCATCGAATCCCGGCCCAAGCTCGGCACCCGGGTGAGTGAGCCGCGCCACTGGCACCTCCTCGATCCCGACGTCATCTCCTGGATTTTCAGCGCCACGCCCGACGAGCGGCTGCTGAGCGGTTTGTTCGAGCTGCGCACCGTGGTGGAGCCGGCCGCGGCGGCCCTGGCGGCGCAGCGGCGCACCGCGGAGCAGCTTCAGGTCATGCGGCATGCGCTCGATACCATGGCCACCAGCTCGCTCGCGGTCCAGGAGGGTCAGGACGCCGACTGTGCGTTTCACACGGCGCTGCTCGAGGCCTCCGGCAACCCCTTTCTCGCTTCCCTGACCAGCGGTGTCGCCGCCGCCGTCACCTGGACGACCATCTTCAAGCAACGCAAACGGCCGCTGCCCCGCGACCCCCTCCCGGATCACGAGCGGGTGTACGAAGCGGTGGCCTCACGCGATGCGACGGCGGCGCGCGTGGCCATGGCGGAGCTGGTGCATCTCGCCCTGCTGGATACGACCGGCGAAGGCCCGGTCAGCTCACGAGCGGCTCGTCACTCAAGGCGCCCGTCGGGCGGCAGCCCCAGACGGCGTAGAACAGGATGAACAGATAACAGGCCCAGGGCAGCAGATAGGAGAGCTGCAGGCCGATGTGATCCGCGAGCGTGCCCTGCAGCTCCGCGAGTGCCCCGCCGGCGATGGCCATGATGAGCAGCCCCGACCCCTCCTCGGTGAGCGGCCCGAGGCCACGGATGCCGAGCGTGAAGATGGTCGGGAACATGATGGAGTGGCACAGTCCCACGGCGATGAGACACCACATCGCGAGATGCCCGCTCGAGGTGATGGCGATTCCGGCGAGCGTCAGCGCGCCGATGCTGACGACGGCGAGCAGCCGGCCGGGCGGTATCCAGCGCAGCAGCCACGCGCCGATGAACCGGCCGGTCATCGCGCCTCCCCAGTAGAGCACCGTGTACTTCCCGGCCTGCTCGTGCGTCATGGCGCCGATCTCGGGCCTGGAGATGAAGTTGACCAGGGTCGAGCCGATGCCGATCTCGCAGATCATGTAGAGCACGATGGCCGGCACGCCGAACACCAGGTTCCGATGCCGCCACAGGCTGTGCTTCGTGCGCTCCGCCCGCGCCGCCCGGCGCATCTCCCTGCCGAGGTCCGGCAGGCGCACTTTGAAGACGAGCAGTGCCAGCAGCAGCAGTACGACGGCGATCATTACGTACGGCAATTCCACCGTGTGGATGTCGGCGGCGCGCTGCTGAGCCGTGAGGGTGACGGTGCCGTGCACGGTGCCGGAGGCACTTCGGCCGAAGATGAGATACGCGCCAAAGAGCGGCGCCAGCGTGGTCCCGAGGGAGTTGAACGCCTGCACGAGGTTCAGCCGGCTGGAGGCGGTCTGCGGCGAGCCGATCACCGCCACGTACGGATTGGCCGCGACCTGCAGCAGCGTGATGGACGCCGCCAGGAGGAAGAGCGCCAGCAGGAACATGTCGTAGGATTCGAGGATCGCGGCCGGCACGAAGGCGGCGGCGCTCGCCGCCATGCCGAGCAGGCCGAGCACCACGGCCAGCTTGTAACCGGTGCGCTCCAGGACCTTCGCGGCCGGCAAGCCCATGATGAGGTAGCCGAGGTAGAAGGCGAGCTGTACGAGGAGCGACTGACCGTAGTCGAGCCCGAACGCCGATTTGAAGTGCGGCACCAGGGTATCGTTGAGGACGGTCGCGAATCCCCAGATGAAGAACACACTCGTCAGCACCGTGAGCGCCGCGGTGTAGCTCTGTCGCGGAGCTGCCTGATCGGCCGCGAGCCCGGAGCCGCCTGGAAGATTGACTGCCATCAGTGATTTCCTCAGTCCGATTGCGCCGTGGGCCAGCCATCGCTCGTCCAGGAGAGAGGCGCGATCCGCAGCGTCGGTATCCCATGATGCCATGCATCGTAGGCGTGATACACGATGTAGTCCCGGCCGCCGTCGCCGAATACGCCGCAGCCACCCGGGCCGCGCCAGCGTTGCTTCTCTTTCAGATCGGCTCTGAGGATCACCGTGCCGCGGCCCTCGCGCATCGCGCCGCCGTCCCGGCCGAGGAAGGGGCCGGTCACCTCGCGGGAGCGGCCGTAGGCGGTGTAATAGGTGCTGCGCACGCCTTTGCAGCAATAGTCGTAGGAGGCGAAGAGATAGTAATAGCCGCCGCGCTCGAACATGAACGCACCCTCGATCGCATCCGGCGCGCCGGTGGGCTCAGGCCGGCGCGCGAGCGGATACACGTGCGGCTCGCCGGCGGCGAGCTTGCCGGTCGCATCGAGGCGCCGCATGCTGATTCCGGACCAGAAACTGCCGTAAATGAGCCAGCTGCGCCCCGCGCGATCCACGAAGTGGTTGGGGTCGATGGCATTGAAGTCATCGCCCGCGTGCGACATCAGGACGAGCCCCTGATCCTGCCAGCGGTAGGTCCTGCTCGCCGGATCGAGCGTGGTGTTGGTCGCAAGCCCGATGACGGAGCGGTTGGAGCCGAAGGTCGAGACGGCATAGTAGAGGCGATAGCCGCCGCCGAAGCGCGAGACATCCGGGGCCCACATGCCGCGCGCGCCCGGCACGAGCGCTACCGCCCATGATGGGACGGCAGCGAAGATCGCGCCGCGCGAAGTCCAGTGAGTGAGGTCCGGCGAGGTATGGAGCGTAATGCCGGGACTGCCTGGCATGGAGGTGCCGTACAGGTAGTACGTCCCACCCTCCTTGATCAGACAGGGATCGTGCACGGGGGCGATGTCGCCCGTCATGCGGGCGTTGATCGACTCCCCGGCGGGTGCGTCCTGATCCGGCGCCGCGGCACGCGCGAGCAGACCGCGCGGCCGGAGGAGCACGCATGCTCCTCCGGCCGCAGCGGCACGCAACAGCGCGCGCCTGCCCGTCCTACAGACGGTACCGGAATCCGATGGCATAGGTCTGGTCGAACCGCCGCGTATCGCGCGGATAATCGTAGGGCGAGCCGAAGTAATCCTGGTAGTAGCTGTTCAGCATGTTCTTCGCATCGAAGGTGACCGTCAGCCCGCCGAGCACATGGTACCCGAAGGAGAGGTCGAGCCAGGGCTGCGCCTTCGAGTAGATCTCTCCCGGCTGCTGCCCACCCCCGGGGGCGGGACCTACGTCGAAGCCCGACCGCCAGTTGTAGGCGACCCGCATCTCGACCGGACCCTTCTCGTAGATGCCGATGAGGTTGTAGGACCACTTGGAGATGTTCTGGAAGGGGCCGGAGACATAGGTGCCGTTCGCCTGCAGCCCGAGGCCACTCCAGATTCCGGGCAGGTCCGTGAAGAACTGCGTGTAGGCGACCTCGGCGCCCTTGATGGCACCGGCCGGAGCGTTAGTCGGCAGAGTCACCTGGTAGGTGATGCCGGCAATCGACTCCGGAGCGACGGCGGACTGGATGTACCCCTTGACGCGCCGGTAGAAAAGGGCGCCGGTGAGCGCGTTCTGGCGCCCGAAGTAGTCCTCGAGCGACAGGTCGACATTGTCCGACTTCTCCGGGCTGAGGTTGGGATTGCCGGAGCTACCGGAGCCGAGCAGCGTCGCCGTCGAGGCCGAGAGCGACAGTCCCGGGTCGAGCTGCGCGAACTGCGGGCGGGTCACGGTCTGGCTCGCCGCGAAGCGCAGGAAGAGGTCGTCGTTGAGCTGCAGGCGCGCGTTCAAGCTCGGCAGCAGCTCGAGATCGTTCTTGTCGGTCTTGGCGAAGAGGTAGTTGAACGTGTAGTTGACCTGGTTGGGTGTCGAGACGATGAGCGAATTGCCTTTCATGGTCGCCTGCGTCTCGATGAGGCGCAGGCCGAAATTGCCGATGAGGGGCAGCGATCCAGGCGTCGCGGCGAAGTTCAGCTTGCCGTAGAGCGAGTAACTGATCTCGCGATCGTCGAACGACTGCGTCGGATCGGCAGGCGGCGGCGCGCCCGTCGGCGACTGGTCGAAGAGCTTGCGCAGGTAGGCGATGTTGTCGATCAGCCAGTTGGGGTCCGCATCGAGCCACTGCGAGATGCCGAACTGGCCGTCGAACTGGCTTCCGGAGGTGACGTGGTAGCCGGTTCCCGGCAGGGCGCTGAGCGGCGTGAAGCATGCCGGCGAGGCGATGGCGGCGGTGAGCGCCGCGAAGGTCGGTGACGCGGGGTCGGGCACACCGCGGCAGTCGAGCCCGCCCTGGTTGTCGGCGCGGTTGTAGGCGAAGCGGTCGGCGAAGCGCGCGCCGGTGTCGATGGAGCTGATCCAGCCGCGATCGACCCGGAAGGCCAGGTCGCCGCGCCAGTCGGCCTCGTTGCCCTTCTGGCTGGTCCACTGGTCATAGAGCTGGCGGATGTGGAAATTGGTCGGGTCGGTGAGGCTCACGCCGGTCACGTTCATGTAGGGCGTGCCCGTGCCGTTGTAGTCGAAGTCCGCGCTGTAGCCGTTCGGCGGCGGGTAGTACTCGGAGTCGAGGATGTAGCCGTCCTGGCTGAAGTGACTGTTGGTGTAGTCCACCTCGGTCGTGAACTTGACGCGCTCGCCGGTCCAGGTGCCGCCGATCGCCGCCTGATAGGTGTCGGTCTTCGGTACGAACGACTGGTTGCTGGTGAGGTCGTAGCACCCGGCGGTGACGGTCTTCACCTCGTCGGTGCCCGGGAACACGGTCGCGGTCGCCGGATTCGCGCAGATCCACGGCAGGCCGACGAAGAAGTCGTCGTAGTTGTCGTTGCGGTATCCCGTGTAGAAGCCTTCGGCATAGAGCTCCGTGCGGGAATTGGGCCGCCACTGCGTCGACAGGTCGACCGAGGTGCGCTGGCGGTTGCCGAGGATCGACTGCGCTCCCTCGGTGAGCGGCAGGTACGCGGTGCCGCCGGGACCGGTCGACCCGGGCACCGGCCCGATCGGCTGGCTGGAGATGTAGTTGTCCAGGATCTCCTCCTTGTAGCGGTCCTTCGAGTACGAAACGTCGGCGAGCACGCCGAATTCGCCCGCCGAGGTGTCCCAGCGGTCGCTGAGAAGCAGGCTCGCCCGCGGATCGGTCTTGCCCGAGAGCGAGCTGTGGGTCGCCATCGCGGTGCCGGCCGCCTCGAAGCCCTGGAAGTCGAAGGGCCGATGCAGCCGCACGTCGACCACGCCGGCGATGCCGCCCGCGATGTCGGCGGCGGTCGGCGACTTCACGACATCGACCCGGGAGAGGAGCTCGGCGGGGATGTCCTGGAGCGACACGAACCGGCCGGTCGAGGTGAATATCTCGCGCCCGTTGAGCAGCGTCTCGATATCGGGCAGGCCGCGGATGAGCAGTTGGTTCGCTTCGGCGGCGTTGCGGCTGATCTGCACGCCGGTGACGTGCTGCAACGCCTCGATCACGTTGTTGTCGGGCAGCTTGCCGATGTCCTCGGCGACGATCGAATCCTCGACCTGTTGCGCCACCTTCTTCAGCTCGAGGGCCGAGCCGATGCTGCGGCGCACGCCGGTGACCACGACTTCCTGGAGCTGCTGGGTCTGGGCGGTCTGGTTGGCCTGGTCAGTGGATGGTGACGCCGCCTGCGCGTAGCACAGCTCGGCGCCGGTGGATACGATGAGGCTGGCGGCAACGCACGCCAGAGCATTCCGCAACTGCATGGTTCTCCCCCTTCTATTAAAGGCCCATGGGCGCGCGGTTCGCGCGTTAACTCATACAATATGTGAGGATCGGCCGCAGCACAAGACCGGCCGGTAAATTTGTCTGATAATTGCCGGACGCCGGTCATTGCACCGCCGGCCAGCCCGCGGAATCGAACTCGAGGTCGTTCAGGCCCAGCGTCGGCGTACCGCCATTGGCGCCGTCGTAGTAGTGGTAGACCAGCACGGGCTGGGAGCCGACCAACAGCACGCTCTCGCCGCCCGGTCCGTCGACGGTCCCGTGCGTGCTGAGGAGGATCGTCCCGCCCCCGTCCATGAGGTCCAGGCCGCCGCGGTCGTAGAACGGCCCGGTCGGGCTGCTCGAGCGGCCGACGATAATCCGGTAGGTGCTGTTGCTCCCCTGGCAGCAGACGTCGATCGACGCAAAGTAATAGTAGTAGAGGGTGCCGCCAGGCGCATACGGGAAGATGAAGGACCCCTCCTCGCCCGCACCCCGCTTGGCGATGTCGTAGAGCGGCGGATTGGCGGCAAGAGGCAGGCCGGTGGACGGATCGAGCTGCAGGACGTGAATCCCATCGTGCCAGGAGCCGAAGGCGAGCCACCAGTTGCCGGCGGTATCGGCATATGGGGCCGGATCGATGGCGTTGAAGGTCGTGGTGCAGCCCGGGGCGGCGCCGCAGGAGGAGATGACCTTGCCGGCATCCGTCCAGGGCCCGCTCGGCGAGGCGCTGGTCGCCAAAGCGATCACCGCCGCCGACTGATCGGCGGCGACCGTGGACGGCGGGTCGTAGATCGGGATCGCGTAGTATTGATAGTACGTCCCGTTCGCGTAGAGGACGCTCGGCGCCCAGATGTCGGTTCGCCCGTCCGTCCCGGTTGTGTTCTCGCCGGCCCACCAGGCGAAGTCCGGCGAGATGTCGCCGGCGCTCACCGCGGAGAACGTCGCCATGTCGGGCGAGCTCGCCAGCGTGTTGTGCGTTCCGTAGAGCCAGAACGTGCCGCCCGGGTCCTCGATCATGTCCGGGTCGTGGACCTGGACGCCGCTGCCCGTCACGGTGAGCGGCGGCGGGTAGGCCGGATCGGTGGTCACGGTGACCGTCCATTCCTGCTGCCTGGAGGAATCGTCGCGCGTCGCCTGGGTCGTCGCCCCCGAGGCGTCGCTCTGCAGATAGAGCCCGCTGTTGATGTTCTCGATGGCGTAGTTGCCGTCGGAGAGCTGGTAGAACGACCAGAGGTGATCGCTCGTGCCATTGTCCGCCCACTGCACCGTCGCGGCGCCGGCCGCGGTCGCTGCATTGGTGATGCCGAGGACCTGGTGAGTCAGCATGTTCTCGATGTTGTACTGTCCCTGTCCCATCGGCATGAGGTGCCAGCGCTGCGCGCTCGAGCCGTCGCCCGCCTCCGTATCGATGGCGGCGCCGGCGGTCTGACTCCCGCCGGCGACGGCGAGCGGCTGGCCGCTCGCGGCATTCGCGATCCCGAGCTGATGTTCGCTGTCCATGCTCGCCAACGTGGGCGGGAAAGCCGTACCGGAGGCAGCGCCGGCCGACCCGTCCGCGCCGCCGCCACCACCGCAACCGGCAAGCGACAGGCCGAGCGCGAGCGCACCCGCCAGCAGGACGGCCCTCGCCCGGATGTGGGCGGCAGGCGCCGGCACGATTTCCCCAGTCATCGGCTTGGCTCCGATTTCGCCTTATTGTCTGAGTATTTATATTCTCAGACAATATCGGAGAATGCAACAGCGCGCGCCGGCCCACGCCCCGGGGTCGAGGCCCGGGCCTGTTCCCGGCTCCGGCCTGGCCCATGCCTGGCGTTGGCGTGCTAGTATTGTCTTAGTTATTAGCCGAGCCCGGCGAATGGGCGCGCGCATTTTCGCTCGCGGAGGGTGCATGTCGTTACGACTGGTGCAGGTCGAGCTTGACGGGGGTGCCCGCGGTGTCGCGGCAATCGAGCCCGGCCGCCAGCCTGATGCGGGTGGCAGAATCGCGGCCGTCCGGCTCGCGGGTGTCACCTCGCTCTACCAGCTCGCGGGAGCGGCGCTCGCCGAAGGCCGATCCTTGCAGGAGGCCGCCCTCGCGCGTCGGACCTCCGAGGTCCTCGATATCGGCGGCAACGGCTCGCGTCCCCGCCTCCTGCCGCCCATCGATCACCCCGATCCGGCGCACCTCTATCTCACCGGCACCGGCCTCACGCATCTCGGCTCGGCGGAGAGCCGCGACAGGATGCACGCGCTCGCGGCAACCGGCGGCGCGCAGACCGACTCGATGCGCATGTTTCTCGACGGCCTGAAGGGCGGCAAGCCCGCGGGCGGCGGCATCGGCTCGCAGCCGGAGTGGTTCTACAAGGGGGATGGCTCGAGTGTCGTGGGAACCGGCGCGGCGCTCGAGATGCCGGCATTCGCGCTCGACGGGGGCGAGGAGCCGGAGATCGCCGGCATCTACCTGATCGATGCGCAGGGCGAGCCGCGACGGCTCGGCTTCTGCCTGGCGAACGAGTTCTCCGACCACCTCACGGAGCGCGAGAATTACCTCTGGCTGGCCCACTCCAAGCTGCGGGCGGCCGCGCTCGGTCCGGAGGTTCTGACCGGGGCGCTGCCCGCGGACGTTCGCGGCACCAGCCGGATCCTGCGTGGCGAGCGGGTCATCTGGGAGAAGCCGTTTCTCACAGGCGAGTCGAACATGTCGCATTACATCGCCAACCTGGAGCACCATCACTTCAAGTACGGCAACTTCCGCCGCCCCGGCGATGTGCACGTGCACTTCTTCGGCACCGCAACCCTCTCCTTCTCCGATCAAGTGCGCGTCGAGCCGGACGATCTGTTCGAGATCGGCGCGGATGCCTTCCTGCTGCCGCTGCGCAATCGCCTCGCGCGGGCCCCCGCCCGCGCCTTCGCCGTACGTCCGCTTTAGCCCGGCCCCCGTGAGATCGGCGCATCGTCGCTGTCTGACCGCCGCTGTCGTTGCCGCCGGCGCCCTCTCCTGCCTGCCGTGGGACGGAGGCGCCGCGGCTGCGGTCCCGAGTCCGCCGATGGGCTGGAACAGCTGGGACGCGTACGGCACCACGATCTCCGAAGCTCAGTTCCGCGCCAACGCGCGCTGGATGAGCCGACACCTCGCCCGCTACGGCTGGCGCTACGTGGTCATCGACGAGGGATGGTTCGTGCGCAATCCCACGCCATCCGGTGCCGCTGCGAGTGACCTTCTGGTACTCGATCAGTACGGCCGGTACGTTCCCGCGCCGAATCGCTTCCCGTCCGCCGCGAATGGCGCCGGATTCAAGGCGCTCGCCGACTACGCGCATTCCCTGGGACTGAAGTTCGGCATCCACATCCTCCGCGGCATACCACGGGAAGCGGTGGCGAGAAACCTGCCGATCGCGGGCTCGCCTTACACCGCCGCGCAAGCCGCCGACGCCCATTCCGTCTGCCCGTGGAATCCCTACAACTACGGGGTGAACCCCCGCACGCCCGCCGGCCAGGCGTACTACGACTCCCTCGGCCGCCTCTACGCCTCCTGGGGTGTCGACTTCATCAAGGCCGACTGCATCGCCAGCCATCCGTATGCCGGCGGGGAGATCCGCATGCTCTCCGCCGCCCTGCGCGGCAGCGGCCGCGACATGATCCTCAGCCTCTCGCCCGGTCCCGCGCCGCTCGAGCGGCTCGCGCAGCTGCGCCGCTACTCCAACCTGTGGCGCATCTCCAATGACGTCTGGGACCTCTGGCACAGCGCGGCGGACTATCCGCAGGGCGTAGGCGATCAGTTCCCGCGCGCCGCACGCTGGGCGCCGCTCGCCGAGCCCGGCCACTGGCCCGACCTCGACATGCTGGCGCTCGGGTATCTCGGACCCGCCCCGGGCTGGGGCAACGCGCGGCAGAGCCGCCTCACTCACGCCGAGCAGCGCACCTATGTCACCCTCTGGTGCATCGCGCGCTCGCCGCTCTTCATGGGCGGCAATCTCACGCGCATGAGCGGCTGGACCGAAGCGCTGCTCGAGAATCCCGAGGTCATCGCCGTCGACCAGCACGCCGCGCACGCCCATCGGATCTTCGCCCGCGACGGCTTCGTCGTCTGGCTGTCGAAGCCGGACTCGGGCGGGGGCTGGTATCTTGCGGCATTCAACCTGCGGCCGCGGCAACGGACTCTGGCCGTGGATTGGCGGACGCTCGCGTTGCCGCCGGCGCGCTATGAAGTGCGCGATCTGTGGCAGCGACGCGAGCGGGGTTTGGCCAGCGGACTCACGGTCCGTCTCGCCGCCCACGGCGCGGCGCTCTATCGGCTCTCATCACCCTAAGCGGGGAGTTCCATCACGATGTCATCGCTCAGACCAGTCCTCATCGCCGCGCTCTGCACGGGCGCGATCGCTGCCATGCCGGCTGCCGGCGCTGCCCAGGCGCACCGTGCGAGCTTCGGCGCCCTCTCCGACGGCACGCGCATCGAGGCCGTGGACCTCAGCAGCCACGCCGGCATCCGGGTGCGGATCATCACCCTCGGCGCACGCATCCAATCGCTCTACACGCCGGACCGCGCCGGCAAGAGCGGCGATATCGTGCTCGGGTTCTCGAGCCCGCAGCAGTACTTCGCCGACGGCAATTACTTCGGCGCCACGGTCGGCCGCTTCGCCAACCGCATCGGCAAGGGCCGGTTCACCCTCGACGGCCACTCGTATCAGTTGTCCGTCAACGATCACGGCAATAGCCTCCACGGCGGCGCCCGCGGCTTCGACAAGCGTGTCTGGAAAATCGACTCCCTGCGGGGCGGTGCCAGCGCCTCGGTCGTGATGTCGTATGTGAGCCCCGATGGGGAGGAAGGCTACCCGGGCACCCTGCACGTGACCGCCACCTATACGTTGTCGGACAACGGCGAGCTGCGCATCGACTACCGCGCAACTACGGACAAGCCGACCATCATAAACATGAGCGGTCATTCCTACTTCAATCTCGCCTCGAGCCCCGCGCATTTCTCGACGATGCGAGACCTGCTGCAGATCAACGCGTCACACTACACACCCGTCGACAGCGTGCTGATCCCGACCGGGTCCATCGTCCCGGTCGCAAACACGCCGTTTGACTTCCGCAAGCCGACGCCGATCGGACTTCATATCCGCGACGGCAACGATGCACAGATTCGCTACTGTCACGGCTATGACATGAACTTCGTGCTCGATGGCCGCTCCGGCGGCACGCCGCGTCTGGCCGCGCGCGTGGAGGATCCGCGCTCCGGACGGGTGCTCGAGGTCTACACCACGGCACCGGGCGTGCAGTTCTACTCCGGCAACTTCCTGGACGGCACCATCGTGGGCAAGCACGGCATCGTCTATCGCCAGGGAGATGCCGTGGTGCTCGAGCCGCAGGACTTTCCCGATGCGCCGAATCACCCGAACTTCCCCTCCGCGACGCTGCGGCCCGGCGCAACCTATCACAATGTCATCGTGTACCGGTTCTCGGTGAGGAGATAACCCGATGTTCTCCAACTCCCGGCGCCGCTTCCTGCGCAGCGCCTCCCTCGCCAGCCTCGCCGCACCGGCGGGCCTCCTGCGCAGCCGCATGGCCGTCGGCGCGGCCTCATCCGCGCGCACCCGGATCTACGTGGACTCGCGCCGCACGGTCGCCACCCTCGACCGGCTCCTCTTCGGCTCGTTCCTCGAGCATCTCGGCCGCGCGGTCTACGATGGAATCTACGATCCGGGCTCGCCGCTCTCCGATGCTCAGGGCTTTCGCACCGACGTTCTCGATGTCGTGCGCAAGCTCGGGGTGCCCATCGTCCGCTATCCCGGCGGCAATTTCGTGTCGGGATACAACTGGCTGGACGGCGTCGGACCGCTGAAGGACCGACCGCGCATTCTCGACCGGGCCTGGAACGCCATCGATACCAACCGCTTCGGCACCGACGAGTTCATGGCCTGGTGCAAGGCCGCGGGTACCGAGCCGCTGATGGCAGTGAACCTGGGCAATGGCACGCCGAAGCAGGCCGCCGCGCTCGTGGAGTATTGCAACATCCCCGGAGGCACCCGCTGGAGCGATCTGCGGCGCGCGAACGGGCACGCCGATCCCTATGGCGTACGGCACTGGTGCCTGGGCAACGAGATGGACGGCCCGTGGCAGATCGGGCACAGCACCGCGCAGGACTACGGCTTCAAAGCCGCGGATGCCGCACGGGAGATGCGTGCCGTCGACCCCACCCTCCTCCTGACGGCCTGCGGCTCGAGCAACTCCGATCTGCCGACGTACCTGCAATGGGATCGCGAGGTCCTGGATCAGTGCTACGAGCTGGTCGATGGCCTCTCCATTCACCAGTACTACGGCAACACCGCCGATCAGACCGGCGGCAGCAGCGCCAAATACCTGGCCTTGAATCTCGCGATGGACCGCCGCATCAGCGATACGATCGACGTCTGCGACTACGTGCGCGCGCGCAAGCGCTCGCCGAAGACCTTGTGGATCTCCTTCGACGAGTGGAACGTCTGGTACCGCACGCGCGATTTCGACGGCCACCGCCAGGTCGCGCCCCACCAGCTCGAGGAGGTCTACAACCTCGAGGACGCGCTGGTGGTCGGGGGATTGCTCAACACCCTGATGCGGCATGCGGATCGGGTGAAGATCGCCTGCCTGGCGCAGCTCGTCAACGTGATCGCGCCCATCATGACGGACGCCAAGGGTCTTTACCTGCAGTCGATCTACTACCCGTACCGCTGGGCACTGGAGTTCGCCCACGGCCAGGTACTCGACCTGCTGGTGAGCGCGCCGACTTACTCCGTGCCCGACATGCGGCCCGTGCCCTACATCGATGCCGCCGGCACGGTGTCGGCGCGCACCGGTGAGACTTCGCTCTTCCTCCTCAATCGCGATCTGGAGGCGGCGCGCGAAGTCGAGATCGTCTGGGAAGACCGCGCGCCGGGCGAGGTGCGCAATGCGCTCGTGCTCACCGGAGCGGACCTCGGGGCCGTCAACAGCTTTCAGGCGCCGCGCCGGGTGCATCCGGATTCCCTGCCGAAACCCCGCACCCGCGGCGGGAGCACGCGTCTCGAGCTGCCGCCGAGGTCCTACTCCGTCCTGCAGTGGCGCGCCTGAGGCGCGCCGCGCGCTGCGGTAGCGCTACCATTTCTGCTATCCTCGGGTTATCGGTCCGATAACGAGAGGGGAGCGCATGATGAACCGGTTCCGCACCTGGCAATCGGCGTTGCTGGTGAGCCTCGCCGTCCTCGTGGGCGGCGCGCACGCCAAGGACGCCGCCACACCGGCGTATCTGAATACCAGCCTGTCCCCTCAGGTTCGCGCAGCGGATCTGGTGCATCGGATGACGCTGCGGGAGAAAGCCTCGCAGCTCGTGAACTCCGCCCGCGCGATCCCGCGCCTCGGCGTCCCGGCCTACAACTGGTGGAGCGAAGCCCTCCACGGGGTGATGGTGAGCGGCACCACCGAGTATCCGGAGCCCATCGGCCTCGGGGCGACCTTCGACACCCCCGGCATTCACGAGATGGCGCACGACATCGGCATCGAGGCGCGGGTCGTCCACGCCGACGCGGTGCGCGCCGGCGGCTCGACCATCTTCCACGGACTCGATTTCTGGGCGCCCAACGTCAACATCTTCCGCGATCCGCGCTGGGGCCGCGGCCAGGAGACGTACGGCGAGGACCCGTTCCTCACCGGCCGCATGGCGATCGCCTATGTCACCGGCCTGCAGGGCTCGGACCCGAGGTACTACCTCGCAATCTCCACGCCCAAGCACTTCGACGTGCACAGCGGGCCCGAGCCTACGCGCCACTTCGCCGATGTCGATGTCAGCAAGCACGACATGGAGGACACTTACCTGCCGGCGTTCCGCGCCGCCATCGTGCAGGGGCATGCAGGGTCGGTCATGTGCGCTTACAACGCCATCAAGGGCGAGCCCGCCTGCGCGAATCGCTTCCTGCTGCAACACACCCTGCGGGGCGCATGGCAGTTCCAGGGCTACGTGGTCTCGGACTGCGATGCCGTCACCGACATCTACCGGTTCCATCACTTCCGGCCGACCCAGGCGCAAGCCTCCGCGATCTCCCTCGAGCGCGGGATGGACAACGAGTGCGCCGACTTCCCGGGGTTCACTGCCGCCGACGCCGCGGGTGACAGCGACTATGAGCCCTTCATCGAGGCGGTCCAGCAGGGCTACCTCTCCGAGAGCGCGCTCGACACCGCGCTCATCCGTCTCTTCACCGCCCGCATCCGGCTCGGCATGTTAGACCCGCCGTCGATGGTGCCCTACGGCCGGATCCCGCAGAAGGAGCTCGACAGTCCCGCGCACCGCAAGCTGGCGCTGCACCTCGCCGAGGAATCGATGGTGCTGCTCAAGAACGATGGCGTGTTGCCGTTGCGGCACGTGAAGCGCATCGCCGTCGTCGGTCCGCTCGCCGATCAAACCCAGGTGCTGCTCGGCAACTACACGGGCACGCCGACCCATACGGTGAGCTTCCTCGAAGGTCTCAAAGCCGAATTTCCCGGGGCCGACATCACCTACGTGGCCGGGACCCCGTTTCTCGCGGGCGACCCGAAGCATCCCGCATTTCCGGCGAATGACACACCCGATCCGGCGGCAATCGCGGCTGCGCGAAACGCCGACGTAGTCATCGCCGTCGTCGGCATCACGAGTCATCTCGAAGGCGAGGAGATGCCCATCGATCTGCCGGGATTTCAGGGCGGTGACCGCACCCGCCTCGCGATGCCGCAGCCGGAGGAGAATCTGGTGCGGGCGGTGGCCGCCACCGGCAAGCCGCTCGTCGTGGTGCTGATGAACGGCAGCGCGCTCGCCGTCAATTGGGAGAAGGCGCATGCCAATGCCATCCTCGAAGCCTGGTATTCCGGCGAGGAGGGCGGAGCGGCCATCGCGGCGACCCTGAGCGGCAGGAACGACCCGGCGGGGCGATTGCCCGTCACGTTCTACACGGGCGTCGCGCAGCTGCCCAAATTCGAGGACTACTCGATGGCGGGCCGCACGTACCGCTATTTCGACGGTCAGCCCCTCTGGCCTTTCGGGTACGGGCTGAGCTACACGACCTTCGGATATGGCGATCTGACTCTGCCGGCCCGGCCGATCGATGCGGGCGGCCCGCTGAGCGCATCGGTGAAAGTGACCAACACGGGCCAGGTGGCGGGTGACGAGGTGGTGCAGCTCTACCTCAAATTCCCCGGCGTGCCCGGCGCGCCCCTGCGGGCGCTGCGCGCCTTCCAGCGGGTCCACCTGAAGCCGGGCGCGAGCCAGGTGGTCAGGTTCCACCTGACACCCCGCGATCTCAGCATGGTCACGGAGGCGGGCGACCGGATCGTCGCGC
This sequence comes from Steroidobacteraceae bacterium, assembly GCA_035552895.1. GTDB lineage: Bacteria > Pseudomonadota > Gammaproteobacteria > Steroidobacterales > Steroidobacteraceae > 13-2-20CM-66-19. The sequence continues at coordinate 56,028 of DATNEU010000004.1, forward strand.
AGGGCACCTATGGCGTGTCGGTCGGCGGCGGCCAGCCCGGGACGGGTGCGCCGTCAGTCAGCGGGTCGTTTCAGGTGAGCGGCCAGGTCGAGCTGCCGGAGTAGGCGGGAAGGAAGGCCTCACCGAGTTGCCGGTGAGGCCCGCCGGACCGTCGCGCCGCTTTTCCGTCAACCCGCGGATGGCCTGGCGCGGGAGCGCGACGGCCCGGCAGCCGTTCAACGGCCGCGGCCGCCGCCGCGACGATCCTCGTGCGGCGGTCCGCCCTGGGGGCGGCCTCCGCCTCGGGGCTGCTCATGCGGTGCCCCGTGCATCTGTGGTCCACCGCGCATCGGAGGTGCACTGTGCATCGGCGGTGCACTGTGCATCATCGGCGCGCGCTCCTCAGGCCGGAACTGCTGAGGGTACTGGGGCTGCGGGCGCGCCTGCGGTCGCTGCATGGGCCGGTAGCTGTGCTCCTGGAAGTTGCCCTGTGGCCGGGCGCGCTGCTGGACGTTGAAGTTGTTCTGCGGCCGGGTGCGCTCCTGGAAGCTGCTCTGCGCATGCGGCTGGATCGGCTCCTGCCGCCCCGCGTGCGGCTGACCCGCCGCCCAGGATGGGCGGTCGGAGCGCATGTGCGGAGCAGCCCTATGCGGAGCAGCGTGCGCGGGGCTCAAATGCACCGGCCCGCCCGCCGCTCGGGCGGCAAGGACGCCCTGCCCGTGGAATACCGCCGGTCTGGCCGTCGCCGCAATCGGCGGTCGCCCATGGTTATAGTCCGCGCGCAGCGAGCGATCGGCGAAGGCCATTCGCCGTTGCCTCTGCTGCGGGGCCGTGAGGGCGAAGTGGTGCTCGTGCGCGGCCACCATCTGCTCTCGCGTCGGACGGGCTACCACGCCTCCAGGGCCACCGTTGAAGCTGACGTGCTCGTACGTGTTGTGATAAACGACGGGGTGGTAGTACACGTTGGTCACGAACGTCGGACCGACATGCATCACGGCCCGGTTGTAGAAGAACACACCCCGATGCCAGTACCCGCCCGCGAATCCATCGCCGTCATATCCGAAGCCGTAGTGCACGCCGCCGTAAAATCCCACGTGCGGGCCCCAATAGCCGTCATGCCACACGTAGACGCCGTCACCCCAGCCCCAGTATCCGGGCGTCCAGAGAAAGCCGACCTGCGGCGGCAGCACCCACGTGCCCGGCACCCAGTAGTAGGCTCCGTCTTCCCAGGCCCAATACCCCGGCACCCACAGGTAGCCGGCTTCTGGACAGGGTGGCTGCACGTACACCGGCAGCGGCGGCGGCGCGATGTTGACCGATACGCCAACGAAGACGCCCGCAGAGGAAACGGCCGGCAGCGCCGTCAGCGCGGCCAGCGCGAGCGCGGGCATGACACCACGAAGGAATCGGTTGCGCATTGAGGTTTCTCCTTGGATCTGAAGCCTGAATCGGCGGGGCTGAACCGTCGCTGAACCCGTCCGTAGAGCGGTCGCGCTCGCGAGCGGTCCACTCGATCGAGCAACGGCGCCTCGCCGCGGCGGTTGACCGGCCGATGCCGCCGGCTCGGTCTCCGGTTCCAGCGTCCCTCAAAACCAACTGTAATTGAAGCTGATGCTGATCCGCTCCGCGGCGACCGTGTTGGCAACGACCTCGTGACGCAACCAGCTCTCGAACAGCAACACAGTGCCCGCTTCCGCCGGCAACACGACCCACGGCCTGTTCTCGCGCGCCGCCCGGGCCGAGCGCGGCGGCGCCGCCATCATCCGCTCGAGCCGCGGATCCTCGACCTTCAGGCCCGGAGAGCCGCGCGGCGTCCTCACGTAGTAGGTTCCGCTGATCGTGGAGAGGGGGTGCAGGTGCAGACCGTGCGCCGTGCCGCGCGGCATGATATTGACCCAGCAGTCCGTCATCGCCAGCTTGCGCGCGGTGAGGTCGAGATCGAGCGAGCGCGTGAAGCGGGCGACGTGCCGGTCGAGCGCGCGCTCCAGCGCGGTGAACGTCGGCGACATCCGGTGCATCCGATGCGCCGAGCCATAGGAGGTATAACCGCCGGGATAGCGCTCAGCGGACCACCTGCGGCCCGCCATGTCATCCTGCCGCAGTTGCAGGCACTCGCGCAGGAGCCGCGCGTTGAGCCGGCCGCGCGCCGCTCCCGGCAGGCGCGCCGAATAGATGAGGGTCGGAAAGAGTTTCTGTACCGCCATCCCTGGCAGTATAGGTCAGGAGGCCCGCTCGAACTGCTGCAGCTCCGTGCTGCCCTCGAGGGCCGAGAGGGAGGACGCGCCGCCGGAGACGGCCTGCGTCACTTCATCGAAGTACCCCGCCCCCACTTCCCGCTGGTGCTTCGTCGCCGTGTAGCCGTGCTGCTCGGCCGCGAATTCCGCCTGCTGCAGGGCCACATAGGCGGACATCTGCTGCGCCTTGTAGCCGCGCGCGAGCTCGAACATGGAGAAGTTGAGCGCGTGAAACCCAGCCAGGGTGATGAACTGGAACCGGTAGCCCATCGCTCCGAGCTCGCGCTGGAATTTGGCGATCGACTCGTCGTCGAGCTTGCGCTTCCAATTGAAGGACGGCGAGCAGTTGTAGGCGAGGAGCTTCCCCGGCGAGTGCCGGTGAACGGCCTCCGCGAAGCGACGCGCCTCCTCGAGATCGGGCTTCGCCGTCTCGCACCACAGGAGGTCCGCGAAAGGCGCGTAGGCGCAGGCGCGGGCAATGGCCTGCTCGAGGCCCGCCTTGACGTGAAAGAAGCCTTCCGGAGTCCGCCCCTTGGACGTATCGATGAAGGGCCGGTCGCGCTCATCGACATCGGACGTCAGCAGATTCGCGGCTTCGGCATCGGTGCGCGCGACGAGGATGGTGGGCACGTTGCAGACATCGGCCGCCAGGCGCGCGGCGACCAGCTTGTTGACGGCCTCCTGTGTCGGCACCAGGACCTTTCCGCCCATGTGACCGCACTTCTTGGCCGAGGACAGCTGGTCCTCGAAATGAACGCCTGCCGCCCCGGCGTCGATCATCTGCTTCATCAGCTCGAAGGCGTTCAACACACCGCCGAATCCCGCTTCCGCGTCGGCGACGATGGGCTTCAGCCAATCGATGCCGCCGTTCCCTTCGGCATGATGGATCTCATCCGCGCGCCGCAGCGTCGAGTTGATCCGCCGCACGACCGCCGGAACGGAGTCGGCCGGATAGAGAGACTGATCCGGGTACATCGCGCCGGCGAGGTTGGCATCGGCCGCGACCTGCCAGCCCGAAAGATAGATCGCATCCAGGCCGGCCTTCACCTGTTGCATCGCCTGGTTGCCCGTGAGCGCGCCGAGCGCGTTGACGAACGGCTTCTCGTTGAGATAGCGCCACAGCTTCTCGGCCGTGATCCGCGCGATCGAGTACTCCACCGGGATCGTGCCGCGCAGGCGCACCACGTCCTCCGGCCGGTAGCCGCGCTCGATCCCGCGCCAGCGCGGACTCTCGCGCCAGGCGCGTCGCAGCTCATCTGCAGTCGGAAGCGGTCGTGTCGTCATGATTTCGGTCTCCCTCGCCCGTCAGTCGAGCAGGTCGTATGCGGGAAGCGTCAGGAATTCGTCGAATTCGTCCTGCTTGGTCATCTGCTCGAAGAGGCGGACGGCCGTCGGGAAGACGCCGTTCAGCAGCCTCCCCGGTCCGACCTCATCGTGGATGCGGTCGATTTCTTCGGTGAGCAGACGATCGAAGCGCTCCGGCGTCACCTCGGCGCCGTCGCTGGTGCGCGCGCCGTGATGCAGCCACTGCCAGAGCTGCGCCCGGCAGATTTCGGCCGTGGCGGCATCCTCCATGAGGTTGTAAAGAGGAACGCAGCCCGAGCCTCGCAGCCAGGCCTCGATGTACTGCACGCCGACGCGGATGCAGTTGCGCACTCCGCCCTCGGTGATCTGCCCCTGCGGCACCTGCAACAGGTCCCGCGCGGTGACGTTGACCTCGCTGCGCAGCACCTCGAGCTGATTGGGCCCCTTCATGACGGCATCGAAGGCATCGCGCGCGATCGTCGCGAGGCCCGGATGCGCGATCCAGGTGCCGTCGTGTCCGGCATTCGCCTCCCGCAGCTTGTCGGCGCGCACCCGCGCCATGGCCGCCTCGTTCGCCTGCGGGTCGTCGCGGATCGGGATCTGGGCCGCCATGCCGCCCATCGCATGCGCGCCGCGGCGATGGCAGGTCTTGATCAGCCGATCCAC
>DATNEU010000005.1:0-17594 GCA_035552895.1 Steroidobacteraceae bacterium
GAGCGGCGGCGGCTCGAGAGCAGCCTCGATGCGGTGCTGCAGGCCACTCAGCGCCTGGTGACGGGGCTCACCAACCTCACCTGGATCACGGCCGGCTTCGGCTGGGTACTGCTCGTGGCGCCAATACTGGTAGCGGCGCCGCTTTACTTCGGGGGCACGCTCTCCTTCGGCGGCCTGATGCAGGCCGCGGCGGCGTTCACCACGGCGCAGGCCTCGCTACGCTGGTTCGTCGACAACTTCAGCAACATCGCCGACTGGCGGGCGACGCTGCTGCGGGTCGCGAACTTCCGCCGTGCCGTCGTGACCACCGACATCCAGCACGAGGTGGAGAGCCACATCACCTATGCGGAGGGCGTCGCCGGCCGGATCGTCATCGAAGGCCTGGAGGTCTCCTCGCCGGCCGGCCATGACGTGCTGCGCGAGGGCATGGTCGAGGTGCGCGGCGGCGAGCGCCTGCTCATCGTCGGCCAGCCCGGAACCAACAAGACCCTGTTGTTCCGCGCTCTCGCCGGCCTCTGGCCGCTCGGCAGCGGGCGCATCGTAAAGCCCGTGGGCGAGCAGATACTGTATTTTCCGCGGGGCACGCCCTATCTGCCGCAGGGATCGCTGCGCGACGTGCTGTCGTATCCGCTGAAGCCCGAGGACTTCAGCGCCGACGCCTGCGCGCACGCGCTGCGCCGGCTCGGACTCGAGCGGCTGGTGGCGCTCCTCGATGTCACGCGGCGCTGGGATCGGGAGTTGAGCGAGGACGAGCAGCTCGGCCTCGCCTTCGCTCGGCTGTTGCTGCAGGCGCCGGCGTGGCTCCTCATCGATGATGTCTTCGGCTCCCTCGATGGCGACACGCTCGAGCGCGTCATCGACGTGTTCGGTCACGAGCTCGCGCGCACCGGCGTCGTTCACATCGGCGGCGCGCAGGCGCGCGATCCGCTCTTCGCCCGCGTCGCCCATCTGGTCAAATTCAGGAGTTGAAATCCGTGTCCCATACCGCCCGATCCGAGGAGATGAGCCCGGCGCAGCTCGCCACGCTGAGCGATGACGAGCTGCTCGAGCGCGTGCAGCGGCAGACGTTCCGGTTCTTCTGGGAGGCGGGGCATCCGGTGAGCGGCCTGCCGCCCGACCGGCGCCCGGCCGGCAGAGGGCAGAGCGCCGAGCTCGCCGCCGTCGGCGGCTCCGGCTTCGCGCTGATGGCGCTCGTGGTCGCGGCGGAGCGCGGCTGGGTCACGCGCGAGCAGGCCCTCGAGCGCTTAGGCGCCATGCTGGATGTGCTCGGCCGCGCGACCTGCTATCACGGCGCGCTGCCGCACTTCCTCGACGGCCGCACCGGCGCCACGATTCCCTTCTGGCGCAAGGACGACGGCGGCGATCTCGTCGAGACGTCCTTCCTCTGCATGGGGCTGCTCACCGCGCGCCAGTACTTCGATCGCGACACTGCCGCGGAAAAGCGGCTGCGCGGGGCGATGACCGGGCTGTGGGAGGAGGTCGAGTGGGACTGGTACACGCGCGGCACCCGCGGCGTCCTCTACTGGCATTGGAGCCCGAACAACAGTTGGGCGCTGGAGCACGAGATCCGCGGCTGGAACGAGTGTCTGATCACGTACGTCCTCGCCGCCGGCGCGCCCCGTTATCCCATCGACAGCCACGTCTATCACCGCGGCTTCGCCAGCGGGCGCGATTTCATCAACGGCAGGAGCTGGGGCGGCATCGAGCTGCCGCTCGGCCCGGCCTTCGGCGGGCCGCTCTTCTTCAGCCAGTACTCTTTCTGTGGTCTCGATCCGCGCGGCCTGGCGGACCGCTACGCGAGCTACTGGGAGCAGAACCTGCGGCACGTGCGCATCAATCACGCGCATTGCGTGGCCAACCCCCACCATCATCGTGCATACGGGGAGCACTGTTGGGGCCTCACCGCGAGCGACGATCCCGACGGCTATGCGGTCCATTCGCCCGAGAACGACAACGGCACGCTCGCGCCGACGGCAGCGCTCGCGAGCTTTCCGTACGCACCCGCGCAGGCGATGAAGGCGCTGCGGCATTTTCTCGGCGCCTTCGGTGAGCGGATCTGGCGCCCCCACGGCTTCGTGGACGCCTTTTGTCCGCAACGCGACTGGTACGCGGAGTCGCATCTGGCAATCGACCAGGGGCCGATCATCCTGATGATCGAGAACTTCCGCACGGGGCTCCTGTGGAAGCTCTTCATGAGCGCGCCGGAGGTCCGCGCGGGACTCGCGCGGCTCGGCTTCTCGAGCCCGCATCTTGCGGGCGGAGGATGACGGCAGTGGAGACCCTGTCCGCCTGGATCGACCGCCAACAGGCGCATGCCGCGCGGCAGATGCTGCGCAGCATCTCGCCGCTCGGCATCGTCAAGGCCCGGCCGGGCTTCGGTCAGCTCATCCATCCGGCGCCGGGCGCGGTGGTGGCCTCGCCGGTTCCGGCCTCCTACGATCCGGATCCGGACTACTTCTTTCACTGGTATCGCGACTCGGCGATCGTGATGGAGGCGCTGAGGCTCCTCCACACCGCCGGGCCCGTCGACGCAGGAGGCGAGCCTCGCCATGCGCTCGCGCTTTTCGGCGAGTACGTCGGGTTCAACGCCGCGCTCCGGGGTTTGGACGGACGCAGGCTCGTGGCGGCTTCGGGCGAATGGCGGACGCGGGTGGCGCCGGATTTCGTGCAGTACCTGCGCCCCGATGCCGAGCTCGAGCGCCTGCACGGCGATGCGGTGGCCGCCGATACCCGTGTCAATGCGGACGGCAGTCTCGATATCTCCAACTGGGCGCGGCCGCAGAATGACGGCCCCGCGCTGCGCGCGTTGAGCATCCTGCGCTGGATGCGCGGCGCTGCGCTCGCCGGGGAGCTGCGCACGACCTGCGAAGCGCTGCTGCGCGAGGATCTGCGCTTTGCGAGTGAGCATTGGCGCCTACCGTGCTACGACCTCTGGGAGGAGGAGCGCGGGCTGCATTACTTCACGCTCCGCGTCACCGCGCAGGCGCTCGAGGAAGGGGCCGACTGGCTCGCGGAGCGCGCGGCGGCGGCGGCCCGCGGCTGCCGCGCCGAGAGCCAGGCGATTCTCGCGACGCTGGACGGCTACTGGCTGCCCGACCGCGGCTACTACCGCTCGCGCCTGCTCGAATCGGGGGAGCCCTCGGCGAAGGAGCTCGATATCGCCGTCGTCCTCGCGGCGCTGCAGGCTGGCGACGGCAGCGTCGCCCACTCGCCGCGCGACCCGCGGATCCAGGCCACTCTGGATGCGCTCGATGCGCTGTTCGAGGCGGACTACCTCATCAACCGCGGGCGGCCGGCGGCCCGCGGTCCGGCGCTTGGGCGCTACCGCGGCGACCGCTATTATTCCGGCGGCGCCTACTACTTCTCGACGCTGGCGGCCGCCGAGCTCTGCTTTCGCGCCGCCACAGGCAGCGGGCGCGATGCGCTGCTCGCGCGCGGCGACCGGTATCTCGAGACGGTCCGCGCCTTCATCCCTGAAAGCGGCGACATGTCAGAGCAGTTCGACCAGCGCACCGGCGAGCAGACTTCGGCCAAGCATCTCGCCTGGAGCTACGCGGCCTTCATCTCCTGCGCGGCGGCGCGGCGCGCGGCTTCGGGCCGCCAGGGCGGCTCATGAAGCATGAGCCTGTCCCCCGCACGGGGAAGTGCCCGGCCGCCGCAGGTGGCGCCTCATACTTCGCGTTGGGTATCGTCCTCTCGGCGCTGCTGCTGCCGCGGCTCGCGGCGGCGCAGAGCCTGGAGTTCCACGCACCGGCATCGGTCTATGCGCCCACCACACCGGTGGTCATGCGCGATCTGGCGTCGCGCATCATTCCCGGCTATCGCAGCGCCGATCGCGAGGCGTATCTCGCCAACATATCGGCCCTGCAGCTCGTGGCCGGCAACTTCGATGCGGCCTACTCGGCGCGAGTCGACCTGCAGCGGCTGCGCGGCGGCACCGCCCGCCGGCCGCCGGCGGATTCCGGGTTGGCCTATGACCTCTTCGCGCACGCCAAGGCCCTGCAGGCGCAGTACCGGCTGGCCTTCCCGCAGGCGTTCGATCTCGCCTTCTGGGAGACCATTCCGATCTTCGACAACCTCGATGGGTATCGGGTGGAATCCTGGCTCGAGGTGCCGCCTGCCGCCTACGCCGAGGCGCTGCAGGCGAGCTTCGACCGGTTGCGGGCGCATGGGCGGATCAGTCAACGTGAGGCGCTCGGGCTCATCCAGCAGTATGTCGCCTTCGACGCGTACCGCAGCTTCGGACCGATCGTTCGCGGGCTGATCTCGCTCGACGACGACCGCCGCTACGTCATCCGGGATGATGTCGTGATCGATGTCACCGGTCACGAGAAGCTCACGGCGCTCCTCATCCGGCCCCGTAGCTCGAGTGGCCTCTTGACGACTCTGCTGCAATACCGGATCACCCCAGGGGGCCACGACGAGGCGATCGAGGCGGCTGCCTACGGATTTGCGAGCATGGTGGCGCTCACGCCGCGCGTACGCGCCGGCCGCCATCGGTGGCAGGTGATTCCATTCGAGCACGAGGGAGAGCGCGCCCGGGCGGTGATCGCCTGGATCGCCAAGCAACCGTGGAGTGACGCCCAGGTGGGCATGTACGGGGACGGGTACGCCGGCTTCGCCGCCTGGGCGGCGGCGAAGCGCCTGCCGCCGCAGTTGAAAGCCATCGCCACTTCCGACGCCATCGCGCCCGGTGTCGACTTTCCGATGGACCGCGGCATCGGCCTGAGCGCCGGGTACTGTTGGTTGCAGCAGGTGCAGGCCGAGCGCGATGAGAGCGCCTCCGGATCCGATGACGGTAAGACCGCGGCGGCCGCAAAGAGCGCCGGGTCGGGGCAGAAGGCGGTGGCGGCCGGCGCGAAGGGTGCGGGCGACACGTCGTCCACAGCCGTGCCGGGCAGCCCGTCCTGGTGCAGTGCGCTCGAGGCGAAATGGTATGCGAGCGGCAAGCCGTTCCGCGACCTGCCGCATCTCGCCGGCCAGCCGAGCCCGATCTTCCGCCGGTGGCTGGAGCATCCCGCCTACGATGGGTACTGGCGGCGCCTCGCGCCGACTGCGGCCGAGTTCGCCCACGTCGACATCCCGGTTCTGTCGCTGACGGGGTATTACGCGAGCGGTGAGGCGGGAACGCTCTTCTACTTTCTCCAACATTACGAGCACGATCCGCACGCCGACCAGATCCTCCTCGTGGGGCCCTACGATCGCGCCGAGATGCGCGCCGGGAGGGCGCAGGAGCTCGTGCGCGGGCTGCGTACCGATCCCGCGGCGGTCATCGATCTGCGCGCCTTGGAGCTGCAGTGGTTCGCCTATCTCTTCATGAACGATGCCAAGCCCGCGTTGCTCACGAGCCGTGTCAACTTCGAGGTCATGGGAGCGGACAACTGGCAGCACGCCGACGCCCTGGACCGCCTCGCCAAGGTTACCGTGCGCCTCTATCTCGCCGCCGACCCGGAAGGCGGTTCGGGGCTGCTGATGCCGCGCGAGCCGGCGAGCCGCGCCGCGGTGTTCCATCTCGTGGTCAATCTCGCCGGCCGCCACGAACGCGGCGAGCCGGTCCTGCCCAACCTGATGACCGGCAGCGTGCCCGTGGAAAACGGCGTCGCCTTCGTCAGCGGACCGTTGCCGGGCGGCCTCGAGATCGCCGGCCGGTTCGGGGGGCGGCTGCACCTGCGGGTCAACAAGCGGGATGTGGACCTCACCGTCTCCCTCTACGAGCTGTTGCCGGAAGGCAGCTACCTGCACCTGTTTGCGCCGCCGGAGGAGTTTCGCGCGAGTTATCTGCGCGACCCGGCCCGCCGCCGGCTGCTCGCCCGCGGCAGGGCGGAGTGGCTGAGCTTCACCAGCGCGCGCATCACTGCGGTGCGGGTCGAATCCGGCGCCCGGCTGGTGATGGTGTTGCGGGTCAGCAAGCATGCGGACCGCGAAATCAACTACGGGTCGGGCGGCGCGGTGAGCGGCGAGTCGATCGCGGCCGGGCGTGTGCCCGTCAGGCTCGACCTGTTGCGCGGCAGCTATCTCGACCTGCCGATCACCGAGGAAACGGCGCCGCCCGCGTCCGTCGTCCCCCGGTAACAGGGAACCCGCCTGCACCGCGGCCCGTTGGCTTCAAAGGTGAGGTTGCGGCCCCAAGGGCCGAGGAGAAGCTCATGATGAAACCGCGAACGGCCGGTTGGTTGACGGCCTCGCTCATGGCGGTGGCGCTGGCGGGCTGTGCAACGACACGGCACGGCGGCCTCGACCATTCCGCCGCCAGGCTGGACGAGAACGCGCAGGCTTTTGCGCAGGATGCGCAGGAGGCTCCGCGAGGCTACGACGAGAACACGGGCTACACGGCGGATGCGCAGGATTTTGCCGATCGGGCGCACCAGTTCCATCGGACGGTCGAGGAAGAGGGCGCGGACAGCCGCGACGCCAAGGCCTCGTTCGATGATCTCTCGCGCAGCTACCACACGCTGCGCGACGATGTCGAGCACTCGGACTCCCAGGAGGCGCGGAGTGACTTGCAGCCTGTCACGCGGGCTTATCTCGACGTCGAGGACGACATGGGCGGCGCGCAGGCGCCGGGCCGCTATTCCGACGCGGACGAGGACGGCGGACCGGGCTGATACGCGCTGACGCGCGGGTTCCCGCGGTCCGGGTCGCTTGCGGTACTGCTACGATAGGAGCATGCCGCAAGCCCGACCCGTCACCCTATCCGTCATCGATTCGCATACCGGCGGCGAGCCCACGCGGCTCGTGATCGAGGGCGGGCCGGAGCTCGGCGATGGGCCGCTCGAGGAGCGGCGGCGCCGCTTCCGGGAGGAGTACGACCATTATCGCCGCGCCCTCGTCAACGAGCCGCGCGGGTCGGACACCGTGGTCGGCGCTCTGCTCTGCCGGCCGCATCGGCCGGACTGTCAGATCGGCGTCATTTTCTTCAACAACGTCGGCTACCTCGGCATGTGCGGCCACGGCACGATCGGGCTCGTGGCCTCCCTGGCCGCCTCTGGCCGCTGCTCACCCGGGCCCATCCGCATCGATACGCCGGTGGGACCAGTGGACGCACGCCTCCACGAGAACGGTACGATCGACGTGGTGAATGTCAGGAGCTTCCGCAAGGCGCGGCAGGTCGGCATCGTCCTTCCCGGAGCGGGCGAGATTCGCGGCGATATCGCCTGGGGCGGCAACTGGTTTTTCCTGGCGGAGGCCGGATCGGCCGAGATTGCGCCCGGCAACCTCGAAAGCCTCACGGCCTTGGCGACCGGCCTGCGCCGCGCGGTCAACGAGCAGGGCTTCCCCGAGGTGGACCACGTGGAGTTGTTCGGGTCACCATCGCGGGCCGGCGCCAGCAGCCGCAACTTCGTGCTCTGTCCCGGCGGTGCCTACGACCGCTCTCCGTGCGGCACCGGGACGAGCGCAAAGCTCGCCTGTCTCGCGGCCGACGGCAAGCTCGAGGAGGGTGCGCCGTGGGTGCAGGAGAGCCTCATCGGCAGCACCTTCACCGGCCGTTACCGCTGGCATGATCGCCGCAACGGCGAGATCGTCCCGACGATCACCGGCCGCGCGCACGTGACCGCGGAATCGGCTCTGCGCCTCGACCCGGAGGATCCCTTCTGCTGGGGAATCGTGCCGCGATGATGGGGGCCCTCATCATTCCGGTCACCCCTTTTGAGCAGAACTGCTCGCTCATCTGGGACGAGGACAGCCGGCGGGCGGCCGTGGTCGATCCCGGCGGTGATCTCGATCGGGTGCTCGCGGAAGCCGACCGGCGCGATCTGACGCTCGAGAAGATCCTCCTCACGCACGCGCACCTCGATCACTGCGCGGCGACGGCCGACCTGGCGAGCGCCAGGGCGCTGCCCATCGAGGGACCGCAGCGGGATGACCGGTTCTGGATCGAGGCGCTGCCCCAGGCCGCCGCGCAGTTCGGCTTCCCTCCGGCGCGCGCCTTCGAGCCCGACCGTTGGCTCGAGCAGGGTGACCGCGTCACGGTGGGCGGTCAGGCGCTGGAAGTGTTGCATTGCCCCGGACATACCCCTGGGCACGTCGTGTTCTTTCATCCCGGCGAGCGCTGCGCGTGGGTCGGCGATGTGCTCTTCGCGGGCTCGATCGGCCGCACCGACTTCCCGCGCGGCCATCACGATACGCTCATCCGCTCGATCCGCGAGCGGCTCTTTCCGCTCGGGGATGACGTGCGCTTCGTGCCGGGACACGGCCCGATGTCGACTTTCGGGGCGGAGCGCAGCAGCAATCCTTTCGTCGCGGACCGGCTGTTCGCCCGCAGCTCGAGGTGATGACATGACCGGTGCCGAGCTTCTGGTGGCGGCTCTCGAGAACGAGGGCGTGAAGCGGATCTTCGGGGTCCCGGGGGAGGAGAACCTCGATGTCGTCGACGCGCTGCGCCGCTCGGGCATCGAGTTGGTGTTGACACGGCACGAGCAGGCGGCGGCGTTCATGGCTGCCACTCACGGCCGGTTGACCGGGGAGCCGGGTGTGTGCCTCGCGACCCTGGGTCCGGGAGCGCTCAATCTCACCACCGGCGCCGCCTACGCGCAGCTCGGCGCCATGCCGATGGTCATGCTGACGGGGCAGAAGGGGATTCTGAGCCGCAAGCAGGCGCGGTTTCAGATCGTCGACATCGTCTCGACCATGACTCCCCTCACGAAGATGGCGCATCGCATCGTCGGCACGGCGACCATTCCGTCGATCGTCCGCGAGGCGTTCCGCGTGGCGCGGCAGGAGCGCCCGGGTCCGGTGCACCTCGAGTTGCCGGAGGATGTCGCGGCGGAGCAGGCGCCCGAAGTGCCGCTCATTCCGCCGCACGCCGCCGCGATGCCGATCGCCGATCCGGCGGCCCTCGAGCGGGCAGCGCAGCTCATCCGGGCGGCCCGGTACCCGCTGCTGATGCTCGGCGCGGCGGCGAGCCGGCCGCGCCTCGCCGCCGCGTTGTCGGATTTCGTGCGGCGCGTGCAGATCCCGTTTTTCAACACCCAGATGGGCAAGGGCGCGGTGGCGGGCGGCTCCGGCCTCTACATGGGCACCGCGGCCCTGTCGGCCCGCGATTACGTGCACACCTGCGTCGATCGGGCCGACCTCATCGTCTCGATCGGCCACGATACGGTGGAGAAGCCGCCGTTCCTCATGGGGCCGGGCGGACCTACCGTCCTGCACGTCGGCTACCTGCCGGCGACGGTGGAGGAGGTGTACTTCCCGCACGCGGAGCTGGTCGGCGACATCGGTCCGAGCCTGAGGCTCCTCGCCGACCGGCTGGAGGGGAAGCTCCCGCGGGCCGGCGCGCTCTTGAATCTGCGCGAGGGCATCCTGGCGCGCATCGCCGAGCGGGCGGATGAGAGCCGCTATCCGCCGACGCCGCAGCGGATCGTGCGCGACGTGCGCCGGGTCATGCCGGAGGACGGCATCGTCTGCCTCGACAACGGCATGTACAAGATCTGGTTCGCGCGCAACTATCGCACGCGGGTCGCCAACACACTGCTCCTCGACAACGCCCTCGCCACGATGGGCGCGGGACTGCCCTCGGCGATGATGGCCGCGATGCTCCATCCCGGCCGGCGGGTGCTCGCCGTGTGCGGCGATGGCGGCTTCATGATGAGCTCGCAGGAGCTCGAGACGGCGGTGCGCCTGAAGCTCGGCGTCGTCGTCCTCATCCTGGAGGACAACGCCTACGGGATGATTCGCTGGAAGCAGGCCGCGGACGGATTTGCGGATTTCGGCATGACCTTCGGCAACCCGGATTTCGTCACCTTGGCCCGCGCCTACGGCATGCAGGGCACCCGCGTCGCGGGCCCCGATGGCCTCGAGCCGGCGCTCGAGGCCGCGTTCGCCGCCGGCGGGATGCATCTGGTCGTGGTGCCGGTGGACTACTCCGAGAACATGCGCGTCCTGGTCGAGGAGCTGGGGCGCATTCGAGAGTAAGGTAAGGCCACTTAGCGATGGCGGCATCCGGAAGTCGACCCGCCGCGATCCCGCGGCACCTCGAGCCGATGGAGGCGCGGCTCGTCGATGAGCTGCCGCGCGATGAGGGCTGGCAATACGAGCCCAAATGGGACGGCTTTCGCTGCCTGGCGCTGCGGGACGGCCCGTACGTCGAGCTGCAGGCGCGGTCCGGCAAGAGCCTGTCGCGCTACTTTCCCGAGATGCAGGCGGCGGTCGGTGCCCTCGATGCGCGGCGCTTCGTGCTCGATGGTGAGCTGGTCATCCCGCATGACGAATCCCTGTCATTCCAAGCCCTGCAGATGCGGCTGCATCCGGCGGCGAGCCGGGTCGCCCGACTGGCCGCGCAGAGCCCGGCGACCCTAGTGCTCTTCGACATGCCTTTCGCGATCGGCGGCGCCAGTCAGATGCACCTCCCGCTGGATGAGCGGCGCGCGGCGCTCGAGCGATTCTTCGCCGCGCTCGATCGCGCGGGAGCGAGCCGGTTCGTCCTGACACCCTACACCCGATCGTTGCAGCGAGCCGAGGGTTGGCTGGCGCGCGCGGGAGGGGCGCTCGACGGTGTGGTCGCGAAGCGGGTTGACGGCGCGTACCACCCGGGTGAGCGCGCGATGTTGAAAGTCAAGCGGCTGCGCACGGCCGACTGCGTCGTCGGCGGCTACCGGCTCGGCACCGGCAGTCGCGATGTCGGCTCGCTGCTCCTCGGGCTATTCAACGGCGAGGGCCTCCTCGATCATGTGGGGTTCACCGCCGCCATTCCCGCCCGCGAGCGCCCGGCGCTCACGCGACGGCTGCGGAAGCTCGCCGGCGGACCAGGCTTCACCGGCAGGGCGCCCGGCGGGCCGAGCCGCTGGAGCCGGGAGCGCTCGGGCGAGTGGTGTCCGGTGAAGCCGGCGCTGGTGGTGGAGGTGTGCTACGACCAGGTGACGGGCGGCCGCTTCCGGCATGGCGCGCGGCTCCTGCGCTGGCGGCCGGACAAAGCGCCGAGGCAATGTACGGACGAGCAGTTGGGTCGTGAGGCGCGGCCGAGCCGGCTGATTGCCGACCTTCTTACGCCTGGCGCCTGTGAGCGGCGTGCGCGGCCAGGAGCGCGTACGGGGAGAACTGCGGGTGCTCGAGCGCCGCGCGGGGCACGATGATGGTGGTCACGAGCGCGAATTGCCCCGAGAGGCTCGCATGGCTCACGCCGTCGGTGAACACCATCCAGGCGGAATACGGCGGGAAGCGAATCTCCTCGTAACCCCGCGTGTCCCGCTTGAAATCCTCGCTGTCCTTCATGTAGTTGTGCAGCCGGCGCATCGTGCGGTCGTATGGGCTGGAATCGAGCGTGTGCGCGAGCGGATTGAGCCGCGCGAGGCCTCTGACGGCGGCGCTGAAGGCGTGATCAGTGAGGCCCTTGTCGATGCTCATCCGCAATCCGCCGGAAGGATCCAGCAGGCCGGCCGCCGCGCCATGCCGCTCGAGGACCTCGTTCAGGCTCCCTTTGCTCGCCCAGACACGGTCCTCGTGCTCGTTCACGTTCACGAAGAAACGAAAGATGCGATCGCCGTTGGTGGCGCCGTAGGCGCCGGCATCGACGTGCACCAGCTCGTTGCTTGCGTGGGGCTTGAGATTGCGGCCGCGCTCCTGGATGGGCCGAAAGCTGCACGTCCCCACCCGGCAGAGATCTCGCCATCGGGGCATGATCCGGTAGAGGAATCCGGCCACATCGTTGAGGTGCTGCTTCAGGACGTCGCGGGTGCGCTCATGGACCGTCTCGTCGCCTTCGAGCCCGGTGACCCGCCCGCCTTCCGGATGGTAGCTGACGTTTTTCAGCTTCAGGCGCGAGGGCAGCTCGCTGCGCAGGTACTCGAGCGTCGCAGCCTCGGGCAGGGGAATCGGGCTGCGGGGGAAATAGACGATATGGTTCGATTCCAGGGCGAGTGCGATCCGCTCCGAGGCACCCGGCCCGGCGGGGTCGATCTGGGACAGTACGGTCATAAGGACCTACTATAGCTCGGGCGCGCCCGATACGCCTGCAGCCGATAGACTATGCGCATGGGGCAAAACCGCAGCGGCCTTTCGGCCTGCATCATCACCTACAATGAAGCCGACCGGATCGAGGCCTGTGTACGCTCGGTCAGCTTCTGCGACGAGGTGATCGTCGTGGATTCACATTCGACGGATGCGACGCGGGAGCTGGCCGCCGCGCTCGGGGCGCGGGTCATCGAGCGGGACTGGCCCGGCTACCGCTCGCAGAAGCAGTTCGCCGTGGACGCGGCCCGCAACGACTGGGTGCTCTGCCTCGATGCCGACGAGCGGGTGAGCGATGCCCTGCGGCAGGAGGTCGAGCATCTACGCGCGTGCGGCTTCGCCGGGTACGCAGGCTGGTGGGTGCCGCGCATCACGGACTATTTCGGCCGCTTCCTGCGCCACGGCAACGCCTACCCGGATCGGCTGATCCGCCTCTTCGACCGTCGCCGCGGCGGCTGGATCGGGCGTGAGATTCACGAGAACACCCGTGTCGAGGGCCGGGTCGGGCGGCTGCGGGGACATCTCGAGCATTACTCCTACCGCAGCCTCACCGACCATCACAACCGCATGCAGAAGTACGCGGATCTGATGGCGCAATCCCTGCACGCGGCAGGCAAGCGCTGCGGCTTCGGCAAAGTCCTCTTCAACCCGCAATGGCGATTCTTCCGCGGCTACGTGCTCAGGCTCGGCTTCCTCGACGGCTGGCGGGGACTGGTGTTCGCGCTCGTCGAATCCAATTACGTGCGCCGCAAGTATCTGCATCTCTATATCCGCTGCCGCGGGCTGCCTAGTTAAGGGCGGGCACTTCCCGCTAAAATCGGCATGCGTTCGTCTTGCAGCCCAACGACGAGGGAGCCACACATGGCGTTTGCGATCACGGTGAACGGCAAAAAGCGCTCGGTGAAGGTCGACGGGGACACGCCGCTGCTGTGGGTTCTGCGCGATGAGCTCGATCTCAAAGGCACGAAGTTCGGCTGCGGCATGTCGTTCTGCGGCGCCTGCACGGTGCACCTCGACGGAATCCCCATCCGATCGTGCATCACGCCCGTATCCCGGGTCGGCAATGCGCCGGTGACGACCATCGAGGGGATAGGCGATAGCGAGGTTGGCCGGAAGGTCAAAGCGGCATGGCTCGCGCTGGATGTGATGCAGTGCGGTTACTGCCAGTCGGGACAGGTGATGGCGGCAACCGGTCTGCTCAAGAGAATTCCCCAACCGACCGACCGGGACATCGACGACGCCATGAGCGGCAATCTCTGCCGCTGCGCAACCTACACCCGCATCCGCGCCGCCATCAAGCAGGCGGCCGGGCTACCGACCGATGACACGAGGGAGGTGTGACATGGCGGGACCCGATGCAGTCGAGTTGTCGCGGCGCGCCTTCCTCACCACCGGGCTGGCGGCGGGCGGCGGGCTGCTTCTCACCCTCAACCTGACGCACGCGGCGCAGGCGAGTGACCCGATTGCCGTCGTGCCCGCTGCCGGGGCGGAGCTCAATCCATTCATCAGCATCGCTCCGGATGGAGTCGTGACGATCGTCGCGAAGAACCCTGAGGTGGGGCAGGGAAGCAAGACGATGCTGCCCATGCTCGTCGCGGAGGAGCTGGACGCCGACTGGTCGCAGGTTCGCGCCGAGCAGGCGCTGCTCGATCCCATCTACGGCCCGCAGTTCGCCGGTGGCAGCATGGACACGCCGCTCAACTGGGAGCCGATGCGCCGTGTCGGCGCGGCGGGGCGGCAAATGCTCATCCTCGCGGCCGCGCAGGCCTGGGAAGTGCCGGCGGCCGAATGCGATGCGAGCCACGCAGTCGTGCAGCATCGGGCGAGCGGCCGCACGCTGAGCTACGGAGCTCTCGCGACCAGGGCCGCGGGGCTTCCGGCGCCGGATCTGCAGTCGGTCACGCTGAAGGATCCGAAGGACTACCGCATCATCGGCCAATTCACGGGTGGCGTGGACAGCGCGCGCGTGCTGGAAGGTCAACCGCTTTTCGGGATCGATACCGAGTTGCCCGGGATGTGTTATGCCACTTACGAGAAAGGACCGGTGTTCGGCAGCCGTGTGGTGCGCGCCAACATTGCCGCGGTGAAGGCGATGCCGGGCGTCCGCGATGCCTTCCTCATACGGGGATCGGGCCCGGAGGCTGTTTTCCAGATGGGGCTCGTGGACGGCGTCGCGATCGTCGCCGATAGCTGGTGGCAAACGCAGAAGGCGCTGGAGAAGCTGCGGGTCGTCTGGGACCGGGAGTCGAGCCCCGGGCAGAGCACGGCGGAGTTCGAGCGGCGGGCCGCGGCTCTCGCGCGTGAGCTGCCCCAGGCGATCATTCGCCGCGACGGTGATATCGAGGGCGCATTTTCCCATGCGCACAAGGTGTTGGAAGGCGCGTACTCGTATCCATTCCTGGCGCACGTCGATCTGGAGCCGCAGAACTGCACGGCGCATTACAAACGCGATGGGAGCGTGGAGATCTGGGCTCCGACGCAGAATCCCGCGCCGGGTCGCACTTTGGTCGCGGCTACCCTCGGAGTCGACGAGGGCAGGGTGACCGTGCACATGACACGGGTAGGCGGTGGATTCGGGCGGCGGCTGTCCAACGACTACATGGTCGAGGCTGCCGTGATCTCAAAGCGGGTCGGCCGGCCGGTGAAGCTCCTCTGGAACCGGCGTCAGGACATCCAGCACGATGCCTATCGCCCGGCGGGATTCCATTACTTCAAGGCGGGGCTCACGGCGGAGGGCCGCTTGGATGCCTTCCGCGACCACTTCGTAACCTTCGGCCAGGCGGACCAGGTCGCTTCCGCCGCCGGACTTCCCGGCGATCACTTCCCCGCCGGCTTCGTGCCGAGCCTGGAGTATGGCCAGTCGCTGATCGAGCTTCGTGCCCCCACCGGTCCGCTGCGCAATCCGGGCGGCAACGCGCTGGCGTTCGCGTTCGAGTCTTTCATCGACGAGGCGGCGCATGCCGCGGGACGAGATCCGCTCGACTTCCGGCTCGAGCTCTACGGTCCCGACCGTGTGATCCCGTCACCGCCGCGATCCGGCCGCCCGCAGCCGCCGTTCGATACTTCCCGGGCGCGAGGGGTACTCGGGCTCGTCGCGGAAAAGTCCGGCTGGCGCCACCGGGGCGAGTTGCCGCGCGGTACCGGCCTCGGTCTCGCGTTCTACTACAGCCACTACGGCTACTTCGTGGAGGTCGTCAAGGCCAGCGTTCTGCCGGACGGGACTCCGAAGGTGCACAAGATCTGGGCGGCGGGCGATGTCGGCCGACAGATCATCAATCCCGCCGGTGCCTACAACCAGGCTCAGGGAGGGATTTTCGATGGGCTGGGCGCCGCGCTCCACCAGCGCATCGTGCTCGAGGGCGGCAGAGTCGTGCAGGAGAATTTCAACACCTACGGCCTGCTGCGAATGAGGGAAGCCCCGCCGGTCGAGGTGCATTTTCGCATCACCGACAACCCGCCGACCGGACTCGGAGAGCCGCCGCTACCGCCGGTGCTGCCCGCGCTCTGCAACGCGCTCTACGCGGCGACCGGCAAGCGCATCCGGAAGCTGCCGGTGGATCCTCGGGAGCTGCGAAGCGCCTGATCGGCGGCCAACCGCGCGCCACGATTACGTCGGCGGCGTCGTGTTCGCGGGCTGAGCGTGGTGGATCTTGCGGATGTGGTGCGCATGCACCCGGCTGCGCTGATTCCGCTCGCCTTTCTTGACGTGGCGCTCCGCCTTGGCGACCCGCATCTCCTTGGCCTGGGTCTGCTTCATCCGGTGCGTCGTGCGTCTGAGCTGAGCCGTGGCCTGATTCAGCTTTCCGGTGGACTCCTGCATCTGCTCCCGCTCGTGTTTCACCTGTGAGGTGAGATTTCTCACGCTCTTCTTGCTGGCAGTCCGGTGGCTGGACGGAGTCTGGCTCTGGTTGCTCTGCGATGTCGTCTGGGCCAGGGCCGGACCGGCCGTCAGGCCCAGGGCGGCGGCAACCAGCGCGGCGATCACATTCTTCGAGGATGAGCTCGGGTTGCGCATGAATTCACTCCTGGTCGGTGTCTGGGCCAGGGCTCAAGCAAAAGGCGTTCCACCGAACGGTCACGGTTGTGTGCAATGCAGGCGAGCCGCATGTTCACCCCCGCGAACGATGGGGCTCAGGAGGAGCGCGACTCCTCGGACCGGCGCTTCGCCGGGCGCAGCAGCGCATCCAGGCTCCAGGGGCCGGGACCCGCCACCCACAAGTAGAGAAAGGTGAAGCAGAAGAGCACGGCGAGATCGCCGCCATTGAGAATGGGCAACCAGCCCCTCGGGAAATGGGCATGGAAGAACGCGACCGCCATGTCGCCGCAAAGAATGAAGGCGACCGGGCGACTGAAGAGTCCGATCGCCAACAGTCCGCCGCCGACCAGCTCGATCACGCCCTGAATGCCCAGGAGCGACATCAATTGCAGGTGGGCGAACATCGGCTGGTCTGGAACGTGCAGCAGTTTCGCAGTGCCATGCTGCACGAACAGCAGCGCCGCGACGATGCGCAGTATGCTGCGCACCTCCGGCGACCATCCCGCCAGTCCCATACGGAGGTTGCTCATATCGGCTCATATACACGACCGCGAACGTCGCTGCAATCACCACCGCGGCTCATGGCCCGCTTCGCCGGTGGTAACACCTAAGCCCTCAACCGGGCTGCCGAGCCGTAGATCAGATTCAGCACCTCGGTGCGCGTCGCCTGATTGCGCACGAACGTGCCGCGGATCGCGCTGGTCACCATGGAGCTGCCGGGTTTGTGGATGCCGCGGATAGTCATGCAGGTGTGCGAGGCCTCGATGACGCAAATGGCGCCCAGTGGGCGTAGTCCATCCATGATGGCGTCCGCTATCTGGTCAGTCAGACGCTCTTGCACCTGTGGGCGCAGAGCGAACGCCTCCACTACGCGCGCGAGCTTGCTCAGGCCGACCACTTTGTCGCGGGGCAGGTAGGCGACGTGAGCGCGCCCCACGAAGGGCAGGAAGTGGTGCTCGCAGATGGAATGAAACGGAATGTTGCGCAGCAGCACGATCTGGTTGTATTTGACGTGGAAGACGGTCTGGAGGTGGACGCGGGGGTCGAGGCGCAATCCCGCGGTGAGCTCCGCATAGGCCCGTGCAATACGAGAAGGGGTGTTGCGCAGTCCCTCCCGGTCGGGGTTCTCGCCGATACCGATGATGATCTCGCGAACCGCACGAGTGATCCTTTCCAGATCCACCCCGCCTATCGCCTCGGGGCGGCGAAGGCATCGGGCCTCTCGTGGGAGGCGGAGTGGGACCGCGTGCTCCGCGGCTTGCGAGCGCGCGTTCGACCGGGAGGTATGGCGCGGACGCGAGCGTCGCGCCGCGGAGCTTGTCTTCCGGGCCATCAGGGATTTCCTCCTACGGTTTTCACCGGCCTGGGGCAACCAGCCATTCCTCGAATTCCCGTATCGCCTTCTCGAACCGCGGCCGGTAAGTGGCATCCGTGGCGTAGCTGCCACGCCGGCCGATCTCCGCTCGGTAGAGGCCGAGGGTTCGCTCCACCCACTTGCGTGTTGCCTCGTGACCGTCCCGCCGCAGCAGGAACTCGATCCGCTCCGATTCGGGCCTGACCTCGGCCAGGGAGATCAACGATCGCGCTCCCGGTGCCGGAAGGGCAGACGAGCCCA
>DATNEU010000006.1:0-17364 GCA_035552895.1 Steroidobacteraceae bacterium
GACATTCAATGCCGCAATCGGCAATGTGGATGATCACCTGAAGAATTTCTGGATGTTGAACGGTCCGTCCGGCTATCGCTCGGCTCCGGCTTTCGATCTCGTCCCCGACGTCGCAGAACGGCGCGAGCATCACACTCTCGCTTTCCAATACGGCTACGGCTGCCCGACACGAGAGATTCTCCTGACGGTCGCGAAAGAGTGGCGAGTCGCACGGGCGCAGGAATGTCTGGACGATGTGATCCGCGCAGCCAGGAAGTTTCCGGCGACGGCACGCAGGCTCGCCGTCCGAGCAGGAAAGGGCCTGGATCTCGTTTCGGCGGACATCCGCCAACGCACCGAGTCGCTTGCACGTTGAGCGCTCGAACGCTGTTGAGTGGGCTGGCCACGCCTCATGGCGTCGGCTATGATGGCGCATCGACGCAACGAGGAAGCTGTCATGCTGACGCTGTTTCATGCCCCGAAGTCCCGCTCCGGCGGCATCGTGTGGCTGCTCGAGGAGCTGGGCGTCCCTTACGAGACGAAGCTCGTCAACATCCGCCGGGGCGACGGCAGCGGGGCACGGGATGCCGCCAATCCGCATCCGCACGGCAAGGTGCCGTGCCTGCAACATGATGGACAACGCATCTTCGAGATTGCCGCCATTACGCTCTATCTGACTGACCTGTATCCGCAAGCGAAGCTCGGCCCGCGGGTGGGCGATCCGAAGCGCGGCGAGTACCTCTCCTGGCTCGCCTATCGGCCCGGCGTTCTCGAGCCCTCGATGATCATGCGACGGCTCGAGGTGAAGCACGTTCCGGGCATGATGGGTTGGGCGGAGGCGGGCGAGGTGGAGGAAGTGCTGAACGCGGTACTCTCCGGACGGAAGTACCTCCTGGGCGATGAGTTCTCCGCCGCCGACATCTCGGTCGGCGGCACCATCAACTTCATGTTGATGTTCAAGCTGATGAGCGAGACGCCGGCGTTGAAGGACTACACGGCGAGAATCACGAGCCGTCCCGCCTACAAGCGGATGATGGAGAGAGACGGCGCCCAGTAGGCCGGCCCGGACACGATGGCGCAGCGGGAGCGATCCATGTTGCCGCGGCGGGAGTTCCTGCGCCGCTCGAGCGCCTGCGCCGGCGCGGCCGCCACGGGCCTCGCGCTGCCGACGGTCTTCGCCGGCGCGGCGCCCTCGGTAGTAGTGCGGACGAGCGCGGGCCGTGTGCGTGGGGTGTTGGAGGACGGAATACACGCCTTCAGAGGCGTGCGATATGGGGCCGACACAACGACGCGGCGCTTTCTGCCGCCGCGATCCCCGGCGCCCTGGAGCGGGGTTCAGGATGCAGTGGATTACGGGCCGGGCTGCCCGCAGCGGGGGGCGCTGAAGGAGCCGACGAGCGAGGACTGTCTCTTCCTCAATGTCTGGACACCCGCACTGCGGGACGGCGGCGCGCGGCCCGTGCTCTGCTATATCCACGGCGGCGCCTTCGACGAGGGCTCCGGATCGAGCCCACTCTACGACGGTACGCGGCTTTGCCGGCGTGGCGATGTCGTCCTGGTCACGGTGAATCACCGCCTCAACGCGTTCGGGTACCTGTACCTCGCCCGGGTCGCCGGGCCGGAGTACGCCGATTCCGGTAATGCGGGCATGCTCGATCTGATCCTGGCGCTGGGTTGGGTGCGGGACAACATCGCGGAATTCGGCGGCGACCCCAACCGCGTGATGGTCTTCGGCCAGTCCGGAGGCGGAGCGAAAATCGCGACGCTGATGGCCATGCCGGCGGCGGTTGGCGCCGGGCGCCGGCTGCCCGACGGCCCACGTGCCGGAACGCGTCTCTTCCATCGCGCGGCGACCATGAGCGGCGAGGAGATCACCGCGTCGGGACCCTTGCACGCCACGCGGCGCGCGCAGGCGCTCCTGCAGGCGCTGCGGATTCCGGTCGGCGATGCGGCTCGCGTTGCGGAGCTTCCGGCCGCCCGCCTGGTCGAGGCGCTGGCGACGACCGATCCGGTCATCGGCCATGGCGGAATCTATTTCGGGCCGGTTCTCGATGAGCGCTCGCTCCGGCGGCATCCCTTCTATCCGGATGCGCCGGCCCAATCGGCGACGGTGCCGCTGATGATCGGCAACACTCACGATGAGACTCGAGGTCTCATCGGCGGGCCCGATCCGGCCACGTTCCATCTCACCTGGGAGCAGTTGCCCGGCGCGCTGGCCAGGGACATGCGCGCCGATATCCTTCCGGAGCACGTCATCGCCGAGTATCGCCGGCTGTATCCGCAGGCGACCGCGAGCGACGTTTTCTTCGCCGCCACGACCGCGAGCCGGTCCTGGCGCCCGGCGGTGATCGAGGCGGAGCTGCGCGCCGCGCAGGGATCGCCGGCGTTCGTCTATCAGCTCGACTGGAGGTCGCCGGAGGATGGCGGCCGGTGGGGCGCGCCACATGGCCTCGACATCCCGCTGGTGTTCGGCAATCTCGACGCACCGGTCGACCTGAAGGGGACGCGAATCGGCACGGGAGAGCGGTCGCGCAGAATGGCGGCTGCGATGGGCGACGCCTTCATCGCCTTCGCCCGCAGCGGCGATCCAAACACCCGCGGACTGCCCACCTGGGATCGTTATGAGCTTCCACGGCGCCGCACGATGCTGCTCGATGACGAGCCGCGTCTGGCCGATGACCCGCGCGGGGCGGAGCGGCGCCTGTTTGCGCAAGTACCCTACATCCAGCAGGGCACCTGAGCCGTTGGAGGCTACCGCGCCAGCCAACCTCCGTCGACGGGGATGATGGCTCCATGGACGTAATCGGAGGCGCGAGAGGCGAGAAATACGGCCGCGCCGCCGAGATCCTCCGGCACACCCCAGCGCGCGGCCGGGATGCGGCCGAGGATCTCGCGGTTGCGCGCCTCGTCATGCCGCAACGCGTCGGTGTTGCGGGTCGCAATGTAACCCGGCGCGATGGCATTCACGTTGATTCCTTTCGCCGCCCATTCGTTCGCCAGCAGCCGGGTGAGGCCCGCCATACCGCTCTTGCTGGCGGTGTAGGAGGCGACGCGCACCCCTCCCTGGAAGGAGAGCATCGAGGCGATGTTGATGATCTTGCCGCCGCCGCGCGGGATCATGTGACGCGCAGCGGCCTGGGACAGGAAGAATACCGTCTTCAGGTTGACGTCCATGACCGAGTCCCAGTCCGCCTCGGAAAATTCGAGCGCCTCGCGGCGGCGGATGGTGCCGGCATTGTTGACCAGGATGTCGATGCCTCCGAGGCCGGCACACGTCTTCTCGACGATTGCCGCGCAGCCGGCAACCGGGCCCAGCTCCGCCTCGATGGAGAGGAAGCGGCGTCCTTCGCCCCGCACGCGCGCGGCGGTTTCATCGGCGGCGGTACGGCCGACCACGGTGATGTCGGCGCCTGCCGCCGCCAGCGCGACCGCGATCGCCTGCCCTATGCCCGAGTTGGCGCCGGTGACCACGGCGATGCGGCCAGCCAGCGGGAGTCGCTCGGCCACATCGCTCACCGCAGCATCTGGGTCGGCACGGGATCCATGTCGCGGTAGTCCTGATTCTCTCCCGCCATCGCCCAGATGAAGGCGTACCGGCCGGTACCCGCCCCCATGTGAATCGACCAGGGCGGCGAGATCACGGCCTCCTCGTTGGCAACCACGAGGTGACGGGTCTCGACCGGCGGACCCATGAAATGGAACACCCGCTCCTGCGGCCTCATGTCGAAGTAGAAGTAGACCTCCGAGCGCCGGTCGTGCAGGTGGCAGGGCATGGTGTTCCACACGCTGCCCGTCTCGAGCGCGGTGAGCCCCATGAGAAGCTGAGACGACCGGCAGACATCCGGATGAACGTACTGATGGATCGTCCGCCGGTTGGCCGTCTCGGGCGCTCCCATGCTGGTGGGCCTCGCCTCCTCGATCGGGATCTTCACCGTCTCGAAGCGGGCATGGGCCGGCGCGCTCACCAGGTAGTACTTCGCCGGAGCCGCCGGATCGCTCGACTCGAAGATCACCTCGGCGCTCTCCTTGCCGACATAGAGGCCGTCGCGCGGTTGCATGGCGTGCTCCCGGCCGTCGACCGTCACGCGTCCCGGTCCGCCGATGTTGATCATGCCGAGCTCGCGCCGCGCGAGCAGCGGCGAGGACCCGCCCTCGGGCATCGCCTCGAGCCGCAGCGGGCGTTCGTGCGGCTGGGCGCCGCCCACGATCAGCCGCTCCACGTGGCTGTAGCAGAGGCGAACATCTCCCGCGCCGAACAGCTCCGTCGCCAGATAGTGCCGGCGCAGCGCCGCCGAGTCCATCCCGACGAGCATGTCGGGATGGGTAGCCTGCAAAACCTTTAACCGCACCGCGACCCCTGAAGGAGATCAGTACTGATAGCGCACCCCGAACAGAATCTCGCGCCCCTGGTTGTGATAGTAGTACACCAGGTCACGCGCGGTATCGTCGAACTCGCTCTCGTACTGATCGGTCAGGTTGACGCCTTCGAGGGTCAGCCTGAAGCGCTCGGTCAGGTTGTACTGAACGGAAGCGTCAAGGTTGAATGTCGCATCATAACCGTCGGCGTCCGTACCCGTCTCCTGCCCGGGCACCCGGATCAGATAGGCGCTGCGGTAGGCGCCGGAGACACGCACGCTCCACTTCGGGTCCTCGTAGTAGAGCGTGGCACCGGCCGTGTTCTTCGATAATCCCTCGAGCTCTCCGGTCACGTAGGTGTTCGGACCGGCCAGGTATTTGACCGTCGAGGTGACGTAGGTGTAGTTCATCTGCACGCCGAGGTTGTGCAGGAAGCCGGGCAGGAAGCGCAGCGGCTGCTGATAGTTGAGCTCCACTCCATTGACTTTGCCGCCCGGTGAATTGACCGGAACGGAGAATGCCCAGGTCGCATCCGGGCTGCAGCCGGGCGTGGAGCCGCAGGCCTGGATGGCGAGCGAGTCCGGCACACCGAATGGATTCCCGTGAAACACCGTGTTGATCGTCTCCGAGGAGGAAAAGCTCAGCACGTCCTTGCGGAACGGCGCCACCGACACCAGTGTGCCGGGCGCCGGATACCACTCGAGCGACAGGTCGTAGGCGTTGGCGAGGAAGGGGTCGATGCTCGGATTGCCGGTCTTGACGTTGAACTGCGTCCCGGAGACGCTCACGCTGGTGCTCGCCGCGACGTCCGTCAGATTTGGCCGCGACATGTCCCGCGAGGCCGCGAAGCGCAGCAGAAGGTCGGACCGCAGGGACCAGACGAGGTTCAGCGCCGGCAGCACGTCGTTGTAGTCGCGGCTGGCGGTGATGGGCAGCAAGGTAGAGGAATAGCCCTGGGACCACTGGCTGGTTCTGACCACCCGCACACCCAGGTTGCCGCGCAACTCCCGCGACAGCAGATGGGCGTCCCAATTCATCTGCAGATACGCCCCGGAATCGCGCTCGCGCACCCGCACGTTGTTGCCGAGATCGCCGGCGGTGCTCAGCGCGAAGAGGCTGCCGTTCGAATAGATGCCCAGCGCATTCTGCGCCAGGAACACGCTCGGGGTGGCCCAGGCCGCAGTGCTGCCCCCGGGCACGGGAACCCCGGAAGCGCTGCCGAAGTTGACGGTCTGCGCGTAGCTGCCGATGGGTACCGACTGCAGACCGCTGTAGGCATTTTTCGAATTCACCGTCTCGCCGTTGACCAGCCTGAGCGAGGTCGTGCCGAAGTCGTATTGCTTCAACTGCAGGCCGCCGGCGAAATTGACGGTGTCGTCGGGTGTGAAGTGGACGTTGAGCTCGACATCCTTGAAATCGTTGGTCGTGCTCTGCGGCCGCTCGCGCACCTCCGTCAGCAGCCAGGGCCCGGTGGCGCCCACGTTCTCCGTGCCGAAGTTCAGGTAGGGGATCCGACTGGCGAAATCATAGCTGACGGTCTGGCCGTACTGATCCCAGCCCAGCGTCGTTTGCTGCGGGTTGTTGAAGAGGGACCTGGAATAGCCGAGTAGCTCATCGATGCTCCACTTCTCGCCGAGGTCGTGGTTGCCGTTCAGAGTGACCTGGGTGAAGTTGGTATGCATGCTGTCGAACCGGTCTTCCACCCGCGTGTCCACGCCGCTGAAGGTGCCGGCCGTCATGACCCCGGCGCCGTCGATGGTGTCGGAGAGGACGGAGATGCAGCCAATGCTGACCGTCTTGGCCGGATTGGTACATTTGCCCTGGCCGGAGAAGCCAGGCGCCTCGAGATACTGCTCCTGCCGTGTCTCCGCGTAGTACGAGTGCAGGAGGTCCAGCGACAGCAGGTTCGCGGCGTTCGGCTTCCACTGCAACGACCCTGTCAACCCCAGACGATTCTCGCCGTCCTGGAAGTTATCGTAGCGCGGGAACCGGGGATGCAGGGCCGAGTCGGCCGCCTGGCACGCCGCGGGCAGCGTCGATGCGGTACCGATACAAGGCGTGCCGCCAACGGACGCGAAGCCATAAGGGGACGCGCCATAGGGGTTCGTGCCCGTCTTGAGTACCTTGCCTTCGTCCCAGCGCACCGTGCTCGCTCCGTCGTCGAGATAGTCGCGCTTGCTCCAGGAGACGGATGCCAGCGCACCGAACTTGCCGTCGTCAAACACGTTGGAGATTAGCCCCGAGACCTGGGGCCCGACCGTGCCGGAGAGGTCGTTGTAGTTTCCTTTCGCCTGAGTGATGAACACGAACTTGTGGTAATCCAACGGATGCGCGGTGGTGAGGTCGACGGTAGCCCCGAGCGAGCCCTCGTCCACGTCGGCCTCGGAGGTCTTGCGCACAGTCAGCTCATTGAACAGGTCCGAAGAGAAGATGTTGAAGTCGAAGGCACGCGTGCGGTTGACGCCGCCTTCGTTGTCGGGTCCGCCCGTGGTCGTCAGCGTCTCCATGCCATTGACGCGCACGCGAGTGAATTGGGGGCCGAGACCCCGAACGGTGATTTCCCGGCCCTCGCCCTGCTCGCGCGTGATCGCGACGCCGGGGATGCGCTGCAACGATTCCGCCAGATTCTGATCGGGGAATTTGCCGATGTCTTCGGCGAGGATCGTGTCGACCTCGGAGGCCATGTCCTCCTTGATCCTGAGAGCCTGCTGCAGGCTGTTGCGATAGCCGGTGACGACCACCTCCTGCAGTTGCATCGCCGAGGCGGCAGCATCGGCCGTGCTCGGATCGGCGGTGGACTGTGGGCCGCCGGCGGGGGCGGCTCCCGCGGCGGTGGTAGTCGTGCCGGCGGCCGGCGCGGTGGGCTGTGCATTCGCCGCGCCCGCGCACGCCATGCCGAGCGCGAGGATTGCGGCCACAGCGCTGCTGACCAGGCCGGCGGACAGCTCGTTCGAGCGGTGATCGGTCTTCTTCATCTCCCCCTCCGTCGCGTATGGCGGACCGGAATGCTACCGGTAGCACGCGCAGGCCCGTCTTTTTGGCTCGTGCCGGCAGGTAGCGCGTGTGACACCGGTAGCATGTACGTTAGCAAGATCTCCCGGGGCCCGCAAGGCCGCCAGGCGCCGGCCCGTGGGCCGACGCACTGGGCTCAGGAGGTCCGCCGGGTATCCGCGGGCGTCGCGCGGATCATGCGGCAGCAGAGCTGCGTCGCGCCGAAGGAGACCCGCGCTTGCTG
Source organism: Steroidobacteraceae bacterium (assembly GCA_035552895.1). Classification (GTDB taxonomy): domain Bacteria; phylum Pseudomonadota; class Gammaproteobacteria; order Steroidobacterales; family Steroidobacteraceae; genus 13-2-20CM-66-19. The sequence continues at coordinate 7,571 of DATNEU010000006.1, forward strand.
GCCGGCCGCCACCGGATGGATGCCCGTGCAGGCTCCCGTGGAAATGACATCTCCGGCCCGCGGCGGCCGGCCGCGGCGCGCACAACAGCCGAGCGCGAAGGCCAGGGCGGCGAGCGGCCCGCCGGCGAGCGACGCGGCGCCGCCTCGCCCGACGCATCTGCCGCCGACGTGCGTCTCGCAGGTCAGGGACTCGAGCGGCTGCGAGCGCCAGTCGGCGATCGGCGGGCCGAGGAGCAGTCCCGCGTTGTTGCCGAAATCCGAGACGACGACCGCGGGCCCCAGCTCATTGATGGTGGCGAGCGGACTACCGGCGAGCTCGATCCCGACCCGCAGCTCCCGAACCAGCTCGGCCGCCTGCCCCGGGGTCCATTCCGTACGCCCCAACGGGGCGGATTCGGCCAGCACGAACACATATTCGGCTTCGACGGCGGCAAATCCTCCCGGGATGACCGGCAGCGAGGCCGTCGTCGCGGCGCTGGCGCGCCAGAGTTGGCGGCGGAATATCGGGCCGACCAGGCGCGATTCGCGCAGGCGGGCGGTCCACGGAGCGGGAATCCCGCCGACCTTCCAACCTGCGATGTCGTCGGGCCAAAGGGCCATGGCTGCATCCTGACGGGCGTACGCGTCAGCGAGCGTCTTCGGCAGCGGCCCCGGATATTCCGGCAACGCGCGCGCCGACAGCCGCGCCGCGACGAAGCGCTCCGCCACCTCCTGCCTCACGGCGGCGGTGTCGAATGTCTCTTCCACCTCAGAGCTCTCCCGAGCACGCGTACGTTCCTGAAGACATCGTGCTCTCCGCTCACCTTCAGCACCAAGGGCTGCGAGGACCCCGACTGTCGGGCGCCCGCCGGGGCGGAAGCGCCTTCGAGCGTCAGGTTCTCAGCCAGAAAATCGTTCGCAGTCACGGTCATGGTCGGCGATGAAGCGCCGCCATCCGGTGCCGCTACGACGGTCCTGCCGGCGTCCGCATAAGGGCTGCGGAGCACGATGTGCGGCTTCCCGATCGTCAGCGCCTCGTGGTAGGTCCCGGGCGCAACTGAGATCAGCGCGCCGCGCGCGGGCGCCACGTCGATCGCGCGCTGAATCGAGTAGTAGTCTCCGGTCCCGTCCGCGGCGACATACAACGTGTGATCGACCGGAGGGACTTTGACGACCAGACGGGGAGCCGTCGGCAACGCCGGAAACGGCACGAAGCGCGATGCGCATGCCGGTGGGGTCCCTGGATGACTGTGGGGCATCCTGTTTACCGCGACATCCCGTCCGGTCGGCAACAGATTTCCGACCGAGGGACCGAGATTGATGCGAGCGTCGGCTGCAAGGAGGCGCGAGGGCTCGAGCTCTTCGGCGAAGACATTGTCCAGAGTTACACCGAGTACATGCCTGGAGTCGAGTCCGCTGAAGACGTAGTAGCCCGGCGTGAGGACTCGCACGTCACGCAGCACGATATCGCGGTAATCGGGATCGTGGGTGCCCGAGAAATTGGTGTAGTGCGGCGTCAGGACGATCGGATTGGTGACGTTGCGGATACAGACGTTCTCGTATTCGACATCGTGAACCAGGCCCCCGCGGCTGGGGTCGGACTTGATGCGGATCCCGTTCAGCGCGCCGTCGATGGTGAGATTCCTCACCAGCACGTCGCTGACGCCGCCGGCGGTGCCGCTGCCGATGGACATTCCGTGCCCGGTGTAGAAGTGGTTGTCGAGAACGGAAATGTGCGCAGCCGCCCCGCCCTGGTGGGAGCTGATCGCGACGTCATCGTCACCGGCGTGGATGTAGCAGTGGGTGATCGTTACGTTGGTGGATGAGACTGGATCTATGCCGTCGGTATTGCGAGCAGTACCGGGCGTCATGATCTTGACACCCCAGGCAGTGAACCCATCCGAGTCCCTGACGTCGACGTGGTAGCGCGGAGAATCGCGCAGCGTGATGTCGTACAGCGTGAAATCGCGCACCCGGCTCAAGACGATGAGCCCCGGGACCTTTTGATTCAGGTCGAGCACCTTCGCGCGATGAGCGAGCTGCCACCAGGTGACCTTACCGCCGGCGAGGGGATCGCCGCCCCGGCCGTCGATGGCGCCGGCGCCCATGATGCCGCTGTGAACGACCCCGGTCGCGCTCAGGAGCGGCTTGCACCCCTCCGCGCGCTTGCCGAGCAAGCCGCAGCTGCCGGGCGCGATGTCGTAGAGCCGCGGATTGGTGGACGCCGCCAGCACTGTATTGGCGTCGATGACCAGCGTTACCCCCGAGCGCAGCGCCAACGGACCGCTCAGGAATACTCGCCTGGCGCCGTCCGCCCGCAGCTCCACGGCCCGGCCCGCCGCGCAATGGTCGATCGCCTGTTGGATGCGCCCGGTATCGGCATGCCGCTCGGCATCGGGTGGCAGGACTCCGTGCGGCGCGGAAAGCCGGGCGTGGAGCACCACGCAGGAAGCCGGGATGTTTGGCCGCGTGACGTGCCGCAAGTCCTGCGCGTAGGCGGCGGGCATGACAGCGAAGGCGAGCGCCAGGATCAGGTAGCTCAGGCGGATGAAAGCCAAGGCGAATCCTCCCGGAGGTTGAGACCGAGGGCAGGCGAAGAGCCGCTCAGAGCCGATACGCCTTCTTCGGCAGGCGATAGGCGAGGTCGATCGCGGTCTCGGCGGCCTCGTCCTCGGCGAGGCGATGCTCCGCTACCAGGCGCGCGAGGAAGGCGCAATCGATGCGGCGCGCCACGTCATGGCGCGCGGGAATCGAGAGGAAGGCGCGCGTATCGTCGTTGAAGCCGACCGTGTTGTAGAACCCGGCGGTCTCCGTCGTCTGCTCGCGGAAGCGGCGCAGCCCTTCGGGGCTGTCGTGAAACCACCAGGCGGGACCCAGCTTCAGCACCGGATAGTGGCCGGCGAGGGGGGCGAGCTCCCGGCTGTAGGTCGACTCGTCCAGGGTGAAGAGGATGACGGAGAGATGCGGATGGTCGCCGAAGCGATCGAGCAGCGGCTTCAGCGCATGCACGTAATCGGTGCGCTGCGGGATGTCGGCTCCCTTGTCACGGCCGTAACGGGTGAAGGTCGCCCGATCGTGATTGCGCAGCGCCCCGGGGTGAATCTGCATGACCAGGCCGTCGTCGACGCTCATGGCGGCCATCTCGGTCAGCATCTGCGCGCGAAAGAGCTCCGCGTCCGCCGCGCTGCAGCGGCCGGAGATGACCCGCCCGAAGAGCGCCTGCGCTTCGGCCTCCGCGAGGTCGGCGGTGGCGGCGCTCGGGTGCCCGTGATCGCTCGCCGTAGTCCCGAGCGCGATGAAGGCCGCGCGGCGCAGCCGATGCGCCTGCAGATAGCCGCGCCAGGAGTGGACGTCCTGGCCCGTCATCCGTCCGAGCTCCTCCAGGGACTCGCGGAAGAGCTCGTGCTCGGGATCGACCACCGGATCGGGTCGATAGGTGCTGATCACCCGCCCGGGCCAGCCGCTGCGGCGGATCGCGGCGTGCGCCGCGAGAGGGTCGGTGGGACTCTCGGTGGTCGCCAGCACCTCGATGTTGAATCGCTCGAACAGAGCGCGGGGGCGGAAGGGCGCGCTGGCGAGGGCGGCGCCGATGGCGTCGAAATAAAGATCGGCGGTCTCCTCCTCGAGGCGCACCGTCAGACCGAACACCTGCGCAAACACCTGCTCGAGCCACAGTGCCGACGGCGTCCCCCGGAAGAGCGCGTAACGTCTGGCGAACTGGCGCCAGGCCTCGCGCGGCTCATACTCCGGAGCGCCGCAGCGGGAGCGCACCCCGAGCGCATCGAGAGCCACACCCTGACTGTGGAGCATGCGATAGAGGTAATGATCCGGCGCGAGCAGCAGGTCCACGGCGTCGCCGAACGGCTCATCGTAGGCGAACCAGGCGGGATCGGTGTGTCCGTGCGGACTGACGATCGGCAGATCGCGCACGTGCGCATAGAGCGAGCGAGCGATGGCGCGCACGCCAGGCTCCGCCGGGAACAGGCGGTCGGGATGCAGAGTGAGTGGGCGCGGCATGGAGTCATTATAGGTAACCGGTGTCACATCCTGCAACGGGATCTTGTCCGCCGCTGGCTCATGAGAGGACCTCCGGCCGTCGGCCAGGGCGTCAGGAGCGGGACGCCCGTGCGCGCGGCGGGGGTGCGGTCGAGTCCCGCTCCATGAGAGTCGGGGTGTATTCCGCCACGGGCGCTTTGGCGGCTGCGGTCTTGGAAGTCGCAAAGAGCCCCTCGGCGGCCGTACGACCCATCTCCCGCACCGGCAAGCGGACCGAGGTCATGGCGGGCCAGATCCGGGTCGCAATCGGCGCATCATCGAAGCCGATCACCGACAGGTCCTCCGGAATGCGGATCCCGAGCTCGTGCGCCGCGCTGTACACGCCGGTCGCCATCTCGTCGTTGCCCGCGAAGATCGCCGTCGGCCGATCGGACCGGGCGAGCAGCTCCCGCCCGCGGGCCAGCCCCGACTCGTACGTGTAGGCGCCGAGGACGGCGAGATCCGGGGCCAGCTCCAGACCGTACTCCGCGAGCCCGGCAATGAACCCGGCGCGGCGCTCGTGCGAGGAGCGAAAGAGCGGCGGGCCGGAAAGGTAGGCGATGCGGCGATGGCCCAGCTCCGCCAGCCGCCGGGCAGCCGCGGCCGCGCCGCGCGCGTCGTGCGTCAGAACCATGCGCGAGGACTTGTCGACCGTCGCGCACGCGATGCGCACGTAAGGGCAGTCGGCGCTTTCCAGCAGCTTGGCGAGGCGATCGTCCTCCGACACGGAGGGCGTCAACACGACGCCGAAGAGACGCAGGCGCTCGACGAACCCCCGCATGTCGTCGAGGAAGGTCGGGCTGCGACGGTCGCACGGCCGGATCACGAGCTCGTACCCACGGCCGGCCAGCGCATCGAGGATGCCGAGCTGGATGTTCTCGACGTACTGGGGATTGGGGTTGTCGTGGATCAGTCCGACCAGGAAGGAGCGGCGGAACGCGAGCCCGCGCGCCTGCGGATCCGGCTGGTAGCCGTGCTCGGCGATGATGGCCTCGATGCGCGCGCGCGTCTCGGCCTGGACATAAGGCGCCTGATTGATGACCCGCGAGACCGTCTTCTTCGACACGCCGGCGAGGCGCGCGATGTCGGTGATCGTCAGCCGCGAGCGCGTCCGGGATCGTTTGGAAGCCGGCGGCTCGCCGCGGTCGCTGGGGTCGCGTTTCGCCCTGGGCGGGCGATGGGAGGTTTTCAAGCGGGGAATCTCAGGCTGCCCGTCTTTTTGCCGGCGGACTGTAGCAGAGCCGTTTCCGGAAGCCCATCGTCAGCCGCCGCTTGCGCTGGTTCTGCTACCGGTTACCATAGGCGCATGGCCGGACCGCTTCTCTCCGATGCGTTGCGAGTGCATCCGCAGGACGACGTGCTCGTCGCATTGCGCGACCTGCAGGAGGGGGAGACGGTGCGCTCGGCATCCGACGTCGTCGTTGCGCGCACCGCAGTTCCGCGTGGACACAAAATCGCCGTCGCCGCTATGGCAGCCGGAAGTCTGATCCGCAAGTATGGCTGGCCCATCGGCCGCGCCACGCGCGATATCGCTCAGGGCGAGCACGTCCATACTCACAACCTCGCCACGACTCTCACGGGTCATTCCGCTTATGCCTACACGCCGCCCGCAGCCGGCGCGAAAGCCGTTCAGGTCGAGCCGCGCACCTTTCTCGGCTACCGGCGCCGCAACGGCCGCGTGGGGACCCGCAACGAGCTCTGGGTCGTCTGTACTGTCGGTTGCGTCGCACGCACCGCGCGGCGCATCGCCGACATCGCCGGCGACCGGCTCCGCGGCAAGGTCGACGGCATCTACGCCCTGACACACCCCTTCGGCTGCTCGCAGCTCGGCGACGATCTCACCCACACCCGCAAGCTCCTCGCCTCCCTCGTCACGCATCCCAACGCGGGCGGCGTGCTCGTGGTCGGCCTCGGCTGCGAGAACAATCAGCTCGCGGCGTTGCTCGGCACGGCGGACTTTGATCCGGAGCGCGTCCGCAGCTTCAATGCGCAGGCCGTCAGTGACGAGGTCGAGGAAGGCGTCCGTGCGCTCGAGGAGCTCGCCGCACTGCTTGCCCGCGACGTGCGCGAGCCCAGCCCGCTCTCCGACCTGGTCCTCGGCCTCAAGTGCGGCGGCTCCGACGCCTTCAGCGGACTCACCGCGAATCCTTTGGTGGGCCGCGTGAGCACGGAGCTCGCGCGCGCCGGCGGTACGCCCATTCTCACCGAGATTCCCGAGACCTTCGGCGCCGAGCCGCTACTCATGGCGCGGGCGGTGGACCGGAGCGTATTCGAGGCCGTAGGCACGCTGATCAACGATTTCAAGCATTACTTCATCGCCGCCGGGCAACCGGTCTCGGAGAATCCCTCGCCGGGCAACCTGGCCGGGGGCATCACGACGCTGGAGGAGAAGTCGCTCGGAGCAGTGCAAAAGGCGGGGGAGGCGCCACTGACACAGGTGCTGCGCTATGGGGAGCGCGTGCATCGCCCGGGGCTCGCGCTGCTGGAAGCGCCAGGGAATGACGCCATCTCCGGCACGGCTCTGGCCGCGGCCGGCGCCACACTGCTACTCTTCACCACGGGCCGGGGCACGCCGCTCGGGTTTCCGGCCCCGACCCTGAAGATCTCGACCCACAGCACGCTCGCGCAGGCGAAGCCGCACTGGATCGATTTCGATGCCGGCACGCTCCTCACGGGCGCCGACATGGACGAGCTAAGCCGGGCGCTGCTCGATCTGATCGTGGCGACCGCCTCCGGCCAAACGACCTGCGCCGAGCGCAACGGCGAGCGCGAGCTCGCGATCTGGAAGACCGGAGTGACGCTTTGACCGATGCGCGGGCGGGTACACCGGCGCCTGGACCGGGCGCCGAGCGCCTCAGCGAGCGTACCCTGGAGCGCGGCTCGCCTCAGCTCCTCCGGCCGGCCTACCGCCGCTCGCAGACGCGCATCGGCGCGGTGCACTTCGGGCCGGGCGCATTTCACCGCGCGCACCAGGCGTTCTACTTCGACCGCCTGCTGGAGAAAGACCCGACTCGCGCCATCTGCGCAGTCTCCCTCAAGACTTCCTCGCTCCGCGACGCGCTTGCCCCGCAGGACGGCCTCTACACCCTGGCGGAGCTCGACGAGGCGCCGACGTTGCGCGCCATCGGCTGTCACCGCGAGCTGCTGGTCGCCGCGGAGGATGCCGCCGCCATAAGCCGCCGCCTCTGCGATCCTGACACCTCGCTCGTCACCATGACGGTGACGGAAAAAGGCTACTGCCTCGACGGCGCCGGCCGGCTCGACTTCGCTCACCCCGACATCGCCCACGATCTGACCCGTCCCGAGGCACCCCGCAGCCTCGTCGGCTGGCTGGTGCGCGGCCTCGAGCTGCGGCGCGAGCGCGGACTCGACCCCTATCTCGTGGTCTGTTGCGACAACCTGTCGGACAACGGTCCGACCTTACAGCGCGCGGTGTTGGCTTACGCGGCGCGGCGCGACGCCGGGCTCGCAGCCTGGATAGAAGAGAGGGCGCGCTTTCCGCGCACGATGGTCGACAGCATCACGCCTGCCACCGACCAGCGCCTGCGCGAGCGAGTCGCGCAGGCCACGGGCCTCGAGGACGCATGGCCGGTCCAGCGGGAGCGATTCGTGCAGTGGGTCGTGGAGGAGGTTGATTTTCCCGGCCAACCGGACTGGGCTTCGGTCGGCGTCACGTTGAGCCGTGACGTGACGGCTTACGAGCGCGCGAAGCTTCGCCTGTTGAATGGTGCGCACTCCACCCTCGCCTACCTGGGTTTGCTGGCGGGCCTGGAAACCGTCGCGGGAGCCATGCGAGAGCCGCTGCTGCGGACCTTCGTCGAGCGCCTGATGATCGAGGACATCGAGCCGACGCTGGCCGTCCCGCAGCCCGGCGCCCTCACCGCGTATCGCCAGTCGATCCTGCGCCGCTTCGAGAACCCGGCCATGCGCCACCAACTCGCGCAGATCGCCTGGGATGGCTCGCAGAAGCTGCCCATCCGCATTCTCGGCACCATCACGGATGCCCTGGGCGGCGGACAGCCGCTCGTCCGGCTGGCAGTGCCGATCGCCGCCTGGATGCAGTTCGTGCGCGTGCGGGCGCGACAGGATGTCGCCATCGTCGATCCGCTCGCGCCGCAACTCGCGGCGCTCGGGCGGCAGCTCACGGGTGAGGCGAGCCACGACCTGCCGCTGTTCTTCGGCCTGCCCGGTGTGTTTCCGGCCAGTCTGGCGCGGGAGGCACGATTCGCGAAGGCGGTCGCGGAGGCTTACGACAACATCAGCTCGCGGGGAGCCCTCGCCGCCGTCACGGCCGCGACGGCCGCTGGAACGGGACCGGAGTGCAGATGAGCACCGATTCGCGACTACGGCAGCCGCAGGGCGCAGGGACCGCGTCCGAGAACCTCGACCCGGCAGCCCGCGTGGATGCGGCAGCGCAGCGCGTGGGCAAGTTTCGCTGGGTCATCTGCGCGCTGCTTTTCGCGGCCACCTCGCTCAACTATGTCGACCGGCAGATCATCGGCATTCTGCAGCCGACGCTGGCGCACCAGTTCCACTGGAGCGAGATCGACTACGGCAACATCGTATTCTGGTTCGAGGTGGCCTACGCCATCGGGTACCTCATCTTCGGCAAGCTGATCGACCGGATCGGTGCGCGCGCCGGGTTCGGCCTCGCGGTGGGGATCTGGACGGTGGCGCACGCGGCGCACGCCTGGGCGAGCTCGCTGACCGACTTCATCGTGGCGCGCTTCGCCGTCGGACTCGGCGAGTCGGGCAATTTCCCGGCCGGAATCAAGTCCGTCGCCGAGTGGTTCCCGAAGCGCGAGCGTGCGCTCGCGACCGGCATCTTCAACGCCGGCAGCAACGTTGGCGCCATCGTCACGCCGCTCATCGTGCCGGCGATCACTGTCGCCTTCGGCTGGCGGGCCGCGTTCCTCATCACGGCCAGCTTCACGGTCGTATGGCTGATCGTGTGGCTCGCGGTGTATCGGCCGCCGCGGCGGCATCCGCGCGTCGGTGCCGCGGAGCTCGCGTTCATCGAGAGCGATCCGCCCGACCCGATCGTGTCGATCCCGTGGCGGCGGCTGCTGCGGGTACGTGAGACCTGGTCGTTCGCCCTCGCGAAGTTTCTCACCGACCCGGTGTGGTGGATGTGGCTCTTCTGGCTGCCCGACTTCCTGGTCAAGCGGCATCACCTGGACTTGAAGACTTTCGGTCCGCCGCTCGTCGCCATTTACGTCATCTCCGACGTTGGCAGCGTAGCGGGCGGCTGGATGTCATCGCGGCTCCTGCATGCGGGTTTCTCGCTCAATGCGGCGCGCAAGTACACTATGTTGCTCTGCGCGCTGCTGGTCCTGCCCGTCTTCTGGGTGGCCGATGTCGACAGCCTCTGGGGCGCGGTGGCGATCGTGGGCGTCGCGGCGGCGGCCCACCAGGGCTTCTCCTGCAACCTCTTCACCCTCCCCTCCGATGTCTTCCCGCGCCGCGCCGTCGGCTCGCTCATCGGCATCGGCGGCACCGCCGGCGCGATCGGCGGCATGTTGATCGCGAAGTACGCGGGCTGGGTGCTCGAGCGCCTGGGCACCTTCAGGCCGCTTTTTGCCTACGCCGGCTGCGCCTACCTGCTGGCGCTGCTCATCGTCCACCTGCTCTCTCCCCGTCTCGCACCGGCGCGCGTCGACTGACGCTGACGGCGCGGAGGGAAACTCTGATGAAGCTCACTCGCCGCGATTTCTCCCGCCTGGGCGCGATGGCCGCCGTCGCCGGAGCCCTGCCGCCGGGAGTGCAGGCACGGAATGCCC
>DATNEU010000007.1:0-33213 GCA_035552895.1 Steroidobacteraceae bacterium
CCCAAAATGATGTCCCCCGGCTCCACTCCCGCCAACTCCGCAGCCCCCGACACCCCCTCGACCACCAGATTCCCCTGGGTCTGCACCTCAGCCTTCTCCTGCGGCCGCAGCGGCCGCACCGCGAGCCCCACCGCATTCGGCTTGTGCACCACCGGCGCCGCCCGCGGCGCGCCACTTCCCGCCGCGGCGGTCTGCGGCTCCTGCGGCAGCTCCTTCACCCGCACCCGCACCGTCTGATCCCTGCGGTCCCGCCACAGCGTCAGGGTCGCCTCCGACCCCGGCCGCATGGCCGATATCCGGCTCGACAGCTCGCCGAAATGACCGATCGCATGCCCATCGACCGCGAGGATCACATCCCCCGCGCGGATACCCGCGGCAGCGGCCGGACTCTTGCCGCTCACCGAGCTCACCAGCGCGCCGCGCGGACTGCTCAAGCCGAACGAGTCGGCGAGATCCGCCGTCACCTCCTGGATGGTGACGCCGATCATGCCGCGCACCACGTGCCCCACGGTGATGATCTGCCGCTCCACGTTGGCGGCCACGTCGATCGGGATCGCGAACGAGACTCCCATGAAGCCGCCCGTGCGGCTGAAGATCTGCGAGTTGATGCCGATCACCTCGCCCTGCAGGTTGAAGAGCGGCCCGCCTGAGTTGCCCGGGTTCACCGCCACATCCGTCTGGATGAAGGGAACGTAGTTCTCCGTGGGCAGCGAGCGGCCGATCGCGCTCACGATGCCCGCCGTCGCGCTGTTCTGGAACCCGAACGGGGAGCCGATCGCGAGCACCCACTGGCCGGGTCGCACCTTGCCGGGATCGCCGAAGTGCACGACCGGCAGTCCCGTCGCTTCGATCTTGAGGACCGCGATGTCGGTGCGCTCGTCCGTGCCCACTACCTTCGCCCGGAATTCGCGCTGATCGACCAACCGCACGGTCACATCGCTCGCCCCTTCCACCACGTGGCGGTTGGTGAGGATGTAGCCGTCGGAGCTGACGATGAAGCCGGAGCCGGCGCCGCGCACCGGCTCCTCGCTGCGGTGGTCACCACCGCCCGGCGCCGGGATGCCGAAACGGCGGAAGAACTGGTTGAGCGGATCGTCGCCCTGCCCGCCGGCCTCCGGGGCTTTCTCCACCACCTCGACGTTGACGACCGCCGGGCCGTACTTGGCCACGAGCGGCGAGAAGTCCGGGAGGGCGGCCACACCCGCGGGCGTGCATTGCGCCGTGGAAGCGGCGCGCGCCGCGGGAGCGGCCTGCGCGTGCATCACCGGCCAGGCGGCCAGAGCGACGAAGGCCCAGGAGATCAGTGCCGCGCGCAGAGGCGCGAGCCGAAGAAAGGTCATGTGAGACTCCGGGGAGGTAAAGCGGTAGCACTCGCCGTGCCCGCGCGCCGGCGGCGGCCACCGACCCAAAGCGCGCCCGCGAGGCCGAGGGTGGCGAGGCTCACGGCCAGCCAGTTGCCAACACGTGCGAACGGCGTGAGCCCGGCCCTGGGCGTGATGGAGGATCGCAACACGTATTGCCGGTAGGGCGGTGCGGAAGCCAGCACCTCGCCGTGCGGCCCGAGGATCGCCGAAATGCCGTCGTTGCTGGCGATGATCATGCTGCGCCCCTCCTCGAGCGTGCGCATGCGGGCCATCTGGAACTGCTCATAGCGGGCCGTGGAGTGTCCGAACCAGGCGTCGTTGGTGACGTTCACCAGCGCATTGGCGGTCGGCAGCATGTTCAGCATGTAACTGCCGTATCCGACCTCGTAGCAGATGGTCGGGCCGAGCTCGAGCCCGGCCACGGGCAGCGGCGACTGGTGCGTGCCGCCCCGGCTGAAGCTCTCATAAGGGAGCGTCATCAGCCGCAGCCACGTGCGCACGAAATGCGGCACCGGAAAGAACTCCGCGAACGGCACCAGGTGGTCCTTGGAGTACCAGCTCGCCGTTTTACCGAGCGCCAGGATCGAATCGTAGTAGTGCCCGTCCGGTGAGGCGCTCACCGTGCCCATCACCAGCGATGAGCCGTGGGCTTGCGTCTCCCGGTCGAGGAGCGCGATGTAGGGCAGCAGATTGTTGGCCACTTCCGGCAGCGCCGCCTCCGGCCAGACGATGAGCTGCGTGCCGAGCGCCGACTCGGTCATCTTCCGGTAGCGCTGGAGGATCTGGTCCTCGTAGGCATCCTGCCATTTCTCATCCTGCGGAATGTCCGCCTGGATCACCGCCACCGAGACCGGCGCGCCCGAGGCGTGGGTCCAGTGCACGGGCCCGAGCGCCGCGCCGGCCACCCAGGGCGTGATGAGCGTAAGGGCCGCCGCCACGCGCACGCGCGTGCTGCCGCGCAGCAGCGCGACCAGCGCGCCCGCGCTCGCGAGCAGCAGCAGGCTGATGCCGTAGACCCCGAAAACAGGCGCCAGGCGCGCGAGCCACGTGTCGGTCTGCGAGTAGCCCAGCGACAGCCACGAGAAGCCGGACAGGAACCAGCCGCGCCACCACTCGACGAGCAGCCATGCCGCCGGCATGCCGATGAGCCAGCGCCATGCGCCCTCTCGCGGCAGCCAGCGCGCCACCGCGTAGCCGATCAGCGCGTTGTAGAGGGCCATGACACCGACGAGGCCCAACATGAGTGCGATGGTGAGCCAGACGGGCGCCTTGCCCAGCTCGTGGATGCTGACGTAGAGCCAGTAGGTGCCCGCGAGGAAGGTGCCGAAGCTGAACCAGAATCCGGTCCAGGCTGCCTCGCGCGGCGGAGCCTGCTCCCAGAGCCCCATCAACACCGCGGGGCAGAGGATCGCGAGCGGCCACCACTCGAGCGGCGCGAAGGCGCACGCGAGCAGGGCGCCCACGCCGAAGGCCAGCACCCGGCGCGCGAGCGCCGCGTGACCCGAGAGCCCGGCGAGGAGCTGTCGCATGGCCGCAGCGCGCGCCGGCGGAGCCTCCTCACCCCGAGGAGCGGCAACGGCAGGCATACGTCGGGTGTTCATCTTGTTTCCGGCGCGGCGCTCAAACGTGCGACTCGCCCTGCTCCGGCTGCGAGTGGCCGTCGGGCGGCGTCACATCATGCGGCGGCACGACCCGCAAGGCGTCTATCCGGCGCCGGTCGGCCCGCGCGACGCGGAACTCGAAACCGTCGATGCTCGCGGACTCCCCGCGCCGGGGCAGCCGCCCGAACTGCTTCATGAGCAGTCCCGCCACGGTCTCGAAGCCTTCCTCCTCCGAGAGGCGGGCGCCGAAGTACTCGTTGAATTCCTCGATGCGCGTCACCCCGCGGACCAGGAAGAGGCGCTCGGCCTCCTTGCGGATGTTCTGGTCGTCCTCGACGTCGAACTCGTCGTCGATCTCGCCGACGATCTGCTCGAGGACGTCCTCGATCGTCACCAGGCCGGCAACGCCGCCGTACTCGTCGACCACGATGGCCATGTGGTTGCGGCTGCCGCGGAACTCCTTCAGGAGCACGTTGAGGCGCTTGGCCTCCGGCACGAACACGACCGGCCGCATGAACTCCTTGATGTCGAAGCGCTCGCGCGCCTCGGGACTGCAGAGCCGCAGCAGGTCCTTGGCGAGAAGGATCCCGACGATGTCGTCTCGGTCCTCATCCATCACCGGAAAGCGTGAGTGCCCCGACTCGACGACGGTGGGCAGGATGCGGGAGACCGGATCGTCGCGACGCACGAACACCATCTGCGCGCGCGGCACCATGATCTCGCGCACGTGCAATTCGGAGACGGCCAGCACGCCTTCGAGCATCGGCAGCGCATCGGCATCGAGCAGGCCGCGCGTGCGTGCCTCCCGCAGGATCTCGATGAGCTGCTGGCGGTCCTGCGGCTCGGCGGCAAACGTCTGCGTCAGGCGCTTCAGCCATCGTCCGGTCGTGTTGATGTCCTTGCTCATGGGTCAGATGCGATAGGGGTTGGCGAAGCCGAGGCGGCGCAGCACTGCGATCTCGCGCCGCTCCATGCGCTTCGCCTCCGCCTCCCGCTCGTGATCGTAACCGATGAGATGCAGCGCGCCATGCACGATGAGGTGCGCCCAGTGGGCTTCGAGAGGCTTGCGCTGCTCGCGCGCCTCGGAGCGCACCACCTGCGCGCAGATGACGAGATCGCCGAGCGGGCGCGACTCACCGGCGCGCGCAGCGCTCGCCGCCGAAGCGGCGCCGATGTGCTCCGGTGCCGGCGGGAATGACAACACATTGGTCGGCTTGTCCTTGCCGCGATAGCGCGCGTTGAGACGCCGGCTTTCGGCAGACCCGACCACCCGCACGCCGAGCTCGCTCCCCGCGGCGCGGCGGCCAACGGCCGCACCGGCCCATACGGCAATGTCAGGGGCACGAGGCGCCCATGTCTTGACGGCGGTCTGCACCTCGACGCGCAACGAGTGCGGCACCACGGATCTCACTTGCGGTCTCCTTCCACTTGCGACTCGTAAGCCTGCACGATGCGCTGCACCAGCGGATGGCGTACGACGTCGTGGGCATCGAAGAACGTGAATGCCACACCTTCCACGCCGCGCAGCACGCCGATGACGTGACTCAGGCCCGACTGCCGGCCCGCGGGCAGATCCGTCTGGGTGACATCGCCGGTGACCACCGCCTTGGAGCCAAAGCCGATGCGCGTGAGGAACATCTTCATCTGCTCGATGGTGGTGTTCTGCGCCTCATCGAGGATGATGAACGAGTCATTCAGCGAGCGGCCGCGCATGAACGCGAGCGGCGCCACCTCGATGACGTTGCGCTCGATGAAGCGCGACACCCGGTCGAATCCCAGCATCTCGTAGAGCGCGTCGTACATCGGACGCAGGTACGGATCGACCTTCTGCGAGAGGTCGCCCGGCAGGAAGCCCAGCCGCTCGCCGGCCTCGACCGCCGGACGCACGAGGATGATGCGGCGGATGGTCTCCGCCTGCAGCGCCTCCACGGCGCACGCCACCGCCAGATAGGTCTTGCCGGTGCCCGCGGGGCCGATGCCGAATGTCAGATCGCGGCTGCGGATGTGCGCGAGGTACTCGCGCTGGTGATGGCCGCGGGCCCGGATGCCACCGCGCGGAACGCGGATGCCCCGCTCCTCGGGCTCCAGGTCCACCGGAGCCTGGCCGGACTCGCGCTCGCGCAGCGCCAGATGCACGCGCTCCGGCGTGACTTCCTCGTCCTTCGCCAGGGCGAAGAGCTCCTGCAGGATGTCCTCGGCGTTGCCGGCGTGCGCGCCGAGCACCCGGAAGTTGTCGCCGCGCCGGCGGATCTGGACGTCGAGGCGCGCCTCGAGCAGGCGGAGGTTCTCATCGAGCGGGCCACAGAGGTTGGCCAGCCGCGCGTTATCCGACGGCTCGAGATCGAACTCGCGCAGCACCTCGGGAGCGCTTACTGCCACAGGCGTCCGCGCAGGCTGTGCGGCAATGCTTCGGTCACGGCGACTTTGGCGAACCGGCCGATCGCCTCGGCGGGACCGGCGAAGTTGATCCAGCGGTTGTTCTCGGTCCTGCCGGCGAGCTCGCGCCCGTCCTTCTTCGCCGGCCGCTCCACCAGCACGCGTTGCATGCTGCCGACCATGCGCTCGCTGATCGCGCGCGCCTGGGAGTCGAGCTGCGCCTGAAGCCGCGCCAGGCGCTCCTGCTTGACCTCGGCCGAGGTTTCGTCGGGGAGCGATGCCGCCGGTGTGCCGGGGCGGCGGCTGTAGATAAAGCTGAACGACTGATCGAAGCCGACATCGCGCACCAGCGCGAGCGTCGCCTCGAAATCGCGCTCACCTTCCCCGGGGAATCCCACGATGAAGTCGGAGGAAATACAGATGTCAGGCCGCACGCTCCGCAGCTTGCGGACCTTTTGCTTGAATTCAATGGCGGTATAGCCGCGCTTCATGAGCGCGAGCACCCGATCGGAGCCGCTCTGCACCGGCAGGTGCAGATGGCTCGCGAGCTGCGGCACGTGCGCGAAGGCCTCGATCAGGCTGTCGTTGAGCTCGAGCGGATGCGAGGTGGTGAAGCGGATGCGCTCGATGCCAGGTACCGCCGCAACGTGATGGATCAGCGTGGCCAGGTCCACCACCGCACCGTCCGCCATCGGGCCGGCGTAGGCGTTGACGTTCTGACCGAGGAGAGTTACCTCGCGCACTCCCTGCTGCGCGAGCTGGCGGACCTCCTGCAACACGGACTCGAAGGGGCGGCTGACCTCATCCCCGCGCGTGTACGGCACGATGCAGAAGCTGCAGTACCGGCTGCACCCCTCCATCACCGAGACGTACGCGGTGGCGCCCTCGGCGCGCGGCTCCGGCAGGCGGTCGAACTTCTCGATCTCCGGGAAGCTGACATCGACCACCGAGCGGCCGGTGCGGCGCAGCTCCGCGATCATCTGCGGCAACCGGTGCAGGGTCTGAGGGCCGAAGACGAGGTCGACGAAGGGCGCACGCTGCGTAATGCCCTCGCCCTCCTGGCTGGCGACGCACCCGCCCACGCCGATGAGGACGTGTGGCCGTTGAGCCTTGAGCCGGCGCCACTCCCCGAGCAGGGAGAACACCTTCTCCTGGGCTTTCTCGCGCACGGAGCAGGTGTTCATCAGGAGGACGTCGGCTTCGGCCGGATCTTCGGTGCGGGCGAGGCCCACGCCGGCCTCGAGCACGTCCGCCATACGGGCGGAGTCGTACTCGTTCATCTGGCAGCCGAAGGTTTTGATGAAGTAGCGACGGGACATAGGCAGGGAGCGAAGCCCATTCTACGGCCTCGCACACCCCATCGCACGAGCGCTGCGCAGAACTGCGTTTCAGCTATATAAATATTTAAAAATCAATGGCTTGCGGTTAGACCCGCCAGCTCAAAACGGGATGTCGTCATCAAAATCCTCACGCTCGCCGCCGCCGCCCCCGGCCGCGCCGCCCCCACTCGGGCCGGCATACTCAGGCATGGGCTCGCGCGGCGCGCCGCCGGAGGCGCCGCCGCCCGCCGCGCCCGCGCCCGCGCCACTACCCCCTCCCCGGCCGCCGAGCATCTGCATCTCGTTGCCGACGATCTCGGTGCTATAGCGCTCCTGGCCCTGCTTGTCCTGCCACTTGCGAGTGCGCAGGCTGCCCTCAATATAGACCTGCGAGCCTTTGCGCAGGTATTCGCTGGCGATCTCCGCCAGCCGGCCGAAGAGGGCGACGCGGTGCCACTCGGTGCGCTCCTGCTGCTCGCCGCTCTGCTTGTCGCGCCAGCTCTCCGTGGTCGCGATGCGCAGGTTTGCCACGCTGCTGCCCGAGGGCATGGCGCGCGTCTCCGGATCCGCGCCCAGGTGGCCGATGAGGATGACTTTATTGACTCCGCGCGCCATGGGTGTGCCCTCTTGAAGAGACCGCCATTGTAGACGTGGCGCGCTTCCCGCGCGAACCCCGAAAGGTTGCGCGAATGGCCGATTATTCGGCCGAAGCGCCTCGGACGGGTACACTCGAAGGCTTGATTTTTTTCCGGCCTGCGGGCCGCCTTACCGACGATGCAAGCAATCCGTGTCCGCGGGGCACGCACTCACAATCTGAAGAGCATCGACCTCGACCTGCCGCGCGAGCGGCTGATCGTGGTCACGGGACTCTCCGGCTCCGGCAAGTCCTCGCTCGCCTTCGACACTCTGTATGCCGAGGGACAGCGGCGCTACGTGGAGTCGCTCTCCGCCTATGCGCGGCAGTTCCTGTCCATGATGGACAAGCCCGACGTCGACAGCATCGAAGGGCTCTCCCCCGCCATCGCGATCGAGCAGAAGGCCACATCGCGCAATCCGCGCTCGACGGTCGGCACCGTCACCGAGATTTACGACTACCTGCGCCTGCTCTACGCGCGCGCCGGAACGCCACGCTGCCCCGACCACGGGATCGACCTGACGGCGCAGACGGTGAGTCAGATGGTCGATCAGGCGCTGAAGCTCCCGGAAGGCGCCGCGGTCGCGCTGCTCGCACCCCTGGTGAGCGATCGCAAGGGCGAGCACGCGGAGATCCTCGACTCCCTGCGGGACCAGGGCTTCGTGCGCGTGCGCATCGATGGACGCATCCATGACATGGAAGGGTTGCCGCAGCTCGACCCCAAGCGCAAGCACACCGTCGAGGCGGTGGTCGATCGGCTGCGCCTGCGGCCCGACGCGCAACAGCGCCTGGCCGAGTCATTCGAGACGGCACTCAGGCTCTCGGGCGGCCTGGCGCGCCTCGCCTTCCTGGACGAGCCGCAGCGCGAGGAGCTCGTCTTCTCCAGCCGCCACGCCTGCCCGATCTGCGGCTACAGCGTGCCGTCGCTCGAGCCGAAACTCTTCTCCTTCAACAATCCGGCGGGAGCCTGTCCGACCTGCGACGGTCTCGGCACGCAGCAATTCTTCGATCCGCAGCGGGTCGTGATGCATCCCGATCTGTCGCTCGCGAGCGGCGCGGTGCGCGGCTGGGACCGTCGCAACAGCCACTATTTTCAACTCATCCAGTCTCTCGCCCGCCACTACGATTTCGACATCGAGGTGCCGTGGACGGAGCTGCCGGAGCGCGCGCGCCAGGTGCTGCTGCACGGCAGCGGCGATGAGGCGATCGAGTTCCGCTACAGCGAGGGCCCCTCGGCGGGCAAGCGCCGCGCGACGGTGAAGCGGCATCCCTTCGAGGGGATCCTGCCGAACCTCGAGCGGCGTTACCGCGAGACTGAATCCGCCACCGTCCGCGAGGAGCTCTCGAAGTACCTCGGCGTGCGTACCTGTCCCGACTGCGGCGGCGCGCGCCTCAACCGCGCGGCGCGCTTCGTATTCATCGCCGACAAGGCGCTCCCGGAAGTGACGCGCTCGAGCGTGGGTCATGCGCTCGAGCTCTATCGCTCGCTGACGCTCGGGGGATGGCGCGGCGAGGTGGCGGCCCCGATCGTGAAGGAAGTCGTGCAACGGCTGCGGTTCCTCGCCGACGTCGGCCTGCAATATCTGACGCTCGACCGCGGCGCCGACACCCTGTCGGGCGGCGAGGCGCAGCGCATCCGGCTCGCGAGTCAGGTGGGCTCAGGCCTCACCGGTGTCATGTACATTCTCGACGAGCCCTCGATCGGCCTGCACCAGCGCGACAACGCGCGGCTTCTCGGCACGCTGAAGCGCCTGCGCGACCTCGGCAACACGGTGATCGTGGTGGAGCACGATGAGGAGGCGATCCGCGAGGCCGACCACGTCGTCGATCTGGGACCGGGCGCCGGCGCGCACGGCGGCCACATCGTCGCCGAAGGCGCACCGCGTGAGATCGAGGCCTCCACCACCTCCCTCACCGGCCAATATCTGAGTGGCAAGCGCACCGTCACTCTGCCCAGGGTGCGTACCTCGCGCTCCCCGGACAAGCAGATCCGGGTCGTCGGCGCCTCGGGCAACAACCTGCGCAACGTCACCGCGGAGATACCGCTGGGGCTCCTCACCTGCGTGACCGGCGTCTCAGGGTCCGGCAAGTCGACTCTGATCATCGATACGCTCTTCGGCCAGGCGACCGCCAGGGTCAACGGCCGGCTGAGCGCGCCCGATGCCGCGCCCTGCGAGCGTATCGAGGGGCTGGAGGAAATCGAGCACGTGATCGACATCGACCAGGCGCCGATCAGCCGTACGCCACGCTCCAATCCGGCGACCTACACCAACCTGTTCGCCCCGGTCCGCGAGCTCTTCGCCGCCGTGCCCGAGGCCCGGGCGCGGGGCTACGACGCCGGCCGTTTCAGCTTCAACGTCAAGGGCGGCCGCTGCGAGGCCTGTCAGGGCGATGGCGTCATCAAGGTCGAGATGCACTTTCTTCCCGATGTCTACGTTGCGTGTGACGTCTGCAAAGGCCAGCGCTACAACCGGGAGACGCTCGAAATCCGTTACCGCGGCAAGAACATCCATGAAGTCCTCGAGATGACCGTCGAGGAAGCACTGCGCTTCCTGCAGAACGTCCCCGCGGTCGCGAGCCGACTGCAAACCCTGGCCGACGTCGGTCTCTCCTACATCCACTTGGGTCAGAACGCGACCACCCTCTCCGGCGGCGAAGCGCAGCGCGTGAAGCTCTCGCGCGAGCTCGCCCGCCAAACCCACGGCCGCACCCTCTACATCCTCGATGAGCCCACCACCGGCCTGCACTTCCACGATGTCGCCCAGCTCCTCGATGTGTTGCATCGCCTGCGCGACCAGGGCAACACCATCGTCGTGATCGAGCACAACCTCGATGTGATCAAGAGCGCCGACTGGGTGATCGACCTCGGCCCGGAGGGCGGCGAGGGCGGCGGCGAGATCGTCGCCACCGGCACGCCCGAGCAGGTTGCGCGAAGTCCGCGCTCGCACACGGGCGCCTACCTGCGGCCGTTGCTCGGCAGAGATCCAATGACAGCGAGATCCGCAATCGCAGCCGCGGCGGCAGGCGAGAGAAGCAGCTCGACGGATCAGTGACGGGCGGCTTCTTGCGAGGCCGGCCGCCGCATGTCAATACAATGTATTGACATAAACGGGCGCGCAGCCGTAAACTTCGTGCATGAGCGAAAAGCTGAGGAGCGAGCAGCTTCAGATCCGGGTATCCGCGGCGGAGAAGGCGGCCATTCGCCGCGCCGCCGAGCGCGCCGGATTGGACATGAGCGCGTACGTGCTGGGCCGGGCTCTGCCGATACCCGCAATGCAGTTTCAGGCGTGCGTCGAAGCGGTTGCCGGCCCGGCTCCGCCGAGCTTCGGGCTCGCCGAGCTCAACAGCCTCCTCTCGAGCTGGACGGCCGCCGAGTTGCGCGATGCGATCGCGGCGCCGCCGACAGCGACCTTGAGGCCGTTCCTGTCCAACTATGTCGCGGCGATGATCGAGCAGGCCTGCGAGCGGCGCTCGGTCCGGGTAGCCGGCTGGGTTCGCGCCATCGCGCCTCTTGCGGAGCCGGCTTTCGGCTCCACGCTGAAGAGCGTGCGCCTCCATCTGCTGACCCACTCGCCGGCGCCCTTCCGGCGCAGGAACCTCTTCATCGACGCCACCCTCGGCGATCGGGTCTGAAACGATGCAGCCGCTGACGAGGGCGGATATCCGCCGGCTGCTCGACATGCTCAACGAGGACTTGCGCCAGAGCGGCACGCAGGCCGAGGTCTTCCTCGTCGGCGGCGCCGTCATGTGCCTCGCTTATGGCGCGCGAGAGTCAACACAGGACGTGGACGCTCTCTTCCGGCCGGCGGTGCTGGTGCGCGAAGCCGCGGCACGCGTGGCATTGCGGGCGAGCCTCGATCCTCGCTGGCTCAACGATGCGGTAAAGGGGTACTTGAGCGAGCACGCGGATTTCGCGCCTTTCCTCGAGCTCGATCATCTGCGCGTCATGGTCGCGCAGCCCGAGTACCTGCTGGCGATGAAGTGTCTCGCCATGAGAATCGGGGCGGAGTTCCACGACGAAGCCGACGTGCGTTATCTCCTCCGGCACCTCGACATCGACTCGTACGACCGCGCGCTCTCGGTCATCACCCGGTATTACCCTGCGGAGCGCTTCCCGCAGAAGACGCTTTACGCGCTCGAAGAGATCCTGGCGAGCCCGCCCGCCCGCTGAATCAGACGGTTCCGGACTCGAAGGTCTGCCGCACTTCGCCGTTGACGATGCGCTCGCGGTAATTGCCGCGGGTGTAGCCCGCGACCACGCGGCGCCAGAAGCTGACCGCGCTGGCGTTGCGCAGGTATTCGGTGATCTCCCAGCGGCCGGCGAAGCGGCTGAAGATGAGCCTGACGGCGGTGGCGCCGATCCCGAGCCGGCGCATCGCGCGGGCAATGAAGAATTCCGCCATGCGATAGTCGATCGCCGCCCGCGGCGGTGAGCCTCCGCGCACGACCAGCGCGAAGCCGACGGGCTCCGAGGACCTCAGGATGACGAGCGGGAAGGTGTTGGGATCGCCGAACCAGCGAAGGAGCTGATCGGGCTCCCGGTGCCCGACTTCGCCCAAGGCGGGAAAGGTGCCGGTGCCCATGCCCGTGGCGGGCGCCAGATCGTCGAGATAGTCACGATAGACGCTCTGGATCCAGAGGCGGTCGCCTTCCGTGTTCCGCGCGTCGCGTACACTCACCGTCATGTCGGCTTCCCGGAGCCCTAAGAAACACGGCCCGGGCGGCTCGCTCGCGCGATCCGACCGGGCCGTGTGCAGCCATTGCCGGGAGGCCGCTGACAGCCTCCCGGGCAGGAGGCGGCTTACTGGCTGCCGCCGCCGCTGCCGTTGCTGGCCGGCGGGGGGCTGGCCGGAGCGGCACCATTATCGGAAGGCGCGGCGGCCGGAGGAGCGGCGCCGTTGCTGCCCGACGGGCTCGCCATGGAGCCGGACGAATTGTCCGACGGCGCAGCAGCCGGAGGAGCGGCCGGTGCGCTGCTCTGCGAGGAAGCCGGCGGAGCGGCGGCGGGCTCGGTGCTGGCGGGCTGATTCTTTGCACAGGCCGTCAGCAGCAGTGCCGCAGCAAGCGCGCTAAGAGCAACTTTGGTGTTCATCGATCGGTACCCCGATGCTTTGTTGAGAGAGCCACTACGAAGAAAGCACTTTCTGAACGACTTTTCTTATCGTTCCGCGAGTCCTTCACGGGTCGCGCCGCAGGATTTTATAGAGTCACCAGGGGATTGGAAACAGGCTGAGGCTTCAGCTGTCGCCCTGAACCGACAATTTGGTCCAGACCGGCGCACCGCGTTGGCCCGGGAGCCCGAGCCACCCCGAAGGCTTACAATGGCCGTCTTTCCCTCGCCGGAGTGCACTCGATGGCCAACGTTGGCACCCTCGCTTCGCCCCTGGCCGAGCCGACCTCCCTCGATGCCTCGTTTGCCGCTCACCTGGAACAGGTGTCCCTGCGGACGGCCCGGGCGCTCGAGGCCTGCGGCTACTCCGCCCTCCTGCTGCACTCCGGGTCGCTGCTGCCCGTTTTCCAGGACGACCGGACCTACCCCTTCGAGGTCCATGCCCCATTCAAGGTCTGGGCCCCCCTCTGCGATGCGCCGGACAGCTTCCTTTACATCGAGCCCGGCCGCCGGCCGCTGCTCGCGCTGCTTCAGCCCGATGACTATTGGTACAAGCCGCCCGCGCTCCCGCAGGGCTATTGGACCCGGCACTTCGACGTCCACCCCTGCCGCGACCGGGACGAGGCGCGCCGTCTCCTGCCTCCCAGCCTTCGCGCCACTGCCTACCTGGGCGACTCGCTCCCGGAGCTCACCGCCTGGGGCGTCGGCGCCATCAACCCGCCCCGCCTCATCCGGCACCTCGATTTTCCGCGCGCCGCCAAGTCCCCCTATGAGCTCGCCTGCCTGCGGCAGGCGAGCCGCCTGGGCGCCCGTGGCCATCTCGCCGCCGTCCGCGCCTTCGAGGCGGGTGCCTCGGAATTCGAGATCGAGCTCGCCTTCCTCGCCGGCTGCGGCCTGCGCGAGCAGGACCTGCCCTACAACCCGATCATCGCGCTCAACGAGGCCGGCGCCGTCCTGCACTACCAGGTGCTGGAATCCTCCCGGCCCGCGGCTCGTCACTCCCTGCTGATCGATGCCGGGGCGGAATTCGCCGGCTACGCCAGTGACATCACCCGGACCCATTCCCGTCGCGACCCGGACTTTGCCGCCCTGATCGGCTCCATGGACCGCATGCAGCAAGCGCTCTGCTCGCAGATCAGGCCCGGAGTCGATTGGCGCGAAGTCCATCTGCAGGCCCACCGTCTCCTCGCCGACGTCCTCCGCGAGGCGGAAATCATCACGTGCAGCCCCAGTGAGGCGCTGGCCACCGCCGTCACCAGCGTGTTCCTGCCTCACGGCATCGGCCATCTCCTCGGCCTCGAGGTCCACGATGTCGGCGGCTTCATGCGATCCCCGGACGGCGGGGACATCCCCCGCCCCGACGGTCATCCCTACTTGCGCCTCACCCGCACGCTCGAGGAAGGCTTCGTCGTCACCATGGAGCCCGGGCTCTATTTCATCCCCCAGCTCCTCGAGGCCGCCCGCGCCGACTCGCGCGCGAGCCGCATCGACTGGAGCCGGGTCGACTCGCTGCGCAAGTTCGGCGGGATCCGCATCGAGGACGACCTCGCCGTGACCGCCACCGGTCACGAGAACCTGACCCGGGATGCGTTTCGCGCGATGCAATGAGCCGCGCCTACCGGCCCAAAGCGGCCTGCAGGGCGGCGGCGTAAGTGGCGCCGGCCGCGAGGCGGTCACCGCCCGATGTGACGAGCGTGTAGCCGCCGCGCTTGTTCGAGCGCAGCTCCCGGACAGAGTCCAGGTTGACGATGAGTGAGCGATGGATCCGCATGAACCGGCCGGAGGCGAGGCGCACCTCCAGGTCGGCGATGCTCTCGCGGGCTCGCACGGCTTCATCACCCTGCAGATGGACCTCCACATAGTCTCCATCCGCGCGGATGTACTCGATGAGGACGGGGTCGAGAAACCGGATCCTGCGGCCGACCCTGAGTCCCAGGCGCTGAGGCCGCGCAGCGCCGCCAAGCGCCTCGAGCTGCGCGAGAAATACCTGCAGGGCCTCGGGCTCCATGCGGCCGGCGAGCGAGGCATCGCGGGCCAGGTAGCGCCGCGCGCGCTCCACCGCTTCGCGGAAGCGGCGCCGCTCGAGGGGCTTCAACAGATAGTCGAGCGCCTCCACGGCGAACGCCTCGACCGCGTATTGGGCGTAGGCGGTCGTGAAGATGGTATACGGCAACCGCATTTGCGCGCCC
The DNA here is from genome assembly GCA_035552895.1 of Steroidobacteraceae bacterium. Classification (GTDB taxonomy): domain Bacteria; phylum Pseudomonadota; class Gammaproteobacteria; order Steroidobacterales; family Steroidobacteraceae; genus 13-2-20CM-66-19. Next base: position 14,594 of record DATNEU010000007.1, read on the forward strand.
GAGCTCAATACCTCCAACCCCGACAGGCGCGGCATGCGAACGTCCATGAAGAGAAGATCGGGCTCGAGCCCCCGGATCTGCCGCACCGCATCCTCTCCGTCGGCGCTCTCGCCCACGACGAGCACATCCGGCTCCGTGCTCAGGAACTCGCGCACCTGATGGCGAGCGGGCGGCTCGTCATCGACGATCAGCGCGCGGATCACCCGAGCACCTGTTGACCGGCCATGACCCGCGCCGTGGGCGCCCCTTCGGCCCCGCCCGCGGCCGGCGCGAGCTCCGCCGGCAATCTGACACGCGTATGCCAGACTCCGGCGCCATCGCCGCCATACTCCAGCCTGCAGCCCTCGCCGTAGAGCGCGTTGAGTCTCCTCGCCAGAGCCGCGAGACCACCCCGGCGTCGCTGACGCAGCGCCGCATCGGGGTCGTAACGGTTACGCACCTCGATCACGAGGGATTGCGCCTCCACCGTGCAGCGAAGCGACAGCCCGCTGTCACCGGTGATCGCCGATACCCCGTGCGTGACGGCGTTCTCGAGCAGCGTCAGCAGGATGCCGTGAGGCACCGGACATTCCTCGAGACCCACCGCTACTTCGACGGCCGGCGCGAGGCGGTCGCCGAACCGCACCGACATGATGCGCAGGTACTTGTTGGCGAGCTCGATCTCGCGGCCGAGAGGATAGAACTCTCCGGCGGACTCCTCGATGCTGTCGCGCAGCAGTGCCGCGAGCTGCGCGATCAGGTCACGGGCTTCCTCGGGCTGCGACCCGACGAGCGAGGAGATGGTGTTCAAGGTGTTGAAAAGAAAATGCGGGTGGAGCTGCACGCGCAGCGTCTCGAGCTGCGCCTGCAGCCAGTTGGCGCGCATGGCCTCGGCCCGCAACTGCTCCTGCCGATATTTGGCGAGCATGATGAGCCCGAAGAGCGTGCAAAGACCCAGAACGTATACGAGCGAGTAGTTGAGCGCCGTGGACAGCCACGAGTCGATGTCCATGTATTCGAGGAAGCCCTGCGCCGGGTCGCCGGCCGAGCCGGGGGCGAGCGTGACAGCCAGGTAGAGCGCGGGCCGCACGAGCAGCGCGAAGCCGAGCAGGAGCCCGATCTGCTCGCCCACGATCCGGGACCGGGGTGCACCCCCGAAGGGCCGGCTCGCGAGGAAATAGCCCGCGATCAGCAGCGGCAGCAGCAACACGTGTTGGAGGATGCGCGCAGGGGGCGCGACGAAGTCGGCCGCCCTCTGCGCCGGGGGCAGATCCATCCCGTAGTAACGGACCACCGACAGGTTCCAGAGCAGAGCGTAGGCGCTAACGGCGACGGCGACGAGCAGCACGAGGCGCAGCCGCGTGGCTGCGGCCGGAAAGCCAGGGCTCGCGATCGCGCCGAATCGTGCCGTCATCATGGCCGATAGAGGTTAGTCGCACCGCAGCGGGGTGACAACACGGGAGCTGCCCCCGCTTCGCGCCCGAAGCGGCGCCCGTACCGAAACCGCGGTTTGCGGCGACCGGACCCGACCGTGGTGCGCCGAAACCGCGGCGCCGCGCGCCGCAAGGGTCGCCGGCGCTTTGAACACGAGTCGGGGGTCCAAGCAGACTTGCGCCGGATTTTGGCGCGGGATCCCCCATGCGAACGTCATTGGCGCTGCTTTGCGGCGGTCTGGCCGTCCTCGGCACGGCCCTCGCGCATGCCGCGCACGCGCGCATGCCTTCGGTGGCGATCGCGCAGGCCCGGGGTCCGGTCGCCCTGGACGGGAATCTGCGCGGATCGGTCTGGCGCACCGCGCCATCGATCGCCCTGACCCAGCAGAATCCGTTTCCCGGCAGGCCCACCCCTTTCGCGACCACCGTGCGGCTGCTGCGCCACGGCAGCCACCTCTATCTGGGAATCCGCTGCGAAGATCCGCGCCCGTCGGCGATTGCCGTCCACACCTTGCAGCGCGACGGCGATCAGTCCAACGACGACAACGTCACCGTCGTGCTCGACACGTTCGCCCAGAAAAAGCTCGCCTATGTCCTCCAGGTGAACGCGGGCGGGGGCCGAGCCGACGGCGTGATCTCGCCGGGATATGTCAATCCCAACACGGGCTCGCCGATCGATTACAGCTGGAACGGCTACTGGCAGGCGGTTGTCCATCGCGACCCCAACGGCTGGACGGCGGAAATCGCGATCGACGTGCGGAGTCTGCAGTTCAATGGCCGGCGCAGCGCCTGGGGCCTCAATGTGAGCCGCTATGTCCCGCGCGCGCAGCTCACCTTGGTCTGGTCCGGTATCACGCTGAACGCCCGGGTCACCGACCTGCAGCGCGAGGGATCATTGACGGGCATGTCGGGCCTCCTGCAGGGCCCGGGTCTGGAATTCGACCCTTACGCCATCGTCCGTTACGACGATGGCGAGGGCGCATCGACTCATGCGGGATTCGACGTCAAGTACGCTCTGACCCCGCAACTCGCCGCGCTCGTCACCTATCGGCCGGATTTCTCCGACGCGCCGACGAATCTGCTGAACGTCACCGTGTCGCCCTATGCCCAGTCGGTGCCCGAAACGCGCCCTTTCTTCCTCGATGGTACCAACATCTTCACCTTCAGCCACGATCTCGGGCAGCACTTCATCCCCTTCTATTCCGAGACCGTGGGCCTCCTCGACGGCATCACGGTGCCCGTGGATGGGGGAGTGAAGGTGCTCGGTCAGGCGGATGGATGGACGCTCGGGATGCTCGACATGCAGATGGGCCACTCCGAGGTATCGGCGGCCACCAATCTCTTTGCCGCGCGAGCGGTGTACAACATCAACGATCACTGGCGCGCCGGCACGCTGATCACCCACGGCGACCCGACCGGCGCGACGCGCAACACCCTGGCCAGCTTCGACAGCACCTGGAGCACCTCGCAATTCGCGGGGAACGAGGACCTCGACATTTCGGCCTGGGCAGCGCACTCCTCGGGCCAGGCGGTGGCCGGCAGCCCGGATGGTTATGGAATCGACATCGCCTATCCGAACGATCTGTGGTGGATGGATTTCAGCTACGACGATTACGGCGAAGCGCTCACTCCCGCGATGGGCTTCCTGCAGCGGCCGGGCACCCGGCAGCTCTTCGCCGACATCAACTGGCAGCCGCGCCCCGCCGCGGGCAGCGCGCTCGCCTGGGTGCGCCAGTTCGACATCTACGGCACCTACACCCTGATACTCGACACGGGCGGCCACGTGCAGAGCGAGGACTGGAAGCTCATTCCGCTGCAAGGGACGACGCAGTCCGGCTGGTCCGGTTACCTCACCGTGAACCCCTCCTACGAGCTGTTGCAGGCGCCGTACGAGATCGTCCCCGGCGTGACGCTGCCGGCGGGACGCTATCGGTTCGCGAACGTCGATGTGGGCGTGACCAGTCCGCCTTCCCGCGCCTGGTGGGTGACCCTCGAGGCCGAGGGCGGTCCCCTGTACGACGGCCACTACGGGGCTTCCTACCCGGCCCTCAATTTTTCGGCGGCCGGCGGGCGGTTGAACGCGGCGCTGCAGCTGGCCTTCCTCCGCTTTCATGCGCCGCAAGGAAGCGGCTCGGTGCTCGCGCAGCAGCTGAAGCTCGCGTACTCCTTCGATCCCGATCTGACGCTGCAGTCGATCGTCCAGTACGACAATGTGACGCGCGCGGTGTCAGCCAACACCCTGCTGGAGTGGATCATCCGGCCGAACCGCATCCTCCACGTGGTGTGGAATCATGGGCTCACGCTCAACCCGAACCTCCTGCAGGGAGGGCACAGCCTCTCGGGCACGAGCGTCATCGTCAAGCTGCAATGGGGGTTCTACTAGCCCCCGTCCTCGATGCGGGCCGAGCCAGCGCTCGCTGGTCAGGAACCTGCGCGTACGATGTCGACGCCGCAGTGCTTGCACCTCGTTGCGGCGGGATTCAGGTCGTCCGACAGGCAGGCGGGACAGCTCTTGGTCGGGGGTGGGTCGCCGAAGACGACTTTCCCAACCCGGGCCATCACCGCCTTGTAGGGCAGGACGATGATGAAATAGACGACCGCCATGAAAATGATGAAGTAGATGATGGCGGAGATGAATGCGCCGATGTTGAGGAACGTGGCGTTGCTGCCACCGCTGACCAACTGCCAGCCCAACCCCGGCCCCTTGACGCCGGATTGAGCCGCGGCGATGAGCGGGTTGATGACGTTGTCGGTGAAGGCCTTGACGAGGTTGCTGAAGGCCAGCGCGATCACCAGGCCCACGGCAACGACGATCACGTCGCCGCGCATCAGGAAGTTCTTGAAGCCTCTAAACATTGTCGTTCCTCCCCAGTTGGATCAGCCGGTTGGACCGGGAAGGTATGCTGGACCAGGGGAGCGTGGAAAGGCAAGGCGGTGGCGGCGACCGGCGGTCCAAAAGACAGCGGCCCGGGCTCTCTCGAGCCGGGGCCGCCATTCAGCTTTCCCGCAGCGCCTTCAGGCCGCGGCGGCTTTCTTGCGCGTGCGGCGCGGCTTGGCCTCGCCCTCGGGGGCGGCATCGGCTTCGGTCTTCGCCTTGGCGCGCCGCCGGGTCTTCTTCTTGCCCTTCGCCTCCTCGGCGGGGGTGGCCACCGCTCCCTCGACCAGCTGCATCAGCGCCATCGGGGCGGAGTCGCCCGGACGCGGGTTCATGCGCAGGATGCGGGTGTAGCCGCCCGGACGCGCCTTGAAGCGGGGTCCCAGGTCAGCGAACAGCTTCTCCACGACCTCCGCATCGCGCAGCCGCGCGAACGCGAGGCGCCGATTGGCATCCCCGTCCTTCTTCCCCAGGGTGATCAGTGGCTCCACGACCCGCCGCAGCTCCTTCGCCTTCGGCAGGGTGGTGCGAATCGTCTCGTGCCGCAGGAGCGACACGCTCATGTTCCGCATCAAAGCATGCCGGTGCGAGCTGTTACGCGACAGCTGCCGGCCCGTCAGTTGGTGTCTCATGGAGCGGCCTTAGATGACGTCCCGGCTTTCGTCGTGCTTGAGGCTCGCCGGCGGCCAGCCCTCGAGCCGCATACCGAGCATCAGCCCGTGGCTCTGCAGCACCTCTTTGATCTCCGTCAGCGACTTCTTGCCGAGGTTCGGCGTGCGCAGCAGCTCCACCTCCGTGCGCTGCACCAGATCGCCGATGTAGTGGATGTTCTCCGCCTTGAGGCAGTTGGCGCTGCGCACGGTGAGCTCGAGCTCATCCACGGGGCGCAGCAGGATCGGATCGAACTGCATCTCCGAGACCTTGGTCTGGGCCTCTTCCTCGCCCTGCAGATCCACGAACACCGACAGCTGATCCTTGAGGATCCCGCCCGCGCGGCGGATAGCCTCCTCCGCATCGATGGTGCCGTTGGTCTCGATGTCGATGACCAGCTTGTCAAGGTCGGTGCGCTGCTCCACACGAGCCGCATCGACGGAGTACGTCACGCGGCGCACCGGGGAGAACGACGCATCGAGCTGCAGACGGCCAATGGGACGCGACTGCTCCTCGAATGCCGCGCGCGCGGCGGCCGGACGATAGCCGCGGCCCCGCTCCACGCGCAGCGTCATGCTGAGCTCACCCGCCTTGGTCAGGTTGGCGATCACGAGCTCCGGATTGACGACCTCGATGTCATGGTCGGTCTGGATGTCGCCCGCGGTCACGGGACCCGGTCCCTTCTTCTGCAGCCGTATCTCTGCGCTGTCGCGCGAGTGCATGCGGATGGCGACCGATTTGAGATTCAACAGGATGTCGACGACGTCCTCCTGGACGCCCTCGATGCTGGTGTACTCGTGGAGCACACCTTCGATCTCCGCCTCGGTGATGGCGCTGCCGGGCATGGACGAGAGCAGCACGCGCCGCAGCGCGTTGCCGAGCGTATGGCCGAAGCCACGCTCGAACGGCTCGATGGTGACGCGCGCCTGGCGAGGGGCAACGGGCTGCACCTTCACCACGCGGGGCTTCAAGAACTCTGAAACAGATCCCTGCATTGCAGTCTCACCTTGCCGGCTCAGGACGCCGGCGCAAACCAAAACGGGTGGCCTCGGACGAGGGGCCGGGGGCCGATTACTTCGAATACAGCTCCACCACCAGGTTCTCGTTGATGTCCGGCAGGACATCATCGCGACCCGGCGCGGACTTGAAGACGCCGCGGAACTCCTTGTCGTTGACCTCAACCCACTCGGGGAGGCCCACCTGCTGGGCGATGCCGATCGCGGCCTGGATGCGGAGTTGCTTGCGCGCCTTTTCCCGCACCTCCACGGTGTCGCCCGCCTTCACCTGGTAGGAAGCAATCGTCACCGGCCGCGTATTGACCGTGATCGCCTTGTGGCTCACGAGCTGCCGCGCCTCGGCGCGGGTCGCCGCGAAACCCATGCGATACACGACGTTGTCCAGGCGGCACTCCAGCAGCTTCAGCAGGTTCTCGCCGGTGGCGCCGCTGCGGCGGGCTGCCTCCTCGTAGTAGTTGCCGAACTGACGCTCCAGCACGCCGTACATGCGGCGCAGCTTCTGCTTTTCGCGCAGCTGCGTGCCGTAGTCAGAGAGGCGCTGGCGCCGCTCGCCCTTGACGCCGCCCGGCGGGACACTGAGCTTGCACTTGCTTTCTAAGGGCTTGACGCCGCTTTTCAAGAAGAGATCGGTGCCCTCGCGGCGAGCGAGCTTGCACGTGGGACCTGTGTAACGCGCCATGTTTCGACCTCAGACTCTGCGCTTCTTGGGCGGCCGGCAGCCGTTGTGGGGGATCGGCGTGACATCCGAGATGCTGCTGATCTTGAGGCCGCAGTTGTTGAGCGCCCGAACCGCCGACTCGCGCCCGGGGCCCGGACCGCCGACGCGCACCTCGACGTTCTTGACACCGTGCTCCTGGGCTGCAACGCCGGCCTTCTCCGCGGCTACCTGAGCGGCGAAAGGCGTGCTCTTGCGGGAGCCGCGGAAGCCGCAGCCGCCTGCCGTCGCCCAGGAGAGCGTGTTGCCCTGGCGATCGGTGATCGTGACGATCGTGTTGTTGAAGGAGGCGTGGACGTGCGCGATCGCGTCGAGCACGTTTTTACGCGCCTTCTTCGGCTTCTTGGGGCCGGCGCCGGCGGCCGGTGCCGCCGCGCCCTGCTGCTGCTTCTGATCAGCCATTATTTCCTCATGCGCTGCGCGCAGGTCTTAACGGGGTTCGCAGAGGCGAACCCCGTCCGAGTAGCGGCGCAAAGCGCCGAGAAGAATGTCGACATCATGCTTTGCCCGGAGGCGCATTCAGCTTCACGGCCTGCTTGCGCGGACCCTTGCGCGTGCGGGCATTGGTGCGGGTGCGCTGGCCGCGCACCGGCAGGCCCCGGCGATGCCGGATGCCGCGATAGCAGCCGAGGTCCATCAGCCGCTTGATGTTCATGGAGACTTCGCGGCGCAGGTCACCCTCGACGGCGAACTTGGCGATCTGCGAGCGAATCGCGTTGACCTCGCTCTCGGTGAGGTCCTTGACCCGCTTGTTCGGGCTGATGCCCGCGCCCTCGCAGGCGCTGTGTGCACGTGCGCGGCCGACGCCGTAGATGTGCGTCAGACCCACCCACAGGTGCTTGTTCATCGGGATGTTGATGCCGGCTATGCGTGCCATGTGTATTACCGCGGGGAAAAACGTTGCATTTTAACCGAAATCTCTGTCATTCACTATCGCCAGACGAAGGCCGTGCCACTGGCCATCCTGGCGGCGGGCGCCCCGGCCCGGCCATCCGTGGGCCGGGCGTTCGGGCGGATCGACGGCACGTTAAGTGTCGTCGATGAAGGCACCGCCCTCACCCCTGCCGCTGCTTGTGGCGCTGATCCGAGCAGATCACGTAGACCACGCGCCGGCGGCGCACGATCTTGCAGTTCTTACAGATCTTCTTGACCGAGGGTCTGACTTTCATAAGTGGTTACCCGCCCGAGCCGGTACGTCCGTACCCGAGCAAATTGGCCTTCTTCAGGAGTCCGGGATAATGGTGGGACATGAGGTGCGCCGAGAGCTGCGCGCGAAAATCCATGACCACCACCACGACGATGAGGAGCGAGGTGCCGCCGAAGGCGAAGGGCGAGCCCTGCTGGGAGACCAGGAACTCCGGCAGCAGACACACCGCCGCCACGTAGAGCGCACCCCAGAGGGTGAGGCGCGTGAGCACCTTGTCGATGTAATCGGCGGTCTGCTGGCCCGGGCGGATGCCCGGGATGAACGCGCCGGACTTCTTCAGGTTGTCCGCGGTATCACGGGAGTTGAACACCAGCGCGGTGTAGAAGAAGCAGAAGAAGATGTTGAGCGCGCCGTAGATCACCAGGTGCAGCGGCTGCCCGTAGCCGAGGGCGGCCGAGATGTCCTGCATTATGGTCGCGATCTGGCCCTGGCCGGTGCCCGCGAAGCTGGCGATCGTCGCCGGGAAGAGCAGGATGCTCGAGGCGAAGATCGGCGGGATGACGCCCGACATGTTGATCTTGAAGGGCAGATGGCTGCTCTGCGCCGCGTACATGCGCCGCCCGACCTGGCGCTTGGCGTAATTGACCGTGATCCGCCGCTGAGCGCTTTCCATGTAGACGACGAACGCCGTGACCGCGACCACGAGGATGAGGAGGAGGAGCGCGAACGGGCCCTGCATCTCGCCGCTGCCGACCTGCTCCGCCATGCCCCCGATGGCCGACGGCAGGCGCGCGACGATGCCCGCGAGAATGATCATCGAGATGCCGTTGCCGATGCCGCGCTCGGTGATCTGCTCGCCGAGCCACATCAGGAACATGGTGCCGCAGGTCATGGTGATCGTGGCCACCAGCATGAACTGCGCGCCGGACATCAGCGTCATCCCGCCTTTGACCAGGGCGCCGGCGGCGGCGAACGACTGGACGACGGCAAGGACGAGCGAGCCGTAGCGGGTGTACTCCGTGATCTTGCGCTGGCCCGCCTGGCCTTCCTTGCGCAGCTCGATCAGGCTCGGCACGACCATCGACATCATCTGGATGATGATCGAGGCCGAGATATAGGGCATCACGTTCATCGCGAAGATCGACATGCGCGACAGCGCGCCGCCGGAGAACAGATTCGCGATGCCGAAGATCGTGCCCGAGTTCTGGCTGAAGAAGCGCGCGACCTGGGCCGGATCGATGCCCGGCACCGGGATGAAGGTGCCGATCCGGTAGACGATCATGGCGCCGATCAGGAACAGCACGCGCGAGCGAATCTCCCCGAAACGGGCAGCTTCGCCTAATGCAGCGGCTGGATTAGCGAGAGTCGATTTCGCCACGATTTAACTGTCTTGCGGTCCGTCTCGATTTGAACGATGGCCTGCGGCGGTCCGCCGGAAGTCCGTCAGGCCTCGTCGACGATCTTGCCGCCGGCAGCTTCGATCGCCGCCCGCGCGCCCTTGGTGACCTTGATGCCCTTGAGCGTCACCGCCTTAGCTACCGAGCCCGAGAGCACGACCTTGGCGCGCTCGGCCTCTGCCGGCACCACGCCGGCCTTCTTCAATGCCTCGAGGTCGACGGTCTCACCCTCGACCTTGGCGAGCTCGCTGAGCCTGACCTCGGCGCGCGTCGCCGCCATGGCGGAGCGGAAGCCGACTTTCGGCATGCGCCGCTGAATGGGCATCTGGCCGCCCTCGAACCCCACCTTGTGGTAGCCGCCCTTGCGCGCGCGCTGTCCCTTGACGCCGCGGCCGCAGGTCTTGCCCTGGCCGGCGGAGGCGCCGCGTCCGACGCGCAGCCGGGACCGCTTGGCGCCGGGCGCGGGCTTCAGTGTATTGAGTCGCATGGTCATGATCTTTCTCTAGCTCGGGCGCTCGACCTTCAACAGATGAACCGCGGCCTGGATCATGCCGCGATTCTCCGGAGTGTCGGCAACCGAGACCGTCTGGTGGATCCGGCGCAGTCCCAGGCCGCGCGCGCTGGCGGCGATGTTGGCGAGCTGGCCGTGCAGGCTCTTGACCAGCGTGACCTTGAGCGCCTTGCCTTGTGCTGCGTTCATGCGTGTCAGCCCGTGATCTCTTCCAGACTCTTGCCGCGCTTCGCCGCGATGTCCTCCGGCGAGCGGATCTTCGCGAGCGCATTCACCGTGGCGCGCACGACGTTGATCGGGTTGCGCGAGCCGTAGCTCTTGGCGAGCACGTTGCGAATGCCCGCGCACTCCAGCACCGCACGCATGCCGCCGCCTGCGATGACGCCGGTACCTTCAGAGGCCGGCTGCATCAACACACGCGTGGCGCCATGCACACCTTTGACCGCGTAGTAGAGCGTGTCGTTTCGCAGCGCGACGGTCACCATGCTCTTTCGAGCCTGGGTCATCGCCTTGGAGATGGCCACCGGCACCTCGCGCGCCTTGCCGAAGCCGTAGCCCACCCGGCCTGCGCCGTCGCCCACCACCGTGAGCGCGGTGAAGCCGAATTGGCGGCCACCCTTGACGACTTTCGCCGTGCGATTCACCGCGACGAGCTTCTCGACTAGCTCGTCCTGGGACTGGCCCTTTTCCGCTCTTGCCATATGGTTCTACCTGATCAGAATTCAAGGCCGGCTTCGCGCGCGGCCTCGGCGAGCGCCTGTACGCGCCCGTGATACTGGAATCCCGCACGGTCGAAGGCGACCTTCTTGACACCGGCGGCCTGTGCACGTTCCGCGATGGCTTTGCCGACGGCCTTGGCGGCATCGACATTGCCGGTGCCTTTGAGGCCCTGGCGCACCGACTCCTGCAGCGTCGAGGCGGCCGCGATGACCGTCGCGCCGGCTGGATCCGTGACCTGCGCGTAAATGTGCTGCGGCGTGCGATGCACGGTAAGACGCGCAATGCCGAGCTCGCGGATGTGCGCGCGTGTCTTGACGGCGCGGCGCAGGCGCCGATCCTTCTTGGAAGCGATCATTTCTTCTTGCCCTCTTTGAGGGAGATCTGCTCGCCGGCGTAGCGCACGCCCTTGCCCTTGTAGGGCTCCGGCGGGCGCACGTCGCGGATTTCCGCGGCCACCTGCCCGACCTTCTGGCGGTCGATGCCCTTGATCAGGATCTCGGTCTGGCTCGGGGTCTCGATGGTGATCCCTTCCGGGATCGGGAAGTTCACCGGGTGGGAGAAGCCGAGCGTCAGGTTGAGCACCTTGCCCTGCACTGCCGCGCGAAAGCCGACGCCCATGAGCTCGAGCTTCTTCTCGTAACCCTTGGTGACGCCCCGCACCATGTTGGCGAGGTGCGCGCGGGTGGAGCCGGCGAGCGTGCGCGCCTGGCCGGGATCGGTGTACTTGACCTCGAGGCGCTTCTCCGCCTGTACGACGCTGACGCCCGCTCCGAGCGCGAGGCTCAGGGAGCCCTTCGCGCCCTTGAGGGTCACGGCGCTGGCCGCGATCGTGGCGGTGACGCCCTGCGGCAGGTCGACCGGCGCTTTGGCAATTCTCGACATGGTCGCTCTCCGTTACGCCACGATGCAGAGCACTTCGCCGCCCTGGCCGATCGAGCGCGCCTGCTTGTCGGTCATGACGCCCTTCGGAGTGGAGACGATCACCGTCCCCATACCGCCGAGAACCTTCGGCAGCTCGTCCTTGCCGCGATAGATACGCAGGCCGGGACGGCTGACGCGCTCCAGGCGGTCGATGACCGGACGGCCCTCGAAGTACTTCAGGCCGATGGTCAGGGTCGGCTTGCCGCTCTCCTCATCGAGGCGGTAGTCGGCGATGTAGCCTTCATCCTTCAGCACCTTGACGACGGCCGTCTTCAGCTTCGAGGACGCGAGGCGAACCTCGGCCTTGCCCGCGGTCTGGCCGTTGCGGATGCGCGTCAGGAGGTCGGCGATGGGATCGGTCATGCTCATAGGGCGTCCCTCACCAGCTCGCCTTCGACAGGCCCGGGATCTCGCCGCGGTTGGCGACCTCGCGGATCTTCACCCGCGAGAGGCCGAACTTGCGGTAGACCCCGCGCGAGCGTCCCGTGATGGCGCAACGGTTGCGTCCACGCGATGCGCTCGCATCCCGCGGCTGCGATTGCAGCTTCGCTTGCGCAGCCGCGCGCTCCTCGGGTGAGGTCTTGGGGTCGCGGATCAGCTCCTTGAGCTGAGCCCGCTTCGCCGCGTATTTCTTCACGATCTTGGCGCGACGCTTCTCGCGCTCGACCATGCTCGTCTTCGCCATAGGCGTACCGGTTTCCTCTTACTTCCGGAAAGGGAAGTTGAAAGCCTCGAGCAGAGCTCGGCCCTGACGGTTATCCCTTGCCGTCGTCGTAATCGTGATGTCCATGCCCCGCACCTGGTCAATCTGGTCGTACTGGATCTCGGGGAAGATGATCTGCTCCTTCACGCCCAGGCTGTAGTTGCCGCGGCCGTCGAAGGAGCGCGGCGACACGCCGCGGAAATCGCGGATGCGGGGCATCGCGATGTTGATCAGGCGGTCCAGGAACTCGTACATGCGAGCTCCGCGCAGCGTGACCTTGCAGCCGATGGCGAGGTCCGCCCGGATCTTGAACGAGGCGATCGCCTTGCGCGACTTGGTCACCAGCGGCTTCTGGCCGGTGATCTTGGTGAGGTCGGCAACCGCCGCATCCATCACCTTCTTGTCCGCGACCGCTTCGCCGACACCCATGTTCAGCGTGATCTTGGTGATGCGCGGCACCTCCATGGGATTCTTGATCCCGAGGTCCCGCTGCAGGCGGGTAAGGACCTGCTCGCGATAATACTGTTGTAGCCTGACCATACGTTTGATATCCGCGCGGCGCTTACGCGTCGAGCATCTCTCCGTTGGACTTGAAGAAGCGCACCTTCCTGCCGTCGCCCAGGGTCTTGAACCCGACACGATCCGCCTTCTTGACGCCGGGGTTCCAGATGGCGACCTTGGAGACGGGCAGCGGCATCTCTTTCTCGACGATGCCGCCGGGTTTGCCGCCCTGGGGGTTCGGCTTGGTGTGCTTCTTCACCATGTTGATGCTCTCGACGAGCACGCGGCCGTCGGCGAGCACCTGGATGACGGCGCCTTTGCGGCCCTTGTCGCGGCCGCTCAATACGACGACGTTGTCACCCTTGCGAATTTTTTGCATCACAACACCTCGGGGGCGAGCGAGATGATCTTCATGAACTGCGAGGTGCGCAGCTCGCGCGTCACGGGCCCGAAGATGCGGGTGCCGATCGGCTCGAGCTTGTTGGTCAGCAGCACCGCCGCATTGCCGTCGAAGCGGATGAGCGAGCCGTCCGCACGCCGCACGCCGCGCCGGGTACGCACCACCACCGCGTCATAGACTTCGCCCTTCTTCACCTTGCCGCGCGGGATCGCGTCCTTGACGCTGACCTTGATGACGTCACCGACGGTCGCGTAGCGGCGGCGCGTGCCGCCGAGCACTTTGATGCACATCAGGGTACGGGCGCCGCTGTTGTCAGCGGCATTGAGCATCGTTTGGAGCTGAATCATGTTGGCGACCCCTTCAGCGTCCGGTGGCCTTCTCGACCACTTCGACCAGGCGCCACGACTTGCGCCGCGAGAGCGGCCGGCAGGGGGCGATGGTCACGAGGTCGCCGATGTGGGACTCGCCGTTCTCGTCATGAGCGAGCAGCTTGGTCGTGCGCCGCACGTACTTGCCGTACGTGGGGTGCTTGATCAGCCGCTCGATCTCCACGGTGATCGTCTTCTGCATCTTGTCGCTCACCACGCGCCCCGTGAGGATGCGCGTGCCCTTGGCCTCGGCGGCCGCCGGCGCGGTGTTGCTCTGATTGTCGCTCACTTCGTCTCTCCACCTGTCTTGCGCGTCTGGCGCAGGACGGTCTTCACGCGCGCGATGCCCCGCCGCACCTTGCCGAACTGGTCCGGCTTCGGCGTCTGGCCAGTGGCCCGCTGCAGCCTCAGGGCGAACTGTTCCTTACGGAGCTTGAAGAGCTCGTCGTTGAGCTCGGCGGATGTCTTGCTGCGCAGCTCTTTGGCGTCCATTTATCGAACCTGACGTTTGGCGAAAGTGGTGGACACCGAAAGCTTCGAGCCTGCGAGACGGAACGCCTCGCGAGCTGTCGCCTCATCGACGCCCTCCATCTCGAAGAGGACCTTGCCGGGCTGGACACGCGCGACGTAGTACTCGACGTTACCCTTACCGCTGCCCATGCGAACCTCGAGCGGCTTCTTGCTGATCGGCACGTCGGGGAACACGCGGATCCAGATCTGGCCGCCCCGCTTCACGTAGCGCGCCATCGCGCGGCGGGCCGCCTCGATCTCGCGTGCGGTCATGCGCGCGCGGCTGGTCGCCTTCAGACCGAACTCGCCGAAGGACACGTTGCTGCCGCGATGCGCCAGGCCGCCGTTGCGGCCTTTGAACTGCTTGCGGTACTTGGTGCGTTTGGGCTGCAGCATGACGGCTCCTTACGCCTGCGCCGGCGGCGGCGCTTCGGCGGGCGTGGCGGCGGCCGGAGCCTGCTGCTGTTGCTGTTGTCCACCGGGGGCGGCTTCGCCTTCGGCGGCCTGCTTCTCGAGCTCGGCCTTCTCGAACACCTCGCCCTTGAAGATCCACACCTTGACGCCGATGACGCCGTAGGTGGTCCTCGCTTCCGAGAGGCCGTAGTCGATATCGGCGCGGAAGGTATGCAGCGGGATGCGGCCCTCGCGGTACCACTCCGTGCGTGCGATCTCGGCACCGTTCAGGCGGCCGGAGACACGGACCTTGACGCCAAGCGCGCCGCTTCTCATGGTGCTCATCACCGCACGCTTCATGGCGCGGCGGAACATCACGCGCTTCTCGATCTGCTGCGCAATGCTGTCGGCAACCAGCTGCGAGTCGAGCTCGGGCTTGCGGATCTCGGCGATGTTGAGGCGAACGTCGGAGACGGCCATGCCGAGGAGCTTCGCAGTCTCCTGCCGCAGCTTCTCGATGTCCTCGCCCTTCTTGCCGATCACGATGCCGGGACGCGCGGTCTGGATCGTGATGTTGACCTTCTTCGCGGCGCGCTCTATCTGGATGCGGCTCACCGATGCCTCGGCGAGCTTCGTCTTCAGGAACTCGCGGACGCGGAAATCGGTGTGCACGTGCGCCGGAAACTGCTGCCGGCCGGCGAACCAGCGCGAGCTCCAGTCGCGCGTGATGCCGAGCCGCATGCCTAGCGGATTGACCTTCTGACCCATGCGTTAATCCTTCTTGCCGTCGCTGACCGCGACGGTGATGTGACTGTTGCGCTTGACGATGCGCGCACCACGACCCTTGGCGCGGGCGGCGAAGCGCTTGAGCACCGGGGCCGCATCCACGTGGATGAGGGACACTTTCAGCTCGTCGATGTCGGCGCCGTGGTTGTGCTCGGCGTTCGCCACCGCTGCCGCGAGCACCTTGCGCACGAGCTCGGCGCCTTTCTTCGGCATGTACTGCAGAGTCGCGAGCGCGTTGCCGGCGGGCTTACCCCGGACGACGTCGGCCACCAGGCGGCACTTCTGCGGCGAGATGCGCGCGTAGCGCAGTTTGGATACGACTTGCATGTCAGGTCCCCGACTCGACCTTGCGGTCGCCGGAATGGGACTTGAAGGTGCGCGTCGGAGCGAACTCGCCCAGCTTGTGGCCGACCATGTTCTCGGTGACGAGCACCGGGATGTGCTGCCGGCCGTTGTGCACGGCGAGAGTCAGGCCCACCATCTCCGGCACCACCATCGAGCGGCGCGACCAGGTCTTGATGGGCTTGCGATCGTTGCGCGCCGAAGCCACCTGCACCTTCTTGGCGAGGTGCAGATCGACGAAGGGACCCTTCTTCAGTGAACGTGGCATGTTGGCTCAGCCTCAGCGAATCCGGTTCTTGCGACGCTGCACGATCATGTTGTCCGTGCGCTTGTTGTTGCGGGTCTTCAACCCCTTGGTGTTCCAGCCCCAGGGCGAGACCGGGTGCGGATTGCCCTGGCCGGACTTGCCCTCGCCGCCGCCGTGCGGGTGATCGACAGGGTTCATGGCGAGTCCGCGCACCGTCGGGCGCACCCCTCGCCAGCGCTTCGCGCCGGCCTTGCCGTAGCTGCGCAGGTTGTGCTCGTCGTTGCCGACCTCACCGATGGTGGCGCGGCAGTCGATGTGCACCTTGCGCGTCTCGCCGGACTTCAGGCGCAGGTACGCATAGATGCCTTCGCGCGCCGTGAAGGCGACGGAGCTGCCGGCGCTGCGGGCGAGCTGGCCACCCTTGCCCGGCTTCATCTCCACGTTGTGCACGATGGAGCCGACCGGGATGTGGCGCAGCTGCATGGAGTTGCCGGACTTGATGGGCGAGTCGGCGCCGGAGCGGAGCTCGTCGCCCGGGTTCAGGCCCTTCGGCGCGAGAATGTAGCGGCGCTCGCCGTCGGCGTACCTGAGCAGCGCGATGTGGCTGGTGCGGTTGGGGTCGTACTCCAAACGCTCCACGACGGCGGTGATCCCGTCCTTGTCGCGCTTGAAGTCGATGACGCGGTACTTCTGCCGCGAGCCGCCGCCATGATGGCGCGTGGTGATGCGCCCGGAATTGTTGCGCGCGCCGGTCTTGGCCTGCGTGCTGGTGAGCGGCAGGTACGGGCCGCCCTTGTGCAGGTGCGAGCGGTCGACCTTGACCACCGCGCGCGTGCCGGGCGATGTGGGCTTGTATTTGATCAGCGCCATGTGAGTGTTCCCAATCAGCCGCGCGCGCGGGCCTCGTAGTCGATCGACTGGCCCTTGGCGAGGCTCACGTAAGCCTTCTTCCAGTCCTGCGTGCGGCCGGCATGCTTGCCGAAGCGGCGCGTCTTGCCGGGCTCGTTGACCACCTGGACGGCCGCGACCTTGACTTCGAACATCAGCTCCACGGCCTTCTTGATGTCGGTCTTGGTGGCTTCGCGCCGGACGCGGAAGGTGTACTGGTTGTGGTTCTGCATCGCGAGGGAGGTCTTCTCCGTCACGTGCGGGGCGAGCAGCACGCCCATGAGCTGTTCCCGGTTCATTGCAGGCGCTCCTCCAGCATCTTCACGGCGCCGACGGTCATCAGGACCTTGTCGTGGCGCGCCAGGGACAGCGGGTTCAGGGCGGAGACCTCGATGACCTCGACGTGCGGCAGGTTGCGCGCGGCGAGGAAGAGCTTCTCGTCCGTGGCCTCGACGATGATGAGCACGCTCTCGAGCGCCCACGCCTTCAGCTGGCCGGCGAGGAGCTTCGTCTTCGGGGCTTCGAGCCCGAGCGACTCCGTCACCACCAGGCGCTCGGTGCGCGCGAGCTCCGAGAGCATCGAGCGCAGCGCGCCGCGGTACATCTTGCGGTTCACCTTCTGCTCGAAGCTGCGCGGCTTGGCGGCGAAGGTCTTGCCGCCGCCCACCCAGATGGGCGACCGGTTGGACCCGGCGCGCGCCTGACCGGTGCCCTTCTGGCTCCACGGCTTCTTGCCGCCGCCGCTGACTTCCGCGCGCGACTTCTGCGCCTTGGTGCCGGCGCGGCCCGCATTGCGGTACGCAGTGATGACCTGGTGGACCAGCGACTCGTTGAACTTGTGTCCGAAGGCCGCCTCGGATACCTGGAGCTCGGCAGCTCCACTGACCATCTTGAGCTTCATGGCGCCTTACTTCTTCGACTGCTTCATCGGGTTGGCCGACGGCGTCGAGCCGAGTTTGGTCGGCGCGACGGTCTTGCGCAGCGCCCGGCGCGCCGCCTTCAGCGACGGACGGACGATGACCTGACCGCCCTCCGCTCCGGGCACCGCGCCCTGGATGAGGAGGAGATTGCGCTCGGCATCCACCTGCACGACCTTGAGATTCTCGGTGGTGCGGCGCACCACGCCCATGTGGCCGGACATCCGGCGGCCTTTGAAGACGCGGCCCGGCGTCTGGCGCTGCCCGATCGAGCCGGGTGAGCGGTGCGACACGGACACGCCGTGGGTGGCCGGCAGGCCGCCGAAGTTGTGGCGCTTCATTACGCCCGCGTAGCCCTTGCCGATGGTGGTGCCGGTGACATCCACCGCCTGGCCGGCCTTGAAGAGGTCCACCTTGACCTCGGCACCCGGCTTGAGATCGACCTTGTCGCTGTCCGTGAGGCGGAATTCCACCAGGGCCTGGCCCGGTGCCACGCTCGCCTTGGCGTAGTGGCCGTTGACCGCCTTGGAATAAAGCTGCGGCCGCCGCGTGCCATAGGTGACCTGCACGGCGCGATAGCCGTCCTTGTCCCCGGATTTCACCTGGGTAACGCGATTGGGCAGAACCTCGATCACGGTGACCGGAATGGTCTCGCCCGCGTCGGTGAATACCCGCGTCATGCCTGCTTTGCGGCCGACGACTCCAATTGCCATTGCGTGTGCCTCTATGTGCGCTGCACATCGGGCCGAGAGGACAACTGGAGAAAGGCGCGCGCGGAACCGCGCTTACCGCCTGATTTCTCGAGTGGTCTTGGGGCCCTGGTAAACCCTGGCCCCAACCTCGCCCGATCGAAGGGGCGCGAAGTATAGTCGCGCCTCCACCTCAAATCAAATCGCCAATGAGCTAATTCAGCTTGATTTGGACGTCCACCCCGGCCGGCAGCTCGAGCTTCATCAGCGCGTCCACCGTCTTGTCCGTGGGGTTCAGGATGTCCATCAGCCGCTTGTGGGTGCGCAGCTCG
Organism: Steroidobacteraceae bacterium; assembly: GCA_035552895.1. Taxonomy (GTDB): domain Bacteria; phylum Pseudomonadota; class Gammaproteobacteria; order Steroidobacterales; family Steroidobacteraceae; genus 13-2-20CM-66-19. Next base: position 33,035 of record DATNEU010000007.1, read on the forward strand.
AACTGGTCGCGCGCATCCTTGTCGGCATGCGGCGAGACCAGCACGGTGAAGCGCTCCATCTTGGTCGGCAGCGGCACCGGACCTTTCACGGTAGCCCCGGTGCGCTTGGCGGTCTCCACGATCTCGCGCGCCGAATTATCGATCAGGCGGTGATCGAAGGCCTTGAGCCGAATGCGGAT
>DATNEU010000008.1:0-42958 GCA_035552895.1 Steroidobacteraceae bacterium
GCGATGTAGCTGAAATCCCTGCGCGCGCAGGCTCCTGCGAGCGCCTCCACCGCGGCGTTGCGCAGCCGCTGGATCCTGAGGCGCATGCCTTCGAGCTCGTCCTCCCACGATTTGCGCAACCGCTCACCGGTGAGGATGCCATGCACGATCGCGGCACCGTGATCCGGCGGCATGGAGTACAGGCCCCGTGCAATGCGCATGAGCTGACTGATGGCCGCATCCGCGGCCGTTGGCGTCGCGCTCAGCACATGCAGCGCGCCGGTGCGCTCGCGATAGAGCCCGAAGTTCTTCGAGCACGAGACCGCGACCAGCACCTCGGGCAACTCCGCGCAGAAGAGCCGCGGGCCGTACGCATCCTCTGCGACCCCCCGGCCGAGGCCCTGATAGGCGATATCGATGAACGGCAGCAGCGAGCGCCGCTGCACCAGCTCGAGCAGCTCACGCCACTGGCCGTCCTCGAGATCGGCGCCCGTGGGGTTGTGACACGAGGCATGCAGCAGCACCACGGAGCGCGCCGGCAGTCGATCGAGGGCCGTCATCATCGCCTCGAAGGCCACGCCGCCGGTCGCGGAGTCGAAATAGGGGTAGCGCTCGAGGCGCAACCCGCAGTTCGAGAGCAGCGGCACGTGGTTGGCCCAGGTGGGCGTGCTGACGTGCACGATGGCATCGGGCGCCGCCCCGCGGATGAGCTCCGCACCCAGCCTCAGGGCGCCGCACCCGCCCGGCGCCTGGATCGTGCGCAAGCGGCCCGAGGCCAGCGCGGCATGTCCCTGCCCCAGCACCAGCCGCTCCATCGCCTCGTTGAATCCGGCGTTGCCGGCGGCGGCAACATAAGTCTTGGTCGTTTGCCGTGCGAGCAGCTCTTGCTCCGCTTCACGGACCGCCCTCATGACCGGCGTTTCGCCCGCATCATCACGAAAGACGCCGACGCCCAGGTCCACCTTGTGGGGGTCCGAATCGGCGCGGAAGGCGGCCATGACGCCGAGGATGGGGTCCGGCGGCAGCCGTTCGAGATGCTCGAGCACGCGTATCTCCCAGTTATGACGAGGCGATGACCAGGCACCCGGACGTGCCCCGCCGCCATTTACTATGTCGAGTTTACGCTGCGCCAGCGCCCGATTTTCGCCAGCGCGTCCCGGGCAGTGAGGTATCGCGGCGGCTGCGCCTGCATCGGCAGCGGCACGCGCTCCGGTAGCGTGTTGGTTTGATCGGAGGGGGCACCGGAGCCGTTCGAGGCGCCGGGAGCCGGCAGCGTCCCACCCAGGGTGATGACGCCCGCGGCCAGATGGGCGCTGAGCGCGGCCAGCTCCGCCGGCGGCTCGACCTCTTCCGGGGTCAGCAACAGTCGATGCTTGCGCAGCCACAGGCCCGCCCCCGTGCGGCTCGTCACGACCGTGAGGGGGACCGCCAACACCATGCCCGCGAGCACCGGCAGCAGCCACCAGATGTACCGCGGCGCGAAGGCGAGGATCACCGCGCCCCACGCGATGCCGATCACGACATGCCACTTGTGCCGCAGCAGCGCCTCGAGCATCCCGATGCCGCGATCGCCGCGCTCCTGCGCGTGCCACACCACCGGCTTGCCGGCCAGCGTGGTCACGACGAAGGTCGTGTGGAAGAGCATCATTGCGGGCGCCATCACGATGCTGAAGAGCTGCTCGAGCCCGAGGCTGGCGAAGAGGCGCGGAGCGCCGCCGAAGCCCCGCCGCAGCCGCGCGTCAGCGGCGGCGAGCAGCGCACCGAAAAACTTCGGCAGGAAGAGCACGGCCACCGTGATCGACAGCAGCGCCGCGATCTCACCGTCCCGATACTTCGGCCAGGTCGGGAAGAGCGCGTAGGTGCCCGGCGTGAAGTACTGGTGCCCGTGCAGCGCATCGAGGATCACGACGGTCGAGCTCAGGAGCAGCACGAGCAACCACAACGGTGAGCTGGCATACGAGAGAACGCCGGTGATGAGGTGCACCCGGCTGAGCCAGTGCAGGCCCCGCATGGGCAGAAGGCCGAGGTGCTGCAGGTTGCCCTGGGCCCAGCGCCGGTCGCGGGCCGCATAGTCGATGATGTTCGAGGGGACCTCTTCCCAACTGCCGCTGTCGTCCGGAACCAGCCAGACCTGAAATCCCGCGCGCCGCATGAAGGCTGCCTCGACGAAATCGTGGCTCAGGATCTCGCCGCCGAGCGGCGGTGCGCCCGGCAGGCGCGGCAGGTCGCAGAACGCGGCAAAGGGTTTCAGCCGCAGGATGGCATTGTGACCCCAGTAATTGCCCTCCCCGAGCTGCCACCAGGCGAGGCCGCTCGCGAGCATGGGACTCGACAGACGCGCGGCAAACTGGATGAGGCGCGCGAAGAGCGTCTCCCGGCCCGCCGGCAGCGGCAGCGCCTGAATGATGCCGGCCTGCGGATTCGAGTCCATGAGCCTCGCCAGTTTCACCAGCGCCTCGCCCGACATGATGCTGTCGGCGTCGAGAACGATCGCGTAGTCGTAGGCCCCGCCCCAGGCGCGCACGAAGTCGGCGATGTTGCCGGCCTTGCGGCCGAGGTTCTCCGGCCGCCGGCGGTAGAAGATCCGGCCGCGCGCATGATGGCGCGCGCTGAGCTCGCGCCAGGCGGCTTCCTCGGCCGCCGCGATATCGAGCTTGCGGGTGTCGGAAAGGATGAAGAGATCGAAGGCGCCCTGCTCCGGCAGCCGTGTCAGGGAGGACCAGATGACATCGAGTCCCGCCATGACCCGCACCGTGTCCTCGTTGTAGATCGGCATGATGACCGCGGTACGTCCGGCGAGAGGCCGGCCGGCGAGGTCTTGCGGCCTCAGCGTCAGCGGGTCGCCACCCCGCAGGCGGATCAGGAATCCCGCGAGCGCGGTCCAGAAGGCGCCCGTGATCCAGACGAACAGGACGTAGAAGAGCACCAGTCCCACCCGTTCCAGGTCGCTGAGCCCATTGGCGGCGAGGATGTCGCGCATCATGCCGGTCGCGACGCCCGCGGTGAGCAGCGTCAATGTGAAGAAGAGCGCCCGGCGCCTGAACGCCGCGCGCCGCAGCCGTCCGGCGTCCACTGCTACGCTCCCGGCGGTATCCACTGGTAGTTCCATGTCTCGCTCAAGGCCTCGCCGTAAAGATCGAGGTAACAACGCAAATCGACCGGTTGGTCGCTCCCGGGTTTGACCTCCATCGTCACGCGCCAGACCCCGTTCTCGGGTAGTCGCTGAACGGTGACATGGCTGATGGTACCGCCGTCGGCTGACACGTCAGCATGGACTGGCTGCGATGACAAGAGAGAATCGAGGTCGCCGCCCGCAAAATCAAGGAGAACAAGCCGCATGCCCGGCACCGCGGTGGCGCCTCTCATGACCGGCCCGAACCGGGTAGCAACCACCTTTCCTCCGGGGGGCCAGCGGCCATCCGAATTCAGGTACGCCGACATCAGGTAGGAGAAGCGCATCGGGGCATGCGGCGTCACGGGATCGCTCGGAACCCAGTAGGCATCGATATTTTCGTGGATTTCCTCATCGCTCGGGATCTCCACGAGCTCGATGCCGCCCCGGCCCCAGTCGCCGAGCGGCTGGATCCAATAGCTCGGCCGCCGCTCGTATTGCGACTGCGGATCCTGGTAATCGGCGAAGTCGCGGTCGCGCTGGATGAGGCCGAATCCTTTCGGATTGTCGTCCATGAAGCGGTTGACCTGAAGCTTGCTCGGATTGTCGAGCGGCCGCCACAGCCATTCGCCGGTACCGGTCTGCATCATCAGACCGTCACTGTCGTGGACCTCGGGCCGCCAGTCATCGAAGCGGCGGCGCGCGGAATTCTTTCCGTAGAGGAACATGGAGGTCAGCGGCGCAATGCCGAGCTTGTCCACCGTGCGTCGCGGATAGAGCTCCGCCGTCACCTGGACCTGGGTGACGGTCCCGGGGCGGACATCGAACTCGTACGCACCGGCGAGGCTCGGGCTGTCGAGCAGCGCATAGATGGTGAGCGTCCGCTGGTTCGGCTCCGGCCGAACCAGCCAGAAATCGGTGAAGTACGGGAATTCCTCTCCCGCGGGCGTGGCGGTATCGATGGCCAGCCCCCGCGCCGAGACTCCATAGCCCGCGTTGCGGCCGAGCGCGCGGAAGTAGGAGGCGCCGAGAAAGGCGATCACCTCGTCTTTCTCGTCGGGCGCGTTCAAGGGGTAGTGCACGCTCAAGCCCGCGAAGCCGAGATCGGCGGTCAGCGTGAGCTTCGGCACGCTTCGCCCGAACCGGAACATGGAGGGCCGGTAGATCACCGGCCGCACGCCGGACGGCAACACCTCATAGATGTTGACCCGGCGATCGAAGTTGAAGCCGCGGTGAAAGAATTGCACCTCGAACATCGACTGGCCGTACCACAGGGCCGCGGACGGCCGGAATTGGATATCGCGGTACTGATCGTAGGTCAGCCTGGAGAGCGCCCGTGGCAGCGGGGTCGAGCGGATGTGGTACGGCCGCGCGGCGCGCTCCTGCGCGAGCCGCCGCAGGGTAGCGAAGGTGAATGCAGGCGCCTGCTGCTGCGGCTGCGGCGTTCTGGCCGTCTGACCGATCGCGGAGGTCAGCAGGAGCAGCGCGAGGGCGGCGGCGGCGAGCTGCGTTCGATGAAACGATAACACCTGGGCTCCCCCGGGGCTCTTCAGCTCAAACCATCCGCTCGCGCCGCGTCCCGGTCTTCGCGGCACAAACGGAGCCCCCTGTCGCCATCATGCGACAGCCCGGCTCGGCTCTCGTGGATTCCGGAGGGATTCTGCCAGCGTAACTCATGTTCAATGTCTGAAAAACCTGTCGGACGACGCTGACGCCAAAGGGAAAGTATGACATTGGCGGCGGCCGGCATGCTAAGCGAGGGCCATCCCGCTGTCCGATCCCTCGCCGCACCCTATTGGGCAGCACACGAGGCGACAGCGCACCACGCTGGTGCAGGGACGGCGCAATCGGCGTCTTCGTTGCACATAAGCCCATGATTTTACGATGATAATCTACTTGGCATGGGGGATGCTTGAGCTGCGCGCTCGCCGACATCGTTGGATCATCAGAGGGGCCCCCATGCAGACGTCTTTGTTGCACCGACTCCACCTCACGGCGCTGCTCGCCGCGGCCGGCGCGGTCCCGGCCGGCGCGCTGGCGGCCGATTCCACGGCCACGACCCTCGCGCAGCTCCTGGCCAACTCCGGCATCACGGAGTCCGGCTATGTGGCGGCCTCTTACTACGACTCCTCGGGCTACGGTACCGATCATCAGTTCGACACCTCACACGACACGTTTCAGCTCGATCAGGCCTCCCTGCAGCTCGCCTACCAGCCGAAGTCAGGCTTCGGCGCCGTAGTGGACGTGATCGCCGGCGAGGACGCCAAAGTCGTCAATGCCGCCGAGAGCGCCTCGGCATCGAGCTCCGACGCGTTCGATCTCCTGCAGGGATTCGTGCAGTACGCGACCGGTCCGCTGACCGTGCAGGCCGGCAAGTTCACCACCCTCGCGGGCGCCGAGGTCATCGCGCCGACGGGCAACACCAATTTCTCGCGCTCCCTGCTTTTCTTCGCGGAGCCCCTGACGCATACCGGATTACGCGCCACCTATGCGGTCACCGGCACTGTGAGCGTGATCGTGGGAGTGAACAACGGCTGGAACTACACCCGGGTCGATTACGGCTCGAAGACCGCCGAGCTCGGCATTTCCCTGACGCCCAACAAGTATTTCTCGCTGGCCTCGCAGAGTTACTTCGGTAAGGACCCCATCGATCTGGCGAGCCGGATGTTATGGGACACCGTAGCGACCTTCAACGCCACTTCGGCGCTCTCGTTCGTCGTCAGCTATGATCACGGCAAGCAGGACGCCAGCGCGATCACCGCCGGCGGTGCTTGGGATGGCGTTGCCGGCTATGCCAATTACCAGGTGAGCAGCCAGTGGCGGGTGTCGCTGCGGGGCGAGTACCTGGATGACAAGGACGGGTTCATCACCGGCGCCGCGCAGAAGCTCGAGGAAGGCACGATCACCTTCGGCTACGACCCGGTATCCGACTTCGAGCTGCGCCTGGAGGGCCGGTACGACTCTTCCAACGAGCCGGGCTTCGTGCAGCGGATCTCGCCCTCCGAGCGCTTCACCGGCGATCAGACCGAGATCGCGCTGCAGGGCGTCTACCGGTTCTGAGACCGGCGCGCGGGCTCATTCGGCAGCCGCCCGGCGAACGATGAGCCCGCGCCCGGGGTCGTAGCCGAGGATCGCCAGCGCCATGAAGACGACGAGCGCTCCTACGACGACGGCGCAGGCCTCGGCGTTGAACTTCTCATAGAGCGCGAAGCGCACCAGCTCGACCGCATGCGTGAACGGGTTGGCCATGCAGAAGTAGTAGAGCTTCTCGTTCGCCTCGCGCACCGTCCATAGCGGGTAGAGCGCGGACGAGGCGAAGAACATCGGGAAGATCACGAAGTTCATGACGCCGGCGAAATTCTCGAGCTGGCGGATCGCCGAGGATATGAGCAGGCCGAGTGCGCTCAGCATCATGCCCGACAGGATCAGGGCCGGGAACACGGTGAGGTATCCCACGGGCGGCGGTTGGATTCCCCAGAGATAGGCGATACCGAGGAAGACATAGGACTGCAGAACCGAGACCGCCACCGTCGCGACCATCTTCGAGACCAGGAGGTACCAGCGCGGCAGCGGGCTCACCAGGAGCGTGCGCATGCTGCCCATCTCCCGGTCCCACACCATCGACAGCGTGCTCTGCATGGCTTGGAAGAGCTGGATCATCCCGATCAGGCCGGGGGCGATGTATTCCTCGTAGGGAATATAGGTCTGGTACGGCGGAATGATCGACACACCGAGCACGAAGCGGAATCCCGCAGCGAAGATCACCAGCCAGACGAGCGGCCGCACCAGGGCCGCGACGAAGCGGCCGCGCTGGTTGAGGAAGCGCAGGCCCTCACGCCATACGATGCCGCGCAGACAGCGGTAATAGTGGATGGGCTTCATGCGCCCCGCTCACCCGTCAGGCGATCGAATGCCTCGCGAATCGACGCGGCGTCCGCCTGCCGGATGACCTCCGGCACCGGCCCCTTGGCCAGAATCCGACCTTTGTGCAACACGATCACGCGCGCCTCGGAATCGACCTCATCGATGAGATGGGTCGCCCAAAGTACGGCGAGCCCTTCTTCGCGGCACAGCATGCGCACGTGATCGAGCAGGAACTGGCGGCTCGCGATGTCCAGGCCCACGGTCGCCTCATCGAGAAGCAACATCTTCGGCCGGTGGATCAGCGCCCGCGCGATCTCCACGCGACGCCGTTGGCCGCCGCTCAACGTGCGCGCCTTCTCGTGCATCCGCTCGGTCAGGCCGACGCGCTCGATCTCACGTGTGATGCGGGCTGCGGCCTCACGGCGCGGCAGTCCATGGAGCGCCGCATGATAGAAGAGGTTTTGCGCGACCGAGAGGTCCGGATCGAGGGTCGGGAGCTGGAACACCACACCCAGCCGGGCCAGCGCTTCCGAGGGGTTCTGCTTGATCTCCCAGCCGAAGATCCGGATCGACCCGCCCCGATGGTTGTAGAGGCGGGTGATGAGGGAGAAGAGCGTCGTCTTTCCGGCGCCATTGAGGCCGAGCAGCACGGTTCGATCGCCGCGGTCGAGCTCGAAGGAGACCTCGCACAGCGCCTGCCGCGGGCCGAACGCATGGCTCAAACCCTCGACGACGAGCGGCGGCGCCTCAGGACGCGGCGCATGTCTCGTCTTTCGGCTCGCGGCCTCCGGTTTGAGGTCCAGCATCGCGCCCTTCACCGCCTCACCGCCCATGGCCCGGCAATATGCCACAAGGGGATGCCACGGTTCACTCGACGGTCGTCGCCGTGGCGGCGGCGCCGATCAGCTCCCGATGGCGGCGCAGGATCTCATTGCGCAGCCGCTCGATCTCCGCGCCGCTGTCGCGGCGATCGCGCGCCAGGCTGACCGGAAGGTCGGCGAGCACGCGGCCCGGCGGGCCGGACAACAGCAGCAGGCGATCGGCCAACACCAGCGCCTCGCGCAGGTCGTGGGTGACGAACAGCACCGTCGTGGGCCGCGCGTGCCAGAGCCCGAGGAGAAGGTCGCGGAGCTGCTCCACGGTGTCGTGATCGAGTGAGACGAAAGGCTCATCCATCAGCAGCAGGTCCGGCTCGATCGCGAAGGCGCGCGCGGTGGCCACGCGGCGGCTCATTCCCACTGAGAGCTGCGCCGGATAGAGGTCCTGCGCCTTGGCCAGACCCACGGCCTGCAGCAGGTCTCTGACGACCCCGCCGGCATGATGCGGCGGCAGCACGAGCGCGATGTTCTGGTAGACCGTCCGCCACGGCAGCAGGCGCGGCTCCTGAAAGACATAGCCTACCCGCGCCGGCCGGCCGTCGGGACGCGGGGCAAGCTGGACGTCGCCGGCGAAGTCGCGGTCGAGGCCCGCGACGATGTTGAGAAACGTCGTCTTGCCGCAGCCCGACGGGCCGACGAGGGCGACGAACTCGCCCGCCGCGACCTGGAGCGACAGGCCGGCCAGCGCCAGGTGGGACTTCCCGCCGCGGGCTCGCGCATACCGCTTCTCCCGGATGTCGGCGGTCAGGGCCGGCGTCACTGGCGCCACGCCGAAGCTCGCCGCTCCAGCGGCTGGAAGATCACCCACTCGATCAGCTGAATGACCACCATGAAGGCAATGCTGTAGGCGAGGATGCGGGTCACGTCGAACTGCTGGAAGTAGAGCTCGATCTCGAAGCCGATGCCATTGCTCATCCCCAGCAGCTCGACGATCAGCACGATTTTCCACACCAGCGCCAGCCCGGAGCGCGCGGTCGCGAAAATATAGGGATAGAGTTGCGGCATGATGACGTGGCGAAGCGTCCGCCAGCGGCCGACGTGGAAGCTCGCCGCCATGTCCGAATAGCTCCGGTCGAGCGCACGGGCACCTTCGCGCAGGGTGACGGCGGTGTTGGGGATTTTGTTGACGGCAACGGCCCCGATCGCCGCCGCCTCGGTGAGCCCGAACCAGACATAGGCGAGGACGATGATCACGAGCGCCGGCAGGTTCAGCAGCAGCACGAGCCAGCTGTCGAACAGCGCGTTGATGGTCCGCGAGCGGCCCATCACGATGCCGATCGCCGTGCCGACCACCATCGCCACCGAGAAAGCGGCAGCCACACGGGCCAGCGTCACGCCGAGATTGAAAAGGAGCGGGCCGTGGACGCACTCCTGCGCCAGGACCACGAAGACGGCGCTGGCCGAAGGCAGCAGCCGGCTGTGGACTGCATCGGCCGCGATCTGCCACACAGCGATGAACAGGGCGATGGAGCCGATGCGCTGCGCCAGCGACGACGCCGCCACCCAGGATGATGCGCGCTGTGTGCTGGTGGCAGTGCTCATTCAATAACTCACGGTGTCGAGGAACGTACCCGGCTGCAGCGTCGGACTGGAGCCGACCAGCGCTCGACCACCGACTCTGACGAAGAGCCCGTACAGCGCATTGGCCTCACGCTGCTCCTCGTTGCCCCAGTGCGCCGGAATGCCGGCCCGGAAGGCGTCGCGCAGAGCCGCGAGTTGCGCCGGATCGCGGGCCCCGGTTCTCGCTCCGAGCCACTTCCATTCGGCATCGGATGTGGCCAGGATGGAGTCCGCCTCGCGCGTAGCGCTGACGAAGGCGGCCAACGCGTGCGGATGCGCACGGGCCCAACGCTCCGACACGACATACCCCACGAGCGGAATCGCAGTCTTGAAGCCGAGCTGGCGCAAAGCGTCGCTGACCGACAGGACGGCCGGCAGACCGCGGCTCTCCAGCGGCGCGGCGAAGTTCCAGTAGGTCAGCACGGCATCGAGGCGGCCGGCCAGCAACTCCTGGTTGAGAAGCGGCGGGGCACCGAACGACAGCCGCGCGTCACGCGCCAGGTCGATGTGGCGCTCCTGCGCGAGCGCCTGCACGATCAGCCAGCTCTTGTCGAGCGGACTGCCGGCGACGCCGAGGCGCCGATCGCGCAGGTCGGCCAACCCGTGGATCGGCGCGCCGCGGGCCGCGACCAGGGCGCCGAGGGCGGTGGAGAACGGGAAGAACGTCCAATCGGCACCGGCTGCGCGTTGGCGCGACACCCAGAGCCAATCCGACACCACGCAATCGACGCGCCCCGCCTGCAGCGCCACCAGCGTCGCCTGCGTGCTCGCCAACTGCACCTCGTCGATCCTGATGGCGTTGGCCTCGTCGAGATCGTGATGCTCGATGACGTCCATGACCCAGCTCACGGTGCCGAATTTCAGGACGGCGATGCGCAGCGTGGGGTCCGCTCGCGCCGCTGCGGGTCCGGCCGCGACGGCCAGGAAAAGCGTGAAGGCAAGGATCGCGCGCACGGGCGGCTCAGGGCACCACGGCGATGCCCCACGGCAGGCGGCCGACGGGAACCGACTTCACCGCCTTCTGCGACGCGACGTCGATGATGGTCACATCATTCGTGAGCCCGTTGGCGACGTAGAGCTTGCTGTGATCCGGGCTGAACGAGAGCTGCCACGGCCGCTGGCCGACCAGGATGTACTGCTCGACGTCGTAGTTGTGGGCGTTGACCACGGCGACCCGATTGGCGCGCCCGAGGGCGACGAACGCGGTGCGGCCGTCGGGCGTGAATTGAATGCCGACCGGGCCGATGTACTGCTTGTCCACGCCGGGAATGGCGAAGTCGATGACGTGCATGACCTGATGGCTGACCGGGTCGATGACCGACACCGTGCCTCCCACTTCCGAGGAGACCCAGAGGTACCGCTGATCCGGCGTATACATCACGACCCTCGGCCGCGTGTCGACCAGGACGTTGGCGACGACCTGCCAGGTCCTGGTATCGATGAAATGGGCCATGCTGGTCTCCTCGGAGACGACCACCACGGTGCGTCCATCGCGGCTGACGGCGAGGCCCTCGGGCTCGATCCCGACCGGGATTTGCGTGATCCACTTGCCCGTGGCGTAATCGATCACGGTAACCAGGGCGTTGTTCTCGTTCGAGACGTAGATCTCCTTGCCGGACACCGACATCGCCAGGGTCTCGGGGTCCGGACCGGTATTGATCTTGCGTGTCACTTTCAGCGTCTTCGTGTCGATGACGTCGATGTCGCTCGAATCGCCGTCGCACACCAGGACGCTGCTGTGGTCCGCGGTCTCGATGATTCCTCTGGGCCTCTGCTCGGTCGGAATCGTCGCTATCACCCTGTAGGTCCCGCCATCGAGCACCGTCACGGTGTCGTCGACCTCGTTCGAGACGAAGAGCTCGCTGGCGTGCGCCGTCGCGGCGCAGGCGCACAGGACGGCGGCGGACGCGAGCAGCACCGTGCGGCGCCCGGTCATTGCGCGAAGCGGCATTGTGACTCCGGCTGATCGAAGCCCAGGGTGTCGGTCGTGTTGCCGGGATGCAGAAAGCCGTTCTGCGGCGACATGGAGATGACCATCAGCGGCTGGGCGATGAGCACCGGCTGCCGCAGTTGCTGATTCCAGGAGCGAAACGTCAGACCCTGTCCCTTGAAGCCGGCGATGAGGAAACCGTCGGACCTCAGGTACGCGCGTATTCCGGCCGGGGATACCGTCCTGCCGCGCATGACCGCATCGCCGATGATGTTGGCGGCGAGCCAGCCGCCGTAATCGCGCTCCATCATCTCGCGATGCGCGAACTGGCTGAACCGGTGCTGCATCTGCAGGGCTGAATACGACTGGAAGGCCGGAGTCCAGGCCGCGGCAATGAGCCCCTGCGTTCCCACGACGGGACGCGCGTCGAACGTGTTGTAGGGAAGGTAGTCTCCAAAGAGGTCCGTCTCGTCAGCGACGAAGAGGACGTCGTAATCGGTTCCAACCTGCGTCGCGAGCGGCATCTGCGTTTGGATCTGCTGATAGCCGGTGTCGCTGCGCCTGGAGCCGGGGTTGTAATCGTAGGTCCTCGCGGCGACGACACGGGCGCCATAGCGGGCGGCCGAGCGGCGCACGTCGGCGGCATACACCGCGTCCTGCTGCGTCGGCCCCTGCAGAAGAAACCATCGCGTCCAGCGCTTCTCCACCAGGAACTGAGCCAACGCATCGGTCCTCATGGCCTGGCTGGGCAGGACGTGAAAGACGTTGGCCCTGCAGTCCCGCTGCCGCAGGCTGTCCTCGATCGTCCTCATGTCCAGGATGAGCGAGCCTTTCACGGCCGGCGCGTCCGCGAGCTTCAGCAGATCGCCGGCGCGAAGATCGGCCATGATGACCGCCGGCCCGCGGGTGAAGAGCCGCCGGGCCTCGATGGCCATGTCTGCGCCCGCCGGCAGGGTCTCCACGTAGAGCTTGAACTTCCACCCCAGGAACTTGCCCGTCGTGTTGACCTCGTCGATACCCTCCTCGGCGCCGGCGAGCCCGAGATCGTCCGGGTAGGTCTCGAGCAGTGAGGGCATGATCCCGGGCCCGGGATAAGCCTCGCGGATGTATACGATGGGAAAGGTGCGCACCGCAGCGGCGGCGGCCGCCGCGGCCACGAAGGCGCCGCCGCCGGCCAACAGAGCCAGCGCCAGCAGCCCCGGGACCCGAGCGGCGGCGCGGCGCGCCCTCATCCGCAGCTCACTTATATCTGTGACCCGGCGGTCCGTTGTAAGCCGAGCGGATCCAGGTGATGATCTTCCACAAATCGGCATCGCTCTTGATCAGCGGGCCCATCGATGGCATCGGCCCCATGACGTCCTCCAACGCCTGCCGCTGATACCCGTCCGCCACGAGCTTGGTCGACCCGAGCGAGATGAGGCGAAAGAGAGTGTCGTCGCTGCCGCCGTATATCCACACACCATTGATGAGCGGTGGACACATGCCGCCGCCGCCGTTGCCGCCGTGACAGCCGTTGCAGCCGTACTGGAAGAACAGCTTGTGGCCGGCCTTCGCCATTGCGGCATTGCCGGTGAAGGGATTGTGGAGCGACCCCTTGGGGGCGGTCGCGACGACCTGCAGCGGCGGCTTGCCCGTGATCGGCGAGCCCTTCGCGGCGGCCGGGCCTGCGGCCGCGGCGGAAGATGCCGCGAGAAGCCAACAGCCCGCTCCGAACAGCGCCAAAGTGGAAACGGCTACGCCTGCGAAGCGTCTCATCATCATTACTCCGGTTGTCTCAGGATACCGTAAGCCGCCGCTCTAGCGGCGGACGAGCAAATCCAGGAGGCGTATGGCGCCGAGATTGTCGTTCTTGACCGCGATATCGCGCGCGGTCTCTCCTGCCGCCGACTTCATGCCCGGATTGGCGCCGGCCTGGATCAGCAACGCGATGATCTGGGAATTGTCATGCGCAGCCGCGATCATGAGCGCGGTCACTCCGTCGGCATCGGTCGCGTTCACTCTCGCCTTGTGGGCCAGCAGGGCGCGCGCGATGTCCACCGGACCGTGCTGCTGCAGCAGCCGGACCAGGCTGTCGGCCCCCGGCGGCAGCTCGCTCGCGACCACCATGAGGGGTGTCAGGCGGTGCATGCTGGCCGCGGCGTTCACGTTCGCGCCCCCTTCGATGAGGGCGTAGGCGGCATCGAACTGCTGCTCCTCGATGGCGACCGACAGGGGTGTGAAGCCGCGCGGCGCTCCCTGGTCGACGCTCGCGCCGTGAGCCAGCAGGAACTTGACGGCGGCGGCATGATTGCGCGCCACCGCGCTCATGAGCGGCGTCTGCCCGTCACTGTCGGGCCGATTGACTCTGGCGCCGTGCCTGACGAGGAGCCGCATCATCTGCAGGCAGCCGGCGCTCGCCGCCGTGGTCAGCGGGGTATCGCCCAGATTGGTCAGCCTGTTGACGTCCGCGCCCTTGCCGATCAGATACGCCGTCCGGTCGACGTCATTGGCGACGACGGCGTCGTAAAACTCCTTGTTGACGCTCGAGCCCTGTGCCAGCCACTGGTCCACCTGCGCCTGCGATACCGTCCAGTGCATCGGCTTGCTCTCGGTCTCGGCCACCGAGATCGGCGCCATGTAGCTGCCGTGCGCCGGCAGGTCGCCGGCAAGGAGGCAGTCCGCGCACCGCACCAGCGGCACGCCATATTGCCTCATGATGCGCTCGATATCGGCCCGATGGGCCTTGAGCGCGTCGTCGAGCGCGAACTTCAGCACCACGTCCTGTTTCGGCACTCCGATGCCCAAGCTGAATTCCATGGGCACGTCGTTGTCCATGAGGTTGGTCGGCTGCAGCGTGATCCGCGCGCCTTTCATGGTCTTCAGCCAGCCGGCCATGGGCCCCCACGCGCCCGCGATGTCGAGTTGGCCGTCGACCACCTGCTCGACCTGCCGCCAGGGCTGATGCGCCGGCACCCATTCCGTGTCGTTACTCACCGGCCAGACTTTCACCTTGGCGAAAACGCCGTGATCGGCGAGCGCCTGGCGCAATGCGGAAATCTGGAACACGCCCACCCGCAACTGCTTCAGGCGGGGGTCGTCGAGACTCTTGATGGCGAGGTTCTCGTTGTCGCGCCATACGAGCACATAGGTCGTGCGATAGATGGGGATGGTCGAGAGGACGTCCTGATCGTGATCGGGCATGTCTATCAGGATGTCGCATTCGTCGGCGGCCCCGAATGCCTGACCCACGATGTCGCCCGTGTAGGAGCGCCAGAAGTAGCTCAGCCTGGCGCCCATCGCCTTGGCGAGGACCTCGAGGATCCGGTTCTCGTAGCCCTCCTGGGCGCGATCGGACAGCGGCATGTTGCCCGGATCCGCGCATACGCGCAGGACCGGGAAGTGCGCGGTCGCGGCGGCCTGTTTGGCCGCGTCTATCTCGGCCTGATCGAGCTGGTCGAAATCCTTGCCGGACCACGGTCCCTGGAGACCGGGCGAGGTGGCCGCCGGTTGCGGCGGGTTGGTATCGGCAAAGGCGGGTGGCAGGAAAAGGGCAGTGATCAACAGCAGGGCCACCGACATCGCGCGGCGGCCCGGGCGCGGCATTGCAGGCATCTCGTGTCCTTGTCGGAGACGGTATCTGTGGCACCCCGCGCAGCCCATGCTGCCGCGAGGTGCCACAGACACTCTATCACATCCCTTCGGCAACTAATCCTGGAGGCGGAAGGTGTACAGCTCCCCGCCCTGCGGGATCTCGTTGAGGTGCGTCGCCTTGGCCATCGCCGTCGCGCCGATCGCACCGTACTTGTCGCTGAGATCCAGGCCAGCCGTCACCGGCAGGCCGATCCACCCGCCGATGCCGGCGAACACCGACACGTACTGGTGCCCGTCGACCTGGTAGGTGATCGGATTGCCGATGATTCCCGAGCCGAGCTTGCGCGACCAGAGTATCCGGCCGGTCTTGGCATCGACCGCGCGGAAGTCTCCGCCCAAGCTGCCGTAGAACACGACGCCACCGGCGGTGTTCAGGGTACCACCCCAATCCGGGTACTTATCGGGGTTGTTCCACACGGTCTTCCCGGTCACCACGTTGAATGCCTTGATGCGGCCCGCTACGCCGGGCTTGTGCTCGTACATGTAAACGTTGGCGAACACGTAGACCACGCCCTGCTGCATGCTGGTGCGCGTCTGCGGCGTATCCTGCATGCACCAATTGTTGGTTGGCACATAGAAGATTTCCGGGTTGTTGGGATCGACGGAGGCCGGCTGCTGATCCTTGCCACCCATGGCCGAGGGACAGGCCTGGGCCATCTGGTTGACCAGCAACGGCGAGTGCTCATACACCTTGACGGGACGGCCGGTCTTCATGTCCACCTTTTCCGCCCAGTTCACCGCCACGTACTTGTGCGCCTCGAGCAGCGTGCCGTTCGTCCGATCGAGCACATAGGCGAAGCCGTTGCGGTCGAAATGGACGAGCGCCTTGTGCTTCTTGCCGTTGATCGTCAGGTCGACCAGGATGGGCTCGTTGACGCCGTCATAGTCCCACTGATCGAACGGCGTCATCTGGTAGACCCACGCCACCTTGCCCGTGTCGACGTTGCGGGCGAAGATGCTCATCGACCACTTGTTGTCCCACTTGCCGTCGTTGCAGGCCTGCTGCGTCGGCGGGTTGGCGCCACAACGATAGCTCGGGCTCCAGAGGCCGGGGTTGCCGGACCCGTAATACATCAGCTTCAGCTGCGGGTCATAGCTGTACCAGGCCCAGGGCGCTCCGCCGCCGCGCTTCCATTCGTCGCCGGGATAGGTCAATCCCGTCTTGTGGCCGTAGGTGCCGTACTGCGGATTGGCTCTGTTGGTCTCCGGCGTCAGGCCTATCTCCTGGTCGGTGCCGTTGTCCCAGTATCTCCAGAGCAGCTTGCCGGTCGCGAGATCATAGGCCTCGAGCCGTCCGCGCGCCGCGAACTCATCACCACCGAAGCCGACGATCACCTTGTTGTCGGCGATCAGCGGCGCGTTGGTCACGGTCTCGCCATGGTCGGGATAGGCATGCTTGACTTCCCAATCCACCTTGCCCGTCATGGCATCGAGCGCGATGAGATAGCCGTCGAGCGTGTTGAACAGAACCTTGCCGTCGGCGTAGTTCAGGCCGCGATTGACGGTGTCGCAGCAGGCGCGCGGCACCGCTGAAAGATCGCGATCGGTCTTCTTGACGTAATTCCACACCTCGACCGGATGATCCGGACTCGACAGGTCCAGCGCCTGGACGATGTTCGGCCAGCCGCTGACGAAGAACATCATCGGCTTGCCTTCGACGTCGACCACGATCGGCTGGCCTTCCTGGCCGCGCAGCGTGCCCAGCGACTGCGACCAGATCATCTCGAGATGGCTCGCGTTGGAGGCGTTGATCTGCTTGAGAGCGCTATGCCGGTCGAGCGCGAAATTCTGTCCCATCGAGGGCCAGAGTTGGGGGTTTGCGCTGTTCTGCAGCTCCTGGGAATCCGAGCTGGTTTGCGCCAGAGCGGTTCCACAGGCCAAACCCGCGGCCAGGAAGATTGCTGCCGGCGCCATTACCCTGCGCCAATTTCGAAGTTTCATATATCCCCCTTGGGTGAGAAGGCCGCCGCCCCGGCGAGAACGATCGCCTCGACGGCCAAGGATTGGAACTGGTAGCTCATATCTCCTCCAAATTCTTGGTTTTGCGGAAATACGGCCGATTCCCACGCTCCTCCACGATGACAGCGGGGGGAAGCGACGCCATCCAGGGCGGACATGGTCGCGGACGCATGTCGGGGCACGGTTGCGTTGTCGGGCGCTATGAATACACCCGGCGATATCCGCCTGCAACCGCAAACCCAGGGGGAATGCGGCCGCGAGAAGCGAGCGGCCAAATGTGCCGCGCGAGTGTGTCAGCAATGGAACGCCGTGTGTCCTTCGCGGGACCTGACATTACGCGCCTGTAAGAGCGCGGCTCGCGCCGGGGGCCCTAACACGCGGGGCGCTCGCGCACGACGACTCTCAGCTTCAGCGTCACCGCACGCTATCCGGCCGGGCCTCGGCCGCGCTTGCGCTGCGGGCTGCGCTCGGCGATGCAGGCTGCGCTCGGCGATGCAGGCCGCGCGGCTCGCGCCGAGGCAGTTCCCCCCTGCCGCCACCGCGTTGCGCGCTCGGCCTCGAGCCCGTGCGGCGCATCGCAGACCGTCCCGGGGGTTCGCTGCACGATGGTGAACCGTGCTATGTTTAGGCGGTTTTATCGGCCAGCCCGTGGAGCCCCCGACAACCATGCCGTCCCCTCCCATTTCACCGAGCTCCGCGTCCCCCGCCGGCGCGCGGGCGCCGCTCATCTGGACCAATATCATTCTGTTTTCATTGACTTTTTTGGCGGCGGCGATCCTGGTTCCCTGGTACGGGCTCAGTCATGGCTTCTCGGCGGCGGCCTGGGTGATCTTCGGCGTATTCCTGATCGCCAATGAGATGTCGATCACCGCGGGATACCACCGGCTCTGGGCACACCGCACCTATGAGGCGCACTGGGGCCTGCGCCTCCTGTTCGTGATCTTCGGCTCGATGGCGCTGCAGAACAGCGCCTGGGCCTGGTGCAGCGGTCACCGCCGGCATCACCTCAACGTCGATGACGTGG
The DNA here is from genome assembly GCA_035552895.1 of Steroidobacteraceae bacterium. GTDB lineage: Bacteria > Pseudomonadota > Gammaproteobacteria > Steroidobacterales > Steroidobacteraceae > 13-2-20CM-66-19. The sequence continues at coordinate 17,937 of DATNEU010000008.1, forward strand.
ACCGCGACCCCTACTCCGCCCTGCGCGGCTTCTGGTTCTCGCACATCGGCTGGATGGTGCAGGAGTACCCGAGCGGCCGCGAGGACTTCAGCAACATCCCGGATCTGCGGCGCGACCGCATGCTCGCCTTCCAGCACCGGCATTACGTGCCGCTCGTGCTCGTCACCAACTTCGGGCTGCCGCTCGCGGCCGGCTGGCTGGTGGGTGATCTCTGGGGCACTTTCTTCCTCGCCGGCGTGCTGCGGCTGGTGCTGAGCCACCACTTCACTTTCTTCATCAATTCACTGGCGCACATGTGGGGCGAGCGCCCGTACACCGAGGAGAACACCGCGCGCGACAACCCGGTGCTCGCGGTGTTCACCTTCGGCGAGGGCTATCACAATTTCCACCACAACTTCGCGCACGACTACCGCAACGGCGTGCGCTGGTGGCAGTGGGATCCGACGAAATGGCTGATTGCCGGCCTGCAGCTGGTCGGGCTGACGCGCCGGCTGAAGCGCACGCCGGTGTTCCAGATCCAGCGGGCGCTGCTCTCGATGCAGTTCACCCGCACGGAGCGCCGGCTGGCGAGCCTGCCCGCCGTGGCGCCAGCCTCGCGGGTGAGCGAGCTGCGACAACGCGTGGCGCACGAGTACGACACATTCCTCGCCGCGGTCGCCGAGTGGGCCAAGGTGAAGGAGCAGTGGCTGGAGGAGAAGAAGCGAGCCGTCATCGAGCACTGGGAGCACGCCAGCTTCCAGCAGCAGCTGAAGGAGCTCGAGCGCCGGCTGCAGCTGCAGCGCCGCCGTCTGCGGCTGTTGCAGTCGCAGCTCGCCTAGTCAATGGCGCTGGATCCGGGCTCCTGCGTGCCACTGACCGTCCGTGGTGGCAGGCCACCCGGCCCGCACATCCATGCGCGGGTGCTCGCCGGAGCGAGGACACGTTAAGTGTCCTCGCTGAAAGACACCGGCTCGCCCTGCGGCGGCGGGGCACCTCCCTGTGCCTATGGTCTCTTGTTTGAAGTCGCGCGAGGTTTCTTCCCATGGGTCGCATCTTCGAAGTCCGCAAACACACCATGTTTGCGCGCTGGAACCGCATGGCGAAGCAGTTTGCGCGCATCGCCAAGGACATCACCATGGCGGTGAAGTCGGGCGGCCCCGATCCGACCTCGAACCCGACACTGCGCCGCGTGATCCAGAACGCGCGCGCGGTCAACATGCCAAGGACAAGATCGAGGCGGCGATCAAGCGCGCCTCCGGACGTGACGCGGCCCACTACCAGGAAGTGCACTACGAGGCTTACGCCCCGCATGGAGTGGCGCTGGTCGTGGAGGCCGCGACCGACAATCCCACCCGCACCGTCGCCTCGGTCCGCAATATCGTGACCAAGAACGGCGGCAATCTCGCCACCTCCGGCAGCGTCGGCTTCCTCTTCAAGCGCATGGGAGTCTTTCGGCTCGATCCGGCCGGGATCGACCAGGACGACCTCGAGCTCTACCTCATCGATCACGGTCTCGAGGAGATGGGTGAGAGCACCGGCGAGAAGGGCGAGCCGCAGCTCGTCATCCGCTGCGCCTTCGCGGACTTCGGCCGGCTGCAGGATGCGCTGGAGGCGCGCGGCATCTCACCTCTCTCCGCGGAGCACGAATACATCTGCACCGTGCCGACGGAGCTGCCCGAAGCGCAGGCGACGGAGGTGCTCGGCCTCATCGACAAGCTGGAGCAGGACGAAGACGTCCAGCGGGTGTTCCACACGTTGGTGTGAGTCACCCGCGGCGCGGGCGCGGCACCTCCGTGTGCTCGTCTTTGCGGGCTAGGAGCGCGGCTGCCCGGGTGCCTGTGGAGGTCGCGGCGTCTGCGGCTGGATCTGAGGCGCCGGCGGTTGAATGCTCAGCAGATCGACGTCGAAAATGAGCAGGGAGCCCGGCGGGATGGCCGGCGGCGAATTGAGGTCGTAGGCCAGCCGCGGCGGTACGAAGATGCGCCATTTGGCGCCCGGCTTCATCAGCTCGAGCGCCTCCTGCCAACCGGGAATGACCCGATCCACCGGGAAGCTGGCCGGCTGGCCGCGCTTGTAGGAGCTGTCGAACTCCTTGCCGTCGAGCAGCTTGCCGCGGTAGTTCACCGTCACCATGTCGCCCGCCTTGGGCGAGCTGCCCTGCCCCGCCTTCAACACCTGGTATTCGAGGCCGCTCGCCGTGGTCACGACGCCCTTTTTCTTGCCGTTGCGCGCCAGGAAAGCGCGCGCCGCGGCGTGATTCGCGTTGCCGGCGCGCGCCCGCGCGCCGAGGATGAGGTCCTGAATGCTCCGCTGGTTGTCCGTTCCGAATGTCGCCTTGCCGGCGAGGGCATCGCGTAGTCCCTGGACCAGCCGCTCCGTCGAGATCGCGTTGGCGCCGACGGACGCCTGGCGCAGGTGCTCGCCGATCGAGACGCCGATGCTGTAGCTGCCTTGCGACCTGATCTGGGCGGGGCTCCGCGGTTGCGGCTGCGGGGGTGCCTTGACGGCGCTTCGCTGGGCCAGGACGGAGCTGCTGAGGCCCAGCAGGGTCGCCGCAGCGCAGGCTGCGGCCACTCGGGTCATCGTACGCGTGGCGATGTATCTCATCGGGTGATTGTATATTGGCCGGATGTCGGCCGTGGCTCTTTCAGGGACCTGCGCTTGATCGCGATCCGCCAACTCTGCCGCAGCTTCCGCGAAGGGGCCGGCGTGCACCGGGTGCTCGACGGGGCGAGCGCCAGCTTCCGCGCCGGCGAGGTGGTCGCGATCGTCGGCCGCAGCGGCTCCGGCAAGTCGACCGTGCTCAACCTCGTGAGCGGCATCGATCGCGCGGACAGCGGCGAGGTGGAGATCGGGGGCCGGATCGTGACCTCCATGGGAGAGCCGGAGCGTACGCTCTTTCGCCGCGCGCACCTCGGGTTCGTATACCAGTTCTTCAATCTCATACCAACTCTCGACGTGGAGGAAAACGTCCGTCTCGCGCTGGAGCTCAATGGGATCCGCGGCGCCACGGCCCGACAGCGCAGCGCGGCGATCCTCGCCGAGGTCGGCTTGCGCGATCGGCTGCACAGCGCCGTCGACCGCCTCTCCGGCGGGGAGCAGCAGCGCGTGGCGATCGCGCGGGCACTGGCGCACGAGCCGCCGGTCGTGCTCGCCGACGAGCCAACGGGCAATCTGGACGAGGAGACTGCATCACAGGTGCTGCGGTTGCTCCTCTCGCTTGCGAAGTCACGGTCAACGGCGCTGATCGTGGCCACTCATGACTCTTCGCTGGCGCGCAGCGCCGACCGGGTGTTGGAGCTGCGCGACGGCAAACTGGTGGCGGGTGACGCCTCGCTCGCCGAGCGCATGAGCGCCCGCCGCAGCGGCGTGAGCTGATGCCGGCCCCCGTGCCCGCGCCGTGCTCGGCCCATCCTGGGCCTCGGCCCTCCGGGCCCGGCGCTTCCTCGGGCCATCCACAAAATTGCCTGGAGCAATTTTGAACGCCCGACAAGGCGGGCCCTCAGGGCCGAAGCGCAGGAGGCGCCGAGTAAAATCGCTCCCGGCGATTTTGTGGGCGGCCAGTCTGCGCCACTTTCTGCGGCAACCGGCGCAACTCGCGCTCGCGCTGGTGGCGCTCGCCGCCGGTGTCGCTACGATCGTGGCCGTCGACATTGCCACCGCGAGCTCCCGCCGGGCCTTCGAGCTCTCGATGCAGGCGGTGAACGGGCCTGCCACACAGGTCATCACCGGTAGCCCGCAAGGCCTCGATGAGAGGCTTTACACGCGGCTGTTCACCGACGCCCCCCTCAGCGGCAACCCTCAGCCCGTCTACGCGCCGGTGGTGGAAGGGTATGTCACGGTCCACAACCAGGTCATGCAGCTCGTCGGAGTGGATCCGTTCGCCAGCGCTGCATTGCAAGACCCGCAGCACTCCGCCGCCACAGCCGGCGGCGCCACGTTGGAGTCGCTGCGACGTTGGTTCCGCGAGCCCGGCGCGATCGTCATGGCCGCTCGGACGGCGCGGCAGTTGGGCGTGCGCCCAGGCCAGCCTCTGACCGTCGAGATCGGCGGCGTCCGCCACCGCGCGACCCTGATCGACCTCCTCGGCGGACGCCGGCCCGGGGAGGCCACGCTGATCCTGACCGACATCGCACAGGCGCAGGAGTGGCTGGGGATGCCCGGTCGCCTCACGCGCATCGATGTCAGGATGCCGCGGGGGGCGGCAGGTCAGGCGGCGCTGGCGCAACTGCGACGCGCCCTGCCGCCGGGAACGCGGCTCGAGCCCGCTGCCGGACAAGTACGCCAGACGCTCGACATGACGAGTGCCTTCTCGACCAACCTCACGGCGATGAGTCTTCTCGCGCTGCTCGTCAGCGCGCTTCTGATTTATGGCGCCGTCAGCTTCACGGTCGTCCAACGCCGGCGCAGCCTCGCCATTCTGCGCGCACTCGGCGCGACCCGCCGGGAGGTCCTGACGATCGTCCTCGCCGAAGCGGCCGTGTTGGGAGCGGCGGGAGCCGGGCTCGGGATATTGCTCGGGCTCACCGTCGGGCATGAGCTCGTGCGCCTGGTGTCGCAGACGGTCAACGATCTCTACTACGTCGTGGCCGTCCAACGGGTCACGTTGCCGGCGGGCACCCTCATCGAAGCGCTGATCGCAGGTCTCGGCACGTCGCTGCTCGCCAGCCTCCTGCCGGCGCTCGAGGTGGCCGGGGGCGCGCCGCAGCTCGGCCTCAGACGGTCGGTGCTGGAAGACCGCGCCGCAGGGGTGGCGCGGCGGCTCTCGTGGCTCAGCGTCGCATTCGCGCTGGCGGCATGCGCACTGATTCTCGGCTCCAGCCGCAGCGTCTTCGCTGGCTTTGGTGCGCTCTTTCTTCTTCTCTTGAGCGTTGCGGCGCTGACGCCCGCGGTGCTGCGCGCGCTGGCGCGAGTGGCTGCGCGGACGCTCTCCGGCCTCAGCCCGGTGGGACGCCTCGCGCTCGAGGATGTCGCGGCGTCCCTCAGCCGCACGGGTGTCGCCGTGGCGGCGCTCGGGATGGCGATCGCCGCCATGATCGGGGTGTCGATCATGGTGGAGAGCTTTCGGGTCTCGCTGCGCCACTGGCTGGAGCAGACGATGCGCGCCGACATCTACATCGCCGCTCCGGGTCCGGGGATCGAGCGGCCGGAGCGCCGGATCGAGCCGGCCGTGCTGCGGGCATTGCTCGCCACGGCCGGCGTCGCCGATCACAGTGCCAGCCGCTCCGTCGTCGTCCATTCTTCGCGCGGCGACCTCGCTCTCGATGCGCTGCGCCTCGCCCCGGGCAGCTATGCCGGCGTCGATCTGACCGCGGGCGATCCTCGCACCGCATGGCGCGAGTACGAGCGCGGCGCGCTGCTGCTCTCCGACTCGCTCGCCTGGCGGCTGAATCTGCGGCCGGGCGATCGGCTCTCGTTGCTCACGGCAGCGGGGCCGCGGGAATTCCCGATCGCCGGTATCTATCACGAGTACGGCAGCGGGCTCGGCAGCGCGATGATCGACCTCGCGGTCTACCGCCGGCTGTGGCGTGACGAGTCCATCACGGCGATCGGCCTGTATCTCGCGCCGGGGGTCGATCCCCGCCAGGAGGTTGGGCGGCTCGAGGCCGCCGCGGGCGGCCGGCAGGCGCTCCTGATCCGATCCAACGCCGATATCCGCGCCATGTCGCTCGAGATCTTCGACCGCACATTCATCATCACTCGTGTGCTCTATTGGCTGGCCGCGGGAATCGCGGCCATCGGGCTGGTGAGCGCGCTGCTCGCGTGGGAGCTCGACCGCACCCGGGAGCTCTCGATCCTGCGCGCGCTCGGGTTGACGCCCGGCGGCGCAGCGGCGCTCGTCGAGGCGCAGACCCTCTTCATGGGGAGCGCCGCGCTCCTCGCGGCGCTCCCCGCGGGCCTGCTCATCGCGGTGGTGTTGACGAAGGTGATCGACAGGCGCGCCTTCGGCTGGCACATCGAGATGCATCTGCAGCGCGCGCAGTTCCTGAGCGCGCTCCTGCTGGCGCTCGGCGCCGCGTTGCTCGCCGGGCTCTATCCCGCATGGCGCGCGGCCACAGGGCCGATCGCCGGCGAAATGCGGGAGGAATGAGGATGCGGGCCTGGTTGGTCGCGCCGATCGCCGCGGCGACCATCGCGCTCGCAGCGCAAACGCCCATGGCGCTCAGCGCGCGCTCCGGCGAGACGCCGCAGCCTTCGTTCGCGCAGGCGCTCGCGCCCGAGCCGGTCGAGTTTCCTCGCGACCGCGGTCCTCATCCCGATTTCCGCCAGGAATGGTGGTATCTGACCGGTAACCTGGACTCCGCCGGCGGCGAGCGCTTCGGCTTCGAGCTCACGATTTTCCGTTTCGCGCTGGCTCCAACCTCGAGGTCACCCGCCGTATCGAAGGCCGAACGGTCGGGCTGGCACACGCGTCAAATCTACCTTGGCCACTTCGCTGTCACCGACGTCGCCCGGCACGGGTTTCGCTTCGCGACGAAGCTGTCCCGCGGTGCGCTCGGGCTCGCAGGTGCACAGGCGGACCCGTTCCGGGTCTGGGTCGGTAACTGGAGGATCGCCCAGGCGCCGCGGGTGCGCTCGGTGTCGTCGACGGAGTCCACGGCGGAAGGCCCGGCCTGGCGAGTGCAGGCTGACGAGCCAGGTTACGTGCTCTCGCTCACGGCGCAACCGCTGATGCCCCCTGTGCTCAACGGTGAGCGGGGCTTGAGCCGCAAGTCGGCAGAGCCGGGGGATGCGACCTACTACTACTCCATTCCTCGTGTCGCCGTGCGCGGGACGATCGTCCGCAACGGGCAGCCGCTTCCGGTGCGCGGTCTCGCCTGGCTCGACCGGGAGTGGGGCAGCGGCAGCCTCGGACCGCAGGAAATCGGCTGGGACTGGTTCGGGCTGCAGCTCGACGATGGCTCCTGTCTGATGTTCTACGCGCTTCGCGATCGCGGCGGCGCGGAAGACCCGTACAGTGCCGGTACCTGGGTCGCCGCTGAGGGCAAAGCGCGTGCGTTGGCGAGGAGCGACGTGCGCATCGAGGTCCTCGGCCACTGGAGGGACAGCAGCGGCGCCCGATACCCCTCTCGTTGGCGGCTGCTGGCCCCGGCGTTGGGCCTCGACATCACGGTGAATCCTGTACTGCCCGACCAGGAGCTCACGAGCTCGCCGCGGTACTGGGAGGGGGCCGTGAACGTGTCGGGAACCCGCGCGGGGCGGTCCGTCACCGGCCGCGGATATGTAGAGCTGGTCGGATACGCCGGAACGACGGCTGGACCGGACGGAATCAGATGACGGCCCTGAGCGGTTGCGCAATGATGCGCACCCGTGCGTAAGATCAGGAGTCGACCCATGCGACGCTCATTCGCCTCCGCGCTGACGATCCTCCTCCTTGCCGCCCCGGGCGCTTACGCCGCGCTGCCGGATGGCACCCAGGCCCCGAACTTCACCGCGGAAGCTTCGCTCGGAGGCAACACCTACACCTTCTCCCTGGCCGATGCGCTGAAGAAAGGGCCCGTGGTGCTCTACTTCTATCCCGCCGCGTTCACCCCGGGATGCACGACCGAGGCCCACGATTTCGCGGCGGCGATACCCCGCTTCAAGGCCCTCGGCGCCACCGTGATCGGCGTCTCTCACGACCCCATCGCGAAGCTGCAGCGCTTCTCCGTCAGCGAGTGTCGCAAGCAGTTTCCGGTGGCCTCCGACGCCAGCGGCAGCATCATGAAGGAATATGACGCGGTGCTCGCCGCTCATCCGGCGTACGCCAATCGGACCTCGTATGTCATCGCCCCCGGCGGCAAGATCCTCTACTCCTACACCAACTTGGATCCGGCCGGGCACGTCGCCAACACGATGGCGATCGTGAAGCGCTGGGACGAGGCGCACAGGAAGGCCTGATCGGCGCCGCGGGGCGCCCGGGGCCTAGTCGAACGTGAGCCGAATGCCGGCCCACACCCCAAACGGCGCCCCCGGCGACACGGCGTTCTCATTGGTCCAGTCCGCCGGATCGGCGCGGTAGGTGCCGTTGGGATTGAAGGTGCTCGTGGTGAGGAAGCCGGCGGTCGCGTATTCGCGGTTCAGAAGGTTCGCACAGCGCGCAAACACATCGAGATGCGGGGAGGCGTGGTAGGTCCCCTGCAGGTCGACCACCGCATACCCGCCGATGCGGCCCGATCCCATGATGTACCGTCCCTCGCCGTTGGTGCCGCCGGCCCGGTTGGCATTGTTCTCGTCGCCGTGAAGGTAGGCGCCGGAGGTCACCACCACGTTGCCGCCGAGGCTGAGTTTCGGCGTGATCCGATAGTCGACCGTCAGCTTGCCGGTGTTGCGCGGAATGAGCGGAATCCGGTCACCGGCCCTCACCAGGATGTCACCGTTCGCATCCGCGGTGCTGTTGGATTCGGCGCTGACCACGAAATCCGACTGAAACGTCGCCTCGACCAGGCTGTAACTGAGATTCCAGCGCAGCTTCCCTGCGCGACCGCCGAGGGCGAGGTCGAGTCCCTGCCGTCGCGTGTTGCCCACATTGGCGAAGTAGCCGGAATTGGTGTTGGTGGCGATGAACTGGATGTCGGCCGTATTCACCGTGCGGAATATGTCGGCGCTCCACCGCAGCCGCTGGCTGGCAAGATTGCCGCGCAATCCCGTCTCGAAGGTGCGCGCCACCACCTGCTTGAGATACGGATCGCTCGCGAAATCGTTCGGCAGTCCGCACGGGCGGTCGGGATTCGAGCAGCCGAGCTCGACCACGGTCGGCGCCCGGCTCGCTTCGTTGTAGTCCAGGTAGAAGGTCATGTTGCCGGTGGGCGTATACGTCACGCCCACGGCGGGATTCAGCCGGCGGTAGCCATGATCGCCCGTGACCGGGGATGATTCGCCGAACCCGGCGCCGAAATCGCCGAGATCCGAGTCGACGCTGTAGCCGTTGATGGTTTCCGTATTGCGGTTGTAGCGGCCGGCGACATTCACATGGAAGTACGCGGACGGAGAGAACGTGTCGGAGAGATAGGCGCCGAAGATGTCATTGCTGCCGCCGACGGCGATCGAGGTGCCCGCATTGAACGGGCTCGGCACATAATCGAGCAGGTGCCGTGGGTCGAAGTTTCCATAGAGGAACCACTGGGTGAAGGCGTTCTCGGAGCTGGAATAATCCGCTCCCAGGACGAATTGATTGGTCTTGCCGAACAGGTCCTCCGTGCCGGTCAGCTGCAGCCCGGCGCCGCTCGCCCGCTGCACCAGCCTGGACACCTCGCTGGTGGAGTTCGTGCAGTAATCGAGCGCGGCTCTGTCCGCGTACGGCGCGCTGCAGTCGATCGGCGGGCCCGGGTAGCTGTCGTTGAGGTAGTTGTCGTTGTCGCTGCCGTTGCTGCTGCCGGTGACGAGGCGCCGATAATAGACGTTGCCCGAGAGGAGCAGGTGCCCGGTGAGCTTGCGCGTGCCGGTCAGATTGAGGAAATGCAGCAGGTTCTGCGTGATGTCGGGGGTGTAGCTCTGTTCCTTCAGGTAGTCGTACATGCTCTGGGGTATCGCGCCGTTGCCAAAGAGGTCGGTGTCCGCGTACGTGTAGCTCAGGTGCAGATCGGTGGTGGCGGTCTGATAGCCGGCCTTGGCGAATAACCGGTAGACCTGCGACGTCGAGATATCGCGCCATCCGGTCTCGTGGAAGTAGGTTGCGCTCGTGAAGTAGTCGAACGGACCGCGCGAGCCGCCGGTCTGCATCTGCAGCGAGCGGCGGCCGAATGAGCCGCCATACGCCTCGAGCTCCGTGCCGGGGCTGTCATGACCGTTCTTCGTTTGCAGCGAGAGCGCGCCGCCCAGGGTATTCAGGCCGAATACGGGATTCGAGCCCGAGATCAGCGAGACGCTCGCGACGGCGGGCTGGGGGATGAGATCCCAGTTGACCGTGTCGCCGAACGACTCGTTCACCCGCACACCGTCGACGTAGACCGAGAGTCCCTCGGGCGTACCCACCAGAGGGGATGCGGTGAAGCCGTGGTAATTGATGTCGAGCTGCAGGGGATTGTCGGCGCTGTCGCTGACGTTCACGCCCATGAAGCGTTCGCTGAGATACTGAGCGACGTTGGCGACCTGCGCATTCTGCAGATCCTGGCTGGTTGCCGTCTGCACGTTCGCCGGTATCTGCGCCAGCGGCAGCCCGAAGCCCGGGAGCGGCGCGTTTGCGACGATCACGACTTCCTGCAGCGCAACCGGAGGAGGGGCTGCGGTGGAACCGTCACCTTCCGCCGCCGTTGCGCAAACGGTCGCGCCTGCAGCAAAGGCAACGGCCGCCGCGAAACCACCCGCTCTCGTCCATCGCATCGACTGCCCCCACCGGATGAGGCGCCCGGCCCGCAGCCGGCAATATAGACGCACGGGTGCCGGGAATTTTTCCCGATTTGTCCGCTGCAATCCCTCGGCGTGCGCGACTGTGTCGGACGCGGCACAGCTCGGTCGTGCACGGCTGGCTCGGCTGCTAGTTCGGCTTCAGGCCGTAGACATCGAGCTCGCCCGAAGTGCCGGTGGAGCCGTGTACGCCCCCGGTGTTGTCGCCGCGCGTGCCGACATAGACCCTGCCGTTGGCGATGGTCGGCACGGTGAACTTGACGGCGTTGCCGGCAGCATCGCGCCCCGAGAGCGGACTGTGCCAGAGCTCGCGCAGGGTCACGGCATCATATGCGCGCAGCACTGTTGGGCCGCAACCCTGCGAGCCCGGCGTGCAATAGCGCCGATTGTCGAGAACCCAGACGATGCCGTTCGTTTCACCGAGCGACGAGACCGCCGGCGTGGCGCCCGGATACCCGAAGGCGCTCGGCTGCGCGGCGGCCCCCGCAAAACCGAGATGAGCGGTGGCCGGATCGAGCCGGTAGACTTTCAGCGGCTCGCCCGCGCCGGTCACGTAATAGCGGTCGTCCCAGAACGCTCCCTCGCCGAAAATGAGCCCCGGATAGGCACCGGACACGTCCTTCTCGACACCGGTCCCGAGCTTCTGCAGCGCCTTGGCGTCGCCATAGCCACCCAGGCGAGCGCGGTCGACGACAAACATGTCGCCGTCCTTGCCGGCCACGATCGCGATGGGGATGGTTGCGCCTCCTTCCGTCGCGTTCGCCAGCACGGCGCCGCCCGCGCCAAAATCGTTGTTCTGCACGTTGTTGAAATGCTGGTCTGATGGCGTGAAGTACTGCAGGACCCTGAGGCTGCCCGACAGCTCGAGGACCGAATCCCCGTAGTCATCGTTAGGCGGGTCTGCCGCCCCCGCATCGAAACCAGCGTTTCCGGTGACGACATACAAGTCGCCCGCCGCATCCACTGCGGGAGCCGCTCCGCTCATCCAGACGCCACCCTCCTGCGCGTTGGGCGCGACGTTCAGCGTGTACACATGCTCGAGCGAGGAGCCGTCGTAGCGATAGCCCAATATCCAGCCGTAGAACGGCATGCCGTCCTCGTGGGAGCCAAACCCGACATAGACCGTACCGTTGGCGAATGCCAGGCCGGCGCGCTGGTTTTCGGTGCGCGGATCGAAGCGGACCCTCACGCCCCCCTCGCCGGCGTAGCTGGCCTCGATATTCACCGGAGATCCCGGCTTTTCGGCGCCCGTGCGCAGATCGATCGCGTGCAGCCTGACATGGAAGCGCAGCCCGGCGGAATAGACCACCGATTTCGACACGACGTACAACGTGCCGGTCGTCGGATCGATCACCGGCGTGCTCATGACGCCCACCTCCGGCGTGATGTCGCCATCGCCCTTGCCGACGAGGTGCAGATCCGCGCCGGCGGGAACGGTTACCTCACCGCCGTCACTCCCATGATGGCGGCCGATCAGATCGGCCCGCCAGAGCTCGATGCAGGGGGTCGCATCGGCATCGAAAGCATAGAGGCTGTCGTGCGCGGTGGCGACGAATACGACATTGCGCGACCTGCCGCTCACATTCAGATGAGAGACCCAGAGCGGCTGCGCATAGACCGCGCCGTCGACCGGACAGGAGAAGAGCTTGCCGAAGCTCGACCCGTTGACGTCGGCCGGCGTGAGCGCGTACTCCCGCGCGTTCACGCCATCGCGGGCGAGATCATCGTGATAGGTGTACACCCCGGCGAGGTCGGTGACGGCGACCGTCACCGAGCCCTTGCGCGCGGGATCCGTCACGCTGTTCGCGGTCACGGTATAGATGCCCGCCGCCCCGGGCGCGGTGAAGGTGATCGCGGCCCGACCGGTGCCGCTCGAGGACGAGATCTCCCCGGCGGAGGGAGAGACGCTCCACACGACTCCGGCACGATCATTCGTCGTGGCGGTCAGCAGAATCGTCTGTCCCGTCACCAACGCCGCGCGCGCCGGGGAAACGGCGAGCGAGATCGACGCCGGATCGGCGCTGGGGCGCGGTGTCGTCCCGGCGGTGCTCGCCGCTGGGCGGCTGCCGCAGGCGGCGAGTGCGGCAGCCAGCGCAACCGCGGGCAGCGAAAGGAAGGCGGATTCGAAGCAGGCTTTGTGTTCTTTCATCGGCAATGCGCCCCGGCGGAATTCCTCTTGTCGTGCTGGGGCCCGGCGCTCAGGCCAGGCCCCAGCACGCACCGTACCTGCGGGGCGATATCCCGCCGGCAACGGCCGCGGTAGGATTTCCGCCATGACGACGCGCAGCGGATTCGCCGACCTGCCCCTGCACGGCGGCCATGTGCCTGCGTGGCTCGCGATGCGCATGGCGGCCCTCGGGCGCGTCATCGCGGAGGCGATCGTGCATCACTACGGCCCCGACGAGCTGCTGCGCCGTCTCTCGCACCCCTTCTGGTTCCAGTCGTTCGGCTCAGTGATGGGCATGGACTGGCACTCCTCGGGCATCACGACCAGCGTGCTCGGCGCCTTGAAGCGCGGACTGGCCCCTGTCCAAGGTGAGCTCGGCATCTACGTCTGCGGCGGCCGGGGACGCGCGTCGCGCCGGACGCCGGAAGAGCTGATGCGGGTGGGCGAGATCACCGGAATCGACGCGGCGCGCCTGGCCGAGACCAGCCGCCTGGTGGCGAAGATCGACAGTGCGGCCGTGCAGGACGGCTATGACCTGTACCTGCACGGCTTCATCGTCACCGCCAATGGCCGCTGGTGTGTGGTGCAGCAGGGCATGAGCCCGCTGCGGCGGGAGGCGCGGCGCTATCACTGGCTGTCGGAGGGCCTGGCGAGCTTTCTCGACTCACCGCACGCGGCCATCGAGGGCATCAGCCAGGGGTGCATCCTCAATCTCGCCGACGCGCGCGCCAAGGCCAGCCGCGCCGCCGGCCTGGAGCTCGTGCACGCCGGGCCCGCGCGTACCCTGTCGGTATTGCGACGCCTGCAGTCGGGGCGGGGTCGCACGCTGAGTCTCTTCGCGCAAGAGGACGTGGACTGCGGCACGATCCCCGCCGAAAACCCGACGTCGATTCCGCTGGCGGCGCCGGGAGCGCTACCCCACCTTCAGATGCCGGCACGACACGAGGTCCTCGCGTCGGATGTAGTGTTGCGCCGCCTCCACGGCGCGCTGGCCGCCGCGGCGGATCGCGGTCCGAAGGACTTCGCCGACCTCCTCCTCACTCCGGGCGTAGGCGCGCGCACCGTGGCCGCACTCGCTCTGGTCGCCGAAATCATCCACGGCACGCCGTCGCGTTTCACCGATCCCGCGCGATTCTCGCTGGCGCACGGCGGCAAGGACGGACATCCATTCCCAGTGCCGCTCGAGGTTTATGACGAGACCCTGCGGATCCTCAAGCAGGCGGTGGAGCACGCGCGCCTGGGCCGCACGGAGAAGTTGGAAGCGCTCGAGCGCCTGGATGCACACGCGCGCCGCCTCGAGCGCGTGGCGGGAGGACCGAGCTTCGAAGCTCACATCGATGGCGAGCGCACCCGGTCACCCGCACTGGGCGGGCGCACCGTAGCGGACCGCTGAGCCGCAAGCGAAGGCGTCACCTCCGGGCCTTCGGCTCCTCGAGGTCATTGAGCAGTGCCAGCGCGGCTTCGACGCGATCTTCCGGCACGAGCAACTGTACACCGCCTATTCCGGTGAACCCGACGTCGACACCCACCACCACCGCCGGAATATCAGCGCCCTCCAGCGCGATCCGCGCCAGATCCGCCTCGAACTGCAGGGAGTAACGTCTGATGGCTTTCATCGGGCGACGATACCACCGAAGACTTTGATCGTCAGGACCAGATGTTGGGGCGCGGGCACCACCGTGTAGAGCGTAGCGTGCTCGCCGGCCGCGATGCCGCCGACCCAGACGTAGCCCGGCTTCACGGCGCGGATGTCATAGCGGATCGTCTCGCCGCGGCGGCTGAGGGAGCCTGTGATCCGCGCCGGTCGATCCAGGTAGAGGAGGATCAGCGGCCGGCGCGACGGCGCATCCAGCCACTCCACGGTACCCACGGGCTCGATGCCGCTGCGCTGGAGGGCAACGGGCGCCAGCCGGGCGATGCGGGCGTCGGCAGGAACGATCCTGAGGAACCGCAGGCTGAAGTCGGTGGGCTCGAGCTCGCTCGCCAGCGACGCCTGCGTGCGGTTGAGGTCGAGCGTGAAGCCATCGGCCGTGCGGCTCACGGGTATGACGAAATCCCCCGTGTTGGGCGAGCCGTAGAGGTCCCCCACGATGTAGGGAAAGGCCAGGCGGTAGGCGCCGGCGGGCAGGGTGCCGATGACCTCGAGGCCGGAGTGGATGACCCAGTCGGCGTGGTGGGGTGCGCGAGCGCAACCCGAAGACCCGACGAGCAACGCCAGGGCCGCCGTGCAAAAGCAAATCAATAAGCGGCGATTTTGGACGGCCGGAGGCGGGCCCGAAGGGCTCGGCGCAGGGACGAGGCCGAGCAACGCGGCAGGATGCCGACTTTGCGCCAATTAATTAGGCGGCGTGTTGGACGGCGTGGCCTGAGTGCCTTGAGGCAGCGGGCTCGTCTGCGCCCCGGAGTTGCCCGGTGCGGCCGGGCTGCCCTGCGGCGCCGGTGCCGCCTGGGCCGGTTGATTCATCTGCGGCGGCGTGGCCGTGATGGCAGCGCGGAACTCCCGCAGCTTCGCCTTGACGATGCCCGCATTCTGCGGACCCATGCGGATCAGCAACTTCTGTCCGGCGGGCAGCGCCTCCAGCTTGGGGTCCGCGAACTGATAGAACACCTTGGGCCGCACGAGGAGGATCGGGTCCTGCACGTCGGGCGTGGCGAGCATGCTGTCGATCGCCTGTACCAGGCGATCGTTGAAGTACTTCCCGGGGTAACCGAGACTCTCGTACGCCTGTTGGAAGAGCGGGTACAGCCGGAAGTAGACGGCGGCCAGCGCCTTCGGGTCGACGGAGCGCACGACATCGATGAAAGCGGCGTAGCGGGCGTAATTCTGCTGACTGAGAACCGTCGAGCTGCCCTGCGTCTCGACCGCCGTCTCTCCCGACGTCGGCTGGATCGGCCGCAGCTCCGCTGCGACCTTGCTGCGGGGCAGGTTGTCCACGGTGACCACGGTGTCCCGGATGATGTGGTGCGGCACCAGGAACTTCGCCACCGCCGGCTTGCTCAGGAGCCCCGCGAGCGAGTCCGCCACGACCGAGTCGCTCTTGTCGAGTGGCGGCAGAGGCTGTGCGGGCTGCTCAGCCGTGGAGGGGATCGGGTGCTGGATGGCGGGAGCCGGCGGCGCCTGCTGCTGGCCAGTGGCGGCGGGTTGCGGCGCGGGCGTGGCCGGAACGGGCGAGTAATACCGGTAGTAGACCCCGATGGCGATGGCGGCGGCGATGACGATCCCGGCGGACCACCAGATGGCCTTGTCCCGGAACGACTCCTCCGGGTCGGTCGCCTTGTTCCACATCCAGCGGCTCTCCACGCGTTCAGGAATCGAGATACTCTACTCTGATCGGGGCCGGATCGCACTTGAGCCTCACCCCTGCGACAACCCATGGCCGATGCCTTTCATCCCGCGGTCACCCGCTGGCTCGAGCGCGCCTTCGAGGCGCCGACGCCGGCCCAGCGACAGGCATGGCCCGCGATCCAGGCAGGCCTGCATACGCTGGTCGCGGCGCCCACGGGCTCCGGTAAGACGCTCGCCGCGTTCCTCGCCGCGATCGACCTGCTGGTGCGGCAGGGACTGGAGCGCGGCGGATTGCAGGACGAGACATATATCCTCTACGTGTCCCCGCTCAAGGCGCTCTCGAACGACATCCGGCGCAATCTCGAGGTGCCGCTCGCCGGCATCCGTGACGAGCTGCGTGCGATGCAGCTGCCCGACATCGAGATCCGCACCTCGGTGCGCACCGGCGATACGCCGCAGCACGAGCGGCAGAGCATGCGCCGGCGCCCGCCTCACATCCTGGTCACGACCCCGGAGTCGCTCTACATTCTCCTCGGGTCCGAATCCGGCCGCGGGATGCTCGCCACCGTGCGCAGCATCATCGTGGACGAGATTCACGCGCTGGTGGGCAACAAGCGCGGCCTGCACCTCGCGCTCTCTCTCGAGCGGCTGGAGGCCCTCGCCGGACGGCGCCTGACGCGTGTCGGGCTCTCCGCCACGCAACGGCCCATCGAGGAAGTGGCGCGGTTCCTCGTCGGCACCCGGCAACTGCGCGCGGACGGCCAGGCCGATTGCGTCGTCATCGACACCGGACACGTCCGGCGGCGCGATCTGCAGATCGAGGTGCCGCCGGCGCCCCTCGAAGCGGTCATGTCGGGGGATGTCTGGAAACAGGTGTACGATCGCCTCGCGCAGCTCGCCGGTGAGCACCGCACGACCCTCATCTTCGTCAACACGCGCCGGCATGCGGAGCGGGTCGCGCGTCATCTGTCGGAGCGGCTGGGCGAGACGCAGGTCGCGGCCCACCACGGCAGCATGGCGAAGGAGCTGCGCCTGGCGGCGGAGTCGCGCCTGAAGCGCGGGGAGCTCAAGGCGCTCGTCGCCACCGCATCGCTGGAGCTGGGGATCGACATCGGCGAGGTGGACCTGGTGTGTCAGCTCGGCTCGCCACGATCCATCGCGGCCCTGCTGCAGCGCGTCGGACGCTCCGGTCACAGCCTCGGCGGCACGCCCAAGGGCAGGCTCTTCCCGCTGTCGCGCGACGATCTCATCGAGTGCGCGGCGCTGCTCGACTGCATCCGCCGCGGAGAGCTCGACCGCCTGCGGATTCCCGAAAAACCCCTCGATGTGCTCGCGCAGCAGATCGTGGCCGAAGTGGCCGCGCGCGAGTGGGATCTCGAGGCGCTCTTCGCGCTGCTGCGGGGCGCCTATCCCTACCGCGAGCTGCAGCGCGCGGAGCTCGACGAGCTCGTGCGCATGCTGGCCGACGGCTTCAGCACGCGACGCGGCCGCCGGGGCGCTCTGATCCACTACGACGCCGTCAACCGCAAGCTGCGGGGCCGTCGCGGCGCGCGACTCACCGCGCTGACCTCCGGCGGGACCATACCCGACACCGCCGACTACACCGTGCTCCTCGAGCCCCAGTCGCAGCCGGTCGGCACGATCAACGAGGACTTCGCGGTCGAGAGCCTGCAGGGCGATGTCTTCCAACTGGGCAACAGCTCCTACCGCATCCTGCGGGTCGAGCAGGGCACGGTGCGCGTGGCGGACGCGCACGGCCAGCCGCCCTCGATCCCCTTCTGGCTGGGCGAGGCGCCGGGCCGGTCGGATGAGCTGTCCCAGGGTGTCTCGCGGCTGCGCGCCGAAGTCGGCAGCCGGCTCGACGGCGGTCTCGAGGCGGCCGTCGCCTGGCTGGAGCAGGAAGTCGGCGTGGCCGGGCCGGCGGCAGTGCAGGCCGCCGGCTATCTCGCGGCCGCGCGGACGGCCCTCGGCGTCCTGCCCACGCGCGAGACCGTTGTCCTCGAGCGGTTCTTCGATGAGGCGGGCGGCATGCAGCTCGTCATCCACGCCCCTTACGGCAGCCGAGTGAATCGCGCCTGGGGTCTCGCGCTGCGCAAACGCTTCTGCCGCTCGTTCAACTTCGAGCTGCAGGCTGCGGCGACCGAGGATGCGATCGTGCTGTCGCTCACGACCGCGCACAGTTTCGAGCTGGCGGAGGTTGCGCGTTACCTCCATTCCAACACGGTGCGGCCGTTGCTCGTGCAGGCGCTGTGCGCGGCGCCAATGTTCCCGGCGCGCTGGCGCTGGAGCGCGGTGATCGCGCTCGCACTGCCGCGTTTTCGCGGCGGCCGCAAGGTGCCGGCGCCGCTCGCTCGCATGGCGGCCGAGGATCTGCTCGCCTCCGTGTTTCCCGACCAGGTGGCATGCGCCGAGAACCTCACCGGCGAGCTCGAGATCCCCGACCATCCCCTCGTCCGGCAGGCGATCCGCGACTGTCTGGAGGAGGCCATGGACGTCGAGGGGCTGGAGGCCCTGCTGCGCGGGCTGGAGAGCGGCGCCATCGGCGCCGCGGCGCGCGACCTCACCGAGCCCTCGCCCCTCGCCCTGGAAGTGTTGTCGGCGCGGCCCTACGCGTTCCTCGATGATGCGCCGCTCGAGGAACGACGCACCCAGGCCGTGTTGAGTCGCCGTTGGTTGGACCCTGACTCGGCGGGCGATCTCGGCGCCCTCGATCCGGCAGCGATAGAACGGGTGCGCGAAGAAGCATGGCCCGACGCGAGCGATGCCGACGAGCTGCACGATGCGCTCGGGTGGCTCACCTTCATGACCGAGGCCGAGGTCGGCAGGCGGACGGACTGGGCCGGATGGGGAGTGTCCCTGGCCGCGGCCGGCCGCGCCGCGCGGCTGACTCTGGACGGCTCGACGCTCTGGATCGCCGCCGAGCGGCTGCCGCTTTTCCAAGCGCTCGTGCCCGGCGCCCGCACCGAGCCGCCGATCACCGCGCCCGCGCAGTACACGCGCGACTGGAGCGCGGGGGAGGCGCTCATCGAGATCGCCCGCGGGCGCCTTCAGGGTCTCGGGCCAACGACGGCCGTCGCCCTGGCCGGACCCATGGGCGTGTCCGCCGTCCGCATGGCGGTGGCGCTCGCAGCGCTTCAGGCGGAAGGATCCGTCATGCACGGGCGCTTTACCGCCACAGCGCCCGAGGATGGCGAATGGTGCGAGCGCGGCCTGCTGGCACGCATCCATCGT
Source organism: Steroidobacteraceae bacterium (assembly GCA_035552895.1). Classification (GTDB taxonomy): domain Bacteria; phylum Pseudomonadota; class Gammaproteobacteria; order Steroidobacterales; family Steroidobacteraceae; genus 13-2-20CM-66-19. The sequence continues at coordinate 36,926 of DATNEU010000008.1, forward strand.
TACACGGTGAAGCGCCTGCGGGCGGAGATCGAGCCGGTCGAGCCGCGGGATCTGCTGCGCTTCCTGCTCGAGTGGCAGCGAGCCGCGCCGCGCGCACGCATGGAAGGACCCGACGCTGTCGCCGCCGTTCTCGCGCAGCTCGAGGGTTTCGAGGCGCCGGCGGGCGCCTGGGAGACGGAGATCCTGCCGGCCCGGATCAACGAGTACGAGCCGACGTGGCTCGATGAGCAGTGCCTCGCCGGGCGCTTCGTCTGGACGCGGCTGGCGCAGCGCAGAGCCGAGTCCGCCCCGGCCGCGGGCCCGGTTCGCGGTACGCCGATCGCGCTGTTGGGCAGGCGTCACCTGCGGGCCTGGACGGCGCTCGCGGGCCCGGTCGATGCCGCCGCGCCCTCATCCGGCGCTCGCAAGCTGTTGGAGCAGCTCGATGCTCACGGGGCATCCTTCTTCGATGAGCTCGTGGAGGGTACGGGACTTTTGCCCTCGCAGGCGGAGGAAGGCCTGGCCGAGCTCGTGGGACTCGGCCTGGTCAATTCCGACAGCTTCGGCGGCCTGCGTGCCCTGTTGGTTCCGTCCGAGCGTCGGCGATCCTCAACGGGTCCGCGGCGCCGCCGCCGGGCGCTTTTCGGCATGGACTCCGCCGGTCGTTGGGCGCTCGTGCGGCGCGAGTCCGGCGCCGCGCCGGCCCAGCGCGCCGATCCCGATACGACGGAGCTCGTCGCACGCGGGCTGCTGCGGCGTTGGGGAGTTGTATTCTGGCGCCTGCTCGCGCGCGAGGCACAATGGCTGCCGCCGTGGCGCGAGCTCCTGTTCTGCTACCGGCGCCTGGAGGCCAGGGGCGAGATCCGCGGCGGCCGCTTCGTCGCCGGCCTTGCCGGCGAGCAGTTCGCCGCCCCGGAGGCGGTGGGTCTGCTGCGGGAGACACGCCGCCGGCCGCGCGAGGAAACCTGGGTGTCGCTCAGCGCGGCCGATCCGCTCAACCTGCTCGGCATCCTGACACCGGAGCCGAGGCTGCCCGCGCTCGCCGGCAACAGGGTGCTCTACCGCGATGGCCTGCCGCTCGCCACGCTGGCCGGCGCTGACGTGCGCTTCCTCGAGACGCTCGATGCCGCGGCGCAGTGGCAAGCGCGGAACGCGCTGTTGCGCCGGCACGTGCCCGCGGCGCTGGCCGACATCGGCTGAGATCACAGCCGGCGCACAGGTTATGCACAAGCGCTCCACAACCGGGGCGGTTTATGCTGCCGCTCATGCCACCGATCCGGCCCCCTATCCGCTCATGCCTCGATGAGACCGTGGCGAATGGCCAGCAGCGTCAGCTCCGATTGGTTGGAGACGCCGAGCTTCTGCTTGACATTGTAGAGATGCGTGCCGACGGTGGAGGCCGAAAGCTTCAGGTCCTCCGCGATACGCTGCACGCTGGTGCCGCGCGCCAGCCGGATGAAGACGTCGAACTCCCGCTCCGACAACCGTTTGAGCGGCGATGACTCCGTTCCTTCGATGTCTTCGAGCGCCAGCTTCTGCGCGACGCGCGGATCGATGTAGCGCCGCCCGGCACTTACGTCCGCAACCGCCTCGAGCAAGGCCTCGGGGGCGCTGCGCTTCGAGAGGAATCCCAACGCCCCCTCCCGCAAGGCCCGCCGGGCGTGCATGGGATCGTCGTGCGCGGACAAGGCCAGTACCCGCGCCTGCGGGTCATGCGCGCGGATGCGCCGCAGCGCTTCGATGCCGCCCATGCCGGGCATCGCGATGTCCATGACGACCACATCGGGCGACAGCTCGAGGTAGCGCTGGCAGGCGGCCTCGCCGGATTCGGCCTCTCCGACCACGGTGATGTCGGGCCGCACCTGCAACAACAGCCGAAAGCCGGTGCGCACCACCGCGTGGTCATCGACCAGCAGCACGCGGCTCATGCGCTCACCCGCGGCAGACCGGCGAGAGGCAACTCCGCGGCGAGGAGCGTGCCGGCGGTCCCGCGCTTGCGCAGCGTCAGCGTGCCGCCGAGCTGACCGACCCGATCGTCGAGGCCGCGCAGACCGTAGTGTCCGGGCCGGGCCCAGTTCTCCGGCAGTCCCACACCGTCATCCGTCACGGTCACCGTCAGGTTACCTCCATCCGCGCGCAGCTCGACATCGATCCGGGACGCATGCGCGTGGCGCAGGGCGTTGACGAGGCCCTCCTGCACGACCCGGTAGGCGGCGAGGGAGATTCCCGGGCCCGGACTGGCGTCCAGCTGCTGGCGCAGGGTGAGCATGACGGCGGGGTGGCGGCGCTGCAGGTCGCGCACCAGGCCTTCGAGCGCCTCGGTGAGGCTGAGGGTATCGGGCGCGCTCGGCGCCAGCCGCGGAATGAGGCCATGCATGGCATCGTAGAGCCTGGCGGCCTCCTCGGAGATGAGGCGCGCCGCCTCCTGCAGCGGCGGCTGGCTCGACTGGCCGGCGATCGCCTGCGCGAGGCTGCGGATCGCCGTCACCGACTGGCCGAACTCATCGTGCAGCTCGTGGGCGATCAGCCGTCGCTCCTCCTCGAGCCGCTGCTCGATCAACACCGGCGCCACCGCCCGCTCCACGATCCAGAGCGCGAGGCCGTTGACGATGACCAGCATGACGGCGGCGATCGTGAGCAGCCGCTTGATGGCATCCCAGCCATCGAGGATGCCGCGCGAGGGCGCCGGCCGCACGATCAGCTCGACGCCGGAGGGCAGAGGAAAGATGTAGCGGGGGATCTGCGGGGCGACGAGGTTGGCGAACCACGCCGGCGCATAGTGCCCCGCCTTGTAGGTGGCGGGCGGGGAGTGATAGAGGACGGGACCGCCCGGGTAGGTCAGCACGATGTCGCTCGAGCGCACGTGCCCGAGATGTGTCAGGAACTGCGCCACGGTCGGCGTGCCGCCGATGAGCCCGTAGACGTTGACCAGCCGGCCGAGGAGCTGGATGGCGACCTGGTTCGCAGCCCCGATATCCTCGCGGATGCGCGATCGCGTGAGCTGCACCTCCGAGGCGACCAGCACGACCGCCCACACGATCGTCAGGCCGGTGACCACCAAATGCAGGCGCGTGCGCAGCTTCATCGGCAATGGCCGAGGCTCGAGAGTCGGAGCGACATCGTAGCAGCGTGGCGGGATTTTTGACTCATGAAAATCATGAGGCGCGATTCATGATGATCCGCTTCCCCGCGGCGGGCCGGTTTGGCGACGATGGCTGTGCCGGGCCGACCGGTCCGGTTTCACGGCAAATGACCGGAGGACTCGTCATGAAATGGGAAACCCCGCAGGCGATCGATCTTCGCTTCGGCATGGAAATCACGATGTACATCGCCCATCGCTGACCGGGAAGCCTGTGGCGCCTGTGCCGCAGCCGCGGCGCACGCGCCGCGGGCAAGGTCCGTCGGGTGAAGATCCGCGTGCTCGGATCCGCCGCGGGAGGCGGATTTCCGCAATGGAACTGCAACTGCCGCAACTGCGCCGGGCTGCGCCGGGGGACGGTGCGGGCACGCGCGCGGACCCAATCTTCCATTGCCGTGCGCGGCGACGGCTCCTCCTGGGTCCTCGTCAACGCCTCACCCGACATTCTGGCTCAGCTGCGCGCGCATCAGGATTTTCAGCCCGCGCGCTCGGCGCGCGACACGGCGATCTGCGCAATCGTCCTCGTCGATGGGCAGGTCGATCATACGACCGGCCTTTATATGCTGCGCGAGTCGGCGCGTCCGTGGCCGCTCTGGTGCACGGACGCCGTATACGCCGATCTGACTCGGGGCAATCCGATCATCGAGGTCCTCTCCCATTACTGCCGCACCGAGCGCAAGCGCATGAGTCCCGACGGCGTCGCCTTCGCCGTCGAAGGCGTACCGGGAGTTCGCTGGCAGGCGTTGTCCATCGCCGGGAAGCCGGCACCCTACTCTCCCAACCGCGACATTCCCGTCGCGGGCGACAACGTGGCGCTCCTCGTGACCGATGAGAGCACGGACAAGACCCTGTTCTACGCGCCGGGCCTCGGGAGCATCGATCCCACGACCTGGCGGGCCATGCAGTCGTCCGCCTGCGTGTTGGTGGACGGCACCTTCTGGAGCGACGAGGAGATGCTCCGCCTCGGCCTCTCGCGCAAGCGGGCGCGCGACATCGGCCACCTCGCGCAGAGCGGCCCGGGCGGCATGCTGGAGTGGCTCGGCCGGCTGCCGGATACCACGCGCCGGATCCTGATCCACATCAACAACACCAACCCGATCCTCGACGAGGACTCCCCCGAGCGCGCCGAGCTCGGCCGCCGCGGGGTCGAAGTCGCCTGGGACGGCATGGAGCTCGACCTGTGAGCGCGGCCCCCTGGAGCCGGGCGGAGTTCGAGAGTCAGCTGCGCGCCAGGGACCGCGGCTATCACATCCATCACCCCTTCAACGTAATGCTGAACTGCGGGCGTGCGCGGCCGGAGCAGATCCGCGGCTGGGTCGCCAACCGGTTCTACTACCAGGTCAACATCCCGCTCAAGGACGCGGCGATCATCGCCAACTGCGACGACCGGAACGTGCGCCGCCACTGGGTGCAGCGCATTCTCGATCACGACGGGCATGGCGAGGATCCCGGCGGGATCGAATCGTGGCTGCGGCTGGCGGAAGCCGTGGGACTCGAGCGCTCGCGGGTCGAGAGCCTGACGGACCTGCTGCCCGGAGTGCGCTTCGCGGTCGATGCCTACGTCAACTTTGCCCGGCGCGCGCCGTGGCACGAAGCCGCGTGCGCCGCCCTGACCGAGCTGTTCGCACCCCGGATTCACCAGCAGCGGCTCGCGGGCTGGCCCGAGCACTACCCGTGGATCGACCGTGCCGGGCTGCATTATTTTCAGAGCCGCCTGAGTCCCGCCCACCGCGATGCGGAGCTGGCGCTGGCGTCGACGCTCGAGCGGTTCCGTACCCGGGCCGAGCAGGAGCGGGCGCTCGAGATCCTGCAGTTCAAGCTCGATGTGCTCTGGCAGATGAACGATGCCATGGCCCTGAAGTACGGCGTCCAATGACGCCCGGGGGAGCGGCGATGGCCATCGTGGACACGGCGGCGCGACCGGCCATCGGCGGCGGCTTTCGGCTGCAGTGGGAGCCGGCGCAGGATGCGCACGTGCTGCTTTATCCCGAAGGGATGGTGAAGCTCAACCGGAGCGCCGCGGCGATCCTGACACGCTGCGACGGCGCGCGGACGGTGGCCGACATCGTTGCGGATCTCGAGCGGGCGTACTCCGCCACCGGGCTCACGGCGGATGTCTGCGCGTTCATCGCCCTCGCGGTGGAGCGCAACTGGGTGGAGCTGCGCGCGTGAGCGAGCCGATCACCGCGCGCCCCGGACCGCCGCTCTGGCTGCTTCTCGAGCTGACCTACCGCTGCCCCCTGCACTGCGTATTCTGCTACAACCCGACCGACTTCAGCACCGTCGGCCCCGAGCTCGAGACCGCAGAGTGGCTGCGCGTCCTCGAGGAGGCGCGGGCATTGGGAGCGGTGCAGCTCGGTCTCTCCGGCGGCGAGCCGCTCGCCCGGGAGGATCTCGAGATCCTGGTCGCGGCCGCGCACCGCCTCGGCTTCTATACCAACCTCATCACCTCGGGGGTGGGTCTCACCGAGACGCGCCTGGCGGCGCTCAAGGAAGCCGGGCTCGACCACATCCAGCTCTCCTTCCAGGACAGCACGCGGCGGATGAACGACTTCCTGAGCAGCACGCGCACGTTCGAGCTGAAGTCGCGCGTCGCGGCGCTCATCAGGAAATACCGCTATCCCATGGTGCTCAACGTGGTGCTGCACCGCCTCAACATCGATCACGTGGAGGAGATCCTCGGCATGGCGGAGCGGATGGGCGCGGATTACGTCGAGCTCGCCAACACCCAGTATTATGGCTGGGCATGGCGGAACCGCGCATGGCTTCTGCCGAGTCGGGCGCAGCTGCAGCGCGCGGAGGAGGCCACCGCGCGCTTTCGCGCCCGCGTCGGTCCGCGAATACGGGTCTTCTTCGTCGTGCCGGACTACTTCGAGACGCGGCCGAAGCCCTGCATGAGCGGCCTCGGGCGGGTG
>DATNEU010000009.1:0-17163 GCA_035552895.1 Steroidobacteraceae bacterium
CCCCCCTCAAATTCCACCTGACTGCCCAACACCGCCTGGGCGACGCGCACGTCTACGGCGGCCGCAGCCGCTTCCTCACCGACAAAGTCGTGAAAAACCTCGAGCCCGGCACCTTCCAAGGCTCCCGAATCGCCGCCGACACCCTCACCGAAGAAGCCGGCGACGCCGCCCTGGACGTGAGTGCTCGCTTGAAAGAGATGTGGTGATCGCCGAGCCCGCGGCGCCCTGATGCTCAATCAGGTTTCACGAACTTCAGAGTAAACCGATCACTCTCCCCAATGGCCGCATACCGGGCCCGATCGACCTTCCCCAGCCGATACACCGGCGGCAACGTCCAAACCCCCGCCGGGTAGTTCCGGGTGTCCCGAGGATTGGCGTTGACCTCCGAAGCCGCCACCAGCCTGAACCCCACCGCCTCGATCATCCGGATCGCATAGTCCTGCCTGACATACCCATTCCTCGCCCGTGGATCCTGCGCCACCCCCGGATCTCCCCGGTTGTCCACCACCCCCAACACCCCCCCTCGCGCCAGCGCCCGATACACCGTCGCCAGCGCCTGCTGCGCATCCCCGAGCGCCATCCATTCATGCAGGTCCCCGAAGCTCAGCACCATGTCCACCGACCCCGCCGGCAGGACATCCGCCCCATCGAGTGGAAACGTCACCACCTTCACCCGCCCGTAGAGATCGGGCCGTGATGCCAGGAGCCGCCGGTAGCTCGCGAGCCGCGCCGTCAGGAACCGGCTGTCCGGGTCCGGCGCGATCACCCCTGCGTAATACCGTCCCCGCGCCTGCACCAGCGGGGCAATGATCTTCGTGTACCAACCCGACTGCGGCCACACCTGCAGCACCCGCGTGTCCGGCCGGATCCCGAAGAAGAGCAGCGTCTGCTTAGGATGGCGGAATCCATCCAGCGCCCTGTCCTGCGCCGTGCGCTGGCTACCGGCCAGGATCGCATCCAGGGCGCTGGCCGTTTTCTGCCGGCCGCTGGTAGTCACGCAGCCCGTGATCAGTGCCGTGGCGCCCAGCACGCATGCCAGGAGCACGGCGAGAGCGAGTTTCTTCGGGCGGAGACGCATTCGGGCCATTTTGGGGGGCAGTGCCGACAAAAAAAACCCCGCCGGAGCGGGGTTTGTCTCAAGGGTGTAACGGGCGCTGGCTTTTCAGCGTCGGAATGGACCGCCGCCTTGCCGTGCCCGTGGTGCGCGCTCCTGGGCCTCATTGACGCGTAGCGCGCGGCCGCTCATCTGAAAGCCGTTCAGGGCCTGAATTGCCCCCTGGGCCTCGCTCTGCGACATCTCGACGAAACCGAACCCGCGTGGCCGGCCGGTTTCCCGATCGTTGATGAGCTTGACCGATTCCACCTTGCCGTGACGCTCAAACAGTGCTTTGACGTCCTGCTCGGTGGCATTGAAGGGCAGATTGCCCACATAGATCGTCGTCATCCGGAAATCTCTCTTCGCAATGCGCACAGCGGCGAGCCGCACCAGGCGGTCGCATGTGACGCGTGATCGTGGATTACGTGACGGGGAGGGGACTCGAACGAAAGAGCGGAAATCAAGCGTACTCATCCCTGCGGGATAGATACTAACGCGACACCATGCTACTCCCGGCTTTTGCCGATGGCAAACACCAGTTGTAGCAAATTCCCCACACCGCCGGGACTAGCTGCCGGCGGGCTCCAGGTAGGCGTACCCGTCGAGCTCGTTCTCGTAGAACCGCTTCAGCAGCTGACTTTCGGCGATCGTCATGCGCCCGTCCCGGATGGCCCGCTCGCAATCCCGCGCCAGGGCGGGGTAGAAGTCGGCCACGTCATACTCCATGTACTCGAGCACCTTGTTGGCCGTATCGCCCTTGACGATCTCCTCGATCCACCAGCCTCCCTCATCGTGCAGCCGCACGTGCACCACGTGGGTATCGCCGAAGAGGTTGTGCAGGTCGCCCAGGGTTTCCTGGTAGGCGCCCACCAGGAAGACCGCCAGGTAGTACTTCTCTCCCGGCTTCAGCTCATGTAGCTCCAACTGCCGTTTGACGTCCCGCAGCGACACGAAGTGGTCGATCTTGCCGTCGGAGTCGCACGTGATGTCCGCGAGCACCCCCGTGCGTGACGGCCGCTCGTCCAGCCGGTGAATGGGCATGATCGGAAAGAGCTGGTCGATCGCCCAGCTGTCGGGCAGGGACTGGAAGACCGAGAAATTGCAGAAGTAGGTGTCCGACAGGATCGACTCCAGTCCCTCCAGCTCCTCCGGCAGCCGCTCGAGCCGACGGCAGCAGTCCCGCACCCGGGCGCACGTCGCCCAGAAGAGCCGCTCCGCCAGGGCGCGGAAATCCAGCGACAGGAGGCCCAGGTTGAACATCTGCAGCACTTGATCGCGGGCGGTCAGCGCATCGTGATAGCACTCCACCAGCCGCCGCTCGGTCACCGAGCGGAACGCCTCGAAGAGGTCCCGGATCGGTTGCGGCAGCTCCTCGTCCCCCGCGTAGTCCTCGTCCTCGCGGCCGGTCACCCGGAACTTGTCGAGCGCGGAGGAGCCCAGCGCATCGAACACCAGCACGCTGTGATATGCCGCGATCGCCCGGCCGGACTCGCTGATGATCATGGGATGCGGGATGTCACGGGCGTCGCAGACATTAGCGATCCGATAGACGACATCGCTCGCGTACTCGTTGAGCGTATAGTTCATCGAGGACGAGTAGTTCGTGCCGCTGCCGTCGTAGTCGACGCCGAGTCCCCCGCCGACGTCGATGTATTGCAGCCCCGCTCCCATGAGCTTCAGCTCCGCGTAGACGTGCGCCAGCTCGTTGATGGCGTCCTTCACGCGGCGGATGTCCTGAAGCTGACTGCCGGGGTGGCAGTGCACGAGCTGCAGGCAGTCGAGCATCCCGCGCTCCTTCAGCATGCCGAAGAGCTCCAGGATCTCGGTGATGAAGAGCCCGAATTTGGACTTCTCGCCCGCCGACTCCCGCCAGCGGCCCGAGCCTTCGGTGAAGAGCTTGACCCGCACGCCGATGCGCGGCCGCACCTGGTAGCGATCGGCGTGCTTGAGGATGAGCCCGAGCTCATCGAAGTTCTCCACCACCGGAATGATGGTCCGCCCCAGCTTCGTGGCGAGCGTCACCGCCTCGATGTAGCTGTCGTCCTTGAAGCCGTTGCAGATGATCAGCCGCTCGGGGGCGTTCTCGGTCATCGCCATGACCGCGAGGAGCTCGGGCTTGGAGCCGACCTCGAGCCCGAAGCCGAACTCCTTCCCGTAACGGTAGACCTCCTCGACGACGAGGCGCTGCTGATTCACCTTGATAGGGAACACTGCCGCATAGCGGTTGCGGTAATCGTTTTCCGCAATGGCCTGCGCGAACGCGTCGTGCAGATGCTTCAGGCGATGCGCGAGGATATCGGAGAAGCGCACGACCACCGGTGTGGTGAGGTCGCGGGCCTCCAGGCCCTCGACCACGTCGTAGAGATCGATGTCCCGTCCCGGCTGCGCGTCGGGCCGCACCACCACGTGGCCGGCTGAGTTGATGCCGAAGTAACCCTTGCCCCACGCATTCAGGTGGTAGAGCTCCAGGGAATCCTCGATGCGCCAGGGCTGGGCGGGATTGAACTTGCGAGCGCCGCTCAAGGCGCTCTTCGGGTCTACGGCCACGTGCGAGAATCCGGTATGTTCATTGGCGAAAATCGTCGAGACGATTTTCGCGAGACCCTACACTTTTTCCGCGGGCCAGGGAACGGCCCTGGCCCGCTATTTCTTGGCATCATCATTGTTCGTGGCATCATCATTGGAAATGGCGATGGGGCGCTTGGGATCTCGGATCCACTCGCTCCAGGAGCCGGCGTAGAGCCGCGCGCCCTGCAGGCCGGCCACTTCCAGGGCCAGCAGGTTGTGGCAGGCGGTCACGCCCGAGCCGCACATGCAGATCGCCGCATCCGACGGCACTCCCTCGAGTGTCTTCGCGAACCGCTCGCGCAGCGTGCCGCGATCGAGGAAGCGTCCGGTGCTGTCCAGGTTGTCCGCGAACGGATGATTACGAGCCCCCGGAACGTGTCCCGCCACCGGATCGATCGTCTCGTTACGGCCGGCGAACCGGTCGGCGCTGCGGGCATCGACCAACACCACGTCTGCGCTGGCGAGCCGTCCCTTGGCGAGGAGGCCCTCGAGTTCGGGAGTGCTCACCAGCATTTCGCCGTCCGCTCGCGCCTCGAAGCGGCGGGCGGGCCGGCTGCCCTGGGAGTGAGCCTGAGTTTGAGCCTGAGGGTGAGTGAGAGGCGTCGTGTCGAGCGGCAGCCGCTCCTGCTGCCATGCCGCCAGCCCGCCGTCCAGCACCGCGACTTTGGCGTGCCCCAGCCAGCGCAACAGCCACCAGAGCCGTGCCGCGTACGCTCCTGGGCCCTGATCGTAAGCAACCACCTGCACCTGGGCGTCGATGCCCCACTGCCCCAACCGCGCCGCGAGGGCGTCGACCGGCGGCAGCGGATGCCGGCCGGAGGACGCCGAGACCGGTCCGGACAGGTCGTGGTCCAGGTGCGCATACAGCGCGTGCGGAATGCGCGCGCTTGCGTAGGCTTCGCGGCCCCACTCCGGGCGCCCGAGATCGAAGCGGCAGTCGATGACCGCGAGGTCCGCATCCTCGATCCGCGCGGCGAGCCGCCGCGGAGTTATGAGAGTGCTGTGGGACATATCCGAATAGCTCCCGATATCGCTACAATTCTCACCGATGGCGATCGACCTTTATTGGGGCAGCGGCAGCCCGTACGCCTGGCGGGTGCTGCTCGCGCTCGAACACAAGCGCCTGCCCTACGCGAGCCACCTGCTGCAGTTCTCCAAGCAGGAGCACAAATCGCCGCAGATGCTCCATCTCAATCCCCGCGGCCGGGTGCCCGTGCTGAAGGACGGGGAGTACGTGTGCTTCGAGTCGCTGGCCATACTGTACTACCTCGACCTCAAATATCCCGATCCACCTCTCTTCGGGCGCAACCCCGAGGAAGCCGGCACCATCATGCGGGTGATCTGCGAGTACCAGGCCTACATCGAGCCGCACCTCGCGAAAATCACCGAGGCCGTGTTCGCCCGGACGGCCGACCTGCGCAGCGACGAAATCACGCGGTCCATGCACGCGGCCGCCAGCGAGGCGCGCACGATCGAGGGCCGCCTGTCGAAATCCGACTGGGTGGTCGGCGAGAGCTACTCCGCGGTCGACATGGTCATCTTCCCCGGCTTCCAGTTGCTGAAGCGCGCGCTCGAGCGACCCGAGGCGCGCGAGCTCGCCTCCCGCTTCATGCCCGTGGAGGTGAATTATCCGGCGGTCGCGCGCTGGGTCGCGCGCATCGAGTCCCTCCCCGGTTACGAGCGCACCTATCCTCCTCATTGGAGGCGTTGATGCGGTAACCTATCGGGATCATGACCGAGCACAAGATCCACGTAGAGTTTCCCGGCCGCATCCTCCTCGTCGGCTTCGGCAGCATCGGGCAGGGCGTGCTGCCCCTCATCCTCCGCCACATCGGCATCACCCCGGACCGCATCACGATCGTCACCGCGGAGGATCGCGGCAGCGCCGAGGCGGCGAGCTATGGCATCCGCTTCGTCAAGGAGCGCCTGACGCGCGAGAACTATCGCCGGGTGCTCAATCCGCTGCTCGGACGCGGCGACTTCCTGATCAACGTCTCCGTGGAAGTCTCGAGCATCGCGCTCATCAAGCTCTGCTGGGAGAAGGGGGCGATGTACCTCGATACCTGCATCGAGCCGTGGCCGGGCGGCTACACCGATCCGACCGTCCCTGTCGGCCGCCGCACCAACTACGCCCTGCGCGAGGAAGCGCTGGCATTGCGCCCGGGCAACCCGCACGCGCCGACCGCGGTGCTCACGCACGGCGCCAATCCGGGCCTGGTATCGCACTTCGTGAAGCAGGCCCTCCTCAATATCGCCGCCGACCTGCAGGTGGATGCCGGGACGTCCGGGGTCCGACCCGGCCTGCCGGCATCGCGCGCCGATTGGGGCGAGCTCGCACACCAGCTCGGCGTCAAGGTCATCCACATCGCAGAGCGCGACTGCCAGGTGACGCGCGTGCCCAAGGAGGCCGGCGAGTTCGTCAATACCTGGTCCATCGACGGCTTCGTCAGCGAGGGATCGCAGCCGAGCGAAATGGGCTGGGGCACTCACGAGCGCAATTTTCCCCGCGACGGCAAGCGCCACGATTTCGGCTGCATGGCCGCCATCTACCTCATGCAACCCGGAGCCGGCACGCGCGTGCGCACGTGGACGCCGCTGGCGGGCCACGTCCACGGGTTCTGCATCACCCACGGCGAGGCGATCTCGATCGCGGACTACATGACCGTCCGTGACGGTGCGCAGGTCGTTTACCGCCCGACGGTGCATTACGCCTACCATCCCTGCGATTCCGCCGTCATGTCAGTTTACGAGCTGGCGGGCCGCAACTACGTCCAGCAGGAGCGCCAGCGGATCCTGATGGACGACATCGCGGGCGGCATCGACGAGCTCGGCGTCCTGCTCGCCGGACACAAGAGGAACGCCTACTGGTACGGCTCGCAGCTCTCCATCGAGGAGGCGCGCAAGCTCGCGCCGTACAACAATGCCACGAGCCTCCAGGTCACGATCGCCGTGCTCTCCGGCGTGGTCTGGGCGATGGAGAATCCGAACCGCGGACTGGTCGAGCCCGACGAGATCGATTTCCGGCGCAACCTGGAGATCTGCATGCCCTATCTCGGGCCGGTCGTGGGCCGCTACACCGACTGGACACCGCTGCACGAGCGCGAGCGCCTGTTCCCGGAAGATCTCGACAAGACGGACCCCTGGCAGTTCAAGAACGTGCGGGTGACATGGTAGTCGGGCTGTAGTCGATCTCTACGATGACCAGCGTTCGGCTGCCGCCAGGGATTGCCACCGTTAGTTCCTCGTCCAAGCCGCGACGCAGCAGTGCGCGTCCAAGGGGCGAGTCCATGCTGATATAGCCAGGCTCGCGGTCGAATTCGTCCGGTCCAACGACGCGGTAGCGGGACTGAGCTCCATCGTCTGACTCCACTGTCACCCAGGCGCCGAAGTAGACCTTCTTGCGATCGGCGGGTGGCTGGTCGACGACCACCATGCCCTCGAGGCGCTTGCGCAGAAAGCGGACCCGCCGGTCGATTTCGCGCAGCCGGCGTTTACCATAAAGGTATTCGGCGTTCTCGGAGCGATCCCCTTGAGCCGCCGCCTCAGCCACCGCCTGGGTGACCTTCGGACGCTCGATGCGCCAGAGCTGCTCGAGCTCCTCGCGCAGGAGCCGCGCGCCCTCCGGCGTGATGTATTTTGAAGCCACCGGCGCGGGTGCGCGGAATCGTCCCATGACGCCGATTTTGTCAAAACCCGGGTGTTCTGTGGAACCGTTCACGGACGCGGCCGCGCGCCGAAATTACCCTTTCCGCCGTGGCTACCAAGTACTACACGCACTTCATGACGGATGGCCTACGCGCCCCGAGCGCAATTCCTGCGAACGAGTGGAGCGGCGTGGTGGAGTTGCGGCATCCGCTGGAGAGCGGCGGCGGTACGAAGGAGCTACGATCGCTGCTCGCGCAGAGCTTCGATCTGGATTCGGACGAGATCAAGATTCTCCACTGGGCGCGGTTGCACTGAGAGTCAGTATCCCCTAGCGGACTTCCTTCCCTTCATCGAAAGTCCGCATTTCGAACCCCCGGCCTCCGATTGGGACCGGGGGTTTTTTTCGTCGCCGAATGCCGACGGGGCGGGGGCGAGCAGGAGCAAGGGCCGGATGTCATAATCCCGGTACGATGAAGTCTTCCCGCGTCGGCATTGCCCTGGCGGCGTCCCTGTCTCTGGCCATCGGCGCCTGCTCGCTGCTGCGGCCGCCGCCGCAGTTCGCGCCGGCCGCGCCCAAGCAGGTAGTGGCCGCCCAGCCCACCGCACCGCTTCCGGTACAGACCGAGCGCTTCGTGCTGGCGCCGGGGCAGGAGGTGGTGGGATCGCTGCAGATCGTCGAGGTCCGCAAGAGCCAGACGCTGAGCGATATCGGCAGGCTCTTCAACGTCGGCTTCGAGGAGATGACGCGGGCCAACCCCGACGTCGATCCCTGGATACCGAAGCCCGGCACCCGCGTGCTCGTGCCCACGCAATACATCCTGCCGGATGCGCCGCACCGGGGCATCGTGGTGAACCTCGCCGCGATGCGGTTCTTCTACTTCCCGCCGCACAAGCGCGGCGAGCCGCAGGTGGTCATCACCCATCCGGTCGGCATCGGGCGGCGGGGCTGGAAGACTCCGCAAGGGGTCACGCACGTCCTCTGGCACGAGAAGAACCCCATCTGGCGCGTGCCGCCTTCGATTCTCGCCGAGCACGCCAAAGAGGGTGAGCCCCTGCCCAAGGTGGTGGGTCCCGGGCCCGACAATCCGCTCGGCGACTACGCGCTGCATCTCGGCTGGCCGGGCTATCTGATCCACGGAACCAACAAGCCGGTGAGTGTCGGCCTGCGGGTGAGCCATGGGTGCGTGCACCTCTTTCCCGAGGACATCGCGCAGATCTTCAAGATGGTGCCGAACGGCACCGAGGTCCGCGTCGTGAATCAGCCGTATATTTTCGGCTGGCAGGATGGGCGTCTCTATCTGCAGTCCTCCGGTCCGCTGCAGGACGACAAGCGTCCCTGGCAGAAGCAACCGCGGCGGACGGTCGGCCGCCTGCTCACGCGTGCGCAGCGCAAGGATCTCGAGCGGCATCACGAGAAGATCGACTGGGGCCGTGTCGCGCAACTGGTGAATGCGCCCATGGGCGTGCCGATTCCGGTCTCCGGGATCGACGCCAGTCCTGAGCCTGGCACCCACGGCAAGGATGACGGGCTCGAGCAGGTGGTTGCGCGAGCGACGCTCGTGCAGAACGTCCTGCCGGACGGCTCCACCTGGGACGGTAAGACGGACCTGCCGCTGACCGACGCGGAGTTCAACAAGATGCTTTCCGAGACCGCGACCCCACCTGCGAGCTCCGAAACCGCACCGGCGACGACTTCCGCAAGCGCCGCGCCGGCCGCGAGCCGCGGCGCACCATCGGCGCCGGGCCACGATCCCGCCGGTACGTAAGCTCGACGACGAGCCGCTCGCGCGCCGCAGACGCGCGCGTCGCCGAGAAGCGACGCCGCTGGCCGCCCGCTGTGCTACAGTCCGCCGCGACAACAAGAACGCGGCGGGGATTCAATTCAGTGGGTGAACTCGGTGCGCCTGGCCTCACGCTCGCGCGAACCCGGACCGAGCCGATCATCGCGCGCCTCCCGAGCGCCGTCACCGCCTTCATCGGCCGCACGCTCAAGGGTCCGGTCTCCCGCCCGGTGGCGGTCGCGAGCTTCGCCGAGTTCCAACAGCAGTTCGGCGGGCTCTGGCAGCCCTCGCCTCTTTCCTACGCGGTCGAGCAGTTCTTCGATCACGGCGGCGGCCGCGCGGTCATCGTGCGGGTCGCGAACGGCGCCCGCCCGCCGACCATCACTCTGCCCGCCGGCGCCGGGGCGCTGCGTCTCGCCGGGGTCAATCCCGGCTCGAGGGAATACCTGCGCGCCTCCGTCGACTACGATGGCCTTCCCGAAGGCGACACCGAGCGCTTCAACCTGGTCATTCAGCGCGTGCGCTCGGCGGGCTCGGAGCTCATCGAGGACCAGGAAATCTTCCGCCGCGCCGGCCTGCGGCCGGACTGCGGCCGCTGTCTCGACGAGCTCCTGCTGCAATCGCGCCTGGCGCGCGCAGTCGGGCCGCTTCCGCCGCAGCGTCCGGACCGCTCCGCGGGCCCCGGGAGCTCCGCAATCGGTTACGCCGTCTCCAATGCCGACGGTGACGACGGCGGCCCGCTCACCGATTACGACATCATCGGCTCCGCGGCGGCCGGCACGGGACTCTTCGCGCTGAGCGCCGTCGAGAGTTTCAACTTCCTGTGCATACCGCCACTCGCGCGCGAGCAGGATGTTGGCTTGAGCGCGCTGCTCGTCGCGGCGCGCTTCTGCCGTGACCGTCATGCGATGCTGATCGTCGATCCGCCGGCGTCGTGGACCAGCCCGCGCGCGGCCCTGGAAGGCATGCGCACCTGGCCGTTTCGCAGCGACAATGCGCTCATGTACTACCCGCGCGTCCAGGCGCTCGACCGGTTGCGCGGGCGGCCGGAGACCTTCGCCTCCTGTGGCGCCGTAGCCGGCATGATCGCGCGCTCAGACGAGGTACGTCCGCTGTGGTCGCGCGCCGTGGAGAGCGAGGAGGGGACCCTGCGCCCGGGCACGCAGCCCGCGGTCCCGGTCGGCGACGCCGATCGCCTGCGGCTCGCACAGACGGGAGTCAACACACTGCGCGAGCCGCGCGCCGCCGCGGCGGCAGGCGGTGGTGCGCGCGTGGATGCGCGCACGCTCGCGGCGGGGGGCAGCGGATTCAGCGACTGGAAGTATCTCGCCGCGCGCCGGCTCGGCCTCTGGGTCGCCGCGAGCATCGAGCGCGGCACGCGCTGGGTGCTGCTCGAGCAGAACGGCCCGGCAACCTGGGTGCGCGCTTGCTCCCTGGTCGACACGTTTCTGGAAGTGTTGGCGGAGCAGGGCGCGTTCGCGGGCGGCGAGGCGCGAGATCGCTACTTCGTCATCTGCGACGAGCGTGTCAACCGCCCCGACACCGTCGCCGACGGGCGTATCAACCTGCTGTTTGGTTTCGCCAGCACGCGCCCGGGGGAGTTCGACACCTGGCTGGTCACCCACCATCCGTCGGCGAGCCGCGTGCGTCCGGTCAGCGTCAATCGCCTCGCGACCTCGCGCCAGCGGGTGGAGTGGGAGATCGAGACCGCGATCCTGAAGAAGATGGACTACCGGTAAGCTCGGGCTCGGGCACAATTCGTGCTGCGCGGCCGGCATGCCAACAACAAGAGCCCCGCGCATCGGCCGGGGAGCCGCAGCGTTCGCCCACATCCTCGCCCCGTTGTTTCTGTTGACCGCGGGTGCCCGCGTGCATGCCGCGGCGCAACCGGCCGCCTCGCCGGCCTTCATCCAGGCGCAGCGCGCCGAGGCTCGGGGCCAATACGCCCGCGCGGAGGAGCTCTACGACGAGGCCTATGAGAGCGATCCTGCCAACACCCGGGCGCTGCTCGGGCGCGCCCGCATGCGCTCCTGGCTGGGTCACTTCGATGCGGCGATCGCCGATTACCGCCAGGGGCTGCAGCGCGAGCCGCGGAACGCGGAGGCGCTGAGCGGTCTCGGCTGGACTTACGCCTGGAGCCACCGGTTCGACGATGCCGTTGCCGTGTTCCAGCGTCTCGCGCGCGAGCAGCCCTACGATCTCGATCCGAAGAAAGGGCTCGCGTACGTTGCCCTCTGGCGTGGACACCCGAGTGATGCGCGCCGTCAGTTCGAGGCGCTCGCCGCGCAGGATCCTGACAACCCCGACTATGCGCTCGCGATCGGCCAGGCCGCCTACCAGCAGGGCGATTACGATACGGCGCAGGCGGCCTTCGCGAAGGCTCTGAAGCTCAAGCCCACGCTGACGGCTGCGAGTTCCGGCCTCGCGGCCGTCGCGCAGGCGCGGGTGCAAAGCAATCCCGCCGTGATGATACTCGGCGGGCGCAGCGCGGAAGGCGGGGAGAGTCACACCGGCATCCGGTTCGCGCAGCTGTCCATGCAGGTCAGCCACGATCTGCGCCTCTGGTTGAGCGATGACCGCGGCCTCGGTTTCGATCTCTTCACGCCCGACCGGCGCTTCATCAACGCATCGACCATCACCGTGGGCGGCTTTTACAACTACGCGCCGAAGCTAGGTCTGCAGGTCGAGGCAGGTCAGCGGCATCTGCCCGGGGAGAACGATCCGGTGGTGGATGCGGAGCAGGTATTCTTTCTCGGCAACACGGTGCCGAAGGTCGGCTACTGGTGGAGCCGCAGCCAGGGCCGATCGCAGTGGATCGGCTACGCCGGCGTGTACCGGCGGCTCGGCGACCGCTTCTCACTGGAGCCGACGCTCTACTACGCCTACGACGGCACGTATCACGAGACCCGCGGCGCGGTGCTCGCGACCTACAACACCCGCGGTCGGGCGCAGTTCGGGCTCGGTATCGCCGCCGGCAGCAAGCAGTCCGCCACGGGCGGCAAGGGCGTCGTCCGTGTTTTCGGCAACATTTCCGTGCCCATCGGGCAGCGGGTCACTTTCCTGCTCTACGCGTGGCGGGAGACGACCCAGGGCTTGCCGGGAGACACCGTGGTGGCGGCCGGATTCCAGGCGTATCTCTGATCGCCATGCCGAGCGAGCCCGCCATTGCGGCATCGCAGCCCACGATCGAGCTGCCGGTGCCGACCGAGACCCGGCCGCGCGCCGCCGCCCCGCAGCTCGCCGCCGTGCAGGTTGCCGCCGCTGCGGGGGCAGCGGCGGCGAGCGGCTGGCGTCCGAAGCCGCACTTCTACCTGACCGTGCTCGCCCTCTGGGCGATGGCCGTCGCCTGGTTCCATCCCCAGCTTGCGACGCTGCCGGCACTCGGCCGGACGGTGTGGGCCAAGGGTGCGCTCTGGTTCTTCGTGCTCTTCATCGATATCGCCTGGGGCTACGCGGCCTACAACATCAGTGTGATCGCATTCGGAGCCTGGTACGCGCGCCGCACGCGCAGGGCACCGCGGCAGTTGCCGGCGGTCGCGGGCGAGCTCCCCGCGGTGGCGATGCTCTACACGACCTGCAACGACTTCGTCGAGTGCTCGGTCCGCTCCTGCATCGCGCAGGATTATCCGGATTACCGCGTCTACATCCTCGATGACGGCACCGATCCCGACTGCCGCGCGCGCATCGACCGGCTTGCAGCCGCGCATCCCGAGCGCGTGCGCGTGATCCGGCGCTCCGACCACAGGGCCTACAAGGCCGGCAACCTCAATCACGCGCTCGCGACCATTGCCCGTGAGCCGCTCTTCGCCCTCGTCGATGCCGACGAGATCCTGCCGCCGCGCTTCCTGCGGGCGCTGGTGCCGCGCCTGCTCGCGCAGCCCGACTGCGGCTTCGTGCAGGCGACCCATCGCAGCAATCCGGACACCACGAGCTCGCTCGCCCGCGACATCGGTCCGGGCGTCGACAGCCACTGGCGTTGGTATCACCCGCTGCGCAACGACTACGGGTTCGTGATGCTGCTCGGGCATGGCGCGCTCGTGCGGCGCCAGGCATGGCAGGATGCCGGCGGCTTCCCCGAGCTCGTGAGCGAGGATCTCGCCTTCGCCCTGCGCGCGCGCGAGGCCGGCTGGCGCGGGCGCTTCGCCGAGGACGTGGTCTGCTATGAGGAATTCCCGGAGGACGTGCGCGCCTTTCGCGTGCGTCACATGAAATGGACGCGCGGCACCTGCGAGTTCCTGGTTCGGGAGACCGGCCGGCTGCTACGGTCGCGGCGCATCAGCTGGGTCGAGAAGCTCGACATTCTCCTGCCGACCCTCAATCTGCCGCTCTCCTTCCTGTTCTTTCTCTTCGTGCTCGATGCCAATCTCGTGCTCACCAGTCTCTACGGCACCATCGCGACCATGACCTGGGTCATCGGCGGCAGACCCTGGCTCGTGCCGGTGCTGCGCCTCAATCCGGCATTCGATGTGCTCGACCGCGCGGACCTCTACGTCGTCACCCTGATTGCGCTCGTCTCGCCGGTCCTCTGCTTCGTCATCGACATGGCGCGCCGCCCGCGGCGCCTCTGGTTCTTCCTGGCCCAGAGCACCGCGCTCTACGGTGCGCTGGGCCCGTTGTCGTCGATCGGCGTGGTGCTCTTCGCCTTCACCCGCCGAGCGGTGTTCCACGTCACCGCCGACAGAGGGCGGGACCGGACATCGCGGCACGGAATGACCCGTCTGCGCACATCCTGGATGGAGTTCGCGCGCCGCAGCCACCCCGACGATCCGCTGGTGCAGGGAATCGAGCTCGTCTGCGGCGCCATCCTGGTCACCCTGGCTTGCGTGACGGTGCAGCTTCCCTTCCTCGGCCTCGCCCTCGGCTATCTCATGCTTCCCATTCTTCATCACGTGCCCTGGGACCGCCGGCCGGTGCGAGTGGCGCTGCAGGTACCTCTCTCCCTCATCCTCGTCGGCCTGGCGCTCGGGAGCCTGTCGCTGATGGGGATCCAGACCGTCTTTTTCGGCTACGGCTTTCATTTTTAGCGCTGGCGCGCGGTCTTAACGGGGTTCGCCCGGGGCGAACCCCGTCCGAGTAGCGGCGCTGCGCGCCGAGAAGAGCGGATGCGCCGCCATTCCTTGTGGCTTCGTTCCGGGTTTGCCTGCATGATTCGCCGGATGAGCCCAGGCGATGCCGACCCTGCAACCGACCCGAACGCCGCCGGCGGACAGACGACCACCGTCGGCCGGCACGTGGTCTTCTCCCACGGCAAGGAGAGCGGACCGTGGGGCCGCAAGATCTCCGCGCTCGCCGAGGTCGCCCGCAGCGAGGGCTACGGCGCGCACTCGGTCGATTACCGCGGCCTCGAAGACCCGCGCCAGCGCGTCGCCAGGCTCGTGGACTTCTGCAAGGAACTCGCCGGCGATCTGGTCCTCGTCGGCTCCAGCCTCGGCGGATATGTCGCGGTCGTCTCGGCTTCGCTCCTGCACGCACGCGGCATCTTCCTGATGGCGCCGGCCCTCTACATGCCGGGCCTGCCGGAGCTGCGGGAAGGCGTGCTCGACTGTCCGGCGACGCTGGTTCATGGGTGGCGCGATGACGTGGTTCCCTACGAGCACAGCGTGCGTTTCGCACGGAGCCATCGCGCCGCTTTGCACCTCCTGGAGAGCGACCACAATCTGCACAATCAGATCCGGGTCATCCAGTACCTCTTCGAGTACTTCCTGATCGCACTGGATCTGCCGGCGCTGGCGGTCGAGTAGCAGTCCCACGGGGGCGGGTTTGAACTGGCTGTTGCATCGCGTGCTCGCGCTGTGGGTGCGATACCGTGTCCTGCCCGAGGACATCCCCGTCCGCCTGCAGTGCCGCACCGCGGCCGTGTGCTATGTGCTGGAGCGGCGCAGCCTCACCGATCTCGCCATCCTGCAGCGCGCCTGCGTGCGCCTGAAGCTGGCGCGTCCCCGCAAGCGCCTCCTCGGGGAGTCGGCCGACCTTCGCTCCTGGTTCTACCTCAGCCGGCCGCGCGGCCTCTGGGACGAGAGGCTCGATCGCCGGCCGCCGCCGCAGCTCGAGCAGATGCTCGCGGCCCTGGACGCCGACCCCGGCCTCGACATCGAGCTGGTGCCCGTTGCGGTTTACTGGGGGCGCGCGCCGCAGCGCGAGGCCTCCTGGTTCCGCCTGCTGCTGGTGGAGAATTGGGCGCTCACCAGCGGCGCCCGCAAGCTCCTGCAGGTGATCTTCAACGGCCGCAACACGCTCGTCGAGCTGGAAGAGCCCATCTCCCTGCGCAGCCTCCTCGGCGATGAGGTCGGATTCGCGGTGCGCGGCAGACGGGTCGCGCGCGCGTTACGCGGTATTTATGCCCAACACCGGGCGGCGCGCATCGGTCCCGACCTCTCGCATCGCCGTACCATCGTCACGCGAGTGCTCCGGACGCGGGCAGTGCGCGCCGCCGTCGCGCAGGAAATGCGCGAGAAATCGCTGACGCGCCGCATGGCGCTGCTGCAGGCCTCCCGCTACGCGAAGGAAATCGCTGCCAACTACTCCCACGCCTTCGTGCGCTTCCTGGAGCGCCTGCTGACCTGGCTCTGGAATCGCCTTTATGACGGCGTCGCCGTCGGACACCTGGAAACTCTCGAGCGCGCCGCCCAGGGCAACGAGATCGTCTACGTGCCCTGCCATCGCAGCCACATGGATTATCTGCTGCTCTCGTACGTCATCTACGTCAACGGCTATCCGGTACCGCACATTGCCGCCGGCATCAACCTCAATCTCCCCATCGTCGGCCGGCTGCTGCGCATGGGCGGCGCCTTCTTCATCCGCCGCAAATTCCGCGGCAACGGCCTCTACACCGTCGTCTTCATGAAATACCTGGCCGCCATCATGGCGCGCGGCCACTCCATCGAGTATTTCATCGAAGGCGGCCGCAGCCGCACGGGCCGGCTGCTGCAGCCGAAGACCGGGATGCTCTCCATGACGGTGCGCAGCTTCCTCCGCGATCCGGCCCGGCCGGTGGTCTTCCTGCCCGTGTATTTCGGCTACGAGCGCGTTTTCGAAGGCGCCACCTACGTCAGTGAGCTTTCCGGCAAGCCCAAGGAGAAGGAAACGGTGCTCGGTCTCGTGCAGGCGCTCGGCAAGCTCCGGCAACGCTTCGGGCGTGTGAACGTCAACCTCGGCGAGCCCATCTCGCTGGAATCCGTTCTGGACCGCCACGAGAGCGGCTGGCGCTCTCGCCCGTTCGATGAGGACGCCCGCGCGCCGTGGATCGCCGCAGCCGTCGATGACCTCGCCGGCCGCATCATGCGCAACATCAACGCCGCCGCCGCGGTCAACCCGATCAACCTGCTCGCCGTCATCCTTCTCGCTTTGCCGCGCCAAGCGCTTCCCGAGGGCGACCTCGAGCGCCAGATCGACCTCTATCGAGCGCTCCTGCGGGGCGTTCCCTACAGCGATCGCATCACCGTCACCGACCTGAGCGGCGCCGGCATCATCGCCTACGGCGAGGCGATGAAGATGCTGCAGCGCCAGAAGCACGTGCTCGGCGATATGCTGCGCATGACCGACGAGAGCGCGGTGCTCGCCACTTATTTCCGCAACAACGTGCTGCACCTTTTCGCCATGCCGTCCCTGCTGGCATGCGTCTTCTCGAGCAACGCCGAGGTGCGGCACGAGGACATCCATCGCCTCGCCTGGCGCATCTATCCCTACATCGCCGCGGAGCTCTTCCTCCCCTGGAGCGAGAGCGAGCTGCCCGCCGTCGTCGATGGCGTGCTCGATTGCATGCGACACCAGGGCCTCATCGAGCCCCATCCCGCGGGCGACATCTGGCGGCGGCCGCCGCCCTCCTCGGGCGAGGCGATGCAGCTCTCCGTGCTCGCGCAGGCCACCATCCAGACGATCGAGCGGTATTACCTGGCCATCGCGCAGCTGGTCGCCGCCGGCAGCGGCGAGATCACGCAGTCGGTGCTGGAGGAGCGCTGCCAGCTGAACGCGCAGCGCATCGCGATGCTCTACGGGCTCAACTCGCCCGAGTTCTTCGACCGGACGCTCTTCGAGAACTTCATCGACCTGCTGCGCCGCCGCGGCGTCATCCGC
>DATNEU010000010.1:0-25506 GCA_035552895.1 Steroidobacteraceae bacterium
CGGTCGCGGTCAGGTCGAGAACCGGATCAAGGAGCTTCACCACGGCCTTGAGATCGACCGCACCAGCTGCACGAGCTTCCTCGCCAACAAGCTTCGCGTGCTCATCACTGCCGCCGCTTATGTCTTGATGCAGGAGCTGCGCCTCCTCGCCCGGCGAGGCAACTGCGCCCGTGCCCAGGCGAGCACGCTGCGTGAGCGGCTGATCAAGCTCGGTGCGCATCGCCCGGTCTGTCGGTGCCGCCCCTGCGTAGCCCGCCATGCTCGAGATATCACAACATCCGTTCGCCACACCTTTGGCAGACAGGTAGATCTGTCTCATCGACCCAACTGCTGGCATAAAGAGACGGTTATGCACATAAAGCGTTTCCGCGGAACCCTCGTTCAACGCCTCTTGGCGCCGTCCCGTGCCGATCGACGCTCTCAGCTCCGGTGCTCCAGGGCAAATGGCTACGGCCGGGTGATAAGCGCTGCTGTGATCCAAGGCGTGTTCGGGGCGCGGCTCGAGGTTGCAGACCTGACTACAGCTGAGGCCCGCGCCATCGCGATGCACTTCGGCGCGACAGCCGGGGCGGTACCGAAGAGTAAAGTGTGCCGACTGGGACTATCAGGACAGGAACAATCCCGATCGGGTTCTTAGTGAGCCGCGGATTAGGTCATGTCAGGCACCGCAGTGACAGCTTAGCGCCTGCAGCCGTTCACTCCGAGAACGAGACCGGAAAGCCACAGCGCCAGCTCGCCGAGAGGTCCGCTAAAGGGTCGCCCCTGGCCGGCAGCTCTTCGCTGACCCGCTGCTCAGGAGGTCGGCTTACTCTGCATCTAGTTTCCATGGAAACCGTCCGCGGTGATCGGGGCCTCAGCAGGCGAGCATCCGGACCCTCAGCATCAGTTTCCATGGAAACAAGGCCGGCGGCTCGCCTTCACACCCTGCGACTTGCATATGCTCGACGCTCCGGTGGAGCTAGCTCGCCGGATCTGCGCATATCCTTCGCCCGAAAGCCACAGGCATTGCGAATCGATCCTCGGTCGGACCCTTTGCGCGGCGTGACATGGACGCCGTTTACCGCGTCCGCGAGATACGCCTCCTACAGACGTGCACGATGCGCGTCGGATTGCGCCGACTCCCTTCGCGGCAAGCGCGCCCGTGTTTACGCCGCCCCCGACTGATCGCAGAAGTCCTCTCCCTCTCTACAGCTACCTACGACCGAACCACCAAGCTGCGCGTGTTCGAACGTGCCGGTGTTCCGGAGGTCCGGCTGATAGATCCGACCGATCGTACCGTCACGATCTACCGAATCGCAGACGGCCAGTACGGTGCACCAGTAGTGCTTGAGCTAAAGGGTCAAACGACCCTAACCGCCGTTCCTGGCGTCACCATCGACTGGGATGACCTGCTGGCAACGTAACGAAGTGGTCGGAATGGACCCGGGAAGGGATGGTGGAGCGGAAGGGGATCGAACCCTCGACCTTCGCATTGCGAACGCGACGCTCTCCCAGCTGAGCTACCGCCCCACGCAAGGCGCGCGATTCTAGCATCCAAGTGCGGCACGTCCAATCGACGTTCGCCCCCTCCCGGGCGGCCAACGGGCCCGGATCTAGGGTGGCCGGGCCCGGTGCACCAAGGTGCGAACCCCGCATGGAGCACCACCTGGCCTGTCCCGGAACGGGACACCGCCATGCCCTGCCGGCCCGCTTCCCGCCGCGCCTTGCCCGGACACCCCGCCTCACCGCTATCATGTGGCCAGAGCCAAGCCACCCTGGAGACGCCCATGCTGGCGATCGGCACACGGGCACCCGAGTTCACCCTGCCGGATGCGGACGGGCAGCCGACCTCACTCAGCAATCTGCTGCGCGATGGCCCCCTGATTCTCTACTTCTATCCCGCCGATTTCACGCCAGGCTGCACGCGTGAGGCCTGCCACATCCGCGACCTGCATAGGGAGCTCGACGAGGCCGGCCTCAGGGTCGCGGGCGTCAGCCCGCAGCCGCCGGAGCGCCACCGCGCTTTCCGGGAGAAGTACAAGCTCCCCTTCACGCTTCTGGCGGACGTCGATCGCTTCGTGATCAGGATGTATGGAGTGCAGGGGCCATTTGGATTCGGCGTGCGCCGCGCGACTTTCCTCATCGATCAGGCGCGGCACATCGAGGACGCCGTGGTCGCGGATTTCCGGATAGGCGAGCACGAGGCGTTCGTGCGCAAGGCCGTCGCGCTCAGCGTGCATTCCCACTGATGTCAGGCCACACGCGGCCGAGATGCCCGGTCAGTAGCCGATCCGCAGCACGCTGGCAGGGCCGTAGCTCGGCACCGTAACTACCCAGATGGCGGGCTGCCCCTGCGGGGAAGTCACCTGCTGGCCGCTCAGGACCTGGATGAGGTCCCCGATGACCGCCTGCGGACAGACGACGAGCACGTTGTCGCCCGTATGCTCGCCCATGATCTGATCCGCAATTCCACTGGCATCGCCGCGGGAGAGCATCACGGGCTGCTTGCCGAGCGATTGGGCCAGGGGCGCGACCGTCTGCTTCGCCCGGCGGGTGGCGCTCACGTACAGAGCCGCGAAGCCGTTCTGACCGCTGGCAGCGGCGAACTGTTGTGCCAGCTGTTGTGCCTGTTGCTCTCCTTCGGCCGAGAGCGGCGGGTCGTCGATGGTACCCAGCTCCTTGCTTGCGGGCGGCACGATGACCACGATCGTATTGGAAGCCGAGGAGTGCAGGAACAGCCCGAGCCCGAGCACCACGAGTGCCGCCGCCAGGATCAGCCAGAAGGGGGCGAGAAACGGACGGCGCCGGCGAGTAATGGCAGGGGGGCCCACGATGAGACAGTGTTCCGGTATGAGGCACAGGGTTGACGGACCGCATATGGTAGCGGCGCGCCGAGCTCCTGGCGAAACGTGCGCGCCGTCACATTCGGCCCGGTCGCCGCCTGATCCGGGCGCGCGCTGCCGCACCCCTGCCCGCTTGCCGACGGCGCCGTTGCGCCGGGCTCCACAGTTTTGACCCTCTGGAATCTGTAACATCCCGCAATCGCCAACCGGATAGCCCTTGGGGGGCCAAATGCGGACGGGCGGTCAGACCACCGTCATCAAGCGCGTCCTCGAGCGTCGCGCGCAGCAGCCTTCTGCGATTCAGGAAGACACGACTGCCACCATCGCAGTCATGCTGCGCGTCCTGCCGCCGCCGCGCGCCCTCATCGCAATTGGCGACGCCGGCATACGCTCGGATTTCGAGAAGCGCATTCCGCCCGACATGCTCGATGTCGAAGCGACCGGCGATGAGGGCGACGCGCTCATCAGCCAGGCGACGGAATTCCGCCCTGTCATCGTGACAGACAGCCTCGAGCTCATCCGCAAGATACGCGCGCAACAGTCCGCTCGGGCGCCCTACATCGTGTACGTGCCGCCTCTCGATGAGCCAAGGGAGAGAGAGACTGGCCTAGCAGCCGGCGCGGACGACTGTGTGGGCCGACGTGTCTCCGACCGTGAGCTGCATGCGCGAATCGGCGCGTCGCGACGCATCGCTGAGCTCGAGAGCGTTCTGCGCATCACGCTCGTTGAGAATCGCAAGCTCTCGACGACGGACGATCTGACACGCGTCGCGAGCCGACGCTTCTTCAGCAAGCACTTCCCCCGTGAGGTGGACCGCGCCTCGCGCTACGGCAGGCCGCTATCGCTCATCCTCTGTGACATCGATTACTTCAAGAACGCCAACGACACTTTCGGCCACGCGGGCGGCGATGAAATTCTGCGGCATTTCGGCACCCGACTGCAGGAGTCGCTGCGCCGCGGCATCGACTGGGTGGCCCGCATCGGCGGCGAGGAGTTCGCCGTGGTGCTGCCCGAGACGCCCTACGAGCAGGCCCTCGATGTTGCACGCAAGCTGCGCGCCGCGGTTGCCAACCAATCGTTCAAGGTCGGCGGTCGCGATGTGGCGGTCACGGCGAGCTTCGGCCTCTGCGGACTCGATCGCGTGCCCGTCGGCGAGCGCAAGCTCGCCGAGCAGGTACTGAAGGTGGCCGATGCCGCGCTCTATCGCAGCAAGCACGGCGGGCGCAACCGCGTGACCGCCACGATGTTGCCCATCCGCCCGCGCTGAGCGCGCAGCGATCGCGGCCGCGCCGCCCAGCTGCGCCGCGGCTGATCATTCATTGTCCATGCTGATGCAAGCCCTTGCTGCGTCACAGGCTTTGTCGGCAGCGGGTGCACGTGTGCACAGGGTTATTCACACATTCGGTGGATAAAATCGCGGTGGCAAGCGGACCCTCGTTGTGTGACACTGCCTGCCCTTCGCCCACCACCCGCGATTGCGCATGGGGAAGACAGCCAAAGAAAAGCGACCACCCGCGCAGCCGCCATCCGGCGCGATCGATCGCGTGGACGGCGCAGGCGCAAGCCCGCAAGCCATCACCGCTGAGGAGCCGGCCGAGCCGCTCGAGCGCGCACGGCTGCAGGCGGAAGTGGCCCACCAGCGGGTGCGGATCGCCAAAGATGAGCTCAAGCGCGCCCGCAAGCGGGTAAAAGAGGCGAAACGCGAGGCCAAGCGGGCACGCAAGCAGGCCGCCGCGGCTCGCAAAGCGTGGAAGAAGGCGCGCAAGGCGCACCGCGCGGACGAAGCGCCGGAGACTCCCGCCGGCACGGCGCATGCGCACCGCAGCAAAGGCTCGGTCAAGCGCAAGAGGCGCCGCCGCCGCGCTGCAGGCGGAGCGCCTCAGAGCAAGACGGACGGCAACGCTCCTGTCACCCCGTCATCCGAGATTTGAAAGCATGCAAGAACGGCAGGCATACCAGACCACACCTCCCGCGGACGGAGAGCCCAGACGCTCTGTGCGGCCTTCCAGCTCGCGCATGATCGCGGGCTATCTCTCTGACATCGAGCTGCTGCTTGAAGAGCAGCGTTGGGACCAAGCGTTGCGGGAGGCGTTCGACTTGCCGCAGATCGCGGTAGCCCTGGGCGATCCTCGGATGCAGGTCTCGGTCGATCGCGTGCAACAATGGTGCGAGCATTGGGTCAAGCACGACGTGGATCCGCCCGCTACCGCTGATCCTGACGTCGTCCGAATCGCTCAGCTCGTCTGCGAGCGAGCGGATCGCGCGAGTCTCGCCCATGAGTCAGTGGCCGCTCTCGCCTTGC
Organism: Steroidobacteraceae bacterium; assembly: GCA_035552895.1. Classification (GTDB taxonomy): domain Bacteria; phylum Pseudomonadota; class Gammaproteobacteria; order Steroidobacterales; family Steroidobacteraceae; genus 13-2-20CM-66-19. The sequence continues at coordinate 5,125 of DATNEU010000010.1, forward strand.
AGCGTCTGCGGCTTCATCGGCTGCAGCGCACCCGACACCGCGGCTTCAAGTCGGGGCCGATGACGGCGCTGAGCCCCGAGGGCGCCGATGCGGCGCAGATTTGCTCCACCCTGGTCCTCGCCGCCCGCCGCTGGTATGCGCAGAGCGCCTGTCACGATGCCATCGTGCAGTCGAATCTGGCGCGGCTCGCGGTCCTGCGCTAGACCGACTCAAGTCTCCGACGACTTCAGCGCCAGCCCGCCCGAGGCGACGAGCTTCAGCTGCTCGTCGCGCTCGACGGCCTTGTGCAGCGCATCGAGCATCTGCTGATCGATGCGCGCCGATCGCTCCGGCATCACCGGATACCGCACCTCGCATTGCAGGCCGTTGTCGGTCAGCCGCACCCGGACCTCCGGTGCCGGCGCGCCCGTCTCGAACTCGATGAAGCGCTGCGCAATGACGTGTTGGCGCTCGATCGCCTCGCGGTAGGTCTCGAACACCTTGTTGGCCGCGGCCTGAAGACGTTTGTATGCCTCCTCGACGTCCGCCGTGGCGACAATCGTCAGCGTCACGCTGTGCCACAGGTACTCGGCGCCCGGTATCTGCTTGAAGAGCGCCTGCGGTTGAAAAAGGACCGCATTCGACAGCACCACCATGCGGCCGGTCGAATGCAGCTCCGGCCCCGCGAGCTCCATCAGATAGATCCTGAGGAGCGAGATGTCGACGACGCGCCCCGTGACGCCCGAGATGGTGACCCGATCCCCCACCCGCACGCCGTACCGACCGATCAGGAAGAAGTACGCGACTACCGCCAGGATCACGTTCTGCAGCGCGACCGCGACGCCCGCCGTCACGAAGCCCGCGTAGGTGGCGACGGAGCCGAATTGCGAGACGAGGTTGAAGATCACGACCAGGACCAGCAGGACGCCGATGACCAATCGCCTCAGCATCAGGAAAGGCCGCCGGCGCCGGGCGTCCGCGAGATACCGGAAAGTGGCCCGCCGCCAGATCTCCGACACGATGAGGACGACGGCCACCCAGCCGAGGAGGACGCCGATGCGCAGGCCGAGGTAGTTGCGTGCGATCGCCTGCTGCGCGGCCAGCGCGTGGCTCCAGTCCTCCAGCGTGGTTTGCGCGGTGCTCAGGATCAGCGCCTGCTCGGCGAGTGGAATGATGACACTCGAGAGCTCGCGCAGCTGGGCGGTTGCGGTCTCGATGGTCTGCCGCTGGGCGGAGAGCTGCGATGCGCTGCCGGCACCGATGGAGGTCATGCCGCTGCCCACCAGCCGCCGCACGGTGGCGAGGACCTGTGAGCGCGTGGCGGTCAACTCGGTCTCGAGGCCGGTCGTGCTGCGGATGGCATCCGCAAGCTGCGACCGGTAGCCGTGCAGGGTGTACCAGCGTTGGATCAGGGTCACGACGCCGGCGGATTGCGGTTGGAAGTTGGCCGTCGCGGATTTCGAGGCCGAGCTCGAGGATGCAGTGTGAGCGGCGGACGAGGATGTTGCCGATCCCGCGGCAGCCGCGGGCGTGGCGGCCGTCGCTCCCTGCGTGCCTGACGACAGCGCCGGAACCGACTGCTCGAGCACCTTCAGCTGCGCCCGCAGACCTTTCGGGGGCTTGCCCTGCTCGGCGAGCGCGCTCTCCTGGAAGCGGCGCAGTTGATCGACGTTCGATTCGATCTGCTGCACGAGCTGCAGCGCGGAGACGATGCCGGCGCGTTGCGCGGCCAGGGTTGCACGTGCGTGCGCTCCCCGGACCCGGCGCAGCTCGGCGTCAGTCGAGGCGATCTCGGATTTGAGCGTTGCCTCGCGGGAGGCGAGATTCGCCGCCGCCTGGGCGAGCTGCGCGGCGAAGGTCTGCGCCGCAGGTTGTGGCCCGGCGCCCTTCTGCGGCGCGCCCGCGCTTTGGGCCTGCTGCTGGCGGCCGAGGATGTCCTCGGCGGCCTTGCCGAACTGGAACGCCTTGCCCACCGCCGTGAGGGCCTCTCCCTGCAGCTCGCTGCGGGCGAGCTGATCCTCGCCGGGGAGGTCGATCTGCTCCACTGCGTTGAGATCGCGATACCACTCGACGCTGCGGCTCACATGCGTCAGCACCTGGTTGGCCGTCAGGGGCAGCAGGGAGCCCGGCTTGGCGGGCGCAGGCTGGCCGCTCGCCACGTTGGATGGGCCTGCGGCCGGCGCCGGCGCCTTCGTCGGCTCCTGCTGCGCCGACGCGGCCAGCATCCACAGGGCCGCGAGCGCCGGTGCGATCCCGGCGCACAGCCGGACGCACAGCCGGGGCCGCCTCGTCATGGGGGTCGAGCTCATCCGGCTAGGATACGGAAACGGCGCCGCCGCCTGAAGCCCGGCTTGGCCGTGGGCGTGGGACGGATCGTGACCGTCGCGGTGGTGCCACGCGCCTACCGATACCGCTACCATGGCGGCCATGATTTCGCTCCACCGGTGCGGTTACGCCCTCATTCTCGCCCTGGCGGCAATCCATCCCGCCGCAGCCGGCCTGCTCCATGCGACGTTTCAGGACCACGCCGTCCTGCAGCGGGGGACGCCAATTCCCGTCTGGGGCACCGCGAAGCCGCGCGCCAGGGTCACGGTGACTCTTGCAACCTCAGCCGCAACCTCTGCACGCGTCATCGCACGTGCCGGAACTGACGGCGAATGGCAGGCGACACTGCCCGCTCTGCCCGCCGGCGGCCCTTACACATTGACTGCGGCGAGCAGCGACGGGACACGGCAGACGGCCCGGGACATTCTCATCGGGGACGTGTTTCTCTGCTCCGGTCAATCCAACATGGAATATCCGACGCGGCTCGCCTCGGATTACGACCAGGACGTCAACAATGCGAATGACACGCTCATCCGCCTCTTTCACGTCCAGCGTTTCCGCGGCACGGCGCCCCGCACCACCTTCGGCGCCGGCGCCCGCTGGCGGGTGACCAGCCCGCAGAGCGTGCGCGAGTTCTCGGCCGTATGTTATTTCTTCGGCCGCGCTCTGCGGCCCGCGCTCGGCGTGCCCATCGGGCTGATCGAGTCCGCGTGGGGCGGCTCGCTGATCCAGGCCTGGATCGGCCCGCACAGCATCCGCCGCCTCGGCGGCTACGATCGCTATCTCGACCTGCTGTCGCTCTATCGACGCTCGCCCGCCGAGGCGCAGCAGCGCTGGAACGCCATCGCGGCGCAGTGGTGGCGCGCCCACGACCCGGCGGGCACGGCGTGGTACGCGCCGCGCTACGACGACTCCACTTGGCCGACGATCGTGCCGGGCGGCACCTGGCGCGAGTGGAACGTGCCCCGGCTGCAAACCTTCAACGGTCTGGTATGGCTGCGCAAGGCTGTCGTGCTCGGCGCCCGGCAGGCGGGCGAGCGGGCCGTGCTGTCACTCGGCGCGATCGACCAATCCGACATCACCTGGGTCGACGGCGTCCAGGTCGGCGCATCGGAAGGCTACGATGTTCCGCGGGTATATCGTGTGCCCGCCGGAGTGCTGCACGCGGGCCGCAACATCATCGCCGTTGGCGTCTTTGGCGGCGCGGGACCTCTGGTGCCCGGCGCGCGGATGACCCTGAAGCTCGCCGATGGCACGACGTTGCAGCTCTCCGGGCAGTGGCGGTACCAGACCGCTGCCCCGATGAGCACGACCGGCCAGATCCCGCGCATTCCGTGGCAGAACCAGTTCGGCCTGACAGTGTTGCACGATGGCATGATCGCCCCTCTCGGGGCAACGCGTGTGCGCGGCATCATCTGGTATCAGGGAGAGTCGGACGCCAACCAGCCGAAGGTCTACGCCCGCCTGCTTCCCGCACTGATCGACGACTGGCGGCGTCAGTTTGGGGCGCAGACACCGTTCCTCATCGTGCAGCTTCCGGGATTCGGCGCCTACCACACACGGCCGCAGGCGTCCGATTGGGCACAGCTGCGCGAGGTCGAGCGTCGCGTCAGCGCTGCCACCCCACACACAGGCCTGGCGGTGACTGTCGATATCGGCTCGAGGAGGTTCCTCCATCCCACCGACAAGCAGGACGTTGGCCAGCGTCTTGCACTCCTCGCGCGCGCCCTCATCTACCGCGAGAGCGTCGTCGGTGTCAGCCCGAGCCCGGTCGCCGCGTGGCGTACGGGGCGGCAGGTGACGGTTCGGTTCGATGCTCACGGCAGCAGCCTCGAGACCGAGGAGTGGAATCGGCCGATCGGGTTCCAGCTCTGCGATCGGGCCGGAAACTGCGGCTTCGCGGGCGCGAAACAACGCGGTACGGAGGTCGTCGTGGACGCCTCGTCGGCGCCCGCGGCCGCAATGGTGAGGTACTGCTGGGGCGACAGCCCGATCTGCAATCTCTATGACCGGGAAGGTCTGCCGGCGGTGCCGTTCGAGCTGCCGATCCGGCCTGCCGCTCCGGATGCCGGCACGACGCGCTAGAATGATGAGAGATACCTGAGAGGCACGATGAGCGGATATACAGACCTGAAGCTTTACATCGACGGCGAGTGGATCGGGGCGCAGAAGCGCAGGACGCACCGTGTCGTGAATCCCGCAACGGGCGGATCGCTCGGCGAGCTGCCCCTGGTCGATCCTGCCGACCTGGATCGGGTCCTGGCGGCGACGGAGCGCGCGTTCCGGCAGTGGAAGCGCACCACACCCGATGAGCGCGCGCGGGTCCTCAAGGGCGCCGCGCAGCTCATGCGCGAGCGCGCGGATCACATCGCGCGCGTGGCCACGCTGGAGGAAGGCAAGCCGCTGCGCGAGACGCGCGCGGAGACGTTGGCCGCGGCCAATCTCTTCGAGTTCTTCGGCGAGGAGTGCCGGCGGGCTTATGGGCGAGTACTGGTGCGGCCGACGGGCACCCGCTCGCTGGTGGTCAAGGAGCCGATCGGCCCCGTGGCCGCATTTGCGCCCTGGAATTTCCCGGTCATCAACCCCGCCCGCAAGCTCGCGGCGCCGATCGCCGCCGGCTGCTCGGTGATCCTCAAGCCCGCGGAGGAGTCCCCGGCCTCGGCGATCGAGGTGGTGCGCGCGCTCGTCGACTCGGGTCTGCCCGCCGGCGTCGCCCAGCTCGTGTTTGGCGTTCCCGACGAGGTGTCGCGGCACCTCCTCGCCTCACCCATCGTGCGCAAGCTGTCGTTCACGGGCTCGACCGCCGTCGGCAAGCATCTGCTCGCGCTCGCGGCGGCGACCGTGAAGCGCACGACGATGGAGCTCGGCGGCCACGCACCGGTCGTCGTTTTCGACGATGCCGACCTCGACCGCACCGTGGAGATGCTCGCCACCGCCAAATTCCGCAACGCCGGCCAGGTCTGCGTCTCGCCGACGCGCTTTTATGTGCAGCAGGGCATCTACGACCGGTTCGTCACCGCCTTCACGCAACGGACGCGCAAGGTCGAGGTCGGTGATGGCCTGATCGAGCGCCATCACATGGGGCCGATGGCCAACCCGCGCCGCCCACAGGCCATGGAGGCGCTGATCGGCGATGCGGTCAGCCGCGGAGCGACCCTGCGCGCCGGTGGCGAACGCCACGGGAAGGAGGGATTCTTCTATCAGCCGACCGTACTCTCAGACGTGCCCGCGGCCTCGCGCATCATGAGCGAGGAGCCGTTCGGCCCCGTCGCGGTACTCACGCCGTTCGCGACGCTCGATGAGGCTGTCGAGCAGGCCAACCGTCTGCCTTTCGGACTCGCCGCCTACGCCTTCACGGAGTCGAACAAGCGCGCCATGTTGATCGGCGACGCCCTCGAAGCCGGCATGGTCGGCATCAATTCCGTCGCCATGGCGGCCGCGGACGCCCCCTTCGGCGGCGTCAAGGAGAGCGGCCACGGCTCAGAGGACGGGGCCGAGGGCCTGGACGACAGTCTGGTGACGAAGGCGATCCACCAAGCCTGAGGCACGGAGGCACGCGGCGCGGCATCCAACACCCTGGCCGACGCTACAATCGTGGCGTCGGCCCCGTCAGGTGATCGTGCTCATAGGCACGTTGGCAGGCGGCGCACCGATTTGCCGTGGGATAGGCCTCCAGGCGCTCACGCTCGATCGGCTCTCCGCAGCTCACGCATATCCCATATGTATCCAGCGCTATGCGCCTCAGCGCGCGCTCGACCGCGCGAATCTCCTGCACATCGCGCGTGACTTCGGCCATATTGATATCGACCAGCAGATCCGCGAGGGATTGATCCTCGAGATCACCGACCCGGCCGGCAATCTCGGCATAACCCTCCTTGTCGGACCGCAGGAGCGCCTCGCGCGTCTCGTCCCGCAACTCGCGCCATCTTTCCCGCAACTTGTGCTCGAAAAACGAGTACTCACCCCGTCTGGTGGGGCTGCCTGCTCTAGCGGAATCGTGTGTTCGGGGTGCCATGCCGGGATTTCAGCAACCGCAATGCCCAGCCGATGCCGGACCCGGAGCGAGGGCGTGCGATTCGACAGCCGGATCGCGGTTCGCAAGACATGGGCGCTCATTGGTATCATCGCTGGATGCCACCGCTCCTGCGGGATCTGCGCTATCTGGCGAGCTCCCTGATCCTCACCGGCCTGCTCGCCGCCTGCGCTCCGAGCGGCCCACCCTATGCCCTCAAGAACATCACCGGTCTCGTCGCGCCGCTCGAGTTCCACCTGACCAATCAGGACGGCCAGCCGGTCACGGCCGCCGATTACCGCGATGAGGTCGTCCTGCTCTACTTCGGCTACACGGAGTGTCCGGATCAGTGCCCGACGACGCTCACCCGCCTGGCCGACGCTCTGCACGCGCTCGGACCACAGGCTTCGCAGGTGCGCGTGCTCTTCGTCAGTGTCGACCCGCGCCGCGACACGACGGCCGTGCTCAAACGCTACGTCAGCAACTTCGGTCCGCAGTTCGTCGGCCTGCGCGGCGATCAGGCCGAGCTCACCACCCTCAGCAAGCGCTACCGCATCGCCTACCATTACGAGAAGCCCGACCCGTACGGCAACTACGAGGTCGATCATAGCAGCGCGGTCTTCGTGTTCGGCCGTCATGGCCGGGCGCGTCTGCTGGCGCTGTCGGATAACACCGCGCCACAGGTCGCCTCCGACCTGCGCCGCCTTCTGGCAACCAGCTGATAGGAGCCCGTGCCGATGCGACTCACCGCCACGCTGTTGACGCTGCTGCTGGCTGCCACAGCGGTGGTGCTGCCGGTGCACGCCGCGGATGCGCGACTTGCCACGCCCGTCGGTCTCTGGCAGCCCCTCGACAGCTCCGGCAAGCCCCTCGGCCTCATCCGCATCTTCGAGACCCGCGGCCTCTACTACGGCCGGATCGAGCCGAGCTCCCCGAGCGACGATCGCGCCGCCCGCTGCACCCGGTGCACCGGCGAGCGGCACGATCAGCCGATCATCGGCCTCGTGTTGATGCGGCACCTGAGGCCGCAGAACGGCGAGTATGTGGGCGGCGACATTCTCGATCCGGATACCGGACGCATCTACGGCTGCACGCTGCGGCTGACCGACGGCGGCCACGAGCTCCTCATGCGCGGCTATCTCGGGATCTCCCTCCTCGGGCGCTCCCAGACCTGGCGGCGGGTCGAGGAGCCTCGCTAGGCGGCGCCAGCCGCCTTCTTCAACTCCGTGGCCTTGGAGCCGATGACGCTCATCAGGTTGTCCCAGGACTTGACGAAAGCGTCGGCGCCATCCCGCTGCAGCTTCTCGGCGAGCGCTGCGAGATCCACCCCGGCGCGCGTGAACTGCGCGAGCACCGCATCGCTGTCGCCGCCGTCCGCGGCAATCGCATTGCCCACCCTGCCGTGATCGGCAAACGCCTTGAGGGTGTTCTCGGGCATGGTGTTGATGGTCAAGGGCGCCACCAGTCCCTCGATGTAGAGCACATCCGAAGCCTTGGGATCCTTGGTGCCGGTGCTCGCAAAGAGCAGCCGCTGCGGCCGGGCTCCGGCATTGAGAGCTCGCAGCCAGCGCGGTGAGGCGAGAAGCTCGCAATAGGAGCGGAAGGAGCGGTGCCCGACGGCGAGCCCCAGCCGGTTGCGCAGCGCGGCCGGCACCTTGTCGGTCGTCGCGACATCCCAGCGGCTGAGGAAGAGGGAGGCCACCGAGGCGACGTTGGGATTCAAGCCCGCGGCGATGCGGCGCTCGATGCCGCGCAGCCAGGCTTGCGCCGAGGCCACGTACTGCTCCACCGAGAAGAGCAGCGTCACGTTGATGGGCACCCCGGCGAATATCGCCGATTCGATCGCAGGCAGCCCCTCCTTCGTTCCGGGTATCTTGATGAAGAGGTTGGGCCGCGCCGCGCGCGCGTGCAGATTGCGCGCCTCGGCGAGGGTCGAATCGGTGTCGTAGGCCAGACGGGGCGAGACCTCGAGCGATACCCAGCCGTCGACGCCGGCGGTGCGCTCGTGCACTCCACGGAAGAGATCGGCGGCGCGTGTCAGGTCCTCGAGCGCGAGCTCGAAGAAGAGCGGCTCGTCCGCGAGACCCTTCCTGGCGAGCTTGCGGATGTCGTCGTCGTAGGCCGAACCGTTCTTCACCGCATGGTCGAAGATCGTCGGGTTCGAGGTCAGGCCGGTGACGGAGAGCTCATCGATGTAGCGCTTCAGCGTACCGCTCGTGAGCAGGTCGCGGGTGATGTTGTCCAGCCAGAGGCTCTGGCCCGCGCGATTGAGCTCCAATGTCGACGATTTAGCCATCATTCAACTCCTCACACAGATTGCAGCGCATCACCGACGATCCGCTGCGCCTCCTCGACGATGCTCGCGAGGTGGCTTTCGCCGCGGAAGCTCTCGGCGTAAATCTTGTACAGACTCTCGGTTCCGGAGGGACGGGCGGCGAACCAGCCGCTCGCAGCGACGATCTTCAGGCCACCGATCGGCGCGTCGTTCCCCGGCGCGCGAGTGAGCTTGCCGGTGATCGGCTCGCCTGCGAGTGTGGTGGCCCGAACCGACGCCGGCGTGAGGCTCGCGATGCGTGCCTTTTCCTCCGCCGTGGCGGGTGCGTCGATGCGCGTGTACCAGGGCGTGCCGAGCTCCGCCGTGAGCTCGCGATAATGCTCGCCCGGGTCCCTGCCCGTGCGCGCAGTGATCTCCGCCGCGAGCAGGCCCATGATGAGTCCATCCTTGTCGGTCGTCCACACCGTGCCGTCGCGGCGCAGGAAGCTGGCGCCGGCACTCTCTTCCCCGCCGAAGCAGAGCGAGCCCTCGAGCAGCCCCGGCGCGAGCCATTTGAAGCCGACCGGCACCTCGCGCAGCCGCCGCTTCAGGCGCGCCACCACCCGGTCGATCAGATCGCTCGAGACGAGCGTCTTGCCCACCGCGGCGGCGGGACTCCAGTGCGGCCGGTGGGTGAGCAGATAACGGATCGCCACGGCGAGGTAGTGATTGGGATTGAGGAGGGCGGCCGAGGGCGTGACGATGCCGTGCCGATCGGCATCGGTGTCGTTGCCAAAGGCGACGCGGTAGCGATCCTTGAGCCCCAGGAGGCCGGCCATCGCGTAAGGGCTGGAGCAGTCCATGCGGATCTTGCCGTCATGGTCCACCATCATGAAGGCGAATGTCGGATCGACGTTCGGATTGACGATGTCGAGGTCGAGACCATACTTCCTGTTGATGGGCTCCCAGTAGTGCACCGCCGCGCCGCCCAACGGGTCGACTCCGATGGACAGGCGCGCATCACGGATGGCCTCCATATCGATGACGTTGGCGAGGTCATCGACATAGGGGGCAACGAAATCCTCCTGATGAGTGGTTGCGGCGCGCAGCGCAGCCTCGATCGGCACACGCCGCAGGCCGGCACTGCCCTCGCGCAGCAAGGCGTTGGCGCGGTTCTGGATCCAGCCGGTGACATCGCCATCGGCGGGACCGCCGTTGGGCGGGTTGTACTTGAAGCCGCCGTCTTCCGGAGGATTGTGCGATGGCGTGACGACGATGCCATCCGCGAGCCGCTCCGTCCGGCCGCGGTTGTGCGTGAGGATGGCCCGGGACACCACCGGCGTCGGCGTGACTCCGTCCGCGCGCTGGATTACCGTCTCGATGCCGTTTGCAGCGAGGACCTCGAGCGCGGTCCGCTGGGCAGGACCCGAGACCGCGTGGGTGTCGCGGCCCATGTAGAGTGGCCCGTTGATGCCCTGCCCGTGGCGGTACTCGCAGATCGCCTGCGTGATCGCGAGGATGTGCGCCTCGTTGAAGGATCCTTTGTACGCTGAGCCGCGATGGCCGCTCGTGCCGAAGCTCACCCGCTGCGCCGGATCCGCCGGATCGGGCTGCCGGCCGTAGTACTCGCTCTCGAGCCGCGCCGGATCGATCAGCAGCGCCTTCGGCGCCGGCTTGCCTGCGAGCGGGGAAAGAGCCACTGACGACCTCCAGGTATCGAGCCAACCGTCGCCGCCATCGTACCCCACCCGGACCTGTATACTCGTCCAGATATGCGACTCTACTCGTGGAACGTCAACGGCATCCGCGCCGTCCACAACAAAGGGTTCTTTCAAAGCTTCATCGCGGCCCACGAGCCGGACGTCCTCTGTCTGCAGGAGACCAAGGCCGAGCGCGGGCAGATCGAGATCGATCTGCCCGACTATCACGAGTACTGGAACTCCGCCGTGAAGAAGGGCTATTCGGGAACCGCCATCTTCTCGCGGCAGAAGCCGCTCGCGGTGGTCAATGGTTTCCCCAAGGCGTTCGCCAAGCGCTTCCGGTTCGCGGATGAGCTCGAACGCGACAGCAGCGAGGAAGGCCGGGTCATCACGGCGGAGTTCCCCAAGCTCTACGTCGTCACCGTGTATACACCCAATGCCAAGGACGACTTGAGTCGCTTGGCGCTGCGGCACCGGCACTGGGATCCGGCGTTCCTCGCCTATTGCCGGCAGCTCGAGAAGAAAAAGCCCGTGGCCTTCTGCGGTGACCTCAACGTCGCACACACGGAGCTCGATCTCGCCAATCCCAAGCCCAATCGCGGCAGGAAGGGCTTCACCGACGAGGAGCGGGAGGGCTTTCAGAATCTCATCGATGCGGGCTTCCTGGATACCTTCCGCCTCTTCGAGCAGAAGGGCGGCCACTACAGCTGGTGGAGCCGCTTCGCCAACTCACGCGCGCGCAACGTCGGGTGGAGGATCGACTATTTCCTCGTCTCCGGCAGCCTGAGGAAGCGCGTGCAGGCGGCGCGGATCCATGCCGAGGTCATGGGGAGCGATCACTGCCCGATCAGCCTGACGCTCGCGATCTGACCTGCAGCGGGCCCGCCGTCAGGCCAACAGCGGAGAGATTGACGATCGCAGCGACCGGTAACGGCGGCGGCGGGGTACCGCGGCGGCCTTTCTGACCAGAGCTTCGACGACATCCGCTCTTTCTATGCCGCGGGCAAGGAGCCCCTCGCGGCACCTCCTCAGGGCCTTGGTCATGCACTTGTCGACACGCTTCTCGGAGATGCCGAGGACGACGGCGATCTCCTTGTAGGTCCTACCCTCCACCTGGGCCATGAGAAAGATATCCCGATACCTGGGCTGCAGCCCCTCGATCACGGCCATCAGGTGGGGGCGCATCTCCTCCGCGGCCGCCTGGCGGTCCGGAGACACCCCATTGGGCTCGGGGACGTCCTCCAGCGCCCCGGCCTCGGCGGCCACGGGCCTGCCCATGCGCCGGCGCTCCACGCGCTCGCGCCGCAAGTGCATGCGGGCGAAGTTGATCGCGACGCTGTAGAGGAGCGAGCGCCCTTGCTGGATTTCCTCCGGCCGATAGGCGCTCTGCAGTGCCACGAACGCGTCCTGCGCCACGTCGTACGCCAGATCCCGATTCCCCGTCATCCTGATGAGGTACGAGACCAATCTGGCCCGCTCATCGCGCCAGAGCTGCTCAACGAGATTGGATGGCATGGTTCTTCTTCCCCGTATTGGACCCGTCAGACCATAAGACGGATTCGACCCCCAAAAACGAACCGGGAATCCATACAGTATCGTGCCGACATTCGGGTATTTGCATACCTCGCACCACGAGGTATAGGATGGTTGGCGAGCAGATTCCGGCGAGGGACACACGGGCACAGAATGGGGTTCAGCTCGGGGTTTCGGGACGCGGGCGGGCCGCCCGTCCCGGCGCTTCGCTGCAGGCATCGCGGTCCTGATCCTTCATGGAGGGCTCCTTCTGCTCTTTCTCACGGCAGGTCGCGTCTTCGAGCAACACCATGCCCGACAGGAAGCGACGGCACCCACCATCGTCTCTCTTCTCTGGTTGCCCCGGCGCCTCGCCCGCGCACCCGGGTCGAGGTGGGAAACGCCGCGACGACAGCCACCCCGGTCACGAGCGCAAGGCGGGTCACCCCGGCTCCCAATCACGACGACCCCCAGCGCCTCAGTCCCACACCGCCTGAACCGCAACTCGCTCAACTGGTACACATCAGCCGCCGAGGTGGCGCGCTCGCTCACCCGCCTGCACCGGCCACGGGTGCATCCCGGCTCCGGCGAGCACCCGCGCTCGCCTTACCGGGACTGCCTGCCGCAACCGCAATTCGCCTGGGATCCGGAGCCGAAAACGGTGGGGCTCTACCATCACTGGTTGCCGTATCTGCGCTTGGGCAGCCACTGCATCGTGACGTTGGGATTCTTCAGCTGCACCCTGGGAGATCTTCCGAAGGCCAACGGCCATCTCTTCGATTCCCTCCGCGACCGCAAGTCGACGCCGCCCCCGGATGTCCCCTATTGGCGGGATGCCGAGCCGCGCGGCCTTTGCCGATGATTCGTTCGAGGGTCACAGCAGGCTTTAAGATCCATTCATGCCTACCGGAACGCGCATGCTTCGCCATACACGTCTGCTCCTTATCCTTGGCGCGGCGCTCATCCTGCCGGTCCCGCGCGCTCATGCCGCCACGCCGTCCGTCCGCGGCTACTGGAAGACACCGTCGGGAGCCGTCGTTCTCATTGCCCCGTGCGGTCAGAGCCTGTGCGCCCAAATCGCCGCGCTCTCCCGCGGCAAACACCCGCTCACCGACACGAACAATCCCGACCCCCGGCTGCGCGAGCGACCGCTCTGCGGGTTGCGCATCGGCGATGGGTTCGTGGAGGTCGATGCGCAACATGCGCGCGGCGGACACCTGTACGATCCGAAGAGCGGGCGCACCTACAGCGGCCAGATGACCGCCCAAGGCGATCACCTCGAGCTGCGCGGTTACATCGGGTTGCCGATCTTCGGAAGATCCGAGACCTGGACGCGCGCCTCCCAACCGCCGCCCTGCCCGCCCCCGCCCTGACCGCTGTCAGCGGGACGCGGCTTCGGCGGCTGTCCGCGGGTCCTCATGCGGACGCAGCAGCCGCTTCAACATGGATTCGAGGTGCGCAGGCGACAGGCCCGATGGCGGCAGCGAGGCTCTGACGCTCTCGGCGTTGACGATGGAGTTGGTATGCAGCACGGCCAGCGCGCCGGCGAAGCGGCCAAAGCGCAGGGAGCGCCCGAGCGGCGTGGCAGGCTCGGACGCGGCCATCTGCTCCTCGAGAGCCGCCAGCATCTCGCCCGAAAGCCGCCAGTCAGCTCCGATGTGCCACGCGAAGCGCGGCGCATGGGAATCGAGTATCGAGGCGATCACCGGCGGACCGACCGCGTCCCGCTCCGCAGAGGCCGGGCACTGCTCCAGCACCGCGCGAAAGAGGACGATCTCGGCGAGTCCGCTGACGAGGCACAAGAGCTCCGCTGCGAACGGATTCGCCCTCTCCACCAGCGCGGCATGAGGGATCGCAGCGTGCGCCGACCGCACCGCGTGGTCCCAGACGAGCTCCGGAAAGCGTGCAGCTCCCGCGGCGCCCGAGGTCTGGAAGATCGGCTGCATCAAGGCCGCCGCCGTCACCGAGCGCAGACCATCGTTCCCGAGCACCACGATGGCCCGCTCGATGGTCTCGATCGGCTGCGGGGTGACACGGTAATAGGAGCTGTTGGCGACGCGCAGCAGATTCCCAACCAACGACGGGTCGCGGGCGACGATGGCCACGAGCTGCCGCACCGAGGCGTTCTCGTCGTTGATGGCGCGGATCAGCTCCGGCAGGAGGTTCGGCCGCCGCGGAAAATACTGCTTCTGGCTCGCCGGATCGCCGACGGCCGCCAAGGCGGCCGCCACGATGCGCTCGTGCGCCGGATCGTCAGGCCGCTCGTCCCGGGCCCGGACGTCCAGCCCGAGCTCCAACTCCCGCAACCATCGAAACGCCTTGGCGCCATCGAGCGCCTGCACGGCCGCGGCCTGCAGCACCGGTGGCTCGGGCATGCGCCGCAGGTCAAAGGGAGCCTCGCCCTCGACTTCGATCTCGCCGGCGCCCTTCGCGCGCGCCGCGCCAAAGGCTACCACCCGGCGCAAAGCGGGCCGGGCAGCCAAAGCGCAGGCCGCGACGAGCAGCAATGACAGAAACCAGATCACTCGGTGGGCCGGCCCCGCCCGCGATGGTGGTAATCACTTCCGGCCATCTACCGTTTTCGGCCTCGGAGCCCAAAAGCCGATACCCGCGACTCGATTTTGTGAGCCGCCGCACACTGGCGCCCCGGGCGGCTGGTTTTTACGGCAACCCTCAGTGCTTGCGCCGCTGCTCGGCCTCGCGCAGCGCATCCGCGTCCTTCTTGTCCTCGCTCCCGGATTTTGCGCGCGACAGCGCTTCCTGCTCCTCCGGGGTCAGCTTGTCTGACGCCTCCGCGGCCGAGCCCTCGATGGGCTTGCCGCCGCGGGTCTTCTCGTCCACGAAGCGCTTCGTCTTCTCGTCGTACCGTCGCGCGGACTCGTAATCGCCTTCGCCCTGCACTTTGGATGTCATGCCTTTGCTCCCGTTGACTGCCGCTGACCGGGAGACAATTGAGCAATCGTCATGCCGGCGAGAGTCCGTCACGAGAGACATACCAATCGTCGACCTCGCTGATCGACTGAAGAACCCTGTCGTAGCCGTGCGAGCTCAGCAGCGCGAAGATCTTTTCCCGGTTCGGCTTATGGTTATGCTCGCACGTGATGACCCTGAACCGGTACGCGGAAAAATCGAATGCGGCGAGGATCTCGAGCTCGCTGCCTTCGGTATCCATCGACAGGTAATCGATGACTTTGGGCGCGCGATGTTTCTGCAGGAGGTCGAGGAGCGAGATGGTCGGAACGTCGTAGAAGCGGTGCGATTGGGTCAGTCGTTTGAGCCGGCGTCCGAGCGGAATATGCCTGCGCATGCTCGAGCGCATGCCATGCTCGTAGAATGGAATGGAGTCCCCCGACCTGGCCGCAACGCACGACCATTCGATATCCGCGCAGCGATTGCGCTTCAGCGCCTCGTGCCAGCAGCGGGCCGGCTCCGCCAGTATCCCCTTCCAGCCATAGCTCTTCTCGAGGATGTAGCTGTTGCTGCCGGAGACGCCATCGGTGGCGCCAAACTCGACAAAGTAACCGCCCTTCTTGAATAGCAGCGTGGCGAGGACGAAGGCGTCCTGCCCGAACTGGGACCGAAGCTGATCGACGTCGCGCATCGCGGCAAGAAGCTCACCGGCGTGCTCGGTCGCCTGTGGGCTCGCGAAGACGAAAGGACGTACGCGCAGCCAGTTCCCGGCATTCTGCGTCGCCTGGTCGTAACTCGTTCGCTTCGCCAATACGCGGTCGGAGCCAAACAGTTCCAACGCGCGATTGATGTAAACTCGCATATTCTATACGTAAGTGTATGAATTTACTGGCGGAGAGGGGGAGATTCGAACTCCCGAGGGGCTTTCGCCCCTGCCGGTTTTCAAGACCGGTGCAATCAACCGCTCTGCCACCTCTCCGGGAACTCGGCGCGCGCAGATGCTATCAAAATCGGCCCGGGTGAGCCGCCACCCTCGACCTGATCTCGGCCGATCCCGGCTCGCACGCTCGAGGCCGCGCAGGCAATATCCCACTCGCTCAGCCCGTCATTGAGATAAATGTCGACCCAGAGCAGCGCCGCGCAACCCGCGGCTTCGACCCTTGGCCGCCGTGCGCGACGCGCGCGGCCGTCGCGCTTCGTGCGCAACATCGTCGTCCTCATCGCACTGCTGCACGTTTACGTCGGTGTCCGGCTGCTGCCATCGCTCCCCATCGACTGGCCCGGCCGCACACTCGGCGCGCTCGCGCTCTGCGCCTCCTTCGCACTGATCATCGCGGGCGCGCGCGCACGCCGCATACAGAACAACCGCTTTGCCGCGAACCTCGCCTGGCTGGGATCGCTCAACGGTGGATTCTTCTCCTCGCTCGCAGTCCTCACGGTGATGCGCGATCTCTTCCTCGGTCCCGCCGTGCTCTTTGCTTCCCGCGGCGAAGGAGCGATGCTCGAGACCGCCTCGGCCATCGCCGTGCCGATTCTCGCGGTGCTCGCCACGATCGTGGGCTTCATCGATGCGCGCCGGCGGCCGCGGGTCGTCGATGTCGAGGTGCCGTTACCGGACCTGCCGCCGGCTCTCGAGGGCTTCACGCTCGCGCAGATCAGCGATGTTCATATCGGACCCACGATCAAGCGCAACTTCGTGCGCGCCATCGTCGAGATCGTCAACTCCCTCGATGTCGATCTCATCGTCATCACCGGCGACCTGGTAGACGGCTCGGTCGAGCAGCTCGGCGTGCACGTGGAGCCGCTCGCCGGCTTGCGCGCGCGCCACGGCACCTATTTCGTCACGGGCAATCACGAATACTATTCCGGGGCGACAGCCTGGATCGCGGAGCTGCGGCGCCTGGGCCTGCACGTCCTCCTGAACGAGCACCGGGTGTTGAGTCATGGCGGCGCCTCGCTCGTCCTCGCCGGTGTGACCGACTACAGTGCCCATCGCTTCGACCCGGCGCAGCACAGCGACCCGCGGGCGGCCCTGGAGGGAGCGCCGCCGCAAGTCCGGCCCCGGATCCTGCTCGCGCACCAACCCCGGACGGCGGCTGCGGCGGCGGACGCCGGCTTCGACCTGCAGTTGTCGGGCCACACGCATGGCGGCCAGTTCTGGCCGTGGAACCTCTTCGTGCGACTGCAGCAGCCTTTCACGGCGGGGCTTCACCGCCTGGGAAACCTCTGGGTCTACACGAGCCGCGGCAGCGGCTACTGGGGCCCGCCCAAGCGATTGGGCGTGCCGTCGGAGGTCGCCCGCGTGCGGCTGGTCGCGGCACGGCGGAGCTGAGACAATCCCGTCTCACCGCGGTCCTGCCCTGCGCCGCAGGAGTTGCCCTCCATGCATGCCCACGCCCACGCTCCCGCGCGCGAGCTCGAAGAGCCGTCCAAGGTGCTCTCGTTCCTGGCTGCCCTGGCAGATTACGCGGCGGCCTTCACCATCTCCGGCGAGTCCACGCTCGCACCGGCGCGCCGCTGCCTGATCGAGGCGCTGGCGCGAGGCTTCGAATCACTCCGCGACCCGCGGCTCGCGCGGCGCATCGCTCCGATCGTGCCCGGCGCCGTCATGCCGGGCGGATCGCGCGTTCCCGGCACCTCGCTCGAGCTCGACCCCGTGCAGGCGGCGTTCTGCTTCAGCCTGATGCTCACCCGCAGCGCCGGCGGTGATGCGCGACTCACGCCCGACGGCGCACGCGCGGTCGGGTCGCTCGGCCCCATTCTCACCCTCGCCGATTACCAGGCGCGCAAGGCGACGATGGAAGGCAAGCCGCCGCCGAAGGTGCGCGACGTGCTCGCGGCGCTCCTCAAGGCGTTGGAGATTCAGGGTGCGATCCTCGCTCTCGACGGGGAACCCTCCCCGGCGCTCGCGACGGAGCTGCACTGCGCGTGCGCAGCGGCCACCGCCATCGCCACCGCGCAGCTCGGCGGCACCCGCGCGCAGATCGTCAGGGCAGTCAGTTGGGTAGGCAACGACGGCGCGCCGCATGTCGATCCGGAAAGCCGGCACGCCGGCGAGCGCAGGGAGTGGGCCTGGGCGGAGACCCAGCGCCGCGCCGTCCTCCATGCATGCCGGGCTGCGGGCTCGAGCCACGCGAGCTTTCTGACGGCGGCTGACCTCGACCTCGCGGACGCGGCCGGCGGTGTCTTCGGGACCAGGTACGTCCTCCCCCAGAAGAAGCCTTTCGGCACCGCGATCATCGATCGGCTCCCGGGTGAGCCCCAGGCGAAGGACGCCGCGCGAGTCAGCGCGAGATTCGGGGCCGCGGTCGATCGCCATTTCCCGACACGCCAGGCGGAGCGCCTGAAGGCCCTCTTCGCGACGCCCCAGCGGCTCGATGACCTGCCGGTGAACGAGTTGATCGCCGCCCTGGTGACCAACGGCGCCCGCTAGCGCCGGCGCGAGCGTGATGAGCCGCGGACCGCAGTCCGAGGCCTGCGCGAGTTCCGGTCCGATCTGCCGCGGGCGATCCGCGCTCACCACCACAGGCTCGGCCGGCCGCCCCGGGAGATGAATGTCCTCATCGGCCCGAGCCGGCGCGCCGGCAGGATGGGCCGCGGCAAGAGGCTCCGCCCGATGACCATGAGGCGCGGGTCGGGCCCGCGCATCCGCGGCCAATGAGGCAGGCCGTGACCGTTGGGAGTACCCGTCTTCACGAAGTTGACCCAGTAGCGCGACACCGTCCGGGAAAGAGAGCGATCGAAGCGGGTGAAATGCCTTTGCGGCGCCGCATCGAGCGTGCCGAACACATAGGGCAGCTCCGAGGAGTGGAAAACGCCCCATCGGCCGGAGTCGGGACCGGGCTCGGGGTGATCGAAGAGATAGGCGTATGCCGGACGGCGCGCATGCGCGAGCCATACGCGGCTCCAGCGCCAGAGCTCCGCGAGCCCGAGATCGCGATGCAACTGGCGCGCCGCGTGCGCCCGCTCGACGCCGGCGCCGGTATCGACGCCCGTGCCCGCAGCGTAGAGTCTGCCAAAGCGGGAGGCCATGGCGCCGAATTCCCTCGCCAGGAGCGCGTGCCACTCAACCTGACTCATCGATGTCAGGAGCGGCCCGGAAAAGCCGGTGGCCTCATCGGCGTCGATGCCCGCGAGGATCGGCACATCCGTAAGCTTGCCCGCGGCGAGGAGCCTTTCGGGCGGCGCCGGCAGCAGCGTTCCATCGACGATCGGCAGGAGCAGCGGGCCCTTCAGGGGCGGAGCGGTGGTGGTCAGGTCCTGCGGCGGCATCGCCCGCAGCGCCGCGAGAGTGGGGGCGCCCTTGGCCCGCGCGAAGGCCTCGCCAGCCTTCTCCGCCCTCGCCAGCGGAGGAGTCGGCACCGTATCGGGCAGTCCGCTTTCCGCGATCGCGCGCTCGAAGAGCCCGGCGGCGAGCGGCGAGACGATCAGATCGTGCACGGCGATGGCGCCGACTGACTGGCCGGCGACGGTAACGGCCTCCGGATCGCCGCCGAACGCGGCGATGTTGCGATGCACCCATCGCAGCGCTGCGAGCATGTCCTGCAGGCCGTAGTTGCCCGCGGGCTCGTGCCCGCGGGCGGCCTCCGCCGCGAGCGCCGGCGTCACGAAAAATCCGAGGATGCCGACCCGGTAGTTGATCGTGACCACGACGATGCCCTGCGTCGCGAGCTTCGCGCCGTCGTAGACCGCCGCCGACCCCGAGCCGCTGACGAATCCGCCCCCGGGAATCCACA
Source organism: Steroidobacteraceae bacterium (assembly GCA_035552895.1). Taxonomy (GTDB): domain Bacteria; phylum Pseudomonadota; class Gammaproteobacteria; order Steroidobacterales; family Steroidobacteraceae; genus 13-2-20CM-66-19. Next base: position 24,553 of record DATNEU010000010.1, read on the forward strand.
CCAGCACCGGCAGCCGCCCTCGCCGCGCGGTCGAAGGCGTCCAGACGTTGAGATAAAGACAATCCTCGCTGACCCGACCCTGCGGAACATATTCATGTGTCCAGGGCCCGATGCCCGCCGGTGTGATCCCCTGCCAGCAGCTCGGGGCGAAGCGATCGGCCGTGCGCACCCCGCGCCAATGCGCCACCGGCTGCGGCGCACGCCAGCGCTTGCGGCCCACGGGCGGTGCGGCATAAGGGATACCGAGAAACGCGTCGACTGCTCCTTGTCTGAAGCCAGCCAGCTTCCCTCGAGCCACGCGCACGATGACCGGCGCCGGTGTCGCGCGCGTCACCGCGCGTGCGAAACTCGCCGGCAGCAGTGCAACCGGTCCCATCAGCAGGAATCCAGTCAGCACCGGTCTCGCGAGCACGCGCCACCGCCTCCGCCTGTCGGGCAATCGCCCCATGAAAGCCGTCCCGCACGCAAACACCGCTGGCCGGATTATAGCGGCTCCGACTTGACATGGTAGCGATCCCATGAACACTGTATCGTAACCACTCGCGACTCCCCGGGGCAGCGACCGATGAGCATTCGTACCTCGCGCAGCAGCCCGACCGCCGTGCGAGCCCGTGTCAGGTCCCTCTGCACCCTCTACCAGTTCTCCCAGGACTACCTCGGCGTCGACCCGATGTATTACTGGACGGACCAGCAGCCCGCGAAGCGCAGCCGCATCGTGCTGCCGGGCTCGCTCGCGCGCCGCTTCCCCCCGCCGCTCTTCCAGTATCGCGGCTTACCGCACCAGGAGATCCTATGGTCGGTGGGTCTGCGGGGCCCCAGCGGTTACGCCGAGCTTGCCGGTCCGCCGACCACGGCGTCCGGCCAAATCAACGGCGCCCGCTAGCGGTACGCGGCCAGCTTGCTGTGGGTGCGGGCGGCCTCATCGCGCGATTGCGCGTCCTCGGGGCGCTGCCA
>DATNEU010000011.1:0-110472 GCA_035552895.1 Steroidobacteraceae bacterium
CTAAGCTGATGCGCTCGCGCTCCGGATCGATCGACAGCACCATGGCTTCCAGCTGCTGGGCCTTCTGGTAATTGCGGACCGCTTCCTCTCCCGGCTGATCCCAGGAGATGTCCGACAGGTGCACCAGGCCGTCGATGTTGCCCGGCAGGCCGATGAAGATGCCGAAGTCGGTGATCGATTTGATTTGCCCGGAAACCTTGTCGCCGCGGTTGTAGTTCTCCGCGAACTCCTTCCAGGGGTTGGCTTTGCACTGCTTGAGGCCGAGGGAGATGCGGCGGCGATCCTCGTCGACGTCGAGCACCATCACCTCCACTTCCTGGCCGGTATGCACGACCTTCGCCGGGTTGACGTTCTTGTTGGTCCAGTCCATCTCCGAGACGTGCACCAGACCCTCGACGCCGTCCTCGATCTCGACGAAGGCGCCGTAGTCGGCGATGTTGGTGACCTTGCCGAACACGCGCGTATGCGGCGGGTAGCGGCGCGCGATGTTCTCCCACGGGTCCGCGCCGAGCTGCTTGAGGCCCAGGCTGACGCGCGAGCGCTCGCGGTCGAACTTCAGGATGCGCACGTCGATCTCATCGCCGACCTTCACCACCTCGGAGGGGTGCTTGACGCGCTTCCACGCCATGTCGGTGATGTGCAGCAGGCCGTCGATGCCGCCCAGGTCGACGAACGCGCCGTAGTCGGTGAGATTCTTGACCGCGCCGTGCACGACCGAGCCTTCCTGCAGGTTCTCGAGCAGCGCGCTGCGCTCCGCGGAGAACTCCTGCTCCACCACCGCGCGGCGGGAGACCACCACGTTGTTGCGCTTCTGGTCGAGCTTGATGACTTTGAACTCGAGCGGCTTGCCCTCGAGGTAGGAGGTGTCGCGGACCGGCCGCACGTCGACGAGCGAGCCCGGGAGGAATGCCCGCACGTTGTCGATCTCCACCGTGAAACCGCCCTTGACGCGGCCGGTGATGACGCCGGTGACGATCTCCGATTTGTTGAATGCCTCCTCGAGCCGCGTCCAGGTGCGGGCGCGCTTCGCCTTCTCGCGCGAGAGGCGGGTCTCGCCGGTGCCATCCTCGACGGAGTCGAGGGCGACCTCCACCTCATCGCCGGACCTGACCTCGACCTCCCCGCGCTCGTTCTTGAACTGCTCGAGGGGGATGACGGCCTCTGACTTCAGGCCTACGTTGACGACGACGACGTCAGGAGTGACGTCGACCACCAGCCCGGTGAGGATCATCCCCGGGCGGATGCGTTGATTGGCGAGACTCTGCTCGAAAAGCGCTGCGAAACTTTCTGTCATACTCTCTATCGAACCTTTACTGGCGCCTCGTGCTCCTCCTTGCGGCCCAGGCAGATGTAAACGCGGCGCGCGCTTCATGCTACGCACCGACCGGAAAAAACTTTCAGCGAGCTCTCGTCAGACCCCGTGGGGCCAAAGCGACCGCTGGGCTCCGAGCGCCAGTACGCGACCGATGACCTCCTCGATCGAAAGACCCGTCGAGTCGATCGGCTCCGCGTCGGGGGCGGGGATCAATGGGGCCACCGCCCGCGTCGAATCCCTCGCGTCCCGCTCGGTGATCTCGCGCGAAAGGGCGGAAAGGCTAACACCGGACCCCTTGTCTTTCAACTGCTTATAGCGGCGAAGCGCCCGCTCGTCGGCGCTCGCCGTGAGGTATATCTTGAGGGGGGCCCCGGGAAAGACAACCGTGCCCATGTCGCGGCCGTCGGCCACGAGCCCCGGCGGGCGCCCGAAGGCTCGCTGCCGCTCCAGAAGGGCCGTGCGGACGGCCGGCCAGGCAGCCACCCGGGAGGCACCCTGGCCCGCCCTCTCGGTGCGGATGGCCTCGGTGACGTCCTGGCCCTCCAGGAGGACCTGCTCGCCCCCGTCCGGCCCCACCCCGAACGCCACCCGCATGTCTGCGGCGAGGCGGGCGTGTCCCTCGACGTCGCCAGGGTCGAGCCCCCGGGCCATGCCGGCATGGGCCACGAGCCTATAGAGTGCTCCGCTGTCGAGGAGGTGCCAGCCCACCCGCTGGGCCACCGCCCGGCTGATCGTGCCTTTGCCGGAGCCGCTCGGCCCGTCGATGGCGACGACAGGCGCGGCTTGGGTCATGGGGTCTCGATCTGCAGTCCGGCCGAGCGGGCCATCTCGAGAAAGCCCGGAAACGAAGTGGCGACATTCGCGACGTCGCGGATCTCGATGACACCTCGCGCGGCCAGCCCCGCAACGGCGAAAGCCATGGCGATACGGTGGTCGCCGTGGCTCTCGATGACGCCGCTGCCGAGGCCTTTGCCGCCCCGGATCCAGAGGCCGTCCTCGAGCAGCTGGTTCTCCACCCCGAGCACCGTCAGGCCCTCCGCCATGGCCGCGAGGCGGTCGCTCTCCTTGACGCGCAGCTCCAGCGCTCCGCGGACCAGCGTCTCGCCTTCCGCCATCGCCGCGGCGATGAAAAACACCGGGAACTCATCGATCGAGAGCGGCACCAGCGATTCCGGCACGCGCACGCCCTTGAGGCGGCTCTTGCGCACCTCGATGTCGGCGACCGGCTCGCCACCGGCCGCCTGAGCATTCTGCTGCTGCACGGGATGCACGCGGATATCCGCTCCCATGAGCCGCAGCATCTCGAGGAGTCCCGTTCGCGTGGGGTTGACGCCGACATTGCGCAGCAGGAGGCCGCGCGGCGCCGCGAGACAGCCGGCTACCAGGAAGAATGCGGCGGACGAGAAGTCCGCCGGCACGGCCACCGACGTGCCGGTCAGCCGTTGACCGCCGGCGACCGCCACGGTCGCCCCGTCCCGCAGGACCTCGACGCCGAACGCCGCCAGCATGCGCTCCGTGTGGTCCCGCGACGGCGCGGGCTCCGTCACCCGGGTACGGCCGAAGGCGCTGAGGCCGGCGAGCAGCACGGCCGACTTCACCTGTGCGCTTGCGACCGGCAGGGCGTAGTCGATCGCCTGCAGCTTTGGCGTGCCGTGGATCTGCACCGGCGGCCGGCCGTCGCGGGTGCGGATGTCGGCGCCCATCAGGCGCAGCGGAGTCGCCACCCGCTCCATGGGCCGCCGCATCAGCGACTCGTCACCGACGAGGGTGGAGTCGAACGCCTGCGGCGCGAGCAGGCCCATGAAAAGCCGCATAGCCGTGCCGGCGTTGCCCATCTCGAGCGGCACACCCGCGGCCGTCAGGCCCTCGAGCCCCTGGCCAACGACATGCACCGTGCGCGGCTCCGGCCGCTCGATGCGCACTCCGAGCGCCTGCAGCGCGCGCAGCGTCGCCAGGCAGTCCTCGCCGGCGAGGAAGCCGGTGATGTGCGTCTCACCCTCGGCAATGCCGCCGAGCATGAGCGAGCGATGCGAGATCGACTTGTCGCCGGGCACCGTGAGCTCGCCCGCGATCTCGCCGCCGGGCTGGACCCGATAGCTCGCCCCGTTGCCGGAAAAGGCCGTCATGGCGGCCACTCTACAGCACCGCGCGCGGATAGGAGCCGAGCACGCGAAAGAGCGAGGCGCGGCGCTTGAGCGCCTCGAGCGCCCGGGCCACGTGCGCCTCCTCGGCATGGCCGTCGATGTCGATGAAGAAGATGTAGTCCCATTTGCGCTTGTGCGACGGGCGTGACTCGATGCGCGTCATGCTGACGCGGTGGCGGGCGAGCGGCTCGAGCAGGCGGTGGAGCGCGCCGGGCGAATCGGTATCGGCGATCGAGACGAGCAGCGTCGTCCGATCCCGGCCACTCGCCGCGAGGAGCTTGCGACCGAGGACGAGGAAGCGGGTGGTGTTGTCCGCGCGGTCCTCGATCTCCGTGGCGAGCACCTTCAGGCCATAGACCTCGGCCGCGGTCTCGCCGGCGATGGCGGCCGTGGCGCGCTCGTCGCGGGCGCGGCGGGCGGCCTCGCCGTTGCTCGCGACGGGCACGAGCTCGATGCTGGGCAGGTGCTCCTGCAGCCAGCCGCGACACTGGGCGAGCGACTGCGGGTGCGAGCAGATGCGGGCTATCCGCCCGAGCGCGCTCATCTGACCCATGAGGTAGTGATGGATGCGCAGCTCCACCTCGCCGCAGATCCTGAGCGGCGAGCCGATGAACCGGTCGAGCGTGTGGTTGACCGTGCCTTCGGTGGAGTTCTCGATCGGCACCACGCCGAAGTCCGCGGCGGCGGATTCCACCTCGTGGAAGACTTCATCGATTGAGCCCAGGGGCAAGGCGCGCACCGAATGCCCGAATTGCGTGAGCACGGCCGTCTGGCTGAAGGTGGCCTCCGGGCCGAGATAGGCGACCTTGAGCGGCTCCTGCTGCGCCAGGCAGGCCGACATGATCTCGCGGAAGAGGCGCACGATCTCCTCGTCGCGCAGCGGGCCGCGGTTGCGCTCGCGGGCGCGGCGCAACACCTGCGCCTCGCGCTCCGGCCGGTAGAAGTCGACCGTGTGGCCGTCGCGGCTCTTGGAGATGCCGACCTGCTGCGCGAGCTTCGCACGCTCGCTGATCAGGCGGTGAATCTGCTCATCGACGGCGTCGATCTGCTCGCGCACCGCCTCGAGTTTCGCGGTGCCGGGCAGGCCGCCGGCGGCCTTTCGTGCGGCGCGCTTGCTGGCCATGGGGTCAGACGAGCCGCGCCGAGAGCACGCCCTGGATGGCGCGGATCCGGCCGAGCAGATCCTCGCCCACCGCGCCATCGAGGTCGATCAGCGTGTAGGCGTACTCGCCGCGCGACTTGTTGAGGAGATCGGCGATGTTGATCCTGGCGCCGGCAAGACAGGTCGAGATCTGCCCGACCATGTTGGGAACGTTGCTGTTGGCGATGGCGATGCGCGTGGTGGCGGGGACGCGCGGCAGGACCGCCTCCGGATAATTGACGCTGTTGCGGATGTTGCCGTTCTCGAGGAAGTCGCGCACCTGGTCGGCGACCATGATGGCGCAGTTCTCCTCCGCCTCGCCGGTGGAGGCGCCGAGGTGCGGCAGCGTGATGACCTTCGGGTGGTCCTTGAGCAGGTTGGTCGGGAAGTCGCAGACGTAGCCGTGCAGGCGCCCGGCATCGAGCGCCGCCACCACCGCCGGATCGTCGACGATGCCGGCGCGCGAGAAGTTGAGGAGCACGCCGCCCTTCTTCATCAGGCGCAGGCGCGGCTCGTTGACGAGCTTACGCGTCTGGTCGTTGAGCGGCACGTGTACGGTGACCGCATCGGCGCGGGCGAAGAGATCGTCGAGTGACAGCGCCTGCTCGACGCTCGAGGAGAGCTGCCAGGCGCGCTGCACGGTGATCTGCGGGTCGTAGCCGAGGACGCTCATGCCGAGAGCCTCCGCGGAGTTGGCCACCTCGACGCCGACCGCGCCGAGGCCCACCACCCCGAGCGTGCGCCCGGGAAGCTCGAAGCCGACATAGCTCTTCTTGCCCTTCTCGACCGCCTCGTCGATCGCCGGATCCTCGCCGGCGAGCGAGCGGGCGAAAGCCCACGCCTGGCAGATGTTGCGGGCGGCGAGAAAGAGGCTCGCGAGCACGAGCTCCTTGACCGCGTTGGCGTTGGCTCCGGGGGCGTTGAGCACGGGGATGCCGCGGCGGCTCAGCTCCGCGACCGGGATGTTGTTGACGCCCGCTCCCGCGCGCCCGACGGCGCGCACGGTGTCCGGGATGGCGGCACCGTGCATGTCCGCGGACCGCACCAGGATGGCATCCGGACGCTCGAGCCCCGAGGCGACCTCGTAACGGTCGCGCGGCAGGCGCTCGAGGCCGCGCGCGCTGATGTTGTTGAGTGTCAGGATCCGATACTTCATGGTCGCTCAGCCGTGGCGGCGCTGGAACTCCCGCATGAAATCGACGAGCGCCTGCACGCCGGCGAGCGGCATGGCGTTGTAGAGGCTCGCGCGCATGCCGCCGACCGAGCGGTGGCCCTCGAGGCTCACGAGGCCCGCGGCCTTCGCCTCGGTGAGAAAGGTTGGATCGAGCTCCGGCCGCGCCAGCGTGAAGGGCACGTTCATCCACGAGCGCGCCGGCTTGGCGACCGGATTGCGGTAGAACCCGGACTCGTCGATGGCGCGGTAGAGGAGCTGCGCCTTGGCGCGGTTGCGCGCGGCCATCGCCTCGAGGCCGCCCTGGGCCTGTACCCACTTGAGCACGAGCCCGCAGATATACCAGCCGAAGGTCGGCGGAGTGTTGAGCATCGACGCTTCGGCGGCCATGGCCTGGTAGTCCCACACCGATGGAGTGCCCGGACGAGCCTTGCCGAGGAGGTCCTCCCGTACGATGACGACACAAAGGCCCGAGGGACCGATGTTCTTCTGCGCTCCGGCGTAGATGAGAGCGAACTTCGAGACGTCGATGGGCCGGGAGAGAATGGTGGACGACATGTCCGCGACGAGCGGCACGGCGCCGGTCCGCGGCACGTAGGGATACTCTACGCCGCCGATCGTCTCATTCGGCGTGTAGTGAAAGTACGCGGCGCCCGGGGTCGGCTGCAGGCTCCCCTCCTCCGGCACCGTGGTGTATTTCGATGCGGACTCGTCACCGACGACGTCGACCCGCACCTGCAGCCGCTTGGCCTCGCCGATCGCCTTCTTCGACCACGAGCCGGTGTTCACGTAATCGGCCGCGGCGCCGGGCGCCGCGAGATTCATCGGGATGGCGGCGAACTGGCCGGTGGCGCCTCCCTGCAGGAAGAGCACCTTGTAGCCGGAGGGCACGGCGAGGAGCGAGCGCAGCAGGCTCTCGGCCTCCTGCGCCACGGCGATGAAGGCCTTGCTGCGGTGGCTGACTTCCATCACCGACATGCCGCTGCCACGCCAGTCGGTCAGCTCCTCGCGAGCCTGCTCGAGAACTTCCAGCGGCAGAGCCGCGGGTCCGGCGGCGAAATTGTATACGCGCACGAATGCCCTTCGGTTCGGGTGAGAAACGCAGAGGATTCCGGATACTACCAAGGGGCCGTGGGGGCGTCATAACTTTTGGGTCTATGGACCTCAGGACTCGGCCGGCTATGCCTCGGCCGGGGGCGGCTGGTCGCTCTCGGCGGGGCCTTCTTCGGCGGGCTCGCCGTCCAGGCTCTCGATGCGCTCGATGCCGACCAGGCGCTCGCCTTCGGAGAGGCGGATGAGTCGCACGCCCTGGGTGTTGCGTCCGAGCTCGGAGACCTCGTCGACGGCCGTGCGCACGAGCGTCCCGGTCGAGCTGATCAGCATGATTTCCTGGCCGGGCAGCACCTGCAGCGCCGCCACGGTCGTGCCGTTGCGGTCCGAGGTCTGCAGGGCGATGACGCCCTGCCCGCCCCGGCCGTGCACGGGAAAGTCATCGACCGGGGTGCGCTTGCCGTAGCCGGAGGCGGAGGCGGTAAGCACGGCTCCGCGCCCCTCCCCGTCCTGACCGACCACGATGAGCGCGATGACTTCCTGGCCGTCCCCCAACTTGATTCCGCGGACGCCGGCGGCTTCGCGTCCCATGGGACGGACTTCGCCTTCGTGGAACCGGATGGCCTTGCCGCCGCTCGAGACCAACATGATCTCGCGCTCCCCGTCGGTGATGGCGACGCCGACCAGCCGGTCGTCGTCGTGCAGATCCACGGCGATGATTCCGCTCGGACGCGGGCGCGAGAAAGCGGCGAGCGGCGTCTTCTTCACCGTGCCCTGGCTGCTCGCCATGAACACGTAGTGCTGCTCGTCGTACTGTTTCACCGGCAGCAGCGCGTTGATCTTCTCACCCGGCTCGAGCGGCAGCAGATTCACCATCGGCTTGCCGAGGGAGCTGCGGCCGGCGTGCGGCAGCTCGTAGACCTTGAGCCAGTACACCTTGCCGCGGCTCGAGAAGCAGAGCACGGTGTCATGGGTGTGGGCGACGAAGAGCTTCTCCACGAAGTCCTCGTCCTTGACGGCGGTGGCCGCCTTGCCGCGACCGCCGCGGCGCTGCGTCTGGTACTCCGAGAGCGGCTGCGACTTCGCGTAGCCGGTATGCGAGAGCGTCACGACCACATCCTGCGGCTCGATGAGATCCTCGGTGCTGAGGTTGAGGTGCTCGCGGTTGATTTCCGTGCGGCGCGCATCGCCATAGGCGTCGCGGATCTCGATGAGCTCCCCGCGTATCACTTCGGTGAGGCGCTCCGGGCGCGCCAGGATGTCCCCCAGATCGGCGATGCGCGTGAGCAGCTCCCGATACTCCGCGATGATCTTGTCCTGCTCCAGGCCGGTGAGGCGGTTCAGGCGCATGTCGAGGATGGCCTGCGCCTGCGCTTCCGACAGCCGGTACTCGCCGTCGGCCAGTCCCGCGCCCGCGGCGAGGCCTCCCGGCCGCGTCGACACCGCGCCCGCGCGCTCGAGCAGCGTGGTGACGACCCCCGGCGGCCAACCGCGTCCCATCAGGGCCGCACGCGCTTCGGCGGGCGCGGGCGCCGCCTTGATGAGCGCGATCACAGCGTCGATGTTGACCAGCGCGACCGCGAGGCCCTCGAGGATGTGGGCCCGCTCGCGCGCCTTGGCCTGATCGAAGATGGTGCGGCGGGTGACCACCTCGCGCCGATGGCGGATGAAGGCATCGAGCATGTCCTTCAGCGCCATCAGCTTCGGTTGCCCGTCCTGCAGCGCCACCATGTTCATGCCGAACACAGTCTCCATCGGCGTCTGCGCATAGAGGTTGTTGAGCACGATCTCGCTCACCTCCCCGCGCTTGAGCTCGATGACGATGCGCATGCCGTCCTTGTCCGATTCATCGCGCAAGCCGTCCGCCGCGATGCCGTCGATCAGCTTCTCGCGCACCAGCTGCGCGATGCGCTCGATCAGGCGCGCCTTGTTGACCTGGTATGGAAGCTCCGTTACGACGATGGCCTGGCGATCGCCCCTGCCGACCTCCTCGATCCTGACCCGGGCGCGCACCGAGAGGCGCCCACGGCCGGTGCGATAGGCGGTCGCGATCTCCTGCGCGCCGTTGATGATGCCGCCGGTCGGGAAATCGGGCCCCGGCACGTGCTGCATGAGCGCCGCGAGCGGCAGCCCCGGATCGTCGAGCAGCGCGAGACAGGCGTTGACGATCTCCGTGAGGTTGTGCGGCGGGATGTTGGTCGCCATGCCGACCGCGATGCCGGTCTGCCCGTTGACGAGCAGGTGCGGGATCCTCGTCGGCAGGACCGAGGGCTCCAGCTCCGACTCGTCGTAGTTCGGCGTGAAATCGACGGTCTCCTTGTCGATATCGGCGAGCAGCTCGTGCGCGAGGCGCGACATGCGCACCTCCGTGTACCGCATGGCCGCCGGCATGTCCCCGTCCACGGAGCCGAAATTGCCCTGGCCGTCGACCAGCAGGTAGCGCATCGAGAAAGGCTGCGCCATGCGTACGATGGTGTCGTAGACCGCCGTGTCGCCGTGCGGGTGGTACTTGCCGATCACATCCCCCACCACGCGCGCGGACTTCTTGTAGGCCTTGTTCCACTCGTTGCCAAGCTCCCGCATCGCGAAGAGCACGCGCCTGTGCACCGGCTTCAGGCCGTCACGGACGTCCGGCAGCGCGCGCCCGACGATGACGCTCATGGCATAGTCGAGGTAGGACTGCCGCATCTCGTCTTCGAGGCTGACCGGCAGGATTTCTCGGGCGATCTCGGGCATCCGGGAATGTTAGCATATGGGGATGATGCGCATGTCCCTCGAGCCGCCTCCGCTGCCACCCAATGCCGATCGCGGCGAGCTGTCGAAATTCGACGCGCTGGCGCACCGGTTCTGGGACCCGCACGGCGAGTTCCGGCCGCTGCACCTGCTGAATCCGGTGCGGCTCGGATTCGTCGCCGAGCACGCGGTGCTCGCGGGCGCCCGCGCGCTCGATGTCGGCTGCGGCGGCGGCCTGCTGTGCGAGGCGCTGTCGCACAAAGGCGCCAGCGTCACCGGGATCGATCTCGCTCCCGGCATGGTCGAGGTGGCGCGGCTGCACGCCGCCGAGGCGGGTCTGGACATCGACTACCGCGTGGCGGCGGCGGAAACGCTCGCGGCCGGCGCGGACCGCTTCGATGTCATCACCTGCATGGAGATGTTGGAGCACGTGCCGCGGCCGCAGCACATGCTGGCGACGCTCGCCGCGCTCGTGCGCCCCGGCGGCTCGGTGTTCGTCTCGACCCTCAACCGCAATCTCAAGGCTTTCCTGCTCGCCATCGTCGGCGCCGAATACGTGCTGAGGCTCCTGCCGCGGGGCACGCACGAGTACGAGCGGCTCATCCGCCCCTCGGAGCTGGCGCGCTGGGCGCGCGCCGCGGGGCTGACGCCCCGCGCCATCGCCGGCATCGAGCTCAATCCCTACACCGAGAGCTGCCGCCTGACCGGCGATCCTGCCGTCAACTATATCGTGCACCTGCGGGTGCGGGAGTAGCCGCCCGATGCCGCTCGTTGCGATTGCGGCCGCCTCGCTGGTCCTCGGTGCGGCGCTCGGATTCCTCCTCGGGCAACTGCTCGCCGTGCGGCGTGTCGAGTCGTTGCGCGTCGAGCTCGAGGCGGCGCGCGTGCGCCTCGAGGAGGGCGCGCGCCAGGAGGCCGAGCGCATCGCCTTCCTCGAGCAGTCGGAGACGCGCCTGCGCGCCTCGTTCGACTCTCTCGCGGGGGAGACGCTGCGCGCCAACAGCGAGCTCTTCCTCAAGCTCGCGCGCGAGGCGCTCGGGCGCGACCAGGCGATCGCCGCGGGCACCCTCAAGGAGCGCGAGGCCGCCATCGCGCAGCTCGTGGAGCCGCTGCGCGCGGTGCTCGAGCGCACGGAGCAGCACACACAGGCACTCGAGCACGAGCGGCGGGACGCTTACGCCGCGCTGCGCACGCAGATCGAGACGCTGGCAAGCGGTCAAAGCCAACTCCAGCGCGAGACGCGCAACCTCGTGACCGCGCTGCGGCGCCCGGAGGTGCGTGGGCGCTGGGGCGAGCTGACACTGCGCCGGCTGGTGGAGCTGGCGGGCTTGAGCGAGCACTGCGATTTCACCGAGCAGCTGCATCTTTTCGGACCGGAGGGCGCACTGCGCCCGGACCTGGTCGTCCACATGCCGGACGCTCGCGACCTCGTCGTCGACGTGAAGACGCCGCTCGATGCCTATCTCGAGGCGCTCGAAGCGCAATCCGATGAGCACCGGCAGCAGGCCCTGAAGAAGCACGCACAGCAGGTCGAGACGCGCGTGCGCCAGCTCGCCTCCAAGGCCTATTGGGCGCAGTTCGAGCACAGCCCGGAATTCGCGGTGCTCTTCCTGCCGGGCGATCAGTTCCTGACGGCGGCGCTCGCGGAGCGGCCGGAGCTGCTCGAAGACGCGCTCAAGCAGGGAGTCATCATCGCCACGCCCTCCACTCTGATTGCGTTGTTGAAAACCGTCGCTTACGGCTGGCGCCAGACGGCGGTCACGGAGAACGCAGCGCTGGTGCGGGAGCTCGGACAGGAGCTCTATCGCCGCCTCGGGGCGTTCACCGGCCACCTCGAGCGCCTCGGCTCCCGGCTCGGGGCCGCAGTCGATGCTTACAACTCGGCGGTGGGCTCGCTCGAGCGCCAGGTGCTGCCGCAGGCGCGGCGCTTCCCGGAGCTCGGGGTCACCACCGACGCCGCATTGCCGGAGCTCGAGAAGATCGAGCAGCCGCTGCGCCCGATCGCCGCCGCCGGTCCGAGCGATGTCCGAGAGGCCTGAGGCCCACACTCCCCGTTTCCTCGCCTGGCTCTACTCGACTCCCTCCCAACAGCCGGTGCTCGCCGCCCTGTGCGGGATCGAGCGGGAGATCTCGGGCAGCGTCCGTCCGGGCATCGACCACCACGTGGCCCACACGCGGCTCGAGTGGTGGCGCGGCGAATGCGAGCGTTCCGCGGCCGGCAATCCCGCGCATCCGCTGACACGGGAGCTTCTGAGTCACTTGCAGCATCTCGCGCCCGCAGCGCAGGCGCGCTCTGCGCTCGCGGGCCTCTCGGGATGGGTGGACACCGCCACCTGGGATCTCGCGGGCGCGACCTTCGAGCGGCGGGCGGAGCTGACCGCCTACTGTCAGCGTTGGGCGGCGGCGATGATGCCGCCGCTCACGCCACCGGCCGCGAGCGCGCCGGCGGAGGAATCCGTCAACGCGGGCACTGCGGGCAGCGCAGGCAACGCGGTCGACTTGCGCGAATGGGGCGCCGCGCTGCGCGAGCTCGAGCTCCTCGGCGACCTGGCGCGCGACGCCCGTTCGGGCCGTCTGCGCGTTCCGCTGGATGAGCTGGAGCGGGCTGGCGTTGCGCCGCAGGCGCTTGCCGCACCGCCCTGGCCGCTCGGGTTGGCGGCGATCCTTCGCGGCCGACATCAAGCCCTGCGACGGCAGCTCGCCGCGGCTGTCGCGAGTCTGGCGCCCGAGAACCAACAAGGTACGCGTGGCCTTCTCGTGTGGACGGCGCTCGCCAGCCAGGCGTCGCGGCGCACAGAACGCGCGCTGCCGCACCCGCCCGCAGCATCAATTGCGGCCGCGGCGGCCGCGAACTGGCGCGCCTGGCGCACCGCGCGGGCGGCCTCGGCCGGGAGCTTTCGGCTGCGTTGACGGACCTTGGGATTGGCCCGATGCCTGGCGGCGATCGCGCCGCGCTTGCGCCGCGCCCCTGCCCTTGCGGCCGGATGACGCCTTCGGCCTGTCGCCTCGCGGCCGTTTCCCGCGGCGCTGCGCCTCGCGCCGAGGCATCTGCGGACGGGACGGTGCGAGTCCGCTTCGGGCGTCGTTTTCCGACTCGTCCGGCGATGAGGCCACGAGCAATGCCTCGAGCTCTTCGTCCGTAAGCTCGCGAAAGTGGCCGCGCCCGAGCGCGCGATCGAGCGCGATCGAACCCAGGCGCGTCCGCAGCACTCGGCTGACGATCGCGCCCTGGCGCTCGAAGAGCTGCCGCACGTCCTTGCCGCTGGCGCCGCGCGCACTGATGGCATACCAGCGGTTGGCACCCTCCCCGCCCGCCGGCTCGCAGCCGAGCACTGTCAGCTTCTCGCCGCTGTCGAGCACGCCGCCCATCACGCCTGCGATCTGCTGCTCCATGAGCTCACCGCGCACTCTGACACTGAGCTCGCTCGTGAGGCCGCGCACGGAGCGCTGCAGGCGAGCGGCGATCTCGCCGTCACCGCAGATGAGCTCGAGGCCGCCGTCGATCCGGGGCATGGGGCTCACCACGATGAACCGGCGCCCGCCGCGCTTCGGCAGGCGCTCGAGCAGCGGCTCGGGATGCGATGCGGCCGACGGGCCGGAGGCGCTCTCTGCCGCGGCCGGCGGGTCATACGCGGAGTCCAGGCTCTCGCCCGGCGAGCGGTGATAGATGTAAACGCGTCCGCCCGATTGCGGCGCACGTTGATGGATCACGCGGCCATCGAGCCTGACGTCATCCTCCGGGGTGACGCGCACGCCGAGCGAGGCGGCCTGTCCGTTGACCGTGAGCCGCCCGGCCCTGATCCAGTCCTCCGCCTCCCGCCGGGAGGCGAGTCCGGCCCGCGCAAGAACCTTCTGCAGCCGCTCAGGCTCGCCGCGCTGCCGGTGCATGCCGATCAGTCGCCGCGCTCGCGCGGCGCGGCCACGAGCTCGTGCGAGTCGCCGCCTTCGGCCGACAACTCATTCCCCTCGTCCTCGTCCTCATCGTCGAAGGCACTCTCGGCCGCCTCGCCGGTGGCTTGGGTGGGTGCAGTCTCGGCCGCTCCCTCGAGCAGGGTCTCGTCGCTGGGCTCTGGGGCACTGCGGCCAGACTCGGTGAAGTCCGCGAACTCCGTAGCCTCGGTTGACGCAGCAGACTCAGCGGCCCCGGCGGCATCGGTGTTGACCCCGGCGGCGGCGCCCGGCGCGGCGGCGCCTTCGCGCCTGGCGGCTGCCTCGCCTTGCAGGTCGAGCTGCAGATTGATGTCGCCCACGGCCCTCAGCTGCGCGAGCGGCGGCAGCTCATCGAGGCTCTTCAGGCCGAAGTAGTCGAGGAAGTCCCGGGTCGTGCCGAGCACCTCGGGACGGCCCGGCACGTCGCGGTGCCCTACGACCCGCACCCAATTTCGCTCGAGAAGCGTCTTCACGATGTTGGGATTGACGGTGACGCCGCGCACCGCCTCGATCTCGCCGCGCGTGATCGGTTGGCGATACGCGATGAGAGCGAGCGTCTCGAGCAGCGCACGCGAATAACGCGCCGGACGCTCCGGCCAGAGACGCGATACTTCGGCGGCGAGCTCGCGGCGCACCTGGATGCGCACGCCGCTCGCGGTCTCCTTGAGCTCGATGCCCCGCTCCGCGTAGTCGGCGGCGAGCGCATCGATGGCAGCGCGCATCTGCTCCGCCGTCGGGCGGTCGTTCCCGTCAAAGAGTTGGATCAGCTCCGCCGGCATCACCGGCCGACCGGCGGCGAGCAGCGCCGCCTCGATCACGTTGCGCAGATAATGCTCGTTCATTGGTGTGTCTCGCCCTCCTCGGCTGAGTCCGTCGGTTCACCGGCCGCCGGCTCGCCGCTCGCACCCGGCTCGCCGTTGTCGGCGACCACCCGGAGCTTGCGCGCCTGGGTCGCCGCCCGCACGTGCAGCGGCGCGTAGGGCTCCGCCTGCACGATGTCGATCAGGCCCTCGCGCACCAGCTCGAGGATGGCCATGAAGGTCACCGTCACGCCCATGCGTCCCTCCTCCGGCCGGAAGAGGCGCACAAACTCGACGAAGCTCGAGCGCTCCAGGCTCGAGAGGATATCGCCCATGCGCTCGCGCACGGAGAGGCGCTCGCGCTGAATGTGATGGTGCGCAAACATCTCCGCGCGCACCACCACCTCCTGGAAGGCGACCAGCATCTCCTGCAGGGTGATCTGCGGCAACACGCGGGCCACCTGCCTGTCCTTGAGCTCCGCGCTGGCGGCCCAGACGTCGCGCTCCAGGCGCGGCAGGGTGTCGATCTGCTCCGCGGCGCGCTTGAAGCGCTCGTACTCCTGCAGGCGGCGCACCAGCTCCGCGCGCGGATCCTCCTCGACGCCATCGGCGGAGGTCTTCGGCCGCGGCAGCAGCATGCGCGATTTGATCTCGGCAAGCGTGGCCGCCATCACCAGGTACTCGCCCGCGAGCTCGAGCTGCAGATCCTGCATGAGCTCGATGTAGCGCATGTACTGGCGGGTGATCTCCGCGAGCGGAATGTCGAGGATGTCGAGGTTCTGCCGCCGGATCAGGTAGAGGAGCAGGTCGAGCGGACCCTCGAACGCCTCGAGGAACACTTCGAGCGCCTGGGGCGGGATATAGAGATCTCGCGGCAGCTCCGTCACCGGCTCACCGTTGACGACGGCGAAGGGCATCTCCACCTGCTGCGGCGGCGGCTCGCCCGGATGGGGCTCGGGGCTGGGATTGGATACCACGATGGTCAATTCAGGTTTCGCCATGACGGTGACTGCGACCTCAGCCTGCGCGAAGATGCATCGCGCGGCGCACCTCGTCCAGGGTCTCGCGCGCCGCCTCGCGCGCCTTCTCCGCGCCCTCGGCGACGATGTCGCGCAGCAACTCCGGGTTCTCCTGGTATTCCTGCGCGCGGCGGCGCATCTCGGTGACTTCGGCCACGATCTTGTCGATCACCGGCTGCTTGCAGTCGAGACAGCCGATGCCGGCCGAGCGGCAGCCATCCGCCGCCCACTTGCGCGTGGTCTCGTCGGAGTAGATGCGGTGCAGCTCGAACACCGGGCATTTGTCGGGATCGCCGGGATCGGTACGGCGCGCCCGCGCCGGGTCGGTCACCATCGCGCGCAGCTTCCGGGTCACCGACTCCGGCTCCTCGCGCAGCTCGATGGTGTTGCCGTAGGACTTCGACATTTTGCGGCCGTCGAGCCCGGGGACCTTCGGAGCCTCCGTGAGCAGCACCTGCGGCTCCGGCAGGATGGTAACTCCGGTGCCCTCGAGATATCCGAGCAGCCGCTCGCGATCGGCGACGGTGGTGCGGTTGTTGCTCTGCACCAGCGCGCGGGCACGCTCGAGCGCCTCGCGCTCGCCCGTTTCCTGGAAGCGGCGCCGCAACTGCCGGTAGAGCGTCGTGTTGCGCCCGCCCAGGCTCTTGACCGCCCGCTCGGCCTTCTCTTCGAAGTCCGGCTCCCGGCCGAAGACGTGATTGAAGCGGCGCGCGGTCTCGCGGGTGAGCTCGACGTGCGCGACCTGGTCCTCCCCGACCGGCACGTGCGCCGCGCGATAGACGAGGATGTCGGCAGCCTGCAACAGCGGATAGCCGAGGAAGCCGTAGGTGGCGAGGTCCTTCTCCTTGAGCTCAACCTGCTGATCCTTGTAGCTCGGGACCCGCTCGAGCCAGCCGAGCGGGGTAATCATGGAGAGCAGCAGGTGCAGCTCCGCGTGCTCCGGCACGTGCGACTGGACGAAGAGGGTCGCGACCCCGGGATTGAGGCCCGCGGCCAGCCAGTCGATCAACACCTCGCGCACGAACTCCGGCAGGCGCGCGGTGTCCGCGTAGCCCGTGGTCAGCATGTGCCAGTCGGCGATGAAGAAGAAGCACTCGTAGCGATACTGGAGCTGGACCCAGTTGCGCAGTGCGCCGTGGTAGTTCCCGAGGTGCAGCCGCCCCGTCGGCCGCATGCCCGAGAGCACGCGCCCCCCCGCCGCCGCCGTGGCGCTCATCGCCAGGTTGGAATCTATCGACACTTTGGCTCGGCCATCCTCAAATGATCAGTATATCAGCGCGACTCAGGGGCGGTGCCCGAGGATGGGGCCGAGCGGCCCGCGTCCCTGCCGCGCCACCACCGGCGGCTCGACCGACAGATCGACGACGGTAGTCGGCACGACGCCACAGTCGCCGCCATCGAGCACCGCATCGATATCGTGCTCGAGGCGCGCCTGAATGTCCCGCCCGGACGTCAGTGGCTCAGGCTCATCGGGCAGCAGCAGCGTCGAGCTCATGAGCGGCTCTGCGAGCTCGCGCAGCAGCATCCGAGGCACGGGGTGATCCGGCACGCGCACGCCGATGGTCCGCCGCTTCTCATGCTGCAGGCGGCGCGGCGTCTCGCGGGAGGCCCTGAGGAGAAAGGTGTAGGGGCCGGGCAGGCAGGCCTTGAGTAGCCGGAACTGCCAGGTCTCGAGCCGCGCGAACCGCCCGACCTCCGCCAGGTCGGCGCAGACCAGGGTGAAATGGTGGTGGCGGTCGGCCCGGCGGATGCGCCGCACGCGCTCCAGGGCGGCCTTGTCCCCGAGGTGCCACCCGAGCGCGTAGCAGGAATCGGTGGGATAGGCAATGACGCCCCCCGCACGCACGATATCCGCTGCCTGGCGAATGAGGCGCACCTGAGGCGTGATGGGATGGAGCTCGAAGTACTGGCTCATCTTTGAATCGGCGCAAATCGCTCCCGGCGATTCGCGCGAGCGCGGGGCATTGGCTTTCTCGGTCTCGCGGCCCAGGGAGCGGCCCTGGGCCACTCACTAAATCGCTTTCGCGCATCTTTGCTCGAAACGCTATGATACGCGACCTTTTAGACCAGTCCGGAAGCTCTACGCACACCCCCTCCGTCCATGGCTTGCGGCCCACCGCCGGCGAGATCCGAGCCGTCCTCGAGCAGGCATTCGCGCCGCTGTCCATCGACGTGGTCGATGACAGCGCGCGGCATGCGGGTCACGCGGGTGCGCGGGAGGGCGGCCATTTCCGAGTGACGCTGGTGGCGCCGGCCTTCGCCGGCCGGGCGCAACTCGAGCGACACCGGATGGTCTATTCGGCGGTCGCGCCGCTGATGGGCCGTGGCATCCACGCGCTCAGCATCGTCGCCCAAGCCCCGAACGAGTCTTGATAAATCCAACCCACGAGAGCCCTCATGAAGTATCCAAGGATCCTCTGTCTCACCGCGGCCCTGGTGGCGCTCGCCGCCTGCCAGCCGAAGTCCCCCTCGGGCACCACCGCGAGCCAGAGCAGCCCCGCCGCCTCACCGACCGTCGCCACCGTCGACGGCGCGCCGATCAGCCGTGATTTCTACGAGTTCTACATCAAGGGAGTCACCGGCAAGACCTCGGGCGATCTGTCGCCGCAGCAGCGCACGCAGGCGCTCGACAACCTGATCCGCGCGCAGCTCATCGCCGGCGAGGCGGTGAATGAAGGCCTCGACAAGCAGACCGACACGGAGCAGCTCCTCAAGATGGAGCGGCTGAACGTGCTGGAGCAGGCCCTGTCGCAGAAGTATCTCGGCGGCCAGCAGCCGACCGACGCAGAGCTGCAGGCGGAATACAACGCGGAAGTGGCGAAGATGCCGAAGGAGGAGTACCACGCCAGGCACATTCTCGTGGCGACCCAGGACTTCGCGGACAAGATCGTCAGTCGCCTGAAGAAGGGCGAGAAGTTCGATGCGCTGGCGAAGGCGGAGTCGATGGACTCCTCCAAGAACAACGGCGGCGACCTCGGATGGTTCACGCTGGATCACATGGTCAAGCCGTTCGCGGATGCGGTTGAGGGCCTCAAGGTCGGACAGTACACGACGACCCCTGTGCAGACGCAGTATGGCTGGCATGTCATCCAGCTGCTCGGCACGCGACCGGTGAACCCGCCGCCGTTCGATCAGGTGAAGCAGCGGCTGGTGCAGGTCGTGCAGGCGAAGAAATTCCGGGCCTACACGGAGCAGCTGCTGACGAAGGCAAAGGTGGAGACCTTCCTCAATCCGCAGACCGATGCGCAGACCAGCGGCAAGGCCGGCATGCCGGGCGCGAATGCTGCTACGCCGGCCGCAACGCCCGCCGCCACCCCGGCATCGCCCGCCCCCGCCTCGGGCAACAGCGGCTGATGCAGGCACGCGATGAGCGGCCCAGGGCCCCCCTTGGGCCGCTCATCGTCCTTTGACGAGCTCCAGGAAAGCGCTCTCGTCGAGCACCTGAATCCCCAACGCCTCCGCTTTCCTCAACTTCGAGCCGGCCTGCGCTCCGGTCACCACCAGGCTCGTCTTCTTCGACACGCTGCCGCTCACCGACGCGCCCAGGCGCTCGGCTAGCGCTTTCGCCTCATCGCGGGTCATGTGCTCGAGGCTGCCGGTGAAGACGACCGTCTTGCCGGCGATGGGCGATTGCGCCGCGGGGCGCTCGGCATCGAGGATGCGGACCTCGCGCGCCAGGTGGTCGACCCGGCCGGTGTTGTGCGGCTCCGAGAAATAGGCCGTCAGGCTCTCAATGACCGACTCGCCGATCTGGTCCATCGCATCGAGCTCCTGACGCGCCTCCATGTTGCCCGCGGCGAGACGGCCGCCGGCCTCGCGAAATGCGGCGTAGGTGCCGTAACCGCGAGCCAGCGAGCGGGCCGTGGTCTCGCCCACGTGGCGGATGCCCAGGGAGTAGATGAGTCTCTCGAGTGAGATGCTGCGCCGGGCTTCAATGGCGGCGAAGAGATTGCGGACGGAGACCTCGCCGAAGCCTTCGTGCTCCTGCAGGCGGATGGCGTCGTTGCGGCGCGCCAGGGTGAAGATGTCGGCGGGCTCGGCGATCCAGCCCTGCTCGTGAAAGAGGTTGATCTGCTTCTCGCCCAGCCCTTCGATGTCGAAGGCGCGCCGGGAGACGAAGTGGCGCAGATGCTCGATGCGCTGGTGCGGGCAGGCGAGCTCGCCGGAGCAGCGGGAGACCGCGCCTTCTTTGCCGGCCGCGGTCTTGTCCCGCACGACCGGGGTTGCGAGCGGGCACGGGCAGGTCCTGGGGAACTGGAACGGATGGGTGCCGGCGGGCCGGCACTCGGGCACGATGCCCAGGACCTGCGGGATCACGTCGCCGGCGCGCTGCACCGTCACCGTGTCGCCGATCCTGACATCGAGCTCGCGGATGTAGTCCTCGTTGTGGAGCGTGGCGTTGGCGACGACGACCCCGCCCACGGTGACCGGAGCCAGCTTGGCGACCGGAGTGAGCGCGCCGGTCCGGCCAACCTGCAGCTCGATCGCGTTCACGACGGTGGTGGCTTTCTGGGCGGCGAACTTGTGCGCCAGCGCCCAGCGGGGATCGCGGCCGGCGAAGCCGAGCCGCCGTTGCCAGTCGAGGCGGTTCACCTTGTAGACGACGCCATCGATGTCGTAATCGAGCCCGGCACGGCCGAGCTCGATCTCGCGATGGAACGCGAGCAACTCCTCGAGCGAGCCGCAGAGGCGGCTCAGCGGATTGGTGGGGAACCCACGCGCCCGCAGCCACTGCAGCATGTCCCATTGGGTCGCGGCGGGCAGCTCGGTCATCTCCCCCCAGGCGTAGGCGAGGAACTGCAGCGGGCGGGAGGCGGTCACCTCGGGATCGAGCTGGCGGAGCGAGCCGGCGGCGGAGTTGCGCGGGTTCGCAAACACGGTACGGCCGGCCGCCGACTGCTCCTCATTCAGCTTCAGGAACGCGGCGCGCGTCATATAGACCTCCCCGCGGATCTCGCAGACCCCAGGTGCTCCGCGGCCGCTCATCTTCGCGGGGATGTCGCTGACGCGGCGGACGTTGGACGTGACGTCCTCGCCTTCAGTACCGTCGCCCCGCGTTGCGCCTCGAACCAACACGCCCCGTTCGTATCGCAGCGAGAGTGAGAGCCCGTCGATCTTCGGCTCTGCGGTGAGCTCGATCGGCTCGCCGGCATCGAGCTTCAGGAAACGCCGCACGCGATCGAGGAAGGCAGCGACGTCCTCGGGCGCGAAGCCGTTGGCGAGCGAGAGCATCGGCACGCTGTGGCGTACCTTGGCGAACTTGCCCGAGGGTGCGCCGCCGACGCGCTGGGTGGGAGAGTCCGCGGTAATGAGCTCGGGATGCTCGCGCTCGAGAGCGCGAAGCTCATTCATCAACGCGTCGTAGTCGGCGTCGGAAATCTCCGGCTGGTCCTGCTCGAAGTACAGCCGGTTGTGATGCGCGATCTGCGCACGCAGCTCCGCCGCGCGCGCCGCCGCATCATCCTTCATGCGCGACCGCGGCCGGAGGATTGGTCGCGTCGGCTTTGAGGCTCTCCCGGATGCTTGCCGCGCGCAGCGGCGTCAGCGGCCCGCCGCGCTCATCCTGCAGCGCGCCCTGCAGCCGCTCGTTGAGATTACGTGCCGTCGAGAGAAGCTGCTCGAAGGCCTGCGGCGGCGACTTCGGACCCGGCAACACGGCAAAGAGGCTGAGGCCCGCGTAGCGCTGCAGGTCCATGGCCTCGAGGTCGAAGGCGCCCGGCTGGGTGAGCGAGGCGGCGCTCAGCACCGCGCGGTTGGATTCATCGGGCTTGTGGAAGATCGAGAACCTGCCGAGAACGAAGCCTTCGGCCGCCAGCGCGAGGCGCAACGTCCGGCCCGGGAATCGCTCCGGCTGTGGCGCGACGAGCCGCAACGCCACGATCCGGCGCGACTCCTCCGGCGGCCACTCCACGATCGGCTCGACGGGCACGGCGTCATCACCGCAAGCTTGCGACTCCACTATCCTCGCCGTCCCGACGCCCTCGGCGCCGGCAATCTCCGGCTCGCACGGCGCCGCGGCCGCGGGCAGGGCCGTATCGCCGGCGGTGGGCGGTGCATCAGGCGCCGGTGGCTCGGCCTCGGGATCGAACAGTTTCGGCTCCGGAGGCGCCTCGTCCCATGCCGCCCGCAAAGCCACCTGCTCCGCCTCATCGGGAATGATGAGCGTCGGCAATTCCTCCAGCGGCCCCGGACTCCGCGCCTCGACGGGCGCGCGGACGGCGCTCTCTGGGGCGGGATCCGGGCCCTCAGCGGCATCATGGAGCGCGCCGTCTGACAACACGGCGTCGGAGAGGTCGGTCTCTCCGATCCAGGGCTCACGAGGTTGGACCCCGCCGCCGATCGCGGGCGGCGCACTGCGCTCGCTCCTTTGTCCGAGGCTCGCCTCCCGCAGGCGTGGTGCGAACGCCTGTCGCGGCCGGCGGCGCTCCCACCAGGAAAGTACGACGATGAACACCACGCCGAGGATGAGCAGCGTCCAGCGTAGTTCGGACATGGGTAACACCGAAGGGCTAGACGGCCGCGAGGCGGACCGCCTCATCGACGTCAACGGCCACGAGCCTGGAGACGCCGGCCTCGTGCATGGTCACGCCGAGAAGCTGGGCCGCAAGCTCCATGGTCGTCTTGTTGTGGGTGATGAAGATGAACTGCACGCGGGCCGACATCTCGCGCACGATATCGCAGAAGCGGCCGACGTTGTGCTCATCGAGGGGCGCATCCACCTCATCGAGCAGGCAGAAGGGCGCCGGATTGAGGTCGAAGATCGAGAATACGAGCGCGACGGCGGTGAGCGCCTTCTCACCCCCGGAGAGCAGGTGGATGCTGCTGTTCTTCTTGCCGGGGGGACGGGCCATGACGGCGATGCCCGCGTTCAGCGGATCCTCGCCCACGAGCTCGAGATAGGCGTGACCCCCGCCGAAGAGCCGCGGAAAGCGCTCCTTGAGACCGGTGTTGATGCGCTCGAAAGTCTCCTCGAAGCGCGTGCGCGTCTCCTTGTCGATGCGCCGCATCGCCTCTTCCAGGGTGTCGAGCGCCGAAGTCAGGTCGGTGAACTGGCGATCCAGGTACTCCTTGCGCTCGGTCTGCTCCTTGAGCTCCTCGATCGCGGCGAGGTTGACCTGACCGAGCTTCTCGATGCCGGCCCGGGTCTCCGCGAGCCGCTCTTCCCACGCCGGGATGGCGGCATCGGCCGCGAGGCCCTGCTGCACCTCGGTAAGATCGAAGCGGGTGTCGGCGAACTGCTCGGCGAGTCCCTCGCGACGCACGCGGTTCTCCTGAGCGGCGAGCCGCGCGGCCTCCATGGCCTCGCGCGCCTCGGAAACCCGCCGCTCGGCGAGCACGCGCTGCTCATCGAGGCCGCGCAGCGCCGTATCGGCCTCTTCCAACGCGCGGCGCGCCTCGCCCAGCTCCGCCTCCACCTCCAGCCGCCGGGACAGCGATTCATTCAGCCGCGACTCGAGCTCGAGGATCGGCGCATCGCCACCGGCGAGCTCCGCTTCCAACATCGCGCGGTGCTGCTCGAGCTGCGCGCGCTGCTCCACCATTCGCCCGAGGCTCACCCTGACCGAGGCTTCGGTCGAGCGACGCGACTCGATGCGGATGAGCAGATCCCGCGCCGCCACCTGCGCCGCCTGAGCGCGCGAGCGCGCGCCGGTGAGCGCCTCCCGGCGCATCTCCCGCTCGCCCTCGAGCTCCTCGCGCCGCAGGTTGAGATCGGCGCCGACGGCGAGTCCCTGCTCGAGCGTCTCGCCGGCGCGGCCGAGGCCCTCCTCGGTGGCCGCGATCTCGAGCGCCTGCTCGGCGGTCTCCGCCTCGACGCGCTGGCGGCGCAGCGCCGTTTCCTTGGCACGCGCTCGCGCGGCCTCGAGTTGGCCGGTGATGTCGGCATGACGGCGGTGGGCGGCCTGGATGCCGGACTGCGCCTCGTCGCGCTCGGCTTCCGCCTGCACGAGACTCTCGCGCACGGCGGCGAGCCGGTCCTCCGACTCGCGCACGCGCGCCTCGGCCGTCTCGACCGCCGCGCGCAGGGCTTTCAGCCGGTGCTCGCGCTCGATGACGCCGAGATGATGGTCCACGCCGCGGCTGATCCGCAGCCAGTCGCGGCCCAGCCACTCGCCGCCGCGGGTGATGAGGGACTGGTCCGCCGCGAGCGTGGCGCGCCGCTGCAGGGCTTCCGCCAGCGATTCCGCCGTGAGAACACCCGCAAGCTGCGCGAGCACGGCCGGCGGTCCCGAGACCTTCGCGGCGAGATGGGCCGCGCCCGAGCCGCCTTCCGGCCCGGCCAACGCCGCACGCTCGCCCGAATCCGAGCCTGCATCGTCAGGCGCGGTTGCACCTTCGACGAGCGCAACCCGTCCGCGGGTCAGCCGCTCGAGCGGCGCCGCGAGCTCATCGAGACGGTCGACGCAAACGGCTTCCAGGTAATCGCCGAGCGCGGTCTCGACCGCGAGCTCCCAACCTGACTCCACCTCGAGCGTCTGGGCGATGCGGGTGCGGCCCGCGAGGCCGACCTCGCCCAGCCACTCCGTCGCCTGGCCGGCGCTCGCCGACAACGCGGCTCGCTGCACGGCCTCGAGCGAGGTGCACTCCGCGCGCGTGCGCTCGCGCTCCCCGCGCGCGGTCTCGAGCGCCTCTTCCGCGCCCCGTTGGCCGGCGCGCACGCTCTGCACGCGCTCGAGCGCCACGCGCAGCGCGGTCGCGAGCGAGTCGCTATCGCCGCGCGCCGCGGATTCCTCCTCGGTGAGCTCCGCGAGGAGCTCGCTCGACTCCTGCGCCTCGAGGGTCTCGCGCTCGAGGGTGAGGCGCTCGACCTGACTCCTCAGGCGCCGCAGTTGGTTCTCGAGCTGCTCGATGCGGGCGCGCTCCACCTGGGCGGTGCGGTCGGCGGCGCCGAGCGCCTGGTTCAACTGCTCCCAGCGCTCCTGCCAGGCCGCGAGCTCGCGCTCGGCGGCCTCCAGTCCCTGCGCCGCGGCGGTCTCCGCACCCTGCGCGCGCTCGAGCTCGGGCGCGGTGCGCGCGATCTCCGCGGCAAGCTCGGCGAGCTGGCGCTCGTCGCGCTCGATGTGCGCGCCGAGCTCGGCGATGCCGGCGCGGGAATTCGCGAGATCGGTGCGCTGGCGCTCCCGCAGCTCGCGCGTGTGTTGGATGCTCTGCTCGAGGCGCGAGATCTCCGCCCCGATCTCGTAATAGCGGCCCTGGACGGACGAGACGCGCTCGCTGGCGGCGCCATGCTGCGTGCGCACGCTCTCGATGGCTGCCTCGGCGGCCCGCTGATCCGCGAGCGCCGCCTGCATCTCGAGCTCCCGCGCGCGCGTCGCGCTGTCGTGGACCTGCGCGCCACTGTCGAGCTCCCGCAGGCGCAGCGCGAGCAGCTCCGCCGTCAGGCGCCGCTCCTCGTCCTTCAGCGTCTGGTAGCGCCGCGCGGTCGCGGCCTGGCGCTGCAGGTGCCGGATCTGCTTCTCGATCTCATCGCGCACGTCCTGCAGGCGCTCGAGGTTCTCGCGTGTCTCGGCAACGCGGCTCTCGGTCTCCTTGCGCCGCTCCTTGTAGCGGGAGATGCCGGCGGCCTCCTCGACGAAGGCGCGCATGTCCTCGGCCTTCGCCTCGATGACGCGCGAGATCGTGCCCTGCTCGATGATGGCGTAGCTGCGCGAGCCCAAGCCCGTGCCGAGGAAGAGCTGGGTGATGTCCTTGCGCCGGCAGCGCGCGCCGTTGATGTAATAGCCGGAGGAGCCGTCGCGCGCCACCTGACGCTTGAGGGAGATCTCGTTGTAGCTCGCGTAAGCGCCGCCGATCTTGCCGTCGGAGTTGTCGAACACGAGCTCCACCGAGGCGGCGCCGACCGGTTTGCGGGCCGCCGAGCCGTTGAAGATCACATCCGCCATGTTGTCGCCGCGCAGGTGCTTCGCCGACAGCTCGCCCATCACCCAACGCACCGCGTCGATGACGTTGGATTTGCCGCAGCCGTTCGGGCCGACGACACCGGTGAGGTTGCTGGGAAAGCTGACTTGCGTGGGATCGACGAAGGATTTGAAGCCGGCGAGCTTGATCTTGGTCAGCCGCATCTATGCTGTCTTCCGCATCTCATGACCGCCCCGTAGAGGCGGCGCTAGTGTAGAGTAAAACTCTATGCCCTCACAGCCCACGAGCGATCTCGAGACCTTCCCCAATCCGCGGCCGGAGCACGATTACACGATCCGCATGCGAATCCCGGAGTTCACCTGCCTCTGCCCGAAGACCGGACAGCCGGACTTCGCAACGCTCGAGCTCGAGTACGTGCCCGATCGCGCGTGCGTGGAGCTCAAATCGCTGAAGCTCTATATCTGGTCGTTTCGCGATCGCGGCGCCTTTCACGAGGCGGTGACCAACGAGATCGCCGACCACCTCACTCGCGCGGTCGCGCCGCGATTCCTGCGTCTCGAGGCCCGCTTCAAGGTCCGCGGCGGCATCCATACGCGCGTCATCGTGGAGCGACGGCAGCCCGACTGGGTGCGGGCGCCGCGCGCTTCCCTGCCCTAGCCCCTCATTTCTACCCACTGTACAGACCCTGGTACGCCGGTATAATCGCGCGTCCTTCACGAGGCTCATGCTTTCAGGAGCGACTGATGCCGGCCAAGAAACCCGCGCCAAAGACCGCGAAGGGTAAGAAGGCGGCACCCCCGAGGCCCGCGGCCAAAAAGGCTGCGCCGACCCGCAGGCCGCCGGCGGAGCCGCGAGGCAAGGATCTCGAGCGCGCCAAAACAACGGCTGCTCACGTGCACAGGACGGCGGCTGCCCCTGCCCGGGCGCACGCCCCCGCGGCGGCGGAACCGCCCTTCACCCATACGACCACGGAACCCACCACCGAGATGCGCAAGGCCGCTCATTCCACCACTCACTCGATTTCTCCGCCCGGCAAGTCGCGCGATTCGGCTTCCCGGGACGATATCCACGTGCCACCGCCCGTGACCGGCTCCCCCGCCACCCTCGAGCAGGACGAGGTCGAAGGCGCGGAGCCCGGCAGCCTCCTCGCAGGTCCGCGCAACGTCCAGCCCTATATCGTCAAGCGCGGCGAGCAGTACATGAGCAAGGAGCAGCTCGAGCACTTCCGCCACATCCTCAATAACTGGAAGCGCGATCTGATGGTCGAGGTCGACCGCACCGTCTCGCACATGAAGGACGAGGCGGCCAATTTCCCCGACCCCAACGACCGCGCCACCCAGGAAGAGGAATTCAGCCTGGAGCTGCGCACCCGCGACCGCGAGCGCAAGCTCATTCGCAAGATCGACGAGGCGCTGAAGCGCATCGAGGACGGCTCCTACGGCTACTGCCTGGAAACGGGTGAGGAGATCGGCATCAAGCGCCTGGAAGCGCGGCCGGTCGCCACCCTGAGCATCGAGGCCCAGGAGCGCCGCGAGCGGCGCGAGCGGCAGTACGGCGACCGCGACGACCGGTACCGATAACGGGCCCGGGCCGGCATACGTCGGCCGTTTCGCGCCCTCACCCACGGGGTCATTGCACCTCGGGTCCCTGTTGGCTGCCGTCGGCAGCTTTCTCGACGCCCGCAGCCGCGGCGGACGCTGGCTGGTGCGGATGGAAGACCTCGACCGCGCGCGCGTGCTCCCCGGCAGCGCCGACGAGATCCTGCGAACGCTCGAGGCCTTCGGCCTCCTGTGGGATGGCGAGGTCGAGTATCAGAGCCGCCGGACCCAACTCTACGCTGGCGCACTGACTGCGCTGCAGGCCGCGGCGCGCACATTCGAATGCAGTTGCTCCCGGCGGGAGCTGGCGACGGAGGAGGGAGGGTATCCAGGCACTTGCCGCGAAGGACCCCGGCGGCCTGGACGTACCGCCACACGATTCAGGGTCGACGAGACGCAGAGCATCGCCTTCGCGGACCGCTTTCAGGGGCCGATTGCGCTTGCCATGGGAAGCTTGGGAGACGTCATCGTCCGGCGGCGGGACGGGGTATTCGCCTATCAGCTCGCGGTGGTCGTGGACGATGCCCTGCAAGGCATCACCGACGTGGTGCGGGGGGCGGATCTTCTCGAGAGCACCGGCTGGCAGATCGCCTTGCAGCGCGCTCTGCACCTGCAGACGCCCCGCTATGCGCATCTGCCGCTGCTGCTCGAGGGCGCAGGCGGGAAGCTCTCGAAGTCCCGCCGCTCTGCAGCCCTCGATGCGCGCGGGGCCGGCGCAGAGTTGCTGAAGATCCTAGGGCTCTTGGGACTCTCCCCTCCCGCCGCGCTCGCCGGCACCCCGCCGGCGATCTTGCTCGACTGGGCGGGAGCCCGCTGGCGAGAACAGCCGCTGCCGATGCAGCGTGAGATCATCCTGTAAGCGGAAGGACCGGGCAGAGTGGGCGCTGTGCCGACTCACGGAATTTGTTTCATAGGAAACATGAATCGTCGTCTCCATCCTACATCCCCTCGCGGGCGACCGGCCATGAGCCGTCTCGATACGCACGTCGGCTACTGGATACGATGCGCCTCGAGCCAGGTTTCGCACGCTCTCAGCCGCAAGCTGGAGAGGAAAGGAGTCACGCTGGCCGAGTGGATCGTTCTGCGCGAGCTCTACGAAGGCGCCAGAAGGCCGAGCGCGCTGGCCCACGCGCTGGGCCTGACGCGCGGCACCATATCCAAGCTCGCCGCCAGGTTGGTGGCCAACCTCATGATCACCCAGCAAGCGAGCGGCGCGGATGGTCGGGCTCAGATGCTGGCGCTGACCGACCTGGGACGCACCACCGTTCGGGTACTGGCGGTGCTCGTGGACGATAATGAGGAGGAGTTCTTCGGCGATCTCGAGCCCGGCACGCGCGCACTCATCGTGGCGACCCTGCGCGAGATCGTCCGCCGGCGCGGCTCGCGGGCCACGCCGGCGGGGTGACTTTGCCGCGCAGCGGAGATCTCAGGCCGCGTCGACGTCCCGCATCGACAGGCGGATCCGGCCCTGCCGGTCGACTTCGAGCACCTTCACGCGGATGACATCGCCTTCCTTCAGCTTGTCGCTCACGCGCTCGACGCGCTCGTTCGAGATCTGGGAGATGTGGACCAGGCCGTCGCGGCCGGGGAGGATGGTGACGAAGGCGCCGAAGTCCATCAGCCGCGCCACCTTGCCCTCATAAATGCGGCCGACCTCGACATCGGCCGTGATCAGCTCGATGCGGCGCTGGGCCTCGCGGCCGGCGGTGCCGTTGACCGAGGCGATCTTCACGGTGCCGTCGCTCTCGATGTCGATGGTGGTGCCGGTCTCCTCCGTGATCTGGCGGATCACCGCCCCGCCCTTGCCGATCACGTCGCGGATCTTCTCCGGATCGATCTTCAGGGTGATGATGGACGGCGCCCACTCCGACATGCGGGAGCGCGGCTCGCGGATGACCTTGTTCATCTCGCCGAGGATGTGCAGGCGGCCCTCGCGGGCCTGCTCGAGCGCGACCTTCATGATCTCGGGCGTGACACCCTCGACCTTGATGTCCATCTGCAGGGCCGTCACGCCGTCTTTGGTCCCGGCGACCTTGAAGTCCATGTCGCCGAGGTGATCCTCGTCGCCCAGGATGTCGGTGAGGACCTTGTAGCGGTTGCCCTCGAGCACGAGGCCCATCGCAACGCCGGCCACGGGCGCCTTGATCGGCACGCCCGCATCCATCAGCGACAGGGAGGTGCCGCAGACGCTCGCCATGGAGCTGGAGCCGTTCGACTCCAGGATCTCCGAGACGACACGGATCACGTAGGGGAACGTCGCCATGTCAGGCATCGCGGCCTTGACGCCGCGGCGGGCGAGGTTGCCGTGTCCGATCTCGCGGCGCTTCGGCGATCCCATCATGCCCGTCTCGCCGACCGAGAACGGCGGGAAGTTGTAATGCAGCATGAAGGGCTCGCGGCGCTCGCCCTCCAGGCCGTCGATGATCTGCGCATCGCGCGTCGTGCCGAGCGTCGTAATGACGATCGCCTGCGTCTCGCCGCGGGTGAAGAGCGCGGAGCCGTGAGTGCGCGGCAGGACGCCGACTTTCACGGTGATCGGCCGCACGGTCTTGAAGTCACGGCCATCGATGCGCGCCTCGCCGTTCAGGATCCGCTGGCGCACGATGTTGCTTTCGAGCTTGAACAGGGCGTCATCGATCTGCTCCGACGTCCACTTGGGCGACTCGCCGCCGGTGAGGGTGGTGAGAGTCTGTGCCTTGACCTCGGAGATGCGCGTCTGCCGCTGCTGCTTTTCCGGAATGGTGTAGGCCTGCGCCAGGGCGGCCTGGGCGTGCAGCGCGACGGCGCTGGTGAGCTCCGCATTGTCGGCGGGCGGCTGCCAGTTCCAGCGCGGCTTGCCGGCCTCGGCGACCAGCTCGCGGATGGCGCGGATGGCGGTCTGCATCTGCTGATGGCCGAAGACGACCGCGCCCAACATCACGTCTTCCGGCAGGCCCTTGGCTTCGGACTCCACCATGAGGACGCCGTGCTCGGTGCCGGCGACGACCAGGTGCAACTGCGACTCCGTGAGGGTCTGGGCGGTCGGGTTGAGGAGGTACTGGCCATCCTTCCAACCGACCCGGGCGGCGCCGATCGGGCCTTTGAACGGCACGCCGGAGAGCGCGAGCGCCGCGGAAGCGCCGAGGAGCGAAGGGATGTCAGGATCCATTTCCGGATCGACTGACAACACCGTCGCGACCACCTGCACCTCGTTATAGAAGCCATCCGGGAAGAGCGGACGGATCGGGCGGTCGATGAGACGCGAGGTCAGCGTCTCCTTCTCCGTCGGACGGCCCTCACGCTTGAAGAAGCCGCCCGGGATGCGTCCCGCGGCGTAGTGCTTCTCAACGTAGTTGACCGTCAAGGGGAAGAAATCGCGGCCGGGGGTGGCCGTCTGTCGCGCACACGCGGTGACCAACACCACGGTATCGCCCATCGAGACACGCACGGCGCCTTCGGCCTGGCGGGCCATCTCGCCCGTCTCTATCGTGACCGCGTGTGGACCGTATTGAAAAGATTTGCTGACTGCGCTCAAGCTCGAGCCCTCGAAAAAAAGATGATGCCGGCCAAACGACGAGGCCGCGCAAAGCGGCCTCGGGTCGGGAAGTTAGCGTCGAAGTCCCAGGCGCTCGACGAGCTCCTGGTACTTGGCGGGTTTGGTGGCCTTGAGATAGTCGAGGAGCTTGCGGCGTTGGTTGACGAGCTTCACGAGACCACGGCGGGAGGAATGATCACGCTTGTGAGCCGTGAAATGTTCGCCGAGCCCGTTGATGCGCTCCGAGAGGAGCGCCACCTGGACCTCGGGGGAGCCGGTGTCGGCGGGATCGCGCCGGTACTGCGCCAGAATGCCGCCTTTTTTCTCGCTGGAAAGAGCCATTGCGCCTAAATCCTAAGTGACTGTCTTAAGTGACCTTTTGGGAAGCGCGGAAGTTTACCCGTTGTAGCGCACATAAGTCCATTGGCGCCCAGGGTATATACTCTTGCGGCCATGATTCGATCCCTCGTCATCGGCATTCTGAGCGTGGCGGCCCTCACCGCATGCGCCACCAGCCCTTCGCGTCCCGCGGCTCGCACCGCTTCGGCCCACATTCCGCCGGGCTGGTGCGCCACCGCCGACGGCAAGGCGCTGCGGCCCGGCTCCATCGGCTGCGACAGCCTGACCCGCACGTATTCCGGCGAGCAACTGCGCGCGACCGGAATGACCCGCGTGGGCGATGCGCTCCGGATGCTCGACCCTGATGTCACGGTCGTTCCCGGTCACTAGATCGGGTCCGTGAAGAGTCTGCGCGGCCGGATCGCTCCGCGGCCGTCGGATTCGCCCAGCCCGAGAAAACGCTTGGCTGCACCGTACAGCCTGACTCGCCCGGGCGGCGGGCTGCGAGCCAGCACGACCACCTGTCCGTGGCCGATGCGATCGGCCTGCCAGGACTCGAGCACCACCGCCGGCAGATGCGCGAGCGGGCGGTCGGCAGGGAGGAGCGAGGGAGCGTCGCCCTGCTCGCACGCGCGGGTGACCGTCTCCAGCGTCAGCATCGGCTCCTGCTCGAAAGGCTCCACCCAGGTGCGCCGCAGCGCGGCGACGTGCCCGCACGTTCCCAAGGCGCGCGCGATGTCCTCGGCGAGTGTACGGACGTAGGTCCCCTTGGAGCAGAGCACGTCCAGCTCCAGCTGCGCATCGTTTCGCGAGAGCGGCTCGAGCGCAAAAATCTCGATCTCCCGCGGCTCGCGCTCCACCGTCACGCCCTTGCGCGCCAGCTCGTAGAGCGGCCGGCCATCGCGCTTCAGCGCGGAGTACATCGGCGGCACCTGCCGCCCCGGTCCCAGGAACGCGCGCAGCGCCGTCTCGAGCCCCTCCTGCCAGCGCCCGGGCACCGGCGCCTCCTCGATCACCGCGCCCTCGCGATCGGCGGTGGCGGTGCGCGACCCGAGCGCGATCGTGAACCGGTAGCGCTTGCGGTTGGAAAGGATCTCGCCTGCGATCTTGGTGGCCTCGCCGAGGCAGATCGGCAACATCCCGGTCGCGAGCGGATCGAGGCTGCCCGCATGTCCAGCCTTGCAGCCGCCAAAGAGCCGGCGGACGCGCTGCAGCGCCGCGTTCGAGGATATCCCGGCCGGCTTGTCGAGGAGGAGAATGCCGTCAGTCACGGTGACTCGAGTCATCGGCCACCGCGCGGTCGATGAGCCCGGTGAGGTGCGCGGCTTTCCGCGCGGTGTCATCGAACACAAAATCGAGGCGCGGGGCGTGCCGCAGACCCAGCCGCCGCCCGGCCTCGCCGCGCAGGAACCCGGCGGCGCGGCCGAGGCCGCTCTGCACTTCCTCGGGCGAATGCGCCGAGGCGAACGGCGTGAAGTAGACGCGCGCCGCTCCCATGTCCGCCGCCAAGCGGACATGGGTCACCGTGACGTTACCGACGCGCGGATCCTTGACCTCGCGCGCGATCAGCTCCGCGAGCACGCGCTGCAGCTGCGCCTCGATCTTGCGCAGCCGCCCGGAAGGTCCCTTCTTCACCGCCGGTTACTGCAGCGTGCGCGCGATCTCGAGCCTCGCGAAGCACTCGATCTGATCGCCGACACGGACGTCCTGGTAGTTCTTCACGCCGATGCCGCACTCCGTCCCCGCGCGCACCTCGCCGACATCGTCCTTGAAGCGGCGCAGGGACTCCAGCGCCCCTTCGAAGATGACGACGTTGTCGCGCAGCACGCGGATCGGATTGTTGCGCTTGACGAACCCTTCGGTGACCAGGCACCCGGCGACGACGCCGAACTTGCTGGAGCGGAACACCTCCCGCACCTGCGCGACGCCGACGATCTGCTCCTTGATCTCCGGCCGCAGCATGCCGGTCATCATCTGCCGCACGTCATCGATGGCTTCGTAGATGATGCTGTAGTAACGGACCTCGACGCCGGTCTCCTTCATGGCATCGCGCGCGCCGGAGTCGGCACGGACGTTGAAGCCGATGATGAGCGCCTTGGAGGCAGCCGCGAGCTGCACGTCCGACACCGTGATGCCGCCCAGCCCGCTGGCGATGATCTTCACCTGCACTTCCTCCGTGGAAAGCTTGGTGAGCGACTCTCGCAGCGCCTCGACACTGCCCTGCACGTCGCCCTTGATGAGCACGGCGACGATCCCCGCCTTCTCCTCGCCGAGCTGCGAGAAAACATCCTCGGCGCGCGTCGTCTGACGGGCGAGCTTCACGTCGCGGAATTTGCCCTGGCGGTAGAGCGCCACCTCGCGCGCCTTGCGCTCGCTCTCGAGCGCGAGCATCTCATCGCCGGCATTCGGCGCCCCGGAGAGCCCGAGAACGACGACCGGCATGGAGGGCGGGGCTTCCTCGACCGCGCGGCTGTTCTCATCGAACAGCGCCCGCACGCGCCCGAACTCCGAGCCGGCGATGATCGGATCGCCGAGGCGCAGCGTGCCCTTCTTGACCAGCACGGTCGCCACCGCGCCGCGGCCCTTCTCGACGCTCGACTCGATCACGACGCCGGAGGCGAGGCCGGTGCGCGGCGCGCGCAGCTCCAGCACCTCCGCCTGCAGCAGCACGGCCTCGAGCAGCTCATCGATCCCGGCGCCCGTGTGCGCCGAGACGTTGACGAACATGTTCTCGCCCCCCCAGTCCTCGGGGATCACCTCCTGCTTGGCGAGCTCGGCGCGCACCCGGTCCGGGTCCGCCCCGCTCTTGTCGATCTTGTTGACGGCGACGACGATGGGCACACCGGCGGCACGGGCGTGTTGGATCGCCTCCACCGTCTGCGGCATGACGCCATCGTCCGCTGCCACCACCAGGATGACGATGTCCGTCGCTTTGGCGCCGCGCGCACGCATGGCTGTGAAGGCGGCATGGCCCGGCGTGTCGAGGAATGTGACGACACCCTTCGGGGTCTCCACGTGGTAGGCGCCGATGTGCTGCGTGATGCCCCCGGCCTCACCCGCCGCGACTTTGGCGCGGCGGATGTAGTCGAGGAGCGATGTCTTGCCGTGATCGACGTGACCCATGACGGTCACCACCGGAGGACGCGGCTCGAGCTCCGCCGCCTCGGGCTCCACGCCCTGCAGGTCCGCCTCGATCTGGTTCTCCCGCAGGAGCTTCGGGGTATGCCCCATTTCCTCGACGACGAGCACCGCGGTGTCCTGGTCGATCGGCTGGTTGATGGTCGCCATCACGCCCATGTTCATGAGCACCTTGATGACTTCGGTCGCCTTGACCGCCATCTTCTGCGCCAGCTCCGCGACCGTCACCGTCTCGCCGATGCCGACCTCGCGCACGACGGGTGCGGTGGGCATCTCGAACCCGTGACGGCCGTCCGCGCTGCCGCTCGGCACCGCGCGTGACTTGACGCGCCGCTTCTTTTTATAGCGGGAGCTGACATCCGTTGCGACGTGCAACTCCTGCCTGCCATAACGCGTGTGCCGGTCGTCGGCTACGGTGCGCTCCCGCGCGGGCGCGGATGGGGCCGGCGCGCGCTCTCGCGCACTCGGCGCGGCAGCCGATGCTGCAGCGCGCGCACCTTCCGCGGGTGCGGGGGCGACCGCCTGCTCCGTGCGACGGTCCTGCTGCGTCTGGCGCTCCTGTGCCTGGCGCTCCTGCGCCTGACGCTGCTGCTCCTCCCGCTCGCGGCGCTCCTCTTCCTCTCGTGCGCGCTGCTCCGCGACGCGGCGAGCATCGTCCTGCGCGCGGCGGCGGGCGGCTTCCTCTTCTTCGATGCGGCGGCGGTTCTCCGCCTCCAGATGCTCGCGCTCGCGCCGCTCGGCCTCGATGCGCTCGCTCTCGCGGCGCGCGACTTCCTCGGCCTCGCGCCGCTTCTGGTCGATCTCGTCCTGCTGTTGGCGCGCCTGCTCCTGGAGCACGTCGCGCTTGATGTAGGTGCGCTTCTGACGGACCTCGACACTGACCGTGCGCGCGCGGCCCTGGGCGCTCGCGAGCTTCAGCTCGCTTTGCGTCTTGCGCTTGAGCGTGATGCGGCGGGGCGCGGCATCGCGCTCGCTGCTCTCCGTGTCGCCGTGGCTGCGGCGAAGGTGTGTCAGCAGCTCGAGCTTGGCATCGTCGCTGATGCGGTCATCGGGACCTTTGACCTTGATGCCGGCCTGATCGAGCTGCACGAGCAGCCGATCCACGGGCACCTTCAGGACCTCGGCAAATTGGGAAACCGTCACTTCCGCCATACTTATCGCAGCCTCCTCAGGCCTGTCCCGCCTGGAACCAGGGGGCCCGGGCTGTCATGATGAGTTTGCCGGCCTCTTCGGCCGCGAGCCCCTCGATGTCCTTCAAGTCTTCCACCGACTGCTCCGCGAGATCCTCGCGGGTGCGCACCCCGCGCCGTGCCAGCGCCAGCGCCAAATCCGGGCTCATTCCCTCGAGCAGCAGCAGATCGTCCGCCGGCATCGACTGATCCAGCGTCTCCTCGCTCGCGATCGCCTGCGTCAGCAGGACGTCGCGCGCGCGATTGCGCAGCTCCTTGACGATCTCCTCGTCGAACTCCTCGATGGAGGCGAGCTCCGCCTGCGGCACGTAGGCGATCTCCTCGACCGTCGAGAAGCCCTCCTGCGCGAGGATGGTGGCGACGTCCTCGTCGACGTCGAGCTGCTTCATGAACAGCTGCACCAGCGACTTGGCCTCGGACTCGCTCTTGGCCTCCGCGTCGGACTCCGTCATGACGTTGAGCTCCCAGCCGGTGAGATGGCTCGCGAGGCGGATGTTCTGCCCGCCGCGGCCGATGGCCTGCGAGAGCTTCTCCTCCGCGACCGCGATGTCCATGCTGTGGGAGTCCTCGTCCACCACGATCGACATGACTTCGGCCGGCGACATCGCGTTGATGACGAACTGCGCCGGATTGTCGTTGTGCGGGATGATGTCGACGCGCTCGCCGGCGATCTCGTTGGAGACCGCCTGCACGCGCGAGCCGCGCATGCCCACGCAGGCGCCCACGGGATCGATGCGCGGGTCGTTGCTGCGCACCGCGATCTTGGCGCGTACG
This sequence comes from Steroidobacteraceae bacterium, assembly GCA_035552895.1. GTDB lineage: Bacteria > Pseudomonadota > Gammaproteobacteria > Steroidobacterales > Steroidobacteraceae > 13-2-20CM-66-19. Next base: position 35,715 of record DATNEU010000011.1, read on the forward strand.
CCCGGGTCGCGGGCGGCGCCGAGGATCTGGATGAGGCCCTGCCCGACCTCCGGCACCTCGAGCTTGAAGAGCTCGATCAGGAATTCCGGCGCCGTGCGTGTCAGGAAGAGCTGCGGTCCGCGCAGCTCCGAGCGGACTTCCTTGAGGAACGCCTTGATGCGATCCTGCGCCTTCACTTGCTCACGCGGGATCATGTCGGTGCGCGGAATGAAACCTTCGGCGTTGGAGCCGAGGTCGACGAAAATACCATTGCGGTCGACGCGCTTGACGACGCCACTGACGAGTGTACCCACGCGATCGCGGTAGGCGTCCACGACCTGTTGGCGCTCCGCCTCGCGCACTTTCTGCACGATGACCTGTTTGGCCTGCTGCGCGGCGATGCGGCCGAACGACACCGACTCCATCGGCTGCTCGACGAAGCCGCCGGCCTCCACCTTCGGGTCGATCTCCCGTGCATCATCCAGGCGCAGCTCGCGCTCCGGCGCCTCGAGCTCCGTCGAGTCGTCGGCAAACACTTTCCAGCGGCGGAAGGTTTCGTAGTCCCCGCTCTTGCGGTCGATGGCGACGCGCGCGTCCCATTCCTCGCCGTATTTCTTGCGGGTAGCCGAGGCCAGAGCCGCCTCGAGCGCCTCGAAGATCACCTCCTTGTCGACGCCCTTCTCGTTGGAGACCGCATCGACGACCATCAGGATTTCCTTGTTCACTACTTCACCTCTCGCCTGTCAGCCTTGGCCTGTCAGCCTGGCCCTACCAATCTCCGCGAACGACATCGGGACCCGCTGTCCGTCGACCTCGAGCGCGATGCCCGCATCATCCGCCGTGACCAGCGTGCCGGTATAACGGCGCCGCCCCTCGCGCGGCACCGCGAGCTCCACCGCGATCCGCGCACCGACGAAGCGCGCGAAATGCGCCGGGGTGCGCAGCACCCGGTCGAAACCCGGCGAGGAGACCTCGAGCGTATACGCGGTGGGTATCGGGTCCTCGACATCGAGCAGCGCCGACACTTCCCGGCTCACCCGCTCGCAGTCGGTCAGCCCCACTCCCTGGGGACTGTCGATGAAGAGTCGCACCACGGCGCTCCCGCGTCCCGCGGTATGCTCGAGCTCCACGAGCTCGTAGCCCAGCCGCCCGAGGAGGGGCTCGATGAGGGCGATGAGCCGCTCTCGCAAGGTCGCGGGCATGGTCGTCCAAAAAATAAAGGGCCGTCAGGCCCGTAAAAAACAAAAAGCCCCTCGGGGGGCTTTCTGGACTACCCCGCGGCCGAGGCCCGCGGGGGCGCGCATTGTACCCAAATGGCGCCAGTAGGGAAACAGGTTCGGCTGCACCGAGCGATAATGTCGCCATGCCTGACGCCCTGCACCTGTGGCGAAACGCCCGAATTGCGGCCTGCGATGCCGCCATGACGCGCTTTGCCCCCGGCGCCCTTCTCACCCGGGGTGCGCGCATCGAGTGGGTGGGCACGGAGAGTGATCTGCCGGGGGAGTACCGTCCGGACGAGGCACACGACCTGCGCGGCGCCTGGGTGACGCCGGGCCTGATCGACTGCCATACCCACCTGGTGTTCGCCGGCAGCCGAGCGGCGGAGTACTCCGAGCGGCTTCGCGGCCGCTCCTATCAGGAAATCGCCCGGGCGGGCGGCGGCATCCTCTCGACCATGCGCGCCGTGAGGGCCGCCTCCGAGCAGCAGCTCTTCGATGAAAGCCTGCCGCGGCTCGAGGCGCTGCTCGCGGAAGGCGTTACTACCGTCGAGATCAAGTCAGGCTACGGGCTCACCCTGAAGGATGAGGCCAAGATGCTGCGGGTCGCAAGGTCGCTCGCGCACGCGCTTCCGGTCACCATCACCACGACGTTGCTGGCTGCGCACGCACTGCCCCCCGAGTACGCCGGCCGGGCGGACGCCTACATTGAGGCGATCGCCCAAGAGTGGCTGCCGAAGCTCCATGAGGAAGGCCTAGTCGATGCGATCGACATCTTCTGCGAAAAGGTAGGATTTAGCGTCGCTCAGGCAGAAACGCTCTTCGATGCCGCCGGACGCCTCGGTGTCCCCGTGAAGATGCATGCGGAGCAACTCTCGAATCTCGGCGGCAGCCTGCTCGCGGCGCGCCGGGGCGCGCTGTCCTGCGATCATCTGGAATATGCGGCAGAGGCGGAAGCGCGGGCACTGGCCGCGGCGGGCACCGTGGCGGTGCTCCTGCCGGTCGCCTTCTTCTGCCTGGCCGAGGAGCGCAAACCGCCGCTTTCGGCGCTGCGCCAGTCGGGCGCGGGCATGGCCATCGCCACCGACTGCAACCCGGGCTCTGCGCCCGGGAGCTCCCTCCTCCTCGCCATGAGCATGGCCACGCGCCTCTTCGGTCTGACCTGCGAGGAAGCGTTGGCGGGCGTGACCCGGCACGCCGCGCGCGCTCTCGGGATGCAGGCGCAGCGTGGCAGCCTCGCCGCGGGCATGGCTGCGGATTTCGCCGTCTGGAGCATCGCCGGGCCGGAAGAGCTCGGCTACTGGAGCGGCTTCAACCCCTGCCGCTCGCTCGTCAAGGCCGGGCGGCAGGTCTTCTGATACGGCATGAGCCGCAGGCACGAGCAGGACGATCCCGATGCCGCGGCAGGCGGCCCTGGAGCGGCGCGCATCGACCGGTGGCTGTTTGGCGCGCGGCTCTTCAAGTCCCGATCGCTCGCGGCGGATGCGGTCAACGGCGGCAAAGTGCACGTGAACGGGGCGCGCGTACGTCCCTCGCACGGCGTCCGGCCGGGCGACATCGTGACCTTCAATCGCGGCGCAGTCGACTTCGAATGCGAGGTCGCCGCCATTCCGCAGCGCCGCGGACCCGCCCAGCAGGCAGTGGCCTGCTACACGGAAACGGACGCGAGCCGCGCGCGGCGTGAGCAGCACGCTCAGAGGATGCGCCTCGCGGCCGCCCTGGCGCCTCGCCCGGAGGAGCGCCCCGACAAGCGCCAGAGAAGGGAGCTACGCCGCCTGCGGGGCCGATGAAGGTCGCAACCGGAAAAGGCGGCCCCTTCCGGATGGCCGATAATGGCCTCATATTGGATTGGCGCGGTGCATCGGCTTTTCCACTGATGATTCGCTTTCGCAGTGAGGTTGCCCTACATGTCTCTCAGCGTCTTCGACATCTTCAAGGTCGGCATCGGACCGTCCAGCTCCCACACGATGGGCCCCATGCGCGCCGCGCGCCAGTTCACTCTTGGGTTGGAGCGCGAGGGACTGCTCGCCGCCACCCGAGAGGTGACGGCACGCCTCTACGGCTCGCTGGCGCTCACGGGACTGGGTCACGGCACCGACCGCGCGGTGCTCGTCGGCCTCGAGGGCGGCGATCCGGAGACGGTCGACCCTGACAGCATCGAGCCCACGCTGGAGCGCATCCGCGGCAGCCATCGCATCCGCCTGCTCGGCCGGCACGAGATCGATTTCAACGAGAAGGCGCAGCTCCTCCTGCTGCGCACGGAGCGACTGCCGGGGCATCCGAACGGCATGCGATTCACGGCCGCTTCCGCGGACGGCAAGGCGCTACTAGAGGAAGAGTACTACTCGATCGGCGGCGGCTTCATCGTGCGCGGCGGGGAGACTCAGGCGCGCGAGGCGACCGAAAGGCCGCAGCCGCCCCATCCTTTCAACTCCGCCGCGGAACTGCTGGCGCTGTGCCGGGAAAACGGCCTCGAGCTCTTCGAGCTGGTGCTCGCCAACGAGCGCACCTGGGCGAGCGAGGAGCAGGTGCGCGCCGGCGTGCTGCACCTCTGGCAGGTGATGCAGGACTGTGTAGAGCGCGGCTTCCATCAGAGCGGGGTGCTGCCGGGTCCGCTGAAGGTGCGGCGCCGGGCTCCCCGTCTCTACCGCGTGCTCACCGAGAGCGGCCCGTCAAAGCCTCTCGATGCCATGGACTGGGTGAATGCGTTCGCTCTCGCGGTCAACGAGGAGAACGCCGCCGGCGGCCGCGTGGTCACTGCGCCGACCAACGGCGCCGCCGGAATCGTGCCGGCGGTGCTGCATTTCTATCGCCGCTTCGAGCCCGGGGCGACCGACGAGGGCATCATCCGCTTCCTCCTCAGCGCGGCTGCCATCGGCATGCTCTACAAGCGCAACGCCTCGATCTCGGGAGCTGAGATGGGGTGTCAGGGCGAGGTCGGTGTCGCCTGCAGCATGGCGGCCGCGGGACTGGTCGCAGCGCTGCAAGGCAGCAACGAGCAGATCGAGAATGCCGCCGAGATCGGCATGGAGCACAACCTGGGGCTCACCTGCGATCCGGTCGGCGGCCTGGTGCAGATCCCCTGCATCGAGCGCAATGCCATGGGCGCGGTGAAGGCGATCAATGCGGCGCGCCTCTCCATGCGGGGCGACGGCTCGCACAAGGTCTCGCTCGATCATGTCATCGCCACGATGCGCCAGACGGGCGCCGACATGTCGACGATCTACAAAGAGACCTCGCAGGGAGGGCTGGCGGTGAATGTGACGGAGTGTTGAGGGGAGGCGCGGACGGAGCCCTGATAGGCTCCTGAGCAATCAGCGCCGGCGGGCGTGCAGCCCGGACCGGTGCGCGCGGCCGCCGCGGGATCTCGTGGCCCCCGTGCCTGCGCCGTGCACGCTCTCCTCCTCGTCGTGCCCGTCGTGAAGGCTCTCGCCCATCGGGCGCTCCTCGCCCATGAGCTCCCTCTTGCGCTCCTCGAGCCGCTCGCCGAGCGCCTGCAGATCGAGCGATGAGCGCTCGAGCCGCGGGAAGAGCTCATGCTCCTCCTCGCCCACGTGGTGCTGTACGTACTCGCCGAGGACACATACCTTGGCCTCGTACTGCTCATCGAGCTGCTCGCGGTCCTCGATCTGCCCGATGAGGTCCTTGACGGACGCATGCTCGACGCGCGCTTCGGCGACGAGATGCGCATCCTCGGAACCCAGCACGTCGCGGGCAGCCGGATACAGCAGCTCTTCCTCGATCTGCGCGTGCACGGTGAGCATCTTGCAGATGCGCCGGGCCACGGCCTGCTTCTCGTCACGCTCGGCGGTTTCGAATTCCTCGAGCGCTTCCGCGACGGCGCGATGATCCTGCTTCAGCAGCTTCAACGCGTACGATGCCGAGGAGTCGCCACGGCGGCCACGCTTGGAGCGGCCGGGCTGCGGACCGCGGCGGGCGGCAGTGGCGCGGCGCGTGTTGCCTGCGGCGCGGCGGCTCGCGCTCAGCGAGCGGGAGTGAGAGCTGCTGCTGCCCGCGCGTTTGCCGCCGCGGGCGCCGCGCGTGCGGTCGGCGGAGCGGGAGCGGCTCTTCGACTGGCGTGATGACATGACTTTGCCCCTTGCATGAAGATGGGTGGGGCAGCGGAGCAATCCCTGTACCTCACGAGGCGGCGTCAGGCGCGACCGCGACGCGGTTGCGGCCGCTCTCCTTGGCGTCATAGAGCGCTTCGTCCGCACGGTGGCGCAAAGACTCCAGTGTGTCACCGGGTTGTCCGATGGCGATGCCGATGGACAGCGTAACGGCGCCGACGTACTGCATTCCATCAGGGCGAGTAATCACGGTGCGTGTCACGGTGGCACGGATGGCCTCCGCAAGCGCGGCGGCGGCTCCGAGGGATTTGCCCGGCAGGAAGAGCGCGAACTCATCGCCCCCCAGCCGCGCAGCCATGTCCTCCTCCGTCAGGTGCTCGCACAGGACCTCGGCAACCTTGGCCAGCACCTTGTCGCCGATCACGTGGCCATGGGTGTCGTTGATGCGCTTGAAGTAATCGATGTCGGCGGCGAGGAAGGCGATGCCGGTGAGCTCAGCGCTCGCCCGCGCCTCGACTGCGCGCCGCAGGCCGTGCAGGTTCTTCAGGCCGGTGAGCGGATCGCGCAGCGGCTCGTTCTGAGCGCGCTCCAGGCGCTCCATGACGTCATCGACTTCCTCGCGCTGCCTGGCGAGCTGCTGATGGAGCGTGCCGAGGACGCTGCGCAGCTCCATTGCCTCCGCCAGTACTCTGGCCAGTTTGCCGGCCATCTTCTCCGTGAAGGCGCCCGCGCCCTCCTGCACGGCATCGTCCAGAGTCAGCGTGAAGCGCTTGACGGTCCGCTCCGCCCGGCCCGCCTGCTCCTGCGACTCACCGAGCACCGCGCGCAGCTGGCTCTGTGCGAGCTCGAATGCCTGCACGTCGCGCCCGGCGATGTGCAGGGCGTGCAGCCGGCAGATCTCGGCATCGGAGAGGAGCGATTCCGTGGCGAGGAGCTTATCGAGCTCCCGGGTGAGGGGAGGATTGAGCTCGCCGGCATGCTCGTACCAAACGGCGTAACTGACCGGGTGATAGCCGGCCTTGTGAGGGGACATGAGGTGCAGCGCACGGCGCAGGATCTCGGCGCTCTCTTCCCTCGAGTGCTGGTAGCGCATCGTTATTCGTATCGCCTCTCACGCGGCGGGTTTTACATAATGGTAACACCCTGGGTCGCGTCGGGCGAGGGAAACGCTACGGCCACCGCCAAGCTGAATGCCGGGGAGCGCGCCCCGTCGCGGAGGGCCCCCTCTCCCGGGGAGCCCTCCCCAAAACCCCCGTCAGGCGGGTGGCGGCGACGCGAAGCTCGTTTTTTGTTTTTCGGCGGCCTCGGCCGCGTGCTCCCGCTTGATGCGCTCGTAGATCTCCTCGCGGTGCACCGCGATGCTCTTCGGCGCATTGATGCCGACGCGTACCTGATTGCCCTTGACCCCGAGAACGGTGATGGTGACATCGTCGCCGATCATGACGGTCTCACCCACGCGTCTTGTAAGAATCAACATACTGGTTGTCCTCTGTACTTAGTGATGGTCCAAAAGCGGTTGCGCGGCGGATCGGTAACGCACGATGACTTCTCCATCCTCGTGCGTAACGGTGACCGGCGCGATGCGGCTGAGGCGATCGAGCGTGTCGTCGATGTTGTGGAGGCTGAACGCGCCGCCCACCTTCTGAACGGCGGCGCGCGGATCGGCGATGACGATTCGCTCGGTCGTGTAGCGGCTGAGATCGCTGACGAAGTCGGACAGCGGCTCGCCCTGAGTCTCCAGCATCCCCTCGCGCCAGCGGATGACCTTCTGCGCAAGGACCGCGTGCACGTCGGCGACGAGACCCACCGGGGAGTACTCGATCTGCTGGCCGGCGGTCAGACGCCTGCTCCAGGAAGGCGGCGCGGCGGCGCCGTTCTCCAAGCCTTCCACGGCCACCGCACCGCTGATGACACTGACGCGGACGTCACCGTTGGCCATCTGATAGACATCGAAGCGCGTCCCGAGCACCTGCACCTCGCTGTGCGCCAGCAGGATGCGGAAGGGCCTGTTGGGATCGTGCAGGACCTGGAAGTACGCCTCACCGCGAATCAGGCGGACCCGGCGATCGCTCGGGCTGCCCACCCATTCGAGCACCGTCTGGGTGTTCAGGCCGACGACGCTGCCGTCGGGCAGCACCACATTGCGGATTTCTCCGGTAGCGGTCCGATACCTCTGCGGCACGTAGCCCTCGGTGCGCAGGGCCGACCAGGTAATCGCCACCACCCCGAGGACGGCGGCGGCCAGCCCGCCCGCGGCCCACCTCGATCCGAACATCCAGCGCAGCGCCGCCTTCGGCTCCGCGACACAGCCCATGATATCGGCGCGGGCTTGTCCTCTGAGCTCCGAGACCGCATCGAGCACGGCGCGCTGCGCCCGGAACTCCCGGGCGTTCGCGGGGCTCGCGATCCAGGCCTCGAATCGGCTCCGCTGCGCTCCCGTGAGGCCGCCGCGGCCGATGCGGGTGTGCCAGCGGGCCGCCAGATGGCGGACGCGGCGCTGGCGAAATTGCTGCAGGAGGCTCAAATCAATCGACCTCCGCCAGATCGATGCCCTGGGAGGAGAGACGGTCGCGGCAGGCCTTGAGCGCCTTGGTCATGCGCTTGTCGACCCGCTTCTCGGAGATCCCGAGCGTAGCGGCAATTTCCTTGCGAGGCTTGCCCTGCACGTGTGCCATCACGAAAACGTTGCGAAGTGTCGGACGCAAGTCTTTGATCATATTGGCTAAATGATGACCGATCTGATCCGCCATCGCCTGCCGGTCGGGTCCCATGCGATGGTCGGGCACCTCTTCCATCCCCGCCGAGCCCGAGATCATGGCGTTCTCGAGACGCCGCCGGCGCAGGTGCATCAGCGCAAAGTTCGTCGCCACCTTGAAGAGCATGGCTCGCGGAAAGATCACCTGCTCCGGCCGGTACATCCGGTGCACCTTCTCGAAGGTGTCCTGGGCGATCTCGCGAGCGACATCACCCCTGCCCAGCATCTGGGTAAGGTAGGCCAGCAGTTGTGCCTCATGCATCCGGCACAGCCGCTCGACGAACTCATCGGGCTTCCCAGGTCGGGGAAAGCGCTTGACCTCACCCATGTCGCTCTTATCCAATCCCTATCCCTCTGGCAGTGAAATGCACCGCAGGCCGGAATACCCCCTCCGGCGGTGAACTACAAGCCATCTCAGGCTGCTGCCCGCCGGACACCCGCTCCCCAGCGGCTCAACCAGGCTTCGAGCCCCGCGTACTCGAGAAGCTCGCCGGAGCCGGCGGCGATCCGCGTGGCTCTGCCGGAGAGCACCTCCGCCAGCCGCGCCCGGTCGACGATCCCTTCCCGCACCAGGGCACCGTCCAACAGCAGCTCCCGCAGGAACGGGCGGTTGTGCTCCAGGGTGAGGCGCAGGTGCTCCTCGATCCCGCCTTTGTTGCGGCGGTTGCGGATCTGCGGCGGCAGATCCTCGTAGAACGCCCGCCGGGCCACCGCTCGGTCCCAGCCGCCGTGGGTGAGCACGTAGCTGGGGATACGCAGGCAGAGCTCCATCAGCGGCTGCGAGAAAAGCGGCGCGAGCCGCTCCGCCTCGCCTTCCTGCCCGATCGGATCGTAGAAATCGAACGGCTGGGTGATCTGGTGCGCGTGCCACAGCTTGCCGCTCGGGGCGCCGCGCGGATGTCGCAGCAGTGGGTGCAGGAAGCCGGCGCTGCGGCGCGCCTGCGCGACCGCGGCCGGCACCAGGAGCGGGCGCATGCGGCCCGCCTCCTGCAGAGGGCTCCAGCGCTGGTGGAAGAGAGCTCCTGAGAGCGTCTCGCGCAGCACTCGCCAGACCGAGATCTGATCCATCTGCGCGGCATCGAGCGCCACCCGCAGCAGAGCGGGCCGCAGCCCCCGGCGGTGCAGGAAATCCCCGGGCGCCCACTGCGCGCGCTCCTGATAGAAGAGCTGATCGCCGCCGAAGCCGATGACCACCGCCGCCGCGTCCTGCTCGGCGGCGAGCTGCGCATCGAGCCGGCTGTGCTCGAGGTAATAAGGATAGTTGGTCGGCTCCGGCGTTCGATGGAGCGTCAGGAGCGGCTGCAGGCTGAAGTGTGAGTCGCGCGGGCGCTCGATCATGGCGAGCCCCGCCTTGGCGGCGGCGGCGCGCGCGAACCCGCGCTCATCGAGGTCGGCGCCCAGGGGATAGTAGTGAAAGCAGGTGATCCGCGGCTGCGAGGGGGCGTCCTTCAGGCAGGCAAGCACGATCGAGGAGTCGAGGCCACCGGAAAGTGACAGCAGTACGTGAGGATAGAGGGAAGCCCACGCGTGCACGACGTCTCGCACGCACTGGCGCATGGCCGCGGCCGCCTGCTCCGGATCCGCGATCACGTCGGTGTTGGCGATGGCCAGCGGATCCCAATAGAAAAGGCGCTTCGCGACACCGGCGCGCACTTGCACGCATTCCCCCGCGAGCACCTGCGTGACCTGCCGCAGCGCGGTCCCGGACGAATGCTCCCGCAGGAAGCAGACGGAGGCGAGGATGTAAGGCCAGTTGACCTCGAGCGGCGCATCGAGGAGGTCGACGACGCTCTCGAGGCACGAGAAATAGATGTCGACGCCCGAGCGGCGCACGAGGTAACACGGCAGCCCGCCCGAGGGGTCGCGCAGCACCCACGTCGCCCGCGCGTGCGCATCGTGGAGGAACGCGACATAGCGTCCCCAGAAGCTCTCGATGAGATGCCGGCCGTTCGTGTCGAGCATTGCCCGGGCGTCGGCTGCCTCGAGGGCCGGCGGCGCCGCCGTCGAGATGCCTTCCGGCGAGCGCGCGAAGAGGTTGCCGAGAACGACGCCCTCGCCCTCCGCGAGCTCGTAGGCGAGACACGAGTCGCCGCCGGCACGCGTGTAACGCACCTCCACGCCCCTGCCGCGCAGCGCCGCGCGCCAGTGCGGCCCGGCCGAGGCCTGGCGCTGCAAGAGCAGGCGCGCGTATTCCCGGGCGGCGGCATCCTGGTCGTTCCACACGAAAGCCACGTAGCGGAACATGACGGTCCTACACGACCAGGATGGGCGAGTATTGCCGCACCCGGTCCGGCGCGTCGTTCAGCAGGACCTCGCCCTGCTGCACCCAACAATGGGCATCGAAAGGCTCGGTCTTGACACCAAACACCCAGTCGGGATGGATGCCTTCGGCGCTGAGGAAGTGCAGCAGCGTCAGCGAGTCGAGCAGGCAGGCGGCGCGCAGCGTGTAGAAGAGCGGCCGCAGCCGCGCGAACGCGGTCACGAGCGAGCGCAGGCGGGCCGGATCGGCTGCGGGCGCATCCCCCGGCCCCTGCCGCGCCTTGCGCTCACGGACGGTCTCGACGATCGACTGGATCGGACGCAGCTTCAGCGAGAGCTGCGCGCGCAGGCAGCTCCTGGCGAACCGCCACAACTGAGCGGCGCTCGCCCGGCCGCGCACGTCGAGATCGAACTCCGCGAGATTCCGTTGCGGGCGCACGGTCGTGACGGGAACGGCCGCCTTGCCGACATACGGGTCCGTCACGAGCATCCCGTGAGCGAGCATCTGTGAGACGAGCGGGTCGGGAGCGCCGTACGCGCTGTCAGGAAGGTCGCTCGCCGGCGTGGCACCCACCGGCCAGCCGCGCACCCAGCCGGCCAGGCGATCCGCGGGTACGACGGCGACGTATTTGTCGCGCTCGAGGTCCATCAGGACCACGTGTTGCCCGCTGACGCACGGGTACACGTGCGGAGCGAGGAAATACGGCTGCATCCAGTCCCCCCCGGCTCTCCACCGGCGCCGAGCAACCCGCATTGTTGAAGTTTCATCGTCCAAAAGTCAATTACACCGTGGGCGCGGCCGCGCCGGGTATCAGTGTTGCTACGCGCAGTAGGCGTGACGATCGCCTGTCCCGAATGCGGAACCCTGGAGGAAATTCCGCGGCTGCTGCGGCGTGACACGGCCGTATGCGTGCGCTGCCGGACCGACCTCGAGAAGACCACCGGCCGCAGTCTCGGCGCGGCGCTCGCCTGCTCGCTCGCAACTTTGCTGCTGCTCGTGCCCGTCAACGTGCTGCCGCTCCTGCGGGTGGACATCTTCGGCATGCACTCGCAGAACATCACCGCCGCGGGAGTGTCCGAGCTCTGGGGGCGAGGTTGGATCCTCCTCGCCGGACTGAGCGCGCTCTTCATCGTCATCCTGCCCTTCCTGCGCTTTGGCCTCCTCTCGGCGGTGCTCGCCGCCCTGCGGTTCGAGCGCCGGCCCGCCTGGCTCGGCAGCGCCTTCCGCTGGTCGAACTGGCTCGATCCCTGGGCGATGTTGGATGTCTATCTGGTGGCGGGCTGCGTGGGGTACTACCGCCTGATCAACATCGATCAGGCGCGCATCACCATCCAGCTGGGCGGCGCCTGCTTCATCGCCGCCGCATTCCTCACCATGCTGTCGCGGGCGACGCTCGATCAGCGCACCGTCTGGCGGGCGATCGGCGGGGAGACGCGCGCCGCCCGGGACGAGCCGGCTTTGGGGTGCACGACCTGCGACCTCGTGCAGCCGCTCTCCCGCGAGGGTGAGCGCTGCCCGCGCTGCGGCGCGCGGCTGCGGCTGCGCAAGCTCGATGCGGCGGCCTGGACCGCGGCGCTTCTGGTCGCGGCGCTGGTGCTCATCTTCCCGGCCAACATCTACCCGATGAACATCTCCAACCACCTCGGCCAGCAGGTGCGCTACACCATCATGACCGGCGTGCAGGACCTCTTCAAAAGCGGCCTGTACCCTCTCGGCGTCCTCATCTTCTGCACCAGCATCCTCACGCCGGCGGTGAAGATCTTCGCGCTCGGCTGGTGCGTGCTCTCGGTGTGGCGACGCTCGCGGCGGCACCTGGTCGTCAAGACCAAGGTGCTGCGCATCATCGCGGAGATGGGGCGCTGGTCGAAAACCGATCCGTTCGCGATCGTCTTCTTCGTGCCGCTCATCCATTTCGGCGCGCTCGGCAACGAGCAGGCCGGCTGGGGCGCGACCGCTTTCATGATGATGACCTTCCTCACCATGGTGGCCTCGGTCACCTTCGACCCGCGTCTGATGTGGGACGCGGCCGGGAGCGAGATGCGATGAGCGACCGGCCCGAAGATGGCCGCGGCCGCGGCGGCGCGGAGGGCGCCGACCGCGTCCAGGCGGGCGTGCGGCACGGCTGGTGGCCGGGTTGGATCTGGGCGATTCCAATCGCGGCGCTGCTGGTCGTCATCTGGCTGGGCGCCCGCGCCCTGCTCGCCGGCGGCACCACCATCACCATCGGCTTCACGGATGCTCACGGGATGAAGCCGGAGAACACCGACGTCGTCATGCGCGGCACGCAGGTCGGCCACGTGAAGTCGATCGCGTTGAGCAGCGACGGGACCACGGTCATCGTCACCGCCTCGATCAACCGCGAGGCGGCGAAGTTTCTCACGACCGGCACGCGCTTCTGGCTGCAGGGCGCGCAACCTTCGCTCACCGATCTGTCCTCGCTCGGCTCGCTCCTCTCCGGCCCGACCATCGTCATGGACCCCGGCGCCGGCGCGCGGACCACCCACTTCCTCGGCCTCGAGCGCCAGCCCATCGATCCGTCCGTTACCGAGCGGCCGCTCGTCTACGAGATCTCCCTCGAGAGCGACGCGGGCTCGCTCGCGGGCGGCGATCCGGTGATGCTGCGCGGCTTCACGGTGGGCGAGGTGCGGGATGTCGGTTTCGCGTACGACCCCGCGACCGGCGCGATCTCTACTCCGGCGACGCTGGAGATCTACCCGTCGCTCTTTCATATCGAGGGCACGCGCACCGCGCCCACGGGCGCTCAGGTGGCGGCCGAGATCGAGCATCTCATCGACAAGGGGATGCGCGCGCGGCTCACCCGCGCGCCGCCGCTCGTTGGCAGCTATCAGGTCAGCCTGCAGACGATGCCGGGCACGCCGGGTCCGCGCGGACCGCTCCAGGCCGCCGACGGTCTGCCGCAGATTCCCGTGGCCTCGGGCAGCGGCATCACGAGCCTCATCGATCGGATCAACAGGATTCCGATCGAGCGCATCGCGCAGAACGCCCTCGACATCACGCATCACGTGGACACGCTGGTCTCCTCGCCGAAGCTGCGCGATGCCATCGTGCAGCTCGATGCCTCGCTGCGGCAGATCCATCGGATGACGGCCAAGGCCGGACCGCAGATCCCGCCGCTCATCCAGCGGTTGCGCCTCGCGGCCAACGACCTCGACGCCACGGCGAAGTCGGCGAAGCGCCTGATGAGCGGCACCGCCACGCAGAACGGGCTGGAGAACGCCATCCAGGAGATCACCGAGACCGCGCGCTCGGTGCGCTCGCTCGCTGATTACCTCGACCGGCATCCGGAGGCGCTGATCCGGGGCCGAGGAGGAAAGACGCAATGACCCCTCGCCTGATCCCCGCACTCCTCATCCTGACATTGGCCGCCTGCGCCTCGAGCCCGCCGACGCGCTTCTTCACCCTGGATCCGGTCCCGCCCACGGGAGCCGCGGCGGGCGGCGCCGGCATGGGCGCGGCGGTGAAGGTCGATGCGGTGCACATCCCGCCGGCGCTCGACCGTGACGCTATGGTGCGCGGGGAGAGCGGCAACCAGCTCGAGATCTCCTCCCAGGACCGTTGGGCCGGGGACCTCGGCGAGTCCATCCGCAGAGTGTTGACTCAGGACCTGCAGAGCCGCCTGCCCGCCGGCAAGGTGATCGCCCCGGAGGCCCCCGCGCCGGCGAGCGCCCGGGGCCTCGTGGTCGACATCCTGACATTCCAGCCGCAAAGCGGCGGCGAGGTCGCGCTCGATGCGGACTGGACGCTGCTCGAAGGCACGCAATCCAACCCGGTGCTGAGCCGTTCCGTGCATCTCACTGCGGCGGGCGCCCCGTCCGCCCAGGGCGAAGCGGCCGCCATGAGCACGCTCCTAGGCCAGCTAGCCGACGACATCGCCGCGCGCCTGAGCGGCGCCTCGAGCGGCGCCCAACAATAGCGATGTGTTGTCAGGCACAGGGATGTGCCCCGCCGGGCAGAATGCCCGGATCCAGCGCCTGAACAAGGAACTCTGCTGCCGCGCGCCGTTCACTACTCGTGACGCTGCAGGAACTCGTCTTCGGGAGGCGGCTCGAGAATCGCGAATACCGCGCACGCAAGCTCGGCGCGCTCGAGGCGGTGCCGGCGATGGGACTCGATGCGCTCGGCTCCTCGGCTTACGGCCCGGAGGCCGCGCTCGCGGCACTGACGCCGCTCGGCGGACTGAGCGTCGCCTACATCGGCTGGGTCATGGCGCCGGTGATCGCCCTGCTCATGGTGCTCTACGCCTCCTACCGCCAGACCGTGGCCGCCTATCCCGGCAACGGTGGCGCTTACCTGGTGGCGCGCGAGAATCTGGGCACACAGGCGAGCCTGCTCGCCGCGGCGGCCATCATGGTCGATTACGTGCTCAACGTCGCGGTGGGCATCTCAGCGGGCATCGGCGCGTTGGTATCCGCCGTCCCGCGCCTGCATGAGTACATGCTGCCGCTGTGTCTGCTGGTGTTGCTCCTCATCATGATCATCAACCTGCGCGGCACTCTCGATGCCGGCCGAATCTTCGCCGTGCCGACGTACGTGTTCGTCGCGAGCTTCGCGGTCGTGATCGCGGCGGGCATTTACGCAGTGCTCGCGTCCGCCGGACATCCAACCCCCATCGTCGCGCCCGCGCGCCTGCCGCGCGCCACCGAGGCGGTCGGCGCGTGGCTGCTGCTGCGCTCCTTCGCGAGCGGCTGCACCGCGATGACCGGGGTCGAGGCCGTGAGCAATGGGATGAGCGGCTTCCGCGAGCCTCCCGTCCGACATGGACGCCGCACGCTCGCGGCCATCTGCGCGATCCTCGGCGCGCTGCTCGCCGGAATCTCCTTTCTCTGCATCCGCTACGGCATCGGTGCAATGGATCAGGCGCAGGCCGGATATCGCAGCGTCCTCGCCCAGCTCGCCGGCGCGACCGTCGGCCAGGGACCGCTCTACTACATCGCGATGGGCTCGCTGCTCTGCATCCTCGCGCTCTCGGCGAGCACCAGCTTCGTCGGCTTTCCGCGCCTCTGCCAGGCGGTCGCGGAAGACGGCTTCCTGCCGAAGCCCTTTGCGCTCGCCGGGCATCGCCTGGTCTCCTCCATCGGCATCGTGTACCTCGCCGCGACGGCGGCGGTGCTCCTCATCGCCTTCGACGGCATCACGAATCGCCTGATCCCGCTCTTCGCCATCGGCGCCTTCCTCACCTTCACGCTCTCCCAGGCCGGGATGGTCGCGCACTGGCGCCGGGAGCTGCGCACGCCGCGGCGCAGCCACTCCTCACACCGCATTCGCGCGCACCTCGGCATCAATGCGCTCGGCGCCGCGACGACGGCGGGCGCGCTCGCGGTGATCGTCGTGGCGAAGTTCACGGAGGGCGCCTGGATCACGGTGCTCATCATCCCCGCGGTGATCCTCCTCCTGCGCGCCATCCGGGGCTATTACGATCGCATCGCCGCGAGCCTGCGCGAGCCCGGGCGGCTCGAGGCGGCGCCTGCGGTCGTCGCGCCGATCGTGCTGGTGCCCATCGACGACTGGAACAAGCTGTCCCGCAAGGCGGTGGCTTTCGCGCTGACGCTGTCCCGGGACGTGATCGGCGTGCATCTGATGCAGCTCTCCGGGCCTGAGAGCGCGGGCGCGCAGCGCCAGGGGGCGCTGCGCTGCGCCTGGGAGCGCGACGTCGCCGAGCCCGCCGCGGCGGCAGGGTTACCGGCGCCGCGGCTCGTGAGCCTGCAGGCGCAGCGCCGCCTTCTGCACGAGCCGCTTCTCAATCTCGTGCGGACCCTGGAGCGCGAGCACCCGGACCGCTCGCTCGCGGTGTTGATCCCGCAGGTCGTCAAGCGCCGCTGGTATCAGCACCTGCTGCACGCGAATCGTGGCCGGCGGCTGCGCTCGCAGCTCCTGGAGCACGGCGGGCCGCGGCTCACGGTGATGGAAGTGCCCTGGCACTTCGACTAGGTCACTGCCGCGCGAGGCGCTCGATCCAACGATAGAGGAGCCAGATGATGATCGCGAACGCCACGCCGCCGATCCAGATCGAGGCAGTGGTGAAGTTGGCGCCGACGAGCGCGATCGGGGCCGCGTTGCCGGAGAAGCCGATGATGACGGCGAATACCACACCGAGGAGGCCCTCGCCCACGATGAGACCGGAGGCAAGGAGCGTACCGAGCTGTTGCGTCGCCTCCGATCGCGGCCCGCGCGCGGCGCGGCGGTTGAAGCCCCAGCCGACGATCGAGCCCACGACGATCATGAGTGTGCTCAGGGTGGGCAGGTAGATCCCGAGCCCGACGGCGAGCGGCGGCATGCGCGCCCCCTTCACCACGCGGCGCAGCACCTCGTCGAAGACGATGCAGGCGGCGCCGATGAAGCCGCCCAGCTCCAGCGGCCAGATCGGGACGTTGTTCTGGATGACGCCCTGCGCCAGCGCCGAGATCAGCCCCGCCTGCGGCGCCGGCAGCGCGCGCGCCGGATCGACTCCCGGCGCGCCGAGAAAGCCGTAGGCATGGTTGACGACGTTGAGCACCGGCGGAATGATGAGAGCCCCGGCGATGACGCCCACGACGAGCGCCCACTGCTGCTTCTCCGGGGTCGCATCGACGAGCTGGCCGGTCTTGAGGTCCTGCAGGTTGTTGTTGGCGATCGCGGCGACGGCGAACACCACCGAGGTCGCGAAGAGCGCGAACGCCACGAGCGCCTTGCCGGCAGCCGCCGGCATGCTCGCTTTCACCTGGAAGACGAGGAAGAGCGCGAAGATCACCACCGAGAGGATGCCGATTCCCGAGAGCGGACTGTTGGAGGCGCCGATGAGGCCCGCCATGTAACCGCAGACGGTGGAGACGAGGAATCCGATGACCACGACGAAGATCACGCCGGCCACCGTGAGCGTCCACGCATGCGAGCCCAGTCCACTGATCCGCGCGAAGTGCCAGAAGAGCCATGCCGTCGGGGCGAGGCACGCGAGGGACACCAGGGTCACGACGCCGATCGGGATGTCCTGCTCGATCCGCGGCAGGGTATGCGCCTGACCCGCCTTGCGCACGCGCGCGGCGGCCATCGCGCCGGCGAGCCCCGCGAGGACGGGTTTCACCAGGGTGCCGAGCGTCCAGACCGCGGATATGCCGATGGCGCCGGCGCCGATGTAGCGGGCGTAGTGATTCCACGCGGCCTGGGCTACGTCCGCAGCGGGTCCGACGGCGGGATGGAGCATCGTGAAGTGCGGGATCGCCCATCCCCAGGCGATCCCGGCGCCCACCAGCATGGCGATGCCCACCGCCGGCCCGACCAGATGGCCGATGGCGAAGAGCGCAAATGAGAGGGAAAAGTCGAAGCCCGACGCGCCGCTGTCGGCACCGCTGCCGAGGCGAAAGTAACGCACCACGTCGCTGGCGAAAATGCGGGTCTGGACGATGATGTAGAAGGCTGCCGATATGATCGAGCCCCACAGCACGGCCTTCAGCCCCGCGCCGCCCGCCTCGACGCTCTCCGTCGCCGCGTTCTTCTCAGCGCCGCTGCCGACCTTGAGCACTTCAGCGCAGGCGACGCCCTCGGGATAGGGCAGGTCCGACTGCGTAACGAGGGCGCGTCGCAGCGGGATGGTGTACATGACACCGAGGATGCCGCCCGTCGCGCATACGGCGAACGACATCCAGAAGGGAAACCCGGTCCACCAGCCGACGATCACGAGCCCCGGCAGCACGAAGATGATGCTCGAGAGCGTGCCCGCGGCCGAGGCCACCGTCTGCACGATGTTGTTTTCCTGCATGGTGGCGCCGCGCAGGCTGCGCAGGATCGCCATGGAGATCACGGCGGCGGGAATCGAGGTGGAGAAAGTGATGCCGGCCTTGAGGCCGAAGTAGACGTTCGCGGCCGTGAACGCCACCGTGATGATCACCCCGATGACGATGCCGCGCAGTGTGAATTCGCCGAGCGCGGGTGCGCCGGCGGGAGTTGGCGTCTTCAAGTTATAGATCGTCCTGGTGACCCCCGATGCGGGCGCACCTTAACCCATTGTGCGGCCGCTTGGAACAGCCCGAGGGCTGCGGCTGCGGCGGGGCCACGGGCTCAGGTGCGCCGGGGCGGCAGCGCCTCTCCCGCGGCGCACAGCGCCGGATCCGCGGCATCCTGATGACCGTAGGTGCGGAATTTCTCGATGACGGCTTGCATCTGCGCCTCATCGAGGAGGCCCACGTTGCCGAGCGCGAGCGCGGTGCAGTACTGCGCGGCCAGGCTCTCCACCTCGCCCGCGAGCTTCAGCGCGGCCGCGAGGTCGCTGCCCATGGCGATGATGCCGTGGTGCGCGAGCAGGCAGGCGTTGCGGCCCTCGAGCGCCACGAGCGCGGCATCCGAAAGCTCCTGGGTGCCGAAGGTGTGATAAGGGGCGCAGCGAATGTCGGCGCCGCCTGCGACCGCTACCATGTAATGAAATGGCGGGATACCGCGGCCGGTGCACGCGAGGGCGGTCGCATGCCGCGAATGCGCATGGACGATGGCGCCTACTTCGGCGCGGGCCGCCAGGATGTCGCGATGGAATCGCCACTCGCTCGACGGACGGCGTCGGCCGTACCAGACGCCCTCCACTGTCACGAGCGGCACGTCCGCCGGCTCCAGCGCGTCGTACGGCATGCCGGTCGGGCTGACGAAGAAGCTGCCCGCGTCGCGCCGCACACTGACATTGCCTGACGTGCCGTAGGTCAGGCCGAGACGTGTCAGGTCGCGGCAGCCGCAGATGACGGCCGCGCGAAGATCGAGGTCCGCGCGCGGATCGAATATCGTCGCCGACGATCTCGTCACGCCCGGCGCCGCTCCGGATAGAGGCCCAGCAGGCCCTCGCGGCTCGCGGAGCACACGCCGCGCTCCGTGATGATGCCGGTCACGAGACGCGCCGGAGTCACATCGAACGCAATGTTGAGCGCCGCGCTGGCGTCAGGAACGATTCTGACGCTGCCGGCCTCGCCGCTCGCGGTGCGGCCGATCACCTCGGTCACTTCCGCCGGCGAGCGCTCCTCGATCTCGATGTCGCGGCCGCGCTCGAGATTCCAGTCGATGGTGCTGATCGGCAGCGCCGCGTAGAACGGGACATCGTTGTCCTTTGCCGCCAGCGCTTTGAGGTAGGTACCGACTTTGTTGCAGACGTCGCCGCAGGCAGTGGTGCGATCGCTGCCCACGATGACCATGTCGACCTCACCGCGTTGCATCAGATGGCCGCCGAGGTTGTCCACGATCACCGTGTGCGGAACACCATGCGCGCCGAGCTCGAACGCAGTGAGTGACGCCCCCTGGTTTCGCGGACGCGTCTCGTCAACCCAGACGTGTATGGGGATGCCGGCGTCGTGTGCCATGTAGATCGGCGCCAGCGCCGTGCCCCAATCCACGCAAGCCAACCATCCAGCGTTGCAGTGTGTCAGGACATTGAGACGGCGCGCGGACGGCTTGACCAGACGCCGGACAACCTCCAGGCCGTGAGCGCCAATGCATCGACACTGCTCGACGTCCGCCTCGCAGATGTTGCCGGCCTCTCGGAATGCAGCCTCGAAGCGTTGCTTGGGATCGAGGTGCGCCATGACGCCGCGCACCCGTGCCAACGCCCAAGCAAGATTGACGGCGGTAGGACGCGTTGCTTGAAGAGTTCTGGCCGCTTCCTCGATCCTCCGGTCGGACGCGTCGGCGCGCAGTGCGAGCGCCAGCCCGTAAGCGGCGGTGACACCAATGAGCGGCGCGCCCCGCACCACCATGGTCCTGATGGCATGAGCGGCGTCCTCGAGCGTCCTCAGATCGAGCGTGACGAGCTCGAATGGCAGCCGCGACTGATCGATCACCCGAACGACGCCGGCGGCGGCGGGCCAGACGGTGCGGTAAGGTACGCCCGAGATCCTCATGCCTGGCGATGGTAGCAGGGTGAGGGTGACAGATGTCATCCCACACGGGTGACGGACCGCACTGGGCGGCCCGGTGCAGGCGCGCAATCCTGTTGCTGCCGGTCAGCGGCATGGATTACCTTCCCCCGCAGCGAGAGCAGAGCCTTGATGATCGAATCCGCCCCTCATCCCGAGTCCCGGGAAGCCGAGTCCGCCCGCGCCGCGCCGCCGTCGCACGGCGAATTGGCCCTGCCGGAAAAATCCGCCCGCTCGCGCGCCAGCAATCTCATCTGGCTCGTTTACTCCGTTTTCTTCCTCATCGTTCCGCTGCAGACCGCAACGATTCGCGACTGGCTCCTGTTGGCCGGCGCATACGGCTGCTTCCTCGCTCTCTACTTCCCACTCGTCTTCTCGCGCTCCGACCGCAAGCGCCGCCTCATGCTGCTCGGGATGGCGATCCTCGCTGTCACCTATTACCCGGTGAATCCCGGCGCGGGCGCTTCCCTCTTCATTTACGTCGCCGCTTTCGCGCCATTCGTGACGCCATCCCTCGCCTTCGCGGTCGGGACGATCGTCGCTGCAACGCTCGGCTCCGCGGCGGAAGGCTTCCTGCTGCACCAGGGCCCCTGGCAGTGGGCGTGCCTCGCCTTCATCGCCGCCTCGATCGGCGCCGGCAATCTCATCGTGGCGCTGCGCATGTCCAGCGCCCAGCGGCTGCTCCTCGCGCAGGAGCAGATCGAGCACCTCGCCAAGGTCGCCGAGCGCGAGCGCATCGCGCGGGACCTGCACGATGTCCTCGGCCATACGCTCTCGGTGGTCGTGCTGAAATCGGAGCTGGCGGGCAAGCTCATCGGTGCCGGCGACGCGCAGCGCTCGCGGCAGGAGATCGGGGAGGTGGAGCAGATCGCGCGCCAGGCCCTGAGCGAAGTGCGCGAGACGATCCGCGGCTACCGCGCCGAGGGGATCGCCGCGGAGATCGCCCGTGCCCGCCGCGCGCTGGATGCAGCCGGAGTCAGGTTGGAATGGGAGGCGCGGAGCGTGCGCCTCGCGCCCGCGCACGAGTCGGTGATCTCACTGGTCCTGCGCGAAGCCGTGACCAACATCCTGCGGCACGCCGGCGCCACGAGCTGCCGCCTCGAGCTGGCGGCCGACGGCCGCGGCACACATCTGACGGTGCACGACAACGGACGCGGCGCCGGCGAGTACGCCGGCAACGGGCTTCGCGGGATGCGCGAGCGCGTCGAGGCCCTGGGCGGGCGGCTCGAGATCGATTCCCGCCAGGGCACGCGCCTGACGATCGAAATCCCCGCGCAGGAGGCGGCGTGACGTGAGCAAGATCCAGGTCGCCATTGCGGAAGATCAGGCCATGGTGCTCGGCGCCCTCGCCGCGCTCCTGGAGACGGAGCCCGACATCGCCGTCTGCGCCCGCGCAACCAACGGCCGCGCCGCGCTCGCCGCGCTCGCCGCGCACAAGCCGAACGTGCTCGTCACCGACATCGAGATGCCGGAGATGACCGGCCTCACACTGGCCGCCGAGGCCCGCGACCGCTGCCCGGAAGTGCGGGTCATCATCCTGACGACGTTTGCCCGCCCCGGCTACCTGCGCCGGGCGCTCGAGGCCGGCGCGAAAGGATATCTCCTCAAGGACCGCCCCTCCGCCGAGCTCGCGGATGCGGTGCGGCGCGTGCATCGCGGCCAGCGGGTGATCGATCCCGAGCTCGCCGCGGAGGCCTGGAGCAGCGAGGCCGACCCGCTCACCGAGCGCGAGCGGCAGATCCTCTGGCGGGCGGGCGAAGGCCGCTCCACGGGCGACATCGCCGCCGAGCTCAGCCTCTCCGAGGGCACCGTGCGCAACTACCTCTCCGAGGCCATCAACAAGCTCGGCGCCGCCAACCGTGTGGAAGCGGCCCGGCTGGCGCGCGCCAGAGGATGGCTGTAGGCTCTCTGAATGAAGCACGGCACGCAATCTCCGGGAATCCAGGATCTGCTCGCCAACAACCGGCGCTGGGCCGCGAGCACGGTGCGCGACGACCCCGAATTCTTCCAGCGGCTCGCGTCGCAACAGGCGCCGAGGTACCTCTGGATCGGCTGTTCCGACAGCCGCGTGCCTGCGAATCAGATCATCGGCCTGCCTCCCGGCGAGGTCTTCGTGCATCGCAACGTCGCCAATCTCGTGGTGCACACGGACCTCAACTGCCTCTCGGTCCTGCAATACGCGATCGATGTGCTGCGGGTGGAGCACGTGATCGTCTGCGGTCATTACGGGTGCGGCGGCATCGCGGCGGCGTGCCAGGGCTCGCCCCTCGGACTCATCGACAATTGGCTGCGGCACATCCAGGACCTGGCGGAGCTCCGCCAGACGGTTCTCGAGCACGAGAGTGACCCCAGCCTGCGCGCCGACCGGCTCTGCGAGCTCAATGTCCTCGAGCAGGCGCACAACGTCTGCCGCACGACCATCGCGCAGGATGCCTGGAAGCGCGGCCAGGCTCTCGCGGTGCACGCCTGGATCTATCGGCTGCGGGATGGCCTCGTTCAGGACCTCGGCTTCACCGCGTCCACCCGGTCGCAACCGGCCGGAGAGCTCGCGCGCGCGATCGGCCGCATCGCCTGATCGCACTCGACGGTCCGCCGTCTCGGGGCGCGAACGACCCCCGCCCCCTGCTCGAGCGCGTGGCTGCAGACCGATCAGCCCCGATCCGGCTGTCCGAAGTCGGCAGCGATTCGCGCGCGGATTTTCGCGCGCAGATCATCTCCAATGTTGGTTTGCGCGAGCAAGGCCAGGAGCTGATCCCTGGAAATCAGCCCCCGCCGTGCCAGCTCCCGCGTGAAGATCAGGTCCTTCTCGCGGAAGGCGACGTACTTGGATATCGCGAGGTCGTGTGGATCGAGGCAAAGGCCGCGGACGCCTCGGTATCTTCCGGTGGAAGGCGCACGATCTGATCCCATTCGTCGGGTGTGAAGAGCGCCGCCGAGGGTAGTGCCTCCTAATACCGGAACCGGTAGTGCACCTCGGCATAGATCTGGAAGGGATCGTTCCAGTGGACGCCGCCGAAGGTCAGGCTGTTGTCGGTGAGCAGATGCCGGTTGGTGACGTTCAGGGCGGTGACCGATACCGAAAGATCGCGGCTGAAGTCCTTGCCGGCGCTCAAGTTGAGCTCCGCATGGCTCGGCAGGTGGCTCGGCGGCGCATCGCCGTTCGCGAAGCCGGAGCCGAAGTACAAGTTGACGGAGGCGAAGAAGTGGCGCGGGAGATTCGCGTCGAGCCCGGCGTTCAGCGTGTTGCGCTGGTCGTGATCGAGAGCGTAGTAGCCCGACCCCGGGCTGAAGTCAGTGAGTCCGCCCGTGATGCCGCCGAAACCGTCCGCAGTCTGGTTGGAGAAGGCGATATGCGCCTGGCCGTAGCGCCAGAGCGGAGGCGAGCGCACGCTGAGCTCATACGCCTTGATGAGCGCCCCCTGATCGGTGAGCGGGAAGAAGACGTCGGAGTTGCCGATCGCGTTGTGATCGAAGAAGTTCCTCGCCTCGTTGACGAAGTAGTCCCCCTCGATGCGCCAGCCTCTCACCGGGATGGCGATGCCGAACTGGCGCTCGGTGTCGCGCTCCCCGTGCAGCGGGAGATAGCCCACGCTGTTGCTCGTCGCGTACTGCACGAGAGGTCCGGAAAGGGTCTCGAGCGGCGGGGCCTGATAGTACTTGCCCCAGAAGGCGCTGAGCACCCACCGCAGGCGCGGCAGGGTCACGAGGACACCGAGGCGCGGGTCGGTGGCATCCTCGGTGACGTTGCCTTTGAAATGCGTCTGGCGCACTCCGGCGGACAGCGACAGCCAGCGGGCAGCCTCGAACGTGTCCTGCAGATAGCCGGCGACGAGTCCACCGGTGGGCCGGATCGAGGCGGATAGGGGCAGGGGGGGCGCCGCAGCCGGCGGGCTGCTCTGATTGAAGAGCAGATGAAAGTACTCATCGTCCTGCTGCGCGAAGCCGAACACACCGACGTTGACGTGATTGCGGCTGAAGTGCAGCCGCAGATCCTCCTGCGCGCCCTCGTACGTCGAGGAGCGCCGGTCCGTGGTGCTGACGGGGAGGTCCCCCGGGCCGCCTTCGTAGTCCGCTCTGTTGTCGTGATAGAGCAGCGAGCTCGTGAGCACCGCCTGGGTGGCAAAGGTATGCACCCAGGAGAGCAGCGCAAACGTGTCCGCCTCGCGCTGCACGTCATCCATCACATCGCCGGGAGCGGTCGGAATCTCGTACTGATCGGCACGCGACTGCGCCACCAGCCGAAACTCGTTCTGCGCGCTCGCCTCATAGTCGAGGTTCGTGAAGCCGCCGTAGCCGCGCTCGGCGTCATGGAGCACCTGCGGGACGGGAGTCTCGATGCCGAGATTGCTGCGATTGCCGTCGACGCTCGCGTAATACCCGAAGTTGCCGGTATGGCTGCCGACGCTCAGGTAATCGTCGGTCTGGCCGAAGTTGCCGGCACTGGCGTCGAGCACTCCCTCGTCGTCGCGCGCGAAGCCGCTCTTCGGGATGACGTTGAAGATGCCGTAGGTGCGGTCGCCCTCGTCCGCCTGGTAGCCGCCGCCCTCCGCGCCCAGCACCTGGATGTCCTGCGGATCGATCTGCGGGCCGAGGTTGCCGCCGATGTTGGTGTTCGGAATCTCGACGCCGTCCACCAGCCACGCGGTCTGATGTCCGCCGCGCACGTGCAGCTGATCGTGCACCATGTAGGCCCCCGGCACATAGTCGGTGATCATGGCGAGGCTGTTGGTCTGATCCGCGCCCGGTGTACGCTGGATGTCCACCTGACTGACCAGCGTGATCGGCGTCACCGAGGTGACGATGGGGTGCGGCTCCGCGGCGGCGCTCACCGTCACTTCCGCCAGCTCGCGGGCCTTGGCCCGTAGCAACAGGACCTGCGGGCTCGGGAAGTACCCCGCTTCGACCGTCACGGGCTGAGTCGCGGTGCGGAATCCCTGGCGCGAGACCGTGAGCCGGTACGCGCCCATCGCCACGTTCGCGAATTCGAACCGGCCGTGGGCATCGGTCGTCGCCGCCTGCACGGCGCCCGAGGCGAGCGACTGCAGTCTCACGTGCGCTCCGGGCACGGCGTTGGACTGCGCATCCTGCACCGCGCCCCTGATGCTGCCGAACGCCGCGGCCCACGCGGGCGCGGGCCCGAGCAGGGCCATCGCCAGAAGCAAAGCCAGCGAGCCCGCATGCGCCGTGCGCGCGCGGCTGCCGCAAGCAGATCTCAAGTAGTGGCTCCCGCGGACCGCCCTGGCCCGCACCGGTTTCGGGACAGCCGCGCGGCGATCACGGAGATTCACTCCGGACGCCGGCCGCGGCCGATCATCGAGTCAGGTCAGAGGGCGGCGGGAGGCGCGCGGGCCTGGGGGAGGCGGACGAGACGGATGCCGGCGGGCGCTGCGATCGTCACGGCGACGATGGCGAAGCTCGCGAGGAGCAGGAAGAGCGCGGCGAGGGACGGCGATGGCGGCGCCGCGCTGAATCCCGTGCAGAAGCTGCAGTGGCTGTCGTTGTCGGTGACGCCGCGCCCCGGCGCCGGATGACCGACGCCCGGATGCGCGGCCGCCGCCACTGCGGGCGGGAAGCCCTGCAGACACACCACCAGCGACAGCGAGCCGTCGGTGGCCGGCTCGAAGCCGACCGGAATGAGCAAGCGCAGCGCCATAGCCAGCAGCGCCACCGCGAGCAGCCGGGTGCGGCTCATCCGCCTGAGGCGTGCCAGGAGAGGCGGACGGCGGTGTTGCGGGTTTGCTCGAGTCGACACGATGACGGATCCGCTGGTCGGATCGCGTTATACCGCATCGCGGGCACGCAGGAAACGTGCCCCGTCGCAGGCCGCGGACCAGTCGCCGCAAGTCGATCGCCGTCGGCCTAGAAGGAGTACCCCGCGGAGATCACCAGCGCGTTCGGCCAGAAGTGCACCTTCGAGGTGCGCAGGATCCCGGCTGTATCCGCCGTCAACCGGGTATTGACCTGGGCGACGGAGTAGGAGGCATACAGATGCCAGCGGTCGGTGATCTCGTAGGTCAGCCCGGCGGTGGCGGTCGGCCCGACCGACACCGGCAGCTCGATGGAGGTCGGACCGCCGCTCGCCGCATCGCCGGCGGCAGTCGAGCGGCGATCGAAGAACTTCGTGTAGTTCACGCCGAGCCCGACATAGGGCCGCAGCCGGGCGTCCGGATCGCCGAATACGTAATCGAACAGCAGCGACGGCGAGAACCAGCGGGCCGTGGAGATGGTCTGACCGTTATAGGGCACGGAGCCGAGCGCTGCCGGTCCCCGGCCCTCGGTCTTGGTGAGCGGCGGATAGCCGAATGCCAGCTCGGCGACGAGGTGATCCGACAGCGAGCGGGTATACGCCAGGTACAGCGTCTCGACGTTGTTGACGTGGATGCCGAGGCCCGGCGGCGTGTACGGGCCCGAGATATCGCTCGCCGTGGTGTCGAAGTGCACGAAGTACATGCCCACCCGGATTTCGTTCGGCCCGGCATCGCCCGCATACGCCCCGGATGCGGCCAGCGCGAGAGCCGCCGAGACCCCTAATGCCACGATTTTCTTCTGCATGATGGTCCCTCGCCGACCTTACGGAACTTGCGCAAAGAAGCCGCGGGCCGCCACCAGACAGAACGGCGCCTCGGTGCTGTGGTAGGACTCAATCGCGGCTGCGCCCTGCGAGGCGACCAACTGCGCATAGGTGTTCTGGAAGGCTCCCTGGAGCGTTGCGAAGGCCCCGCTCGGCGTGCCATTGAGGTCGAGCACACTCACCAGACCCCCTTGCACGTACGGGCTCCACAGCGCCGCCATGATTTCCGCGTTCGTGAAGTACACGGTCGGATCCTGATCGCCGCCACACATCAGCATCGGCTCCTCCGGGAACCAGCCGCCGTTGCGCATGTCGTTCAACTTCAGGTCCTGCCGCAGGCCGACGGCGGGCGAGGCGGCGAGCGCCAGGTTGCCCGAGCCCAGCGTCCCGCCGGCGAGCAGTGTCATCTCCGCCTGATCCGGATTCATCACCTCGTCATCCACGTACCCCACGCGATAGGTGTCGTTGATCAGGTAGGGCGAGCCGAAGCCCACATCGAACAGCGCCGCCTGGGATGCCGAATACGGCGGGCTGGACGGCAGGGCGAGCAGTGCGCTGGCCTGCGCGTTCAAGGTGGGATTGTTGGTTATGGCGGACGGCGGCGTGGTGCTGTCGAAGAGCGCCGTCTCCGGCAATTTTCCTTCCTTGATCAGAGTCGAGGCCGGACTGGTGCTCGGCAGCAGGGTGTCGATGCCGGTCGCGTACGTCGAGGCGTAGAGATCCGAAGGACTCGAATAGACGTTGCCGTATGCGCGCTGGTAGCTCGTGGTCAGCAGCGGCGCGAGGAACGTCGAGTCGATGTTCACCTGGCCGGCGAAGATCGCATCCACCAGCGCCTCCACCGCGTACGGTCCGGAAGCCGGCGCCGATGCAGTGACGGTACCGCCGGCCGCCTGCATCGCCTTGACCGTGGCCATGGCGACGTATCCGCCCTCGGAATACCCGGTGATGAACAGCTTCCCGCTGTCGGTCGTATTCGGGGTGAACGAGGTCAGCAGCGCCGCGCGGCCCGCGGCCAGCGCATCCATCATGACATCCGCGTTCTCGGCCCCATTGATGTAAGGGTGATAGCCGAGGGTCGAGATGTCATAGCCGAGATAATTGGGCGCCACGACGATGTAGCCCTGAGCCGCGAACACCGCCGCCACCGTCGCCGCTTCGGAGTTGGCGGAGTTGGAGCTGTCGCTGATGTTGGCGATGTTGTAGGCCGAATCCGTCGTCGTGCCATGCGCGTAGAGCACGATGGGGCGGGGACCGGTGCACGGCGCCGCCGAGCCGGTCGGCACCATCAGCGCGGCCGAGGCCAATTGCGCGGATTTGTCCGGCCCCACAGTCCAGTATTTGACGTAGTAGAAGTCCACGCCGCAGGCCGGGGCGCCGGCAAGCTGCAGGAGCTGCTGGCCCGTGGTGGTGGCGCTCAGCTGCGCGCTGAAGTCGGCCGCATTCAATGACGCGACGCGCAGCGGCGGGTTCTCGACCAGCGTGCCGCGATCGTTGGATGTCGCCACGGCGGCCGTCGGACTGTTGCTGCCGCAACCCGTGAGACCCAGGACGGCCAGGACCGCCCAGAGCACGCCAATCTTCCGCAACATGCTCCTCTCCCCCGGGTCCTGCGGCTGCGGCTACCCCCCGCAGTCTCTACTCACAGGTCCCTGATATCGTGGCGCGAAGCATACACTGTCCCACGGCGGCGTCTACGGGGGCCGTAACCGGAGCCATCCGTTGCGGCACCACAACAAACTCAGCCGGCCGCGACCTCGAATCCGGCATCGACCTGCGCCGCCCAGGCCAGGAGTCCCCCTTCGAGATGCGCGGGAGCCGCAATGCCACCGAGCACGGCGAGCGTGCAGGCCACGAGGCTGCGGCGGCCGCTGCGGCAGATGAATACGGGCGTCCGCTCCCTCGTGAGATCCCGCAGCCGGCGCTCGAGATCGGCGAGCGGGATGTTTCGCGCGCCGGGCAGATGAGCGGTGTCGAACTCGCGCGGCTCGCGCACGTCGATGAGTTCCAGGGACGCGCGCGCCCGTTCCGCCGCAAGGAGGTCTCGCAGCGCCGTTGCGTCGATTCGGCGGACCTGACTATGGACGACCGAATCGCAGAGCGCTTCCTCCTCCTGCGGTGCCGTGATCGTGGGATGCTCGCCGCAGACGGCACAGTCCGCTCGCCGCGTGACCGGCAGCTCGAGGAAGCGCAGCTCCAGGGCATCGTAAGTCAACAGCCGGCCGACGATCGGCTCGCCGATGCCGGTGAGGATCTTGACCGCCTCGGTGGCCTGAATCGCCCCCAACACGCCGGGCAGCACGCCGAGCACTCCCGCTTGCGCGCAATTGGCCACCGCGCCCTCCTCCGCCGCCGGAAAGAGGCACCGGTAACAGGGCCCGCGGCCGGGCAGATAAGTCATCGCGTGTCCCTCGAAGCGATGGATCGCCGCGGACACGAGCGGCTTGCGGAGGAGCACGCAGGCATCGTTGACGACGTAGCGCGTGGTCAGACGGTCGGTGCCATCGAGGATTACGTCATAGTCGCGCAGCGTTTCAAGTACGTTTTCCGCACGCAGAGTCAGCGTGTGCGCAACGACGGTGATCTCGGGGTTGAGGGCGAGCAACCGCTCGCGAGCGGCCTCGGTCTTCAGCTGCCCGACGGCGGCGCTGTCGAACAACACCTGCCGCTGCAGGTTGGAGAGCTCCACCCGATCGCAGTCGACGAGCCCCAGCGTCCCGACGCCCGCCGCGGCCAGATAGAGCGCGGCCGGCGAGCCGAGTCCGCCGGCCCCCACCACCAGCACCTGCGCGCGCTTGAGCCTCTCCTGCCCGTCCCGCCCGATCTCGGGCAAGGCGATGTGCCGGTGATAACGCGACAGCTCCGCGGCCGAGAGCGTCACCGCTCAACCTCCGCTCAATGCGCAGATCACGTGCACGGTATCGCGCGAGCCCACGGGCCGGGAGAGGTCCTTCACTTCTTCCATGTTGACGTAGAGGCGGATGTGCGGACGGATCCGACTCTGCTCGTCCACCATGCGGAAGCGGATCCCCGCGTAGTGCCGCTCGAGGCTGGCCAACACCTCCGCGACCGTAGCGCCGTCGGCGGCGACCGTCACGGCGCCGGCCGTGTAGGATCGCAAGGGGCTCGGAATGCGGACGGTGCAGCTCATGGAGCGCGCGGGCGCGTCGATGCTACGCCGCGCAGGTCACGGAGTAGATTTCCGGCAGATGCCGGGCGATGCAGCGCCAGCTCTCGCCCCCGTTCGCGCCGGCCCAGACCTCCCCGCCCGTGGTGCCGAAGTAAAGTCCCAGCCGGGGGGCGCGGCCGTCCGAGCACATGGCCTGACGCAGCACGGTGAGCCAGGCCTGGGATGGCGGCAACCCGCGATCCAGACGCCGCCAGCTCCTGCCGCCATCGCTCGTGCGGTACACGGCGGGCCGGCCCGCGATGGAAGTGCGCGGCCAGACCGTCTGGCCGTCCATCGGGTGCACCCATGCGGTCAACGGATCGCGCGGATGCAGGACGATCGGAAATCCGATGTCGCCCACCTTCCTCGGCATTGCATCGCCGATGCGCTGCCAGCGCCGCTCGGGCCGGTCGAGCCGGTAGATACCGCAGTGATTCTGCTGATAGAGCCTGTCGGGCGCAGAGGGATGGACGACGACGCAATGCGGGTCGTGCCCGTAGGGCGCATTCGGGTCCGGCAGGAAGTCCGCGGCGCATCCCTCATTGAGCGGCGCCCAGCCGGCGCCGCCGTCGGTGGACTCGAACACGCCCCCGGGCGAGATCGCGAGGTACAGGTGGCGTGGATCGCGCGGATCGACGTTGATCGAGTGCAGCAGATCCCCGTCCGGTGTGGCGGCGGCCGCCCATTGGGGCCGCTGCGGATGATCGTTGAAACCACCGACCGGCTGCCAGCGCTCGCCGCCGTCCTCGGAGCGGAAGAGCCCCGCCGGCGAGCTGCCGGCGTACCAGGTGCCGCGCTCGGATGAATGCCCCGGCGTCAGCCAGAAGACCTTCTGCACCGCGCGCGCTTCCTCTGCGTCGCCTGCCTTGCGGAAGGCGGGCGGCTGGACGGCTTCCCGCCAGGTCCGGCCGCGGTCGGCGGAGCGAAAGACCGTGGGCCCCAAGTGTCCCGTCTTGGCGGCCATCACCAGCACCTTGGGCTCGCGCGGGTCCTGCACGATGTGGTGGACGATGTGACCGAGAAACTGCGGTCCCGACAGCTTCCAGCCGCGCCCGCGGGCGCCGGGCCGGAGCAGGAACGCCCCCTTGCGGGTCCCGATCCAGAGCGTGCTCGTCATGGGCGCGAAGCATCACTGCGTCATGACGTCGCTGTCAATCCGCAATGGGCACACGGATGCGCTCCGCCGCCGCAGCTGGCGGCGCGCCGGGCCGGGCACGATGCCCGGATCCGGCGCTATCTATAAAGCCGTAGGAGCTTGGCGCGGGAGATGACCACGCGGGCATGATCGCGCCGCAGGACGGCGGCGCGGAATGCGATCGGGTTGGTGGCGAGCACCAACAGTACCATGAGGATATTCTCGCCGATGCGGCGCAGGAGGCCCGGGCGGCCGACGCGGGAGTTCTTCGCCGGCTCGAAACCATAGCGGGAAACGATGCGCGCCAGCTGCGCACTCTGTTTGGCCGTTGCCAAACGCATGTCGGCGCAGACGGCCACCACCGCGTCAAGATCGCCCGATTGCGACACGTGGCGGGCGAGCTCCCGCAGGGAGGTATCGACCGCCCGGCTCGCGCGGCGCGCCCAAGCGATCGTCGGGCCATCCTGACCCATTGCCGGCATGTGCTCGTTCCAGAGGTGGACCTTCAACAGCGGATCGCCGCGGCGCACGCGCACGCCGTCGCAAAGGAGCAGACTCTCCTCCGCGAGGCAGCGCTCCGCGCGAAACAGGCAATCGCGGTGCGCGGTGAACTCGTAGACGCCGTGCCAACGGCGCAACCACCGGTCCAGGCTGAAAACCCACTGCTCCGGATGAATCGCGCGCAGGCCGCGCTTCTCGGATAGGACGACGGACAAGGCGGATGCTCCTTGCTGGTCGGCAACTCCAACCAGAACTACGGGAGCGCACAAAAGTTCCGGCCTGGGCCTTCAGCTCGCCTTCAGTGCCGGCCGGGGTCCGGTTCCTCGTAGATCACCGTGAGGAGGACCTTGATGCTGATCGCCACGGGCACGGACAGCATGACGCCGACGATGCCGAAGAGGAGCCCGCCGGCAAGGAAGCAGAAGATGACGAGCACCGGCGGCACGTACGCCGCCCGCCCGAGCACCAGTGGCCCGAAGAACTGATCGATGGAGATCCGCAGCACCGTGGCGTAGATGCAGTAGGCGATGATGCTCCAGCCGGAGGACGCCTGCTGCACGGCCACCAGGCCCGCGATCACGGCCGAGGCCGCGGGTCCGACGAAGGGAATGAGCTCGAGCAGGCCGGTGATCAGGGCAAGAAAAACCGCGTGGTGGATGTTGAGCACGAGCCCAAGGCCCACGTACGCCACCGTCGAGGCATAGAGCACGACCAGACCGACGCCGATGAAATAGCGGCGCAGCACGGGCTCGAGGTTGCGTCCCACCCGGGTCGTGAACGGCCGGTACCGCGGCGGGATGAGCCAGGCGAGCCCGCGGCCGATGCGGTGGGCGTCGAGGAGGAAGTAGCCGAGGAGGACCACGGCGAGAATGGCCCCGAAGAAGCCCGCAATCCCGAACGCTGCCAACTCGAGCACACGCCCGCCCTGGGTCAACCAGGACTGCGCCTCGTGGGCGATCGTGGCGCCGAGCGCCGCGGCGTTCAGCCGCTCGCCCATGACGACCAGCGTGCGGTCGCCGAGCAGCACCCGCAGCAAGCCGCTGACGGTGCCTTGCAGATTGCCGGCGACCCGTTGCAGCTCCTGCAGCAGCGGCGGCGCGCCGAGCCAGCCGAGGAGCGCCGCGAGGCCCATCAGCGCGAAGAGGATGCCGAGGGCATAGATCCAGCGCGGTGCGCGGGTCCGCGCCGCCAGCCAGTCGACGAGCGGTGTCGCGACGAAGGCCACGATGCCTGCCACCGCGAATGGCAACAGGATGTCCTTCACCAGATAAAGGAAGACGACGAGGCCGACGACGACGGTGACCGTCGTCAGGTTGGAGAACCGCTCGACACGCCCGTGGGTCGCGCCGGGCGGGGAGTCGTCGGGCACGGGTTGCTGGCCGCGCTTCTCGAGTCTCATGAACTGTATACGCGTCCTTTCCAGTGGACGCGGCCGGTGAATCTCCAGCGAACGCTGTCGAGCGCCATGACCGCCCCCGCGGTGTAGCCGAGCGGGAAGAGAAGTCCGTACCACCACGGGATCCTGAAGTGCACCGCACCTCCGACATGCAGGCCGATGACGGCCGCTGAGCCGAGCGTCGCGAGAGAGAGCGCAAGCGGCGCTCCGCCCGCTCCGTGCAGCACCGCTGCCAGATCGAAGAGCGGCAGCCACACCGCGGTCCAGGCCAACGCCAGAACCACGGGCGCGGCGAGCAGCGTGCGCAGGGAGCCTCCGAGCAGCTCGATGAGGTTCTTGGCGAATCCCGGCCACAGCGTCGACCAGCCCGTGTACATGCGGGTGCTGAGCAACAGGTTGCCGTCCATGAGCAGCACGCGGTGCCCGCGACGCTTCATCAGGAGCGCCAGCTCAACATCCTCGCAGATCGCATCGCGCACCGCGGCATGACCGCCGACGCCATCGTAGGGGCGCCGCCGCAGCAACATGAACTGGCCCGTCGCCACGACTTCATCGCTGTCCGGCGCCTGGATCCGCTCGAGGTCCTGACAGAACCCGAGGAGGTAGAGCCCGCAGGGCAGCATCAGCCGCTCGGCGAAGCTCCCGAGCTCGTGCCGCGGCGCGAGTGTCAGGAGATCCAGATCGCGGCTGGCCGCCGCCTCCACCGCACTCGCGATCGCGCGCGGTGCCGCCCGCATGTCGGCATCCAGAAAGCAGAGCCACTGCGCATCGGCAGGGGCTCCGGCCGCGCCGGTGCAGCAGGCATTCACCTTCCCTTTCCAGCCCGGCGGCAGCGGCGGCGCGCGCAGGAGCGTGATCCGCTCATCCCGCCGCCGCAGCGCAGTCACGATGGCCGCCGTCGCATCGGCGGAGTCGTCATCGACCACGATGATCGCCAGACGATCCGGCGGATATTGCTGGGCGGACAGCGACTCGACACAGGGGCCGATGTTCGCCGCCTCATTGCGGGCCGGTACGATCACGGCGATCTTGGGCGCGCCGGGACCGGGATCCTGGGCCCGCACGGCTACCCGGGCGAGGACGTTGCGCTGGCGCACGGCGCGGGCGATCAGCCAGAGGATCAAAGCCAGCCAGAGCGAGGAGAGCAGCAGGGGCATCCAACAGAAACGCCCGAGCCAAGCCTTGGGTTTCAGCAGGCCCCTGCCGGCGCCTGCGAGGCCGTCCTCTCAGGCGGCGGCGGCCTGCGGCGTTCTTCCGGCGCCCCGGGTCATCGCCCAGTCGAGCAGGCGGCTCGCGAGGCCGCCGCCGAGGCTCGCGCCGGTCACCCCCTCCAGCCGATATTCCTTGCCGTGCAGAATGGCTTCGGCCGCCTCGAGGCCGCTGCGTACGGCGGGGCCGATGCCCTCGGCCATGTCGCGGGTCGCGAGGCCCGCGGCATCGCCGACGATGAAGGCGTTCCCGCGGCGCGCCACGTCCACCCGGCCCCGCAGGTAGTAGCTGTAGCCCGCGGGGTCGTAATGGGCGCCCCGGGCCAACCTGACGCCCAGCATCGCGGTGAAGAGCGACCAGTGATCGTGAATCGAGCGCGGGCCCGTCTTCAGGCGATCCGCCATGCCCCCGATGCCGACGTTGAGCCAGCCGTTCTGCTTCGGCACATACCAGGCATATCCCGGGAGCCCGTTGTCGAAGAACCAGAGATGACAGTCCGGCCGCCGCCAGTCGTACTCGATCTCATGCTCCAGAGTGACGGTCTGCAGCTCGCTCGCCCTCGGGTTGAGCTCCCGGAAGAGCGTGCGGTACACCGGGCAGCGCGTGCCTCCCGCCCCGATCAGGTAGCGGCTGCGGAACGCGTCATCGACGACGTAGCCGCCGTCCTCCTCGCGGATGTTGCGTACGGTGTGCTGCACGACCGGGGCACCGGAGCGCTCGAGCAGCCAGGCGTCGAACTCGACCCTGCGGATCGAGTGCTGCACGCAGCGCACCGGCAGGTGCAGGCCCTTCACGTGAACGTGCAGCCGATCGAAGGTGAGGAATCGATGCGGATAGGAGGCGATGTCGAGCGCGAGATCGCGCACCACCTCCGGGGTGATCCAGCCGGCGCAGAGCTTCAGGCGCGGGAAGCGCTCCTTGTCGAGCACCAGCACCTCAGCGCCCGCGCGCTTCAGCCGCCACGCAGCGCTCGAGCCCGCCGGCCCGCCGCCGACGATCAGCACGTCACAGGCGCGCATCGGCTGCTCAGCGGGCGTAAAGGTGCTCGCGGGTCATCGGGACATCGTTGTTGTCCCGAGGCGCGAACACCACCTGGAAGAGCTGCAGCGCGCCGGTCGTGAATCCCGCCACCGAGCCGGCGAGATACATCCGCCACATGCGCACGAACTTCTCATCGAACATCTCGCGCACGCGGCCGCTCGCGGTCTCGAAGAGAGCGAGCCAGTGCCGCAGCGTCTGCGCGTAATGGAGACGCAGGTTCTCGACGTCGAGCACCGAAAAATCATACGGCTCGAAGATGCGCATCATCTCCGCGAGCGAGGGCGGATAGGCGCCCGGGAAAATCCGCTTCTCGATCCAGGGCTGCAGCGGCGCCGGGCGGTTGCGGCCGATCGAATGGATGAGGCCGCGGCCCCGGGGACCGATGCTGCGCGCGACCACCGCACCGAGCGCCGGGTAGTTGTCGACACCGACATGCTCCAGCATGCCGACGGAGACGAAGGCATCGTAGCGGCCGGAGATATTGCGGTAATCGTCGAGCACGTACTCGACCTGCGAGCCCACTCCGAGCCCGGCGGCGCGCTCCCGCGCGAAGGCGATCTGCTCGCGCGAAATGTTGAAAGCACGCACCTTGACGCCGTAGTGCCGCGCCATGTGCAGGGCGAGCGATCCCCAGCCGCAGCCGGCCTCGACGACGCTCTCCCCCGGGCGCAGGCGCAGCTTGCGGCAGACGTGATCCATCTTCGCCGTCTGCGCCTCATCGAGGGTGGCCGCCGGCGTCGGGTAATAGGCGCACGTATACGCCATGGTTTCCCCGAGCCAGAGCGAGTAGAAGTCGTTGCCGATGTCGTAATGGTGGTGGATGTTCTCCCGCGAGCCGGCCAGGGTGTTGATGTGCGGCCGGCGCAGTCCCGCCATCAGGCGCCGCAGCGTCGAGGGTTGCGGGCCGTTGCGGCCGGAGTGGTAGACGGTCTCGAGGAGCTGCAGCAGGTCGCCCTCGATCTCCAGCCGCCCTTCGCTGTAGGCGTCGGGGAAGCGCACCTGTGGGTCGGCGAGGATGCCGAGCAGCGTGGCGCGGCTCGAGACCCGTACCCGCGCGATCGGCGACACACCGGCGGGAGCGATGCGCTCGCCGCTCCAGAGGATGAACTCGAGCGGCGGATTGCCCAGGTACTCGAGCAGGCGCGCCAGCATTCGCCCTTCCAGCGAGCGGGTCGCCGCCGGCCGGGCGGCCCTGTCGCTCAGCGGCTCCTCGGCCGCGGGAGGCAGTCCCGCCGGCCGGTCGTGGGGGATGGCCCTTTTTACGCTCTCGTCCAAGGCATTCACCGTCGCTCTCCCCGTTTTCTCAGACCGTCTAATTTACCACGCCGGGCACGGGGGGGCCCCGCGGGCGCCGTTGGGGGTCTCAGGGGGCGAGCGTCATCCGGTAACAGTCGATGAGGCGCCGCACGTGCGCCTCGACCCCGAAGCGCTGCGCGCTCGAAGCGGCGCCTCGCGCGTAGGAGAGCCGCTGGGCGGGATCGCGCAGGGTCTCGACCACCGCGCTCGCAAACGCCTGGTGATCTCCCGTCCTCACCAGGCGTCCGTTCACCCCATCCACCACCACCTCCGGCAGCCCGCCGACGGCGAAAGCGATGACGGGTCGCCCCGCGGCGATGGCCTCGATGGCCGCGAGGCCCAGGCCCTCGGAGCGGGACGGCATCAGCACGAGGTCGATGGCCGCGAGCAGTCGCGGAACGTCGCTGCGCCGGCCGAGAAACCGCACGTGCCCGGACATGCCGAGACTGCGCGCGAGCGCCTCGCAGTCTGGGCGCTCCGGTCCGTCGCCGATCACGAGGAGCAGCGCCCGCGGGCAGCCGCGCACGATCTCAGGCAGCATCGCCAGGAGGTCCCGATGGCCTTTGACGGCATGCAGGCGCCCGATCATGGCGAGCACGGGCCGGCCCGGCTCGATGCCGAGCTCCTCGAGCACGCGGCTGCGCGCGGCCGTTGCGGCACCGCGCAACAGTTCGAGCGGGATGCCATTGCGGGCGATGCGGACCCGCTCGGGGGCGACGCGATAGCGGGTGACCGTCAGCTCCCGCACGGCCTCCGAGACGCATACGGCGGCATCCGCAGGCTGCGCGACGAGGCGCTGTAGTGCGCTCAGTGCCGCGCCTGGATCGTTGAGATCATGCACGTGCAACAGCGTCCGGGCGCCAATGAGCCTCGCGGCGATGCGCGCCACCAGGGTTCCCTTCACGCCTGTCGCATGCAACAGGCGCACGCGCTTGCGGCGGCCGAGCGCGGCGACGCGCAGCGCGACTGTTGGATCCCATTTGCCGGCATCGAGGAAGACGGGATGGATTCCATGTGCGCGCATCTCTTCGGCCGCAGCATGCGGTTGCCGCAGGAAGCAAACTGTCAGGTCGACGCCCGCGGCGGCGAGGAGCGGCAACACGTGCAGCAGATAAGTCGTCACCCCGTGGCGCACGCCGTCGGCGTAACCAATGTGGTCCGCGAGCACCATGATCGGCGGCAGATCGGTGGCTATCGGCCGGACCGGATCGGACGGCTGCGCGCCATCGGAACCCAGGTAATTCCCGGCTTCCAACGCCAGTCGCATCCCCTCCCGTTCCGATTGGGTCGATCCACTCCGCATTGCGGGCGAGAGCCAGCAAAGCCTATGCCGGGGCTCAGCCCCCCCTCCCGCTTCGGGGTGCCAAACTTGCTGACCCCGCCAATCCGTGGACCCCGCGCCCATACCGCCGAGCGCTTCGGCGCCGCTACCGGTGCGCGCATCCGACTCGCCGCTCTGCACGCTGCAGGCCCAGGGGCAATCGTACCGCTGGCGATTCCGATACGACCGCGGCTAGCGGGATATCGGCGTGCCGAGCCGCACGATCACCGCCAACAGCAGCGCGGCGCTGCTCGCAGTCGAGCGCAATGCGTGCCGCCCGGCCGCCGAAGCCGCTCCCGGTGGCGTGATGCCGCCCCCGCCGCAAGTCAGCTACTGAACACCGGTGCGCCGGCGCGCGGCAGGCGCCACCTAGAGGGCGGTCGCGCGAGCCAGGCCGGTACGGTAGAGTCCGCCGGGGTCACCAGTTGTCGGGGAGTCTCCATGTCCGGGAAGGGTCTGCCATCGCTGCTCGAGCGGCACTGGGCCGAGAGCGCGCTCGCCATCGGCGCCGTGGCGATCGCGGCGGTGTCACTCTGGATGGCGTACGACACCGAGCGCACCAACCGCGACCTGGTCGCCTCGCAATCCTGGCCGTACGTCCAGATTTACGAGAGCGAGACCGACCCGCGCCTCATGAGCTTCATCATCGCCAACAACGGCATCGGGCCGGCGAAGCTGGAATCGTTCGAGCTCCTCTGGAAGGGCGAGCCGCAGCGCAATCCCTGGCAGCTGCTGCTCACCTGTTGCGCCAAGGCGGAAGAAGGCTCCGGCCATGCCGGCGACATCGCGGCCCTGCGGCGCGATGTCACCTTCGGCACGGGCTCCGACGAGGGCATAGTGGTCAGGGCCGGTGAGACCCACCCCTTTCTTCAGGTCGAGCGGAACGCGAGCGGCGCGGCCGTATGGGACGCGCTGCACTCCCAGTACGGAAGCAATCTCAGTGTCCGCTATTGCTACTGCTCGGCACTCGATGAGTGCTGGCTGACCACCCAGCGATTCGACCAGCCGCGTCCCATGAATCCGCCGCGGGTGCGATCGTGCCCGCGCCCGCGGGTGTCTTTCGACAACCTCGTGCGTTGATCGCCGCCGCGGCGCCTGCTAGGCGTTGCGGCGCTGCGCCAGCCCCTTGAGGCCCGCCGCCACGAACGGGCCGAGGCGCGCCCTCAGGGCGGCGACGTCGTTCGAATGGCAGAGGCCGTTGGAGAGAACGTCGAGCCGGCCGGTCTCGGCGAGCGACAGGGTGAGCGCGCCGGTGAGGAAGTTGTAGCCCCAGAAGACATCCTCCGGGGCGACACCGGGCAGGGACTCCATCAGGGCGCCGATGAACTCGCGGACCGTGGCGTTGAAGGTCTTGCTCATCAGGCGCCGGCCCCACTCCGGGGAGTTGTTCACCCAGGCGAGGAGCGCAAAGTAGCTGTGCCAGCCGGGGCCGGCGTGGTCGAGGAAGTCGAGGATGGGGTCGAAGAAGGCCCCGATCACCGCCTCGGTGCTCGCGGGCTGCGGGGCGGCGGCCCGGCGCACTTGCGCCAGACGGCGCAGGCGCTCGTCGTTCAGCACGGCGCCGCGACGCTCGAGCACGGCGGCGAAGAGCAGCTTCTTGCCGCCGAAATGATAGGCGACCAGCGCGAGATCGACTCCGGCCGCTCCCGTGATGTCGCGGAGCGAGGTGCCGTGAAACCCCTGGCGGGCGAAGAGCTTCTCCGCGGCATCCAGCAGCTTGTCTTTGGTCGCTCGTCTGGGGCTGGTTCGCCTGGCTGTGGTTCGCTTGGAGCGGGCCATCTATTCCCCCCTTTGAGCGGGCCATTCTAGCCGCAGCGCCGGCGCCGGCCGCGGGTTTCGCGCCGAGTCCGGGTGCTGTGGCCAGGGTCGCGGACCCCACCCGCGCCGCCGGTCCAGAGGCGTCGACCCCGGGGGTCGGCCGGAAGCGCCGGCCGCGGGCGCCCGCGGCGCGGCTCCCTCCTCCCGTTGCAGTTCAACAACCGTTGTATTAATCTTCAACGGTCGTTCAATACTCGCCGACGACGAGCGGCATCAGCGACTGTTGGGTCAGAGGGGGCTCGGCCATGTCAAACAAGCTTTCAAGCACATTCCTCCTGGCGTGTGGCCTGCTCGCCGCCGGCGCGGCGGCCGCGCAGGACCCCGCCACCTCCGCGGCGCCGGCCGAAGGCACGAGCCCGGCCGAGCTGCAGGAGGTCGTGGTCACCGCCCGGCACCGGGCGGAGAACCTGCAGAACGTGCCGCTCACCGACACGGCGGTGACGGCAAAGTCGATTCAAACGTGGGACGTGACGACTCTGGCGGACCTCAACAGCTTCGTGCCCAACATGAAGATTTCCGCGGATCGGGCGACCGGCAGCACCATCAACGTCTATATCCGCGGCGTCGGCCAAAGCGATCCGCTCTGGGGTTTCGATCCGGCGGTCGGCGTCTACATCGATGACGTCTATCTCGCCCGCCCGCAGGCCGCCCTGCTCGATGTCCTCGACGTCCAGCGGCTCGAGGTCCTTTCCGGCCCGCAGGGCACTCTTTATGGCAAAAACACGATCGCCGGTGCGATCAAGTACGTCACCCGCGACATCGTGGGCCCCTCGTCGCTCACAGCCTCAGTGACCGCCGGCAACTACGGCGAGCACGACTTCAAGCTCAACTTCTCGACCCCGGTGGTCGACGACCACGTCTACTTCGGTCTGTCGCTCGGCGAGCTCAGGCGCGGAGGCTACGGACACGTGGTCGCGCAACCCGGGGAGGCCCCCAGCGCGCAGAACTTCATCGGCGAGGACGTCTCGAACAAGAACGTGTTCGCCGGCCGGGCGAATGTGACCTTCCTCTGGGGCGAGAGCTCGAAGCTGGTGCTGGTCGCCGACGACATCCTCGACAACTCCAATGCCGCCGGCGGGCACCGGCTCAACGACTACCTGGTTCCCCAGCTCGCGAATCCCTTTGACATGTACGACGACATGCCGGTGGGCAGGGACTATTTCCATCGCAGCGGCTTCTCCGGCACCTACAGCCAGAAGCTGACCGATCACCTGGACCTCAAGCTCATCGGCGCCTACTACGAGGGTCACGGGCAGCAGTTCATCAACTTCGCGGAGACCGATGAGAACCTCTTCGAGGTGCCCGCCCTCTATAAGGACCAGCAGAGCTCGGCCGAGGGCCGCCTCACCTTCACCAACGATCTGGTCAAGGGCGTCGCCGGCGTCTTCTTCATGGACAGCACCGCCTGCGGCGACTACAACGCCTCGATCGGCTCCCTCAATCTGCTCGGAATTCCTGCGTT
This sequence comes from Steroidobacteraceae bacterium, assembly GCA_035552895.1. GTDB lineage: Bacteria > Pseudomonadota > Gammaproteobacteria > Steroidobacterales > Steroidobacteraceae > 13-2-20CM-66-19. The sequence goes on from DATNEU010000011.1 coordinate 76,796, forward strand.
CGACCTCTACATCACGGAGCTCGTGCAGGGATGCGTGCACACCAAGAGCTCGGCGGTCTATGGCGATACCTCCTGGAAGCTGACGGATGCGCTGGATCTCGACGTGGGTATCCGGTGGAACGAGGATCGCAAGACCGCGCACGTGTACCAGGCCGACTACGCGAGCATCGCCCCCGACCAGCTCTCGCCCGGGCAGACGTTCTTCAATCCCAACGCGGTGCCGGCCGGTTTCTTCCCCGATCCGGGCGTGGTCACCGATTACGATCGCGAGCGTCCGTTCGTGAACATCACTCCGCGGCTCGGAGTCGACTATCACTTCACTCCGCACGTGATGGGCTACGCCATGTACAGCCGCGGCTTCCTCAGCGGCGGCTTCGACATGCGCGGCAACGCCGCAGTGTTTCCGGGCACGGAGAACGGCTACAACTCCGAGGTGGCCAACAACTATGAGGTGGGCCTGAAGTCCACCTGGCTCGATGACACCCTGCTCCTGAACCTGGCCGCCTTCTATGACCCGTACACGGACGCGCAGATCGGCGTGCAGCAGTTCGTCGAGTACGCCAGTGCGCCGACCAACCTCACCGCGGTACTGAATGCCGGCAAGCAGATCAACGAAGGCGCGGAGCTGCAGTCGGCCTGGCGCGCGAGCCGCGCGCTCACGCTCGGGCTGAACGTGGGCTACCTCGACTCCTACTACAAGGACTATCTCATTCCCTGCAGCGTGTTCACCGCCGCCCCCGGCTGCGGCGCGAGCGTCGCCGCGGTCAACGTCGCCGACGAGAACAAGCCTCTCAACGCTCCACGCTTCACCGCCTCGACCAACGCGGCCTATACGTGGTTCCTCGACTCGGGCTCCCTCCTCGCCCGGGTGGACTACGACTGGCGCAGCTTCACCAAAGTCGCCAACACGACGCCCAGCGTGACCGACCAGCCGGGCTTCGGCCTGCTCAACGCCGGCCTCGCGTTCAGCACCGCGAGCGGCCACTGGCGCCTGTCGATCGACGGCAAGAACCTCACGAACAAGCTCTACCGCGTCGCGGGTTACGATTTCGGCGATCCGCCGATCGGCCCGGCCAACTCCTTCATCGGCGGCATCAGCCAGATCGGGTTCTACGGACCGCCGCGCACCTACTCCGCGACCGTCACCTATCACTACTGATGTCCAAAGCGACAGGAAGGCCGATGCGGCTCAAAGACCAGGTCGCGGTGATCACCGGCGCGGCGAGCGGCATCGGCCTCGAGATCGCGCGCACCTTCGTGCGCGAGGGCGCGCGCGTCGCGGTTGCCGACCTCGACGGCGCCGCGGCGGCGAAAGTTGCCGCCCGGCTGTCCCAGGGCGCGGGACAGGCGATGCCGCTCGCGCTGGATGTCACCCGCGAGGAGCAGGTCGATGACGGTATCGCCCGGGTGGTGGCCACCCTAGGTCGCATCGACATCCTGGTCTGCAATGCCGGCATTCAGGTCATCTCCCCGCTCGAGGCGCTGTCGCTCGCCGACTGGCATCGCGTGCTCGCCGTTCACCTCGATGGGGCATTTCTCGCGACCCGTGCGGCGCTGGGACCCATGTACGCCCAGGGCAGCGGCAGCATCATTTATATGGGCTCCGTGCACTCGAAAGAGGCCTCGGTGCTCAAGGCTCCCTATGTCACGGCCAAGCACGGACTGCTCGGGCTGGCGCGCGTGGTCGCGAAGGAAGGCGCCAAGCACGGCGTGCGCGCAAACGTCATCTGCCCCGGATTCGTGCGCACGCCGCTCGTGGAGCGGCAGATCCCGGAGCAGGCCAAGGCTCTCGGCATCTCGGAGGACGAGGTCATCCGCTCGATCATGCTGAAGGACACCGTGGACGGGGAGTTCAGCACGCCCGAGGACGTCGCCGAGGCCACCCTCTTCTTTGCCTCTTTCGAGTCCGCCGCGCTCACGGGCCAGTCGCTCGTGGTCAGCCACGGCTGGTCCATGCAGTAGACTTAGCGTAGCCTTTGCCGCTTTGCAGCGGGCGGCACCGGCATGTGGAAATCGGTCGTGGCGGTCAGTGTGGGCGCGAGCGCCGGGGCGCTGCTGCGCTGGTGGCTAGGTAACCGGCTGAATGCCGCGTTCCCGCTGCTGCCGCCCGGCACTCTGGCCGCCAACGCGATCGGCGGCTACGTGATCGGCGCCGCGGTGGCGTTTTTCGCCACCTTCCCGGCGGTCCCCGCCGAATGGCGGCTCCTCATCATCACGGGATTCTGCGGCGGCCTCACGACCTTCTCCACCTTCTCGGCCGAGGTGGTGGCCTCGCTGCAGGCCGGCCAGATGCTCTGGGCACTGGCGGAAATCGCCACGCACCTCGCCGTCTCGCTGCTCATGACCTTCGCCGGAATGGCGACGGTCTTCGGGGCTCGCGCAATCGCGAGCTGAGGGTCAGGCGCTCGCTCGCTGGGCTCGAGCCTCAGCCGTGGCCGCGTCCGGATACAGGAACCAGTCCACGCACCCGAACTCCTGTGACGGATTGACCGCCGGCAGCGCCTGCCGGCCGCGAGCGCGGGCCATGGCCGAGGTCGCGGCAGCGGGAATGATCGGCGAGGTGCGACGGCGGCCGTCCTGAACGGCGAAGCTCAACTGCGTCTGCGGTAATGATGTCATGTGGAATCCCCTCCGATGCAGACTGCGAGAATGCGGACCGAGTGTGACGACGCGGTGATATTGCTCTTCGTCGCCCGCTGAATACAAGTCGGATATCGCTGTCAACGGCGCGTGCAAAGGCCGCGCCAATCTTCAGCGTCGCCATTTACCAACACTCGCCGGACCCGGAATGCTTCTTGCGGAGGCCTCGAGCTGGATAGCGGTCCGGAGCGCGCAGTCGATCAAGATGAGAATCAGCATATTCGGGCTCGGGTATGTGGGAGCGGTATCAGCGGCGTGCCTCGCCGATCGTGGCCACGTCGTGACGGGTGTCGACCCGAACTGCGACAAGGTGCAGCTCATCAACTCCGGACGCGCGCCGGTCGTGGAGGCCGAGCTGGCGGAGTTGACGCGCCGCGCGGTATCGGAAAAGCGGCTGCGCGCCACCAGCGACGCGCCGAGCGCGGTGCTCGACTCCGAGGTCACCTTCATCTGCGTGCCGACGCCGAGTCAGGCCAATGGCAATCTCGACTTCCGTTATATAGAGAGAGTCTGCACCGAGATCGGCGAAGCGCTGCGGCAGAAGAGCGGGTTCCACGTAGTGGTCATGCGCTCGACCATCCTGCCGGGAACGCTGAAGGGTCTCGTGATACCGACGCTCGAGCGCACCAGCGGGCGGCGCGCCGGGGAGGACTTCGGTGTCTGCCACAACCCGGAGTTCCTGCGCGAGAGCACCGCCGTGGCGGACTTCCGCAACCCGCCGAAAACCGTGATCGGCGCGACCGACTCGCGCTCGGGCGACATCGTGCAGAGCCTCTACGAGGGGCTCCCGGGGCCGGTGATCCGCTGCCCGGTCGAGGTCGGCGAGATGGTGAAGTACGCCGACAACAGCTGGCATGCGACCAAGGTCACCTTCGCCAACGAGATCGGCAAGATCTGCAAGAGCTTAGGGGTCGACAGCCACGCGGTCATGGACATCTTCTGCCGGGACGCGAAGCTCAATCTCTCCTCTTATTATCTCAAGCCGGGGTTCGCCTTCGGCGGCTCGTGCCTGCCGAAGGATCTGCGCGCGATCACCTACCAGGCGCGCAGTCACGATGTCTCGACGCCGCTGCTCAACTCGCTGATGTTTTCCAATCAGGAGCAGATCGAGCAGGGTATCGCCATGGTGCTCGCCGCGCGGCGCAAGAAGGTCGGGCTCCTGGGCTTCAGCTTCAAGGCCGGCACCGACGATCTGCGCGAGAGCCCGCTGGTTGAGGTGATCGAGCGCCTGCTCGGCAAGGGCTTCGATCTGCGGCTCTACGACCGCAACGTCAATCTCGCCAAGCTCACGGGCGCCAACCGTGAGTACATCATGAAGAGCATCCCGCACATCGAGCGGCTCATGGTCGCCTCGGTCGGGGAAGTGCTCGATCACGCGGACGTCATCGTCATCGGCAACCGTGGCGAGGAGTTCACCGGCCTCGCCGAGCGACTGCGAACCGACCAGCTCGTGATCGACTTCGTGCGCATCCCCCAGATCGAGGAGCGTCATGCCAATTACGCCGGCATCTGCTGGTAAGCGCGTCCTCATCATCGTGCAGAACCTGCCGGTGCCCTTCGACCGGCGCGTATGGCAGGAAGCAACCGCCCTCGCGGCGAACGGCCATCAGGTGTCGGTGATCTGCCCGACGGGGCGCGGCTACCAGGCGCGCTACGAGTGCATCCAGGGGATCCACATCCACCGCCATCCGCTGCCGCTCGAGGCGAGCGGAGCCTGGGGCTACCTGTTGGAATACGCCTCGTCCCTCTTCTGGGAGCTGGCGCTCTCCCTCAAGGTGCTGCGGCGCCACGGCTTCGATGCCATCCACGCATGCAACCCGCCCGATAACATCTTCCTCATCGCCGCGCTCTTCAAGCTCTTCGGCGGCAAGCGCTTCCTCTTCGATCATCACGACATCAATCCGGAGCTCTACGAGGCGAAGTTCGGCCGCCGCGGCTTCTTCTATTGGCTGGTGCGCCTCATGGAGCGGTTGACCTTCCTCGCGGCCGACGTCTCGATCGCCACCAACGAGAGCTATCGCAAGCTCGCCCTCGAGCGCGGGCGCATGGCGCCGGAGAAGGTGTTCGTCGTGCGCTCGGGCCCGAGTCTCGAGCGCCTGCGGATACTGCCGCCCGTGCCGCAGTGGAAGCGCGGCCGCAGGTACCTGGTGGGCTATGTGGGCGTGATGGGGGCGCAGGAGGGGATCCCGTACCTGCTCGAAGCGGCGCGGCACATCGTGCGCGATCTCGGGCGGGAAGACGTGCAGTTCATACTGGTCGGCGGAGGCCCCGCGCTCGAGCAGATGCGGCGCCTCAACTCGCAAATGGGGCTGGAGGCTCATGTCGAGTTCCTCGGCCGCGTGCCCGATCAGACGCTGCTCGAGGTGCTCAACACCGCGGATGTCTGCGTCAACTGCGACGAAGTCAACGCGATGAACGACAAGTCCACCATGAACAAGATCATGGAGTACATGGCGCTCGCCAAGCCGATCGTGCAGTTCGAGCTCACCGAGGGCCGCTTCTCCGCCCGCGAGGCTTCGCTCTATGCGCGCCCGAACGACTCCCGCGACTTCGCCGACAAGATCGTGACCCTGCTCGATGATCCGGCGCGGCGGCAGCGAATGGGCCAGTTCGGGCGCGATCGGGTGGAGCGCCAACTCGCCTGGGCCTACGAGGTGCCGAAGCTCCTCGCCGCCTACGAGGCGCTCTTCGTCAAGGCGCCGGCCGGCGCCGGATCGAGAGCCGCGACCGAAGTCGGGTATCCGCGCGGATACGGGCCGCGAAGACCGCGGTCGTAGCCGGCTCCTTGAGGTCGAAGCCGCTCGAGACCCAGCCGAGCGGACGGCCGCCGCCCTGCGGGTCGCGCCCGCGCGCCAGAGTCACCGATACGCCATCGGGCGGCTCGAGCTCCACGCGCAGGCCGTCACGCTCGGCAGTGACACGGCCGTCCCCGAAGACGACCTGACACTCCGGGGCGAAATGCCAGAAGATCTCGACGCTGTGCGCCCCGCAGCAGTGCAGCTCGTCGGCGATCTCGAGCGTCGCGCTCGCCGGGTCATAGCGCCAGGTCCGCCGATGCGTCACCGGATCGGCGAGGCGTCGATAGCCGTTGTGATGCGCCACCAGCACCTGCAGCGCCGGTGAGCAGACGAAATCGTCCACGGTCGCCTCGGCGTGCTGCAGCCAGAGGAAGGGGCCGGCGAAGACCGACTGATCCTCGCCGTCCACCGTCAGGGTGTTATGCGCGGAGGTGCCGCGGAAGTAGCGGCGCCAGGTCCGCTCGGTGTGGTACGCGAAGGTGCCCGGGTCGATGAGAAAGGGCCGGCCGCCCACGGTCAGCGTGAAAGCGAGCGCATCGGCATGCCCATGGGCGGCGATGGAGAGGTATCCGAGCGCGCCCGCGTCGGCGACGATTCTGACTTCCTCCGGGGTCTCGAGCTCATCGCCGAGCACGTAGTAGCCCGCCCGCGCAAAGGAGCGCCGCACGGGAAGATGGGCCCGCGAGGGGTCGAGCTGCCCGAAGCGCTCCGCGGCGGCATCGCCGAGGAGCCACCGGGTCTTCTCGTCGCACTCGCCGGCCTTGCGGCGAAACTCCGCGCGGCCGAAGAGCACCGCGCCGGTCGCGAGGAGCGATCGATAGACTCCGGGCCACGCGCCGGTATCTGCGGCGCCGGCCGGCGCCAGGCGAACCAACACCCCCTCGTCCGCATCGCCGATGGCGGGTACGCCGCCGCTCACGTCCATGATGCTCGCCAGGAAATCGAGCATGGACTCGAGCGCCCGCCAGTACTCGGCGCCGAAGCCGCAGCCGTTGACGCGCGCGAAGAGGCCGGCGACGAGCAGCATGTCGGCCACGGCGTGGTGGTACCACACCGCCTGCTCCCGGTTGACACCATCCTCGAAGGTCTGCACCAGCGCCTCGCGCGCGAGCTCGGCGCGGGCCCGGTCGCGCCAGCGCGAGCTCTCGCGCCATAAAGGCCAGGTCAGGGAGGCGATGAACAGACCGGTCGCCTCCCCGAGGAGATGGTTGTTGGCCGAGGAATGACGGGAGAAATGCCTGGCGATGAAATGACAGTGCCGATAGATGCTCTCGAGCCACCGGCCGCGAAAGCGCCGTCCCTCCTCGCCGGCGAAGACGCCCGCGTCATCGGCGCCGAGAAGGTGCCACGCGAAAGCCCAGTTGACGAGCCGGATCGCATGCTCGAGGCTCGCGCACCAGTTGACGCCCCGGGGGTAGGGAGCGGCCTCGAGCCAGGAATCGACGAGGGTGCGGGCACCGCGCGCATACCGCTCATCCGATGTCAGGTGCCATGCCTGGGCCAGCGTGACCAACTCGAGGTGGCGGTTGATCTCCCACAGGTACTTGATGTCGCCGACTCGCGCCGGGTCGCGGTAATCGATTGCGAGACCGAACTCGAGCGGCGCCTCGATCCCGGTCTTGGGATCGGCATTCCAGCGGGGGGGAAAGCCGAGCGGCGCATCCTGAAGGGCGAACACGTCGAAGCGGCCCTCGAGGATTTTGTCGGCCGCACGAGTGTAGCGCCGCACGTTGAAACCGCGCGGCAACGGCGATACCCACGGCTGGCCGGAGGCGCCCGCGGGAGCGGACGGGTGCGCGAGGCCGACGCCGGCGCGCTCGATGTCGGCCTGCACTTTGCGCCGCAGCCTGAAGCCGAACTCTCGCGGTGTCATGGCGCGCAGCCGGCTCAGCGTCCATTGCAGCCGCCCCGGCCGGGCCGGCGCGGGGGTGCGGCCGATGTCGTCTCGCGTGACAGCCATCGCGAGAGAACGGTCCGGGCAGGCTTCAGGTTCCGTTGTTAAAGCGCTGGATCCGGGCTCCTGCCCGGCCCAGCGCGTCTCGGGCAAAAAGCGTGGTTTTTGCCCGAGACTCGGCCACCTGCGGCGGCCGGGCACATCCGTGTGCCTAAATACGTTGCGACGTCGTCTTGGCTCAGGGCTTGGGATCGGACGGTGGTCGATGAGCGGCGAAGAAGGCTTGGGCGGCGGCTGCGAACTCCGGGCCGCGCAGGCGCGCGGTGAATTCCCGCAGCTCCTGCAGCATGTGCGCGGCGAGCTCGGAGCTGCCGGCGGCGCGCATCAGCCGCTTGGTGGCGCGCACCGCCCCCGGGGGCTGGCGGGCGGCGGCATCGGCGAGCGCGCGCGCCTCCTCCATCAGCCTCTCATCGTCCACCACGCGGTTGATGAGCCCCCACTCCCGGGCGGTGGCCGCATCGAGCGGCTCGCCGAGAAAGAACATCTCCGCCGCCCGCGGGTGACCGATGAGTCGCGGCAGGAGGAGCGTGCTCGCCGCTTCGGGAACGACGCCGAGCTGCACGAACGGAGTGATGATGCGGGTGCTGCGGGCCGCGGCGATCACGAGGTCGCAATGCAGCAGCAGCGTCGCCCCGATCCCAACGGTGGGACCGTGAGCAGCGGCGATGAGGATCTTGCCGAACCCGCTCAAGGCGCCCAGGAAGCGGGCGATCACGTGATCGGTCCCGATCACATCGGGCACGTTGAGAAAATCCTTGAGATCGTTGCCGCCGGTGAAGCAGGCGCCCTCGCCGCTCAGCAGGAGCACGCGGATCTGCTCATCCGCCTCCGCCTCCGTGAGGGCCTCGATGAGGCTCTCGTACATCGCGGCGGTGAGCGCGTTGCGCTTCTCGGGGCGATTGAGGCGAACCTCGCAGACGTGACCCCGGCGGGAGACCAGAACTTGCTCGGAGGTGCCAATAGTCATATTATATGACCCTCGAATCGCCGCCACCGGCGCAATCATAGCGGGGTCCGCGCCCCATGAACGCACAAGCGCAATACCGTTCCAACCACCAGTCGATCCCACGGCCGATGCCGCGCTTGAGCCGCCTTGCGCTCGAGCGCGCGAAGTCGAGCCACGATCAGATCGCGGCCATCCTCGGCACGGAGCTGCTGAGGGGCGCGTACGCGCCGGGCGGCAACATGCCCTCGGAGCCGGAGCTCATCGAGCGCTTCCAGGTGTCGCGGACCGTGATGCGTGAGGTGATGAAGACGCTCGCGGCCAAAGGCTTCGTCATCTCGAAGACCAAGGTCGGCACGCGGGTGCGCGATCCGGTCTATTGGAACTACTTCGATGCCGACGTGCTCGCGTGGCGGGTGCGGCTCGGGCTCGATGACGAGTTCATGACCAACCTGACCGAGGTCCGACGGGCGCTCGAGCCCGCCGCGGCGGCCCTCGCAGCCAAGCAGCGCTCACCCGCGGACATCGCGCGCCTGCGCGAGTGCGTGCGGCAGATGGCGCGCACCGACCACTCGCGTCAGAGCTTCGCCGAGGCGGATCTCGACTTCCATCTCGCCATCGGCAGCGCCTCGGGCAACCCCCTCATGCGCTCCATGGCGAGCGTCATCGAGACGGCACTCGTCGCCTCCTTCGCCCACAGCTCCCCGGTCGATGATCCGGCGGATCACGAGGCGACGGTCAACGGCCATGGCGCCATCGTCGATGCCATCGAGGCCGGCGATGGGCGCACCGCGGCCGCCGCCATCCTGAAAGTAATCGACATCGGGGTGAACCGGATCGATGTCACCCGCAAAAAGCAACGAGGAACCCAGAGGAAATGAGCTCTTCCGACGGCCAGAGGCGCCTGCGCTCGCGCGCCTGGTTCGACAACCCGGCCAACCCCGACATGACGGCGCTGTATCTCGAGCGCTACTTGAACTATGGCATGACGCTGGAGGAGCTGAGGTCGGGCAAGCCGATCATCGGCATCGCGCAGACGGGCTCGGACCTCTCTCCCTGCAACCGCCACCACATCGTGCTGGCGGAGCGCATCGCCGCGGGCATCCGCGCCGCAGGCGGCGTGCCGATCGAGTTCCCCGTGCACCCCATCCAGGAGACGGGCAAGCGCCCGACGGCGAGCCTCGATCGCAACCTCGCCTACTTAGGCCTCGTCGAGGTGCTCTACGGCTATCCGCTGGATGGCGTGGTGCTCACCATCGGCTGCGACAAGACGACTCCCGCCTGCCTCATGGCGGCCGCGACGGTCGATATCCCCGCCATCGCGCTCTCCGTGGGCCCGATGTTGAACGGCTGGCATCGCGGCGAGCGCACCGGCTCCGGCACGATCGTATGGAAGGCCCGGCAGATGCTCGCGGCGGGCAAGATCGACTACGCCGGCTTCATCGAGCTGGTCGCCTCCTCCGCCCCCTCGACCGGCTACTGCAACACCATGGGCACGGCGACCACCATGAACTCGCTGACGGAAGCGCTCGGCATGCAGCTTCCGGGATCGGGCGCCATTCCCGCCCCTTACCGGGAGCGGGGGCAGATCTCCTACCTGACGGGGGAGCGGATCGTGCAGATGGTGCACGAGGACCTGAGGCCCTCGGCCATCCTGACGCGGGATGCGTTCCTCAACGCCATCGTCGTCAACTCCGCGATCGGCGGCTCCACCAACGCGCCGATCCATCTGGCGGCGATCGCCCGGCACATGGGCGTGGAGCTGTCGCTCGAGGACTGGCAGCAGTACGGTTATGAGGTGCCGCTGCTCGTGAACCTCCAGCCCGCGGGCGAGTACCTGGGCGAGGACTATCACCACGCGGGCGGCGTGCCCGCCGTCGTCAATGAGCTCATGAAGCAGGGCCTCATCCGCGAGGATGCCCGCACCGTCAACGGCCGCACCCTCGGCGAGAACTGCCGCGGGAAGGAGATCATCGACACGGCGGTCATCCGCCCGTTCGGCAATCCGCTCAAGCCGAACGGGGGATTCCTCGTCCTGCGGGGCAACCTCTTCGATTCCGCGATCATGAAGACGAGCGTGATCTCGGAGGAATTCCGGCAGCGGTATCTCAGCAACCCCGCCGACCCGCAAGCCTTCGAGGGCTCCGTGGTGGTGTTCGACGGACCGGAGGACTATCACGCCCGCATCGACAACCCGGAGCTCGGGATCGACAGCCAGACGCTTCTCTGCATCCGCGGCACGGGCCCCATCGGGTACCCCGGGGCGGCGGAGGTGGTCAACATGCGCCCGCCCGCCTACCTCATCAAACAGGGGATCCACTCCCTCCCCTGCATCGGCGATGGGCGGCAGTCGGGGACTTCGGGCTCGCCATCCATTCTCAACGCCTCACCGGAAGCGGCGGCGGGTGGCGGACTCGCCATCCTGAAGACAGGCGACCGGCTGCGGGTCGACCTGCGCAAGCGCCAGGTCAACATGCTGTTGCCGGAGGCGGAGATCGCCGCCCGGCGCAAGGCTCTCGAGGCGGCGCACGGCTATCGCTTCCCGCCCTCGCAGACGCCCTGGCAGGAGATCCAGCGCGGCCTGGTGGATCAGCTCGGCGACGGCATGGTGCTGAAGCCGGCGGTGAAGTACCAGAAGATCGACGAGAAGTTCGGGGTCCCCCGGGACAACCACTGATCCTAACGACCGTGCTTGAAGCGGGCGATCAGCCTGTGCTGGTCGCAGGGATAGACGAGCCGGACGAAGGTGATCCGCCTGTCCTCGAGCCAGGTGCGGCGCTCGATGCAGAGGCACGCCTTGTTCCGCGCCATCTCCAGACGCTGCGCTATCGCAGGGCTGGCGTTGAGGGCCGAGATCTGATGCTCGGCCTCCGTCCACGGAATGCGGATGAGGAGCCAGCGTCCGGGGGAGATCTCGTCGAAGCGCTCCCGGCGGGCCTCGGGAACCGCCTCGAGGTTGATCAATCGCTCCTCGAGCGCGTGTGGACGACCGTCGGCCCGGTGCAGTCCCGCGAGCGCGAGCACCGGTGTGCCGATCGGCACATTGAGCACCGCCGCATCGCCTGAGGTCGCGGGCCGCGCCTCGCGCTCGAAACGCTGGTACCGATACGGGCGGCCCACGGCGCGGATCTCGGCCTCGATGTCGTGGATCTCGAGCACCGACTCCTGCGGCCGCGGCGAATTGACGATGGTGCCCGCCCGGCGCCGGCGCGTGATGAAGCCCCGTTCCGCCAGTGCGCCGAGGGCCTTGCTGACCGTCATCCGCGCGCAATCGAAGGACTTCGCGAGCTCGGGCTCCGAGGGGAGCTTGAATCCGGCCGGCCAGGCGCCCGAGGTGATCCTCTCGCGCAGCGCGTCGTAGATCTCGCGATGGCGCGGCGTCGATATGGGGTCGGTCTGCGGCACGGTCCGATAATATGCCTAGGCATGATACTATTTGTCTAGGTATATGATCATCATCAAACCAGGCCAGGTCACCCTGGCCGAATGGCGGGAGATCTACCGCGGCGCGGGCGCCTCGCTCGATGAGGCCTGCACGTCGCGGATCGCGCGCAGCGCCGATGCGATCGGGAGGATCCTCGCGCGAGGCGAGCCGGTCTACGGCATCAACACGGGCTTCGGCAAGCTCGCCACGGTCCGCATCGACGACGCCGACCTCCTCACCCTGCAGCGAAACATCGTGCTTTCACATGCGGCGGGCGTCGGCGAGCCGATGCCGGCCGCCATCGTGCGGCTCATGATCGCCCTCAAGCTCGCGAGCCTCGCCCAGGGCGCCTCGGGCGTGAAGCTCGAGACCGTGAGGTATCTGCGCGCAATGCTGGAGCGGGACCTCACTCCCATCGTTCCCGCGCAGGGCTCCGTCGGCGCCTCGGGCGACCTCGCCCCACTCGCCCATCTGGCCGCGGCGCTGATCGGCGTGGGCGAGGTGACTCTGAAGACCGGCGAGCGCCTGCCGGCGAGCGCGGCCTTCGAGTCGGTCGGGCTCGCACCGCTCTCGCTCGGACCCAAGGAAGGTCTCGCGCTCCTCAATGGCACCCAGTTCTCGACCGCCTGTGCGCTCGCGGGCCTGTTCGAGATCGAGACCGCTTTCCAGACGGCGCTCGTCACCGGCGCGCTCTCCACTGAAGCCGCAAAGGGCTCGGACACGCCGTTCGATCCGCGCATCCATCTGCTGCGGCGGCATCGGGGTCAGATCGAGACCGCGGCCGCGCTGCGCGCCCTGATGGCGGGCTCCGCGATCCGGGCTTCGCACCTGACGGCCGATTCGCGCGTCCAGGATCCCTACTGCCTGCGGTGCCAGCCGCAGGTCATGGGCGCCGCTCTCGATCTATTGCGCCACGCGGCAGCGACGCTCGAGCAGGAGGCCAACGGCGTCTCCGACAATCCGTTGATCTTCCCGGAGTCGGATGAGGCCCTCTCGGGCGGCAACTTCCACGCCGAGCCGGTCGCGTTCGCGGCCGACACGATGGCGATCGCCCTGTGCGAAATCGGCTCGCTGGCGGAGCGGCGCGTGGCCATGCTGGTCGATCCGGCGCTCTCGGGGCTGCCCGCCTTCCTGACACCGAATCCGGGTCTCAATTCCGGGCTCATGCTGGCGCAGGTCACCGCCGCCGCGCTGGTCGCGGAGAACAAGCAGATGGCCCATCCGGCCAGCGTCGACTCGATTCCGACATCGGCCAACCAGGAGGATCACGTTTCCATGGCTGCGCATGCCGCGCGGCGCCTGGGCGCGATGGCCGCGAACGCCTCGGCCATCATCGCCATCGAGTTGATCACCGCGGCGCAGGGCTGCGATTTTCACGGCGCGCTGCGATCCAGCCTGCCGCTCGAGGCCGTGCGCCAGGTCGTGCGGCAGCGCATCCCGACGCTTGCGGACGATCGCTATCTGCACGCGGATATTGAAGGCGCCATCCACCTGGTCCGCAGCCGGGCGGTGATCGACGCGGCCGCGGGCGCAGCCCTGCCATCATTCACGGAGACTCGATATGACCACCCCGCATAGCCAGTCTGGCAGGACGCGTGTCGACACCGAGCGTGTCATTCGCGCTCCCCGGGGTCCGACGCGCACGGCGCGAAGCTGGCTGACCGAGGCGCCGCTGCGCATGTTGATGAACAACCTCGATCCCGAGGTCGGGGAGCGTCCCTCCGAGCTGGTCGTTTACGGCGGCATTGGCCGCGCCGCGCGCGACTGGGAGAGTTACGACACGATCGTGGCGACACTGCGGCGGCTCGAGGAAGATCAGACCCTGCTCATCCAGTCGGGAAAGCCGGTCGGCGTCTTCACCACGCATGCGGATGCGCCGCGGGTGTTGATCGCGAACTCGAACCTGGTCCCGCGCTGGGCCACCTGGGAGCACTTCCACGAGCTCGACCGCAAGGGCCTGATGATGTTCGGCCAGATGACGGCCGGCTCCTGGATCTATATCGGCAGCCAGGGCATCGTCCAGGGAACCTACGAGACCTTCGTCGAGATGGGCCGCCATCATTATGGCGGCGACCTCGCCGGCCGCTGGTTGCTCACCGCGGGGCTCGGCGGCATGGGCGGCGCCCAGCCGCTGGCGGCGGTCATGGCCGGCGCGTCGTGTCTGGCCATCGAGTGTCAGCGCTCGCGCATCGACATGCGCCTGCGCTCCGGGTATCTGGATCACGCGACCGAGAGCCTCGATGAGGCGCTCGAGATCATGAGCCGGGCCGGCTCGCAGAAGAAGCCGTGCTCCGTGGGGCTCCTCGGCAACGCCGCCGAGCTCCTGCCGCGCATTTTCGAGCGCGGGGTGCGCCCCGATCTACTGACCGATCAAACCTCCGCGCACGATCCGGTGAACGGGTACCTGCCCATCGGCTGGACCGTCGAGCGCTGGGCGCAGATGCGCGAGCAGGACCCCGCGGCCGTCTCGAAGGCGGCGAAAGCCTCGATGGCAGTCCACGTGCAGTCGATGCTCGCCTTTCAGCAGGCGGGAGTGCCCACGGTGGATTACGGGAACAACATCCGGCAGATGGCCCTGGAGGAAGGCGTCAGGAATGCCTTCGACTTCCCAGGGTTCGTGCCGGCCTACATCCGCCCGCTCTTCTGCCGCGGCCTGGGACCGTTCCGCTGGGCGGCGCTCTCCGGGAATCCGGAGGACATTTACCGGACGGACGCCAAGGTGAAGGAGCTGTTGCCCAACGACACGCATCTGCACCACTGGCTGGAGATGGCGCGGCGCAAGATCCGCTTCCAGGGCCTGCCCGCGCGCATCTGTTGGGTCGGGCTCGGCGACCGCCATCGGCTGGGCCTCGCCTTCAACGAGATGGTCGCGCGCGGCGAGCTCGAGGCGCCGGTCGTGATCGGCCGCGACCATCTCGATTCGGGCTCGGTGGCCTCGCCCAATCGCGAGACCGAGTCCATGCGGGACGGGTCCGATGCGGTCTCCGACTGGCCGCTGCTCAATGCGCTCCTTAATACCGCTTCCGGTGCGACCTGGGTGTCGTTCCATCACGGCGGCGGCGTCGGCATGGGGTTCTCCCAGCACGCGGGACTCGTCATCGTGTGTGACGGCACGCCGGCCGCGGCGAAACGGATCGCGCGGGTCCTCTGGAACGACCCGGCAAGCGGGGTCATGCGCCATGCGGATGCGGGATATCCGCAGGCCATCGAGTGCGCGCAAAGGCTCGGGCTGGACCTGCCGAGCGTGTTCCCCCGCTAGTCAGAGCTTGGCGTAGCCCGCCCGAATCGCCAGCATCGCGAGCTCCGCCGGCGTATTCGCGCCCAGCTTCCTCATCAGCTTGAGGCGATAGCTATTGACGGTGCTCGCGGAGATCCCGAGCTGCGCGGCCATCTCCTTGCTGATGAGCCCCTCCAGGAGGCCCCGGAGCACCTCCCGCTCGCGGCGGGTCAGCCGGGCCGCCCGACGCACGACCTCCGGCTGCGGGACCGGATCAGCGACACCGAAGAGTTGCGCCTCGCCCTTCAGAATGGCCGCCAGCAGCTCGATGTTGCGCACGGGCTTGGTCAGGAATGCGACCACTCCGAGCCCCACGGCGCGCCCCGCGGTCTGCGGGTCGGCGTGTCCGGTGAGGATGATGAATGGCCACCGGCATCCGCCCTGAACCAACTTTCGCTGCAGGTCGAGGCCGCTCATGCCTTTCATGGCCACATCCAGCACGATGCAGCCCGGCGGGAGGTTGGGATAGTCGGTGAGAAAGGTGTCCCCGGAGTCGAAAGTCGCCGCCGCGTAGCCCGCTCGCTCGACCAATTTCTGCAGGTCCTCGCGCAGCTGCGAGTCGTCGTCCACGACATACACTCGGGTCTGAGTGCAGCTCACTCTGAGCTCCATACCTGGCCCAATGCCGGCTAGGGGGGGATCAACTGTCGAGTCTACGCCTCGGGTTGTGGGTCTGTCATCTCTCACCTGACATGTCCGGAATATAGCAGGCGACCCGACCGTTTCAGCAGCCCGACGCCGATCATTTTTATACGGGTTGACAAATGCGAAAAAACAGTGTTTCTCACCCCCTACTGCCAACATCGCGCTTTCACGGGGGGCGTGAGCCGCCGAGCATCGTTTCGGTACTCACTGGATGGGATCACTGGGAGGGGCTATGAAACACATACCCGGCGAGATGGCGAGGCGCTTGCGCGAGTTCGACTGGTCCGCGACCCCGATCGGTCCTCCGGAGCGCTGGCCCATTGCCTGGCGCAACGCCCTGCGACTCATCCTGGACTCCAGCTTTCCAGCGGCTCTGGCCCTCGGCCCTGAGCTCACATACATCCCGAACGACGCGTTCATTCCCCTGGGCGGACCTGACCGTCACCCCTCGGCGATCGGACGATCCGCGAAGGAGGTCTGGCAGGAGATCTATCAACCGTACCTCGAGCCGCGCTTCGATGAAACTCTCTCCACGGGCCAGCCGACCGGTGAGATCGACCTCCTCCTGCCGCTCAAGCGCAGCGGCTACCTGGAGGAGACCTACATGAGGTTCTCTTTTGCGGCGGTGAGGGACGATCAGGATATGCCGAGCGGTATCCTGTGTACCGCCACGGAGAACACCGGTCTCGTCATCCAGAGCCGGCAGATCGACTGCCTCCGGCGTCTCGCCACCGGTTGCAGCTCGGCGGTCTCCCCGGAGGAGGCCTGCGATCTCGCGGCGGCGTTGCTCGAGCAGCAGGAGCGGGACCTGCCCTTCGCGCTGTTGTATCTCTACTCCGGCAAGAGCGGCCGGGTCGAGATGACCGCGAGTATCGGGCTCACCGGCATCCCGCCGGGCGTACCGCGGGTGATCACATCCGCGTCCACGGTCGATCCGTGGCGGCTCGCCGACGTCGCCTATCATGGCGAGACTTCCAGGATCGCGGACGTCGGGGCGCTCATCGGGCCGGCGCTGCGCCGGCCGCGGCTCGTGCCCCAAGAGGCGATCGCAGTCCCGGTGTCGAGCGGGGGCGATGGAACCCCGGCCGGTATTCTGGTCGCGGGCCTCAACCCGATGCGCCCCGCGCCGGAGTCCGCGGAATTTCACAAGCTCGTCGCCGCCCATCTGGAGAGGGCCGTGGGCAGCGCCCGGATGAAGCAGCTCGCCGAGGAGCGGGCGCGCGAAGTCTCGGCCCTCGACCGGGCGAAAACGATCTTCTTCAGCAACATCAGCCACGAGCTGCGCACGCCCCTCACCCTGCTGTTGGAGCCGATCCGCCAGGTCCTCGAATCCGGCCCGCTGGAGCCGCAGCATCGGGAGCTGCTCGAGACCGCCCGCCAGGCGAGCGGCCGGCTGCAAAAGCTCGTCAACTCGCTCCTCGAGTTCTCGCGCATCGAGGCCGGCCGGACCGATGCCCGTTATCTGCCGACCGACCTCGGGATCCTCACGGCCGACCTGGCCGGGATGTTCCACTCCGTCTTCGAGCGCGCACGCGTCGATCTCGTGGTCGACTGCCCGGCCCACACCGACCTGGCGTATGTCGATCGGGATATGTGGGCGGCCATCGTCCTCAACATCGTCTCCAATGCGTTGAAATTCACGCTCGAAGGCCAGGTGACCGTGAGACTTCGGCGCCCCGGCGATCGCTTCGAGCTCGAGGTAACGGATACCGGCTGCGGCATCCCGCGGGAGGACCTCCCCCGCATCTTTCAGCGCTTCGCCAGAGTGCACGCCGCCCGTGCGCGCACCGTGGAGGGCTCCGGCATAGGACTCTCGCTGGTCCAGGAGCTCACGAAGCTCCATGGCGGCACGATCGAGGCGCAGAGCGAGCTCGGCGTGGGAACGACGATGATCGTGCGCATCCCGAGCGGCTTCGCCCACCTCCCGCATGGCCGGGTTGGAACGGCACACACCCTGCCGTCCTTGAGTACGGGCGTCGAGCCCTTCCTCGATGAGGCGTTGGGCTGGCTGGAGACCGGAAGTCCGGCCGCAACGCCGCGCGCCGGCGACTCCGAAACCAGAAGCAGCGAGAGGCCGCCCGCTGCGGGTGACGCGCATGCGCGCGAGATCCCGACGGCACGCGAGCGCATCCTGGTCGTGGAGGACAATGCGCAGATGCGCGAGTTTCTCTCGCGGATCCTGCAATTTCGCTGGCATGTCGAGACCGCGCCGGACGGCGCCGCGGCGATCGAGCATGTGCGAAGCCGCGCCCCCGATGTCGTCGTCGCGGACATCATGATGCCGCGTATGGATGGAATCGAAATGCTGCGAGCTTTGCGGGCGGATGCCGCGACGGCGAAACTGCCGGTGCTCCTGCTGTCGGCCCGCGCGGGTGAGGATGCCTCCGTCGAAGGCCTGCAGGCGGGGGCCAACGACTATCTGATCAAGCCCTTCTCGCAACGCGAGCTCGTTGCGCGGATCCAGACCCTTCTCGCACAGGCGAAGCAACACGCCACCGAGCAGCAGGCGAGAGCACGGGCCGAGCGGGACCTGCGAGGGCGTGAGGAGTTCTTCGCCTCTCTGTCGCACGAGCTGCGATCGCCGCTCTCCTCGGTGTTCGCATGGATCGATCGCCTGCGGAGCGAGAAGCTGACGCGGGCCACAATGCTCGCGTCACTGGATGTCCTGGAGCTCGCGGCACGGGCCCTGCGGCGCCTGTCCGATGACCTCTACGACGTCGCGCGGGGCGACACGGAAAGCATGCGCATCAAGCCCCGTGCCTTCGCAACTCTGTCGCCGCTCGTCGCCGCAGTGGTGGAGGCATTCGAGCCGGCGGCCATGAAGAAGCGGATCACGCTGCAACAGGCGCTGCAATCCGGGAGTGGACCGGCGCGCGTGGATTCGGACCGCCTGCAACAGATTCTCGCGAACCTGCTCTCCAACGCGATCCGGTATACGCCTGCGGGCGGGCGCATCGACGTCTCCTGCGCACGCCGCGGCGATACGGTTGAGATCCGCGTCAGCGACTCCGGTCGGGGAATCGCGCCGGAAGCGCTGGCGCGCGTCTTCGAACGGTATTGGCAAGCGGAACGGGTGCCGGATCATGACGGCGGACTCGGCCTGGGGCTCTCCATCACCCGGCGGTTGGTGGAGTTGCATGGCGGGCAGATCGAAGCGTTGAGCGAGGGAGAGGGGACCGGGGCGACGTTCCTCGTCCGATTCCCGGTGGCCGACGCCCGCGAGGAGGAACCCCCGACCGCGGAGAATTCGGAGGCTACGATGCGCGTGCGGGATGCGGCCCTCGCCGCTCGAGCGCTTGCGGAACGGGAGGTCTCGAACGACTCGACCGCCGCTGCCTGACCGCTACGGTCCTAGGGCGCATCGCGCAGGTTCCGTCTCATGTCTCTGGCGAGTGAGTGGGCCACGGCACCCCAGGTATCGAACCGGACCCAGAAGGACAGGAGCTCCCCCAATTCGAGCTGCTCGAGATCCGGATCGCGCAGGGAGCCGACCACTTCGTACACCCAACGGGCGACCGCGCCGCTCATGTGCGCAGTCCTGCCATACCAGCCGCGCAGCAGCTCACCCGAGGGAGTAGGCAGCCCCAGCGCATCGAGCAGGCGCGCCAGCGCGAGCGCCTGATGAAATTCACAGGGGAGCCCGGTCAGCTCCCCGGTCCGATGAAGCGGAATCCCGAGAGCCTCCGCTCTCGGGGCGAGGTATCCGACGAACTCGTCA
The DNA here is from genome assembly GCA_035552895.1 of Steroidobacteraceae bacterium. Classification (GTDB taxonomy): domain Bacteria; phylum Pseudomonadota; class Gammaproteobacteria; order Steroidobacterales; family Steroidobacteraceae; genus 13-2-20CM-66-19. The sequence continues at coordinate 96,195 of DATNEU010000011.1, forward strand.
CGGCTCATGGGCGAGCCCCGGATGGACAGGACCTTCGATCCGGTCCGCACATCCGCGGCGCCATCCTGACTCATGCGGCGCGCTCTCGAGAAGTCGCCTGCACGAGGTCCTCGCCCTCCTCTCCCGCGAGGCAATCCTCGAGCGTGTAGCGCATGTACTCGTAGCTTTCCTGCAGAGCCGACTGGATCCTTCCGCTGTCCGCGGCACTCGGGTGGCCCCCGAGAATCGTGGCGATCACCTCGAGCGCCTCCCAGGGATGGGCATCGTCATAGCGCGCGTGCGCCCGCAGCCAACGCATCCCGGATTTCCGCTTCGCCTCCGGCAACGACTCGGCGTATCGATCCGAGGAGCACACGAGATGCGCCCATTCCCCCGTGACCCCCTCTATCGCATAGTTGGTCGCCGCCATGGCGACCGCCAGCGTCCCCCGGTCGCAAACATACCAACACCAATGCCAGAGCGCCGCCGATGCCGCCGCGTCCGACCCGCCGAGCAGCTCTTCGAGCGAAACGCCGCTCGCCTGCGCCCATTCCACCCAGTAGTCGGCGTGACTCTGCTCGACACGGACGTTCCTCGTGAGGAACACCCGCGCCAGGTCATGTCCGGGCCGTCCATACTCGAGCTTGGCCAGATTGCGGCCCATGTACTGCGGAAACTGCTCGATCACCGGCCAGACCCGGATGAAGAACCTGCGGGCCGCCTCACCGGAAAGCGTCCCGTCCCTCATTCGCCGGAATAACCGATGATTGGACACCTGCTCCCTCCGATCCCGCAGGCCGACGATGATGTCCTGCAGCCACCGCGGATAGCTCGCGAGCTCCTTCAGGGCTCCGGTCCTCACCCATTCACTGGTCATTGCTGCCTCCCCATGCAAAGTTGTCGCCAAACGCATACTCAACCCGCAAACAGCATGTAATCCGGTCGCTGTAGGAGGTCAATACCGCACAAATACGGTCTCGTCTCCTCTGGACTTCGCAACTAGACTGGATAGCCTGCGGATCCGCCGCCCGCGATTTTCCGGGACGTGCGGTTCCGAAGGACTAAGGACCATGAATCAATACGATGTGATTCAGGAATTCCTCGGATGCCTCCAGAAGGACTCTGCGTCGCCGGACCGCATGGCCGCGCACTTCCTGAGGGCGATCGAGGCGCTGGGGTTCCGGTATTTCGCGTGCTGCTCGCACGTCGACCCGCTGCATCCGCCGGCGGACGCGGTCATGCTGCACAACTACCCCCCGGGTTGGGTAAGGACCTTCAGCGAAGGAAAGCTGTATCAGATCGATCCCGTATTGAAGCGGGCAGAATCCACGCCTCTACCTTTTTTCTGGGACACTGCGTTTCAGACCGTCCCGCTCACGAAAGCCCAAAAACTGATGATGGTCGATGCCGCGGGTTACGGCATCGCGCATGGCTATACGCTGCCCCTGCGCTTGTCCTGGCTTCCCGGCACCTTCCGCGCCTCCTGCTCCGTGATTCCCGACAACCCGATCATCGACATGCGAAGTTACATTGCCGTCGACGCGCTCGCGACCCATTTGTACTTCTTCGCCTCTCGCGCCCACGCACCGTGGCTTGCTGCGGAGCGCGCGGAGCTGACTCAGCGCGAACGCGAATGCCTGGCGCTCGTCGCCCAAGGAAAGGACGATTGGACCATTGCGCGGATCTTGGGCCTGGGCGTATCCACTGTGCATTACCACATCGAGCAGCTGAAACGGCGATTACGCGTCACCACGCGCCCCCAGGCGATCACGCAAGCATTCATGTGCGGCCAACTCACCTTCGGCGAGGTCGTCCGAAGAACGATCTCCGATCCTCAGCGCCCGGAAGGCGGGATCATCTCCCCTGATTAGCTAGTTGGACTCTATGCGCTTTTGCGGCATGTTCGGACCCGTGAACTCGGAGCTGTGGAGGAACCCATAATCTTCATCGTAAACGGCTCGAGCTGCCGATACCTCGCTACGGACCTGGCGGCCGTGCAGCCGGCCTCGCGGCGTAGGACAGTCAATCCCGAAGCTACCCGGCAGACGACTCGAGGCTGATTCGCTCTGGTCATCAGCCGAATTGCAAGCGCACTCAGGAGATGCAAGCTGCTCCACGCCAGCTCCCGCGGAAATGCCGATGAACACACTCCAAACGCGCGATTCCGGATCCCTGGTTACTGTCGATCCATATCGGTGTCGTATCTGGGCCCTGAATATCAGGACCCGGACGACTGAAGCCTCGTGTCACGCGGAAATTGAGAGCTTTGCGCGCAACGGACAACTCGTGCCCCTCCTCGGCAGGGCGGTCACGTGCGCGCCAGAGTGCGACGTGGAAGTCATCTGCGGCGAGAGACGGCTGTTCGTCGCTCGCCATCTGAAGATTCCACTCCTCGTCGAGCTCCGAGAGCTTACAGATCGACAGGCAGCCGTCATAGTGGCAGCGGAGAACTCACTGCGCAAAAGCCCAAGCCCGTATGAGACGGGCCTCTGGCTCGCGAAACTTCTCGAGTTGCAGATCTATAGCTCTCCCGATGAAATGGCTCACGAGCTCGGTATCGCATCCAGCAAAGTTACCCGATTGCTGAGGTTCGCCAAGCTGCCGGCACCCATCATCAGCGCATTTTCCAGCCCCCACGACATCCGCGAGTCCTGGGCGGCCGAGCTATACGAGGCATGGAACGACGAGCGGCGGCGGCCGATCACCGATCGCGCCGATGCGCTCGCAAAACGAGTGCCTCGCCCTCCCGCCATTTCGGTCTACGAGACACTTATGGCGGCACGAGTTTCGGCGAATCGCCGTGCAAAGCGTGGCGTAAGTCGAGAAATTAAATGTTCCACAGAAGGACCTCTATTGCACTTTGAGCGGCGGCGAGACGAAGTGATACTAAGAATACCCAGCGCGCTCATCGACACCAACGCGGAAACGACTTTAACCAAAGCGGTCGTCGCAGTGCTGACGAGGGCCGACACAGTCAGAGACGGGACACAAGGAATCGCGGCAATGAAGGGGAAGGCAAGTGGCGCGCCCAAAGCGGTATGACTTCCAAGGGGCGCTTCACTTGGTAACGATTTCTGGATACCCAGGCGGATCTGTATTCTACGATCCCGGGATATTTGCGCGCTTTCCGAAGAATCCGTGCGCTCACGCTCCAGACGCGAACCGTTTCGAGAGCCTCCTTTGGGACGTCTGTGAACAGTATGATGCGCGGGTGCATGCGTATCTGATCGATTCCAACGCCACCCAATTGATAATTCAGACTGTCGGGGCACCCCTGCCTTGGTTGGTCCACGATCTGCTTGCACGGTACTCGACTCACCTGATCAATACGAACCGGATACGGCTCGGCCAACGGCCGTTTCCGCGGAGATACCGGGCGCAGTTAGTCCAACCTGCAAAGCTGCCATATGCCGTACGATGTATTCATCGAAGAGAAAACGCCATCGATTCGCGCCGCCGTATGATCAACAACCCTTTCAGTTCCAACCTGATTCACAGTGGAAGGAAAGTGAAACCGAAGCAGTTCGTCGTTAACATGACGCGGGAAGCGCTTTACTCACTTGGTTACCGCGGTTTGGATGGCTATTTCGAATTCATGGCGCGTGGCGACAGCCCGACCATCGCCGACATGCTGTCCCGTCGGATTGTAGGAGAAGCGGACTTCATCGAAGCCGTGCAAAAGCGGCTGAAGCAACCCCCAAAGGTCCCTACACCGGACCAGATCCTGGAGGGGGTGACCGGTACCTTGCTGCACGCGGCCTCCGATGTAGTCTGCTCTTCTTCCCATCGAGGCGCGCTGGCCCGGGCGCTCGTCGCCTGGTACGCAATGAGGGCTGGTACGGCACAGATCGGCGCTGTCGGGCAATGGTTTGGCGTCACGAGTTCGGGCTTGCGGTACCTGATACGAAAGCACCGGAACCGGAGCCCGCATTATTTCGCTAAAACGCCCGCCGAGCTGTTTCCGCCGCAGTGAATGTTGCCCATGGCCCCACGATTTCGAGAAGTATTTCGGCTGCTCTGCGGGGAAGCCACGCCTTTCATTCGGCTGCGAGCTACCGCCGTTCTCCTTCTACTGGTCGCGACGGCGACTTTGACGGCGCTCGGTCCCGTAGCCCTCAAGATGATCGTAGATGGGCTTACCGGCCAAGCTCCCGGCTCTACCGTCTCTCCGTTTCTGCTGGTGACTCTCTTCGCTGTGAGCCAGTGGCTGGCCCGCGCAGCCGGCGAGCTCCGTGCGCTCGTCTACGGACGCATTGAGCGAAGGATACTACGCACCCTAAGCGAGCGGCTGTTCGCGCACGTAATGCATCTCCCTCTGCGATTCCACCTCGAGCGCGAGACGGGCGCAGTGAGCGAGACATTGACGAACGGCCTAGAGGGCTTCCAAATGCTCCTGCACCACCTTGTATTCACAACCCTCCCGGTGATCGTGGAGCTCGGAACCGTGGTTGTGATTCTCCAGAGCCTGGCACCACCCCTGTTTTTGATGTTGTTCTCAGCGGCGTTGATTTTTTACGGGGCGGCCTTCGCATACTCGGCGACAAACCTCTCTCAATCTGCCCGCACGGCTTCCGCGGCGCGGGTGGATGCTGGTGCGGCGATCACCGATGGGCTGCTAAATTACGAGACCGTCAAGTACTTCACAGCCGAGTCCGTGGTTCAGGAACGTGTTGCGACGGCGCTCGCGCGCAGCGAAACCGAGTGGGTAGCGTTCTATCGTCGCTATGCTCGCAACGGCTTGCTCGTTGCAACCATATTCGCTTCCTTCCTCGCTGCTACCACCTGGTGCGCAACGGTCGAGGTTCGCGTCGGTCATATGACGATCGGAGATTTCGTCCTAGTAAATACCTACATTCTGCAGCTCGCGCTGCCCGTCGAACAGCTGGGCTACGCGATGCAGGGATTCTCCCAGGGCGTTGCCATGCTCGACAAGATGCTTTTGCTCTTCGCCGAGACCGCGGAACCTACTCAGCTCATCCCTACAGATACTGTCTCGGTCGCAAGGTCTGGAACTCTCCAGTTCGACCGTGTCAGCATCTCCTACCGAAGGGGCCGACCAGTACTGAAGGACGTCAGTTTCCGTATCGATCCCAATTGTACCCTCGGTATCGTGGGGCCCAGCGGAGCCGGCAAGTCGACGATCGTTCGGCTTCTCATGCGTCTACTGGAGCCTGATGAGGGACAGCTGCTGCTCGACGACGTGCCAATATCCAGTCTCCCACTCCGCCACCTCCGGAACGCGATCGCAGTCGTTCCTCAGGACACCGTTCTCCTCAACGATACGCTGTCCTACAACATCGCGTTCGGACGGAGTGATGTGAGCTTCAGAGACATTCAGAGGGCCGCCCGAACAGCTCACCTCCATGACTTCATCATGAACCTGCCGGAAGGCTACGACACTCGGGTTGGCGAACGAGGGGTCAAGCTGTCGGGCGGGGAGAAGCAGCGAGTCTCCATCGCCAGAGCAATTCTCAAATCGCCGCGGATCTATGTCTTCGATGAAGCCACCTCCTCACTCGACAGTCGTACCGAGCGGGCCATTCTGGAGAACCTACGCGAGATTGGAAAGCACAGCTCGGCATTGGTTATAGCCCATCGCCTCTCTACAGTCACGCACGCGGACGAGATACTTTTACTTGACGAGGGGCGGATCGCCGAGCGCGGGTCACACCTCTCCCTGCTCGCCGCGAACGGGCACTACGCAGCTCTCTGGCGTGCACAACACCCGAGCACGGCGGCGGCCTAGCAGCGACACGTAATCCCGCTTATGGACGTGCTTCACTTCGACCCCAGAACGGACCAACTGGTCTGGAAGATATGCCCACGATGCGGAGCCCTTGCACCCGCTCTCGAGGGCACCCGCCGGGTGACGTCGCGCTGCTGCATCGCGGGCCGGCGCCCTAAAGGAAATGTCAATTCGCGCGCTGCCTTCCTCGTCTTGTCAGACGAAACGCCTTCGTAAGCCGTGCACTGAGCGAACATCCCACCCTTATGGATACTCGGATTCGCCCGCTTCGCGAGCATCTCCTGCACGGAGACGCTACCGCGAATGAACTCGTACAGCAGCTGCCGCTTGCATTGCGGCGAGTATTGGATTTCGAACAGAAGAATTTATGGCGACTCGATCGCTTCCGCGCCTGTTCACACGCCGACGACGCATTCGATCCGCGCTTCCTGCCGGAAAGCAGCGTTGTCTTCGAGCTTCCGTATGTCATCATCCAGAAGAAGAGCCTGTATATTCTGGGAGGCTTGAGCGAGGGCGAGAGCGTGCTGCAGAATTCTTGGTTGGACCGTTGTGACTCTGAAGTTCGGTTTCCAATTCATCCGACCCAGCTTCACGAATATTCTGAGCACCTAGGCAAGGCGCACCGAGCCGACCCTCCGGAACGCGACGTGCGCTTGGTTGGGACGCCCACATCGAGCGTCCGCACGCTACTGGTTTGGCGGGATGGCCTGCCACACAGTGCCGCATTCGTAAAACTTTCACTACGATCTGAGTCGTTAGGCGACCGCAGACTCTCCCGTCGGCAAGTGGCCAGCAGTGTCGGACTTTCCCACTTTGTCCATAACTCGCGGAGCGCACTGCCAACTGGCCTGCAGTACTTCGCGGAACCCGTTGGCCTGGTACCTCGACGGACGCCTCAAGTCGGCGCCATACTTCGTACCATTCCCGAGGAGGTCGTCGATGGTAGCGTCATCCCGGCGCCGCTCTTCGCACTGATGGGAGGCACCCAGGGACATCCGCCTCTACTGCTTCAGCTGCTGAGGCGAAAGCACGGGACCGCCAGGGACTTGCTGGACGAGATGCTCTTGGCGACATTCGCCAAGCTATGGATAGCATTGGTATTCGACCATGGCCTGATTCTCGAGGCCCACGGACAAGATCTGCTGCTGGCGATGTCGCCAAACCTGGAACCCCTCGGCACATTTTACTACCGCGACTTTGAGGGTCTTACAGTCGACTGGGCCTTGAGACGAGCAAGAGGATTCCTGGAACCGACGTTTCTCCCTCATACCTTCGAATGGTTCTCGACATACGAGACCTGGGGATACCCGCGTTATCAGATGCTGGCAACGAAGCTGTGGGTGAGCCTGACGGATTTTCTGGAGCTTGTGCTCGCAGAGCTGGAATATGCTCTCCTGAAGTGGCAGCTGTCAGCCACGATTGCCCCAGAGGGCATCGAAAGCGGAGTTCTGACACGTATTTATTCAGCACACTTACGGGAGGCGATTCGTGAGAAATTCGGCTTAATCGAAGCCGCTGACTACGACATTCGCCACCAGCGCCATCGGTTCGTCAAATTTCTAATGCGCGTGAGACACGAAATACTCACGCAATAGTCGTCATTTCTACCTAGATGGTCATGCTGCAGCTCGAACGACGGTCGGCCAGCAGCCGTCGTGTCATGGTCGTCTCCGCAGCACCTCCCGCTCATCGAGCATCCCCACTGCCTTGCGCGGCCCGAAATCGCTCATTTCCATGGGCCGGGATGTTGCAACTTATACGCCATGAGCTTGATTCACCCATCGACCTCTGCGGCCAAACACTTCACACCCGGCCCCACCAAGCGCTGCATCCCCCTGTCCCACAACTCGTCCGACTGACATATCGGCCCGCATCTGACCGTGCTCGACTCACTCGGACCGTCCTCCGTTAGCGATACGGGCGTCCTAAGTTGCTGATTATTCTGCCCCGCCATACCTGTGGCGCCGAGCGACGTCAGTAGCGGTTCGTTCCTCATATGGTTACCGCCACCGTTGCGATTCGAGATCCGCGCCATCGCGACACCATGTTGACCACGAGGACTCTTCGCCCGATGATCATCTGCGCCACCGAAACGGTGGCGGATGATTCCATCACCATAGGAGATTCAACATGATCAAGCTAGGCACAATCTCAGTTGAAACGAAGTCCGGAAAGAAGCCTCCCGTTTCGGAGTCTTCCACAATTCCGACCTTTACGGTCTGATTGAGATCTAGGCGCGCCACCGCCGCCTGACGGCAGCATGGCGCTGGGCATGCAGCCCTTCCGGGCTGCATGCCCATTCATCAAACGTCGGTTCCACACCACATGACGCACACCTGTTGCTACATTCCGGCACACGTGCATTTCGCATTTGAAGGAGATGCGGTTGTCTTTATGAATCTCCGCACTGATCAGTACAGTCTGCTCTTGGGAAAGGACGCGCGCGCCTTCCGTTCAATGATTTGCGATTCAGGTGCCGGAGGCGTTCGAACGATTGGCGTGCCAGAACACGACCCGGCAAACCCCGACACCCCCGAGTACGCCCTCCTGAGAGAGCTGCAGGCAAATTACCTGGTTGTCTACGGCCAAGAGGGCGCGCTCGCGCCCACGTCGGTGAGGCTTCCTCGTCCCGAAGAGACCCTTCTTTCGCCCGACGACTTCGAACGGCCAGAGTGCAGGCTTATCGACATTTTGCAATTCATGAAATCTTGCGTCCTGACAGCGGGACGCTTGGCATTCTTTAGCGTAGAGCACACGCTTATGAATATCCCGCACCGGAGGGAGACGATTGGCGCGGGCCGACGAATCTCTCTCTCCGAGGCGCGCCGGCTCGTCGGCATATATAACTACTTAAGGCCATTCTTTCCTAAAGCGTGTGTTTGCCTCTTTGATTCGCTCGCGCTTCTCGACTTTCTCGCACACCACGGCTGCCTGCCTTACCTGGTTTTTGCCGTTACACTGGAGCCTTGGGAAGCTCACTGTTGGCTTCAGTATGGAGCCGTCTCCTTCAACGAGGATGCGGAACGGGCCCGAACTTTCCTACCAATACTTACGGTTTGACGGGCTAGCCAGTGCACAATTATCTTGCTCTCATCTGGAACGCGGGCGATTCTCAGACCGGTGCACGAATCACGCGCCTTCAAAATCAGCTGGTCAATGCGCGCGTACCTTGGCAAATTGCCTACAGCGATACGCGGGCGCTTGTGATGTGCCATCGGGAGCTTGCACCGTCGTTTCATATCTATCCGCTCCCCAACCACGCCGGCGTAATTCTTGGAAATCTCTTCCGTCGCGTCAGCTTGGATGCGCCTCAATCGCCCGATGCGAGCATCGGGCCAATTGACTCCCAGGCGATCTGTGAGTCCCGGGGGCGACACCTGCTGGAGAAGTACTGGGGCTCGTATATAGCGGTAGTTTCACAGCGAGAATTCGGGCGATGTGCATTGCTACGTTCCCCCACAGGAAATCTGCCTTGCTACCACACGTTGTCAGATACCGTCCATGTATTTTTTTCAGACATGGAAGACGTGCTTCCGCTTCTTGTGGCGCCCCTCTCCATAGATTGGACCCATGTCGCAATGAGACTCCTGGGCGGATTCGAGCATTCCCGAGATTGCGGCGTTCGTGAGATCGAAGATGTCGTAGGTGGCGAGTGGATCGGCTTCTCCGGCACACCGGAACGGCCGGTACCCCTGTGGCATCCGGCGCAATTTTGCGATCGCGCTCGCTTTGAAGACGAACGAGAGGCCGCCATCGCCTTACGCGCGACTGTCCTGAATGTCACCAGGACCTTGGCTGATCAGCATACGAACATCATTCTTCGCCTGTCCGGTGGACTCGACTCTTCAATAATTGCTACCTGCCTCGCGCACCAGAACGAGCGGAGTCGCGTAACGTGCTTGAACTTCTACATCGCGAACGACTACGGTGATGAAGCGACGAAGCCGCTCCCGCCGGGATTGTCGGCAGAAAGCATCGCAGCGCTCAGGCGAGTGATCGGTAGCGCCGATGAGCGCGCGTTCGCGCGAGTCGTGGCAAACAGATGTGGATTCGGTCTGATAGAAAGACAGAAGCGGGCCCGCGACATCGAGCTACAGCGCATAGAACGCGCTCCGCGGGTGCCGCGTCCTTCGCATTTCGTCTTCATGATCCTCGAGGATGAAGTCGAGAGCGAAGTGGCGGCCATGACAGGAGCATCCGCTTGCTTTGGCGGTGAAGCCGGAGACACCGTCTTCTACAACACCCACCGGGCTATCGGCGCTTTGGATTACGCCTATCTCCATTCGTGGAACCTGGAGCTTGTGCGACAAATCAGGGCGACATCGACGTTGAGCCGCGAATCGTATGCTCGTGTTCTATGGAAAATCGTTAAGCATTCGATGCTTGGACTTGGGCTTCCGGACACCTATGACTTAATGGGCCGACCCCATTTGGTCACGGACGAAGTCGCGAGGGCGATGCACCGGAACTGCAGACCCCGCCATCCATGGGCCCAAATTCCGCAATCATTGTCTCCCGGGAAGCGGGAGCATGCATTGAGTGTCACCAATTATATAGCCGTCTATCCCCATCCCCTGAACGCGGATCGAATTGCGCCACCGGTTCACCCGTTAGCAGCCCAGCCCGTGGTGGAGCTGTGCCTCAGCATTCCGACCTATGTACTACTCGCCAACGGAGTGTCGCGGGGACTTGCACGACGAGCGTTCCGAGACTTGCTGCCCGGAGAGGTAATCCGCCGAACAACGAAGGGCGGCACGATGGGATTTCTTCAGGACGCGGTCCGGTATAACCTGAAATATATCAGAGAGCGCCTCCTCGATGGAATCTTGACCCGCGAGAAACTACTCGATCGTGTCAAATTGGATAGCTTTTTGGTCCTTGAGCAGCCCTTCTTGACGGTTAATGCCATGCAGATATTGGATTATCTCGCTTGCGAGAATTGGCTTGATCAAATGACTGCTGTGACCTGAGCTTCGCAACCTTGTCGGCGCCCCTCAATCTCGGAGTTCGCTGTGGGCACGCTGACGACGCTTCCCAAGGCAAAATACCGGTCTATTTTGGACCTCCGTTCTCTGCATATCGCAGAGCTTCTCCCAGAGCCGATATCTCTGCGCCTTCTTCGGATCGGTATCTTCGTGGCCTTGCAACCAGAAGCGAAACCAATCTACTGAGCCTCCTTGAGAAGCCATACGCACGGCGGGATTTGTCAGCACATGCTCATCGGAATGGAGAATCACAAAATCAACCGGCTTTTGGAGATAGCGGAGTGGGGCATAGATCTCCCACATACCGTCGAGCACACTGATTCGGCCTGTGCTATTGATGAGTAGAGGCGTGTGCACCTTCTGCATATTGAAATCGGGCGCCCTTTTCAACCAGGTCAGCAGGCCGGCGCCAAAGGGTTTCGCACCAATCATCGCGTTCGCCTCGCGTGCATAGCCATCCCCTCCGGCATCTACCTGCGTCAAATACTCCCAATAGCCGTAGCTCCAACCGTCCGTAACAGAAGCAGCGGCGAACTGAACCTTGCTGGTCGTGAGTGCCTCCAGAGTGGTATAGACGGTGTAGCTAAAGCCGATAATCCCGATCCTGGATGGATCGACAAGTCCTGCTGCCACCAGTTTACCCACAGCGGCGTCGATACTCGCGACATCGCAGGGGCCTGACTTTGGAGTGTCGATGTCGACACAAGACGAGAGTTGCAGGACAAACATGCCGCTGGCCCCGAGCGCGCGCGCCGCCATCGCGGTAGGGTAAATTCCGCTGGAACTGAACCTATTTTTCGGAAAGCCATGCGCTTGGATTACCAAAGGATAGCGGCTGCCCGCCATGTAATGGGCAGGCTTATATAAGCCTCCGATCCAATGGTGGCCGAGCGGATCCTTCCAGTGATATACAGATACTTTGCCTATTGCAATTCCCGCGAGCTGGGGGTTTGGATTCCAAATCACCCGTGACTGCCCGGTGCGAGGATACGTTGCCACGACCACCGGCGGCGTATTAAGACCCTGCGCAATGGACACTTCGGGCCAAGCGTCGTGTTTTGGGGCCGCCCTGCCACCCGAAACCTTCCACAGGCCGCCGTCGGCCCGACTGAAGACCACTGCACCTTCCTTCTCGGCATTTTCCCGATATGTGACATATCTTACGATCACTTTGTCGTTACCCTGGTTCGCGAACCCGGCCGACCGAATTTCCGTGACGCCCGCGCCTAACTGAGCCTGCTGTGAAAACAGGGTTTGCAACCGCTGAACACACTGAGTCGAATGCGTTTCGCGATAGAATATGGCCAGGCACGGCTGCGCATCCGATGAGCCCGCCTTACGGGGTTGCGTGTAGGTATTAGGTAACAGAAGCGCACTGCCGTCCTGGGACCACACCAAACCCCCGTCGCTATACCATCCGCCTGCGGACCCAGTGGGCGCGCCATTTACCGCGCTTACCGAGCCGCTTCGCAGGTCTATAAGGGCGTATTCGTTAACAATGGAAAAGTCCGCTGCGCCGCTCAGATCCTGATCACCCGGGCTGATGCGAACCAATGATTGATTCGGAGCAGGCAGAAATTCCCGCGCCCAGCTTTTGGGAACCCTTCGTACGGGGATTTCCGCCGCAATCACGTCTCCCCTGGGCGCTAGAGCCAAAGACCCCGGCCACGGATACATCAGGACTGGCTCACCATTTTGCTGCAACAGCAAATGAGGCCGATTACCCGTCGCAACCCATAAGACGCTCCTCAGCGGCGCACTGCCGGGTGGTCCCGGCAAATGAGCAATTCGCGCGTTCCACGCGAGTGGAATCAGCACCTCCCAAATAGAGCGACCGGTCGCGTCCCATGCCACGCGCCCATCTCTCCACGGTGAGCGTAGGGCGGCACCGGGATTAAATACCGTATACGCATAATGTGTGCGGTCCCGCACGGCGAATGCGGTCACGTTTTGTCCCTTCAAGCTCAGAAGGTGCGGCATCTTCTCCTTGAGACCGACGGTCATCAGCTCATTCAATCCGTTCCCGTCCCTGAGCAAAAACACGAGCGCCGAGGAATTCCTCAGCCATCGAATCTGCCTTATGAGCGGGCCCTGCTTATACGTCGATTCCTGTACATCCAGCACCGGCTCAGGCGCGGGCGATCGCCGCGCATTCCCCTGCATGAAATCCTTCAGCTCAGCCCTATCATATACACGCAGCTCGTCCTCGACCCTCCCTATATCGAGCAGGCCGCGCTCGGTACGGATTGCGACGAATCGGCCGTTGGGCGACACCGTAATTGGAGGCGTGTCATGATAAGGAAAGAAGTTTGCTATATGGATCTCTTCGGCAACCGTGAACGGCTTCAGCCCGTGACCGTGTGCCGGCGCCAAGAGAATGATCCACACCCATCCGACCGACGAGATTTTCCTGAGCTTCACTTGTGTCGCCCCAACCTGCCTGAATTCTGTTGCACCGCCCCGCTACCACCGCGCTCCAAGTCTCAGGTACAACGTTCGCCCTACAATACTCATTTGAGTTGGGTCGTAACCAACAGAATCGTATAGGTAATTGGAGAATTGCGGCGATCTATTGAAGAGGTTCGTTGCACCAGCTTCCACATAACTCTTGCGCGGCCAAAAGCCCGTACGATCCATAGCCCCCGCGAGGGTCCAACGGAGGTTTGCGTCCACAATCCAGATATTCCCGATCCTTCGTCCTTCACTGTCATAGTCCTGATACGATCCGGTATACCTCCCGTCAACATGAGCGGTCATCCTGTCCTCCTGCCAGCCGGTTGCCACAGTTCCCTTCCAACGTGGTGCCCAGTCTCCGTCATCTTCCCCTTTGCTTACGGACCCGATGGGCTGCGTCCCGGGCACGAGTGCTTGCAAATAGCGATAGATCTCGGTCGCATCTACGGCCATCGACCAAGTCCCGCGACCAATAGGACGTTGATAACTCAACTGATAATCCAAGCCCGCGACGTCGATTGACCCGAAATTCACCTCCGTGTCGATGATCTCGGTTATCTGCCCGGCACCATTCCGGATAACTCGCCCCGGAAACGTCGTAGCGTTATCAGCCAATACCTGAGGGTCCACGCTTTGTATGACCTCGCTTTCCTCAACACCCCATTGCGTTGCTGAAAGTAACAGTCCTGGGACCGACCAGGTCGTATACTGCACTCCAAACATATGCGAATGCCCGCTCATCGGTCGCAACGCGGAATTGCCGCCCACCATGACATTGGGCTCCGCCAGCTCGCCGCTGACCGGGTCCACAAGCACAGTTTGATAGCTAACATCACTACCATAGAGATCGTCCAGCGTAGGCGCCTTGAACGCGTCTGCGTAGGCGCCTCGTATCGTCAAACCGTCGACCGGACGCACCTCCACTCCGAACTGTCCCGTGCTGGCGGAGCCGAAATCGCTATAGTGATCATGACGACCGGCAATCGTCAGGGTTAAAAGCCGGGGCGCCGATCCCACTTTTCCGATGAGTGGAACCCTCGCTTCACCGAACGCGGCTTCATACTTGCGCTTGTGATTCTGTCTAAAGTTTGGCGGGTAGATTCCACCAGTAGAG
>DATNEU010000012.1:0-27038 GCA_035552895.1 Steroidobacteraceae bacterium
TACTCAATCTCGAGGGACTTCTGCTGACGAAACAGGGGCAGCGCCCGAAGGATCGGATGGATGCGTCGATTCTCACGCAGGCGCTGGCGATCCTGAAGCCGCAAAAGACCTGAGGGCTGGGGCGGCCGCTGGCCGCGGTCAGGACACCCGCAGCGATTTCAATTCGTCCCAGGCACTCTCATTGGAGGAAGGAAGGTGCCGCTGCAATACCCTGATGGCACGCGCCGCGTAGCGGACGGCGAGCGATCCGGGGCTGCCGAGGAATACCTCGGCCCGGCGGGCCGCGGCGCTCGCCAGTTCCGAGAAGAGCAGCGTCAGCGCCCGTTCATGCGCTGCGGTGAGCGAAGGCATGGAGCGTATCCCACAGAGGTCGTGTTTGTGGGATACGCACCACCGGGCGCGCGAAAGTAAAGTGAACTTGACAGGCCCCGCGACCCCCGCCGGGTAACGCGGCACAGGACCGATGAAGAACAGAGTGCGCGCTCCGCGAACCGAACGGGGCTGGACGCAGGCCGAGCTCGCGGACCGGCTCGACATCTCACGGCAGTCGGTGAATGCGATCGAGACCGGCAAGTACGATCCCAGCCTGCCGCTGGCATTCGCGCTGGCGAGACTGTTCCGGCTGAAAATCGAGGAGATCTTTCTCGAGCGCGGCTGAGCCGGCACGAAAGGATTCAGCCCTCATTCAGAAGAACTTTGATTTGATGGAGGCGTGGAGAACCTGGAGGCAGCGTGCGAGCACTGATGAGCGAAGGGTCGCGACGAGTTGTCCGTGACGATGGGCGGTCATATCGCACGACGAGTGGCGGCGCGTTGCGCGCGGCCGCGAGCTTGACGGGAACGCATTTGCGAACTGCCTCGAAATTCTTTCGCCGCGGGCCGAAAGTCGCCATCCAGAGACTCCCCGGCCGCGTCCGCACGATGTTATGTTCAACGCACATCGCACGGGGGATCTTCCATGCACCTGGAAATTCTGACATCGGTGCCGCGCGCGCTGGCTACGCTCGCGCGGGACAACGGCAATCTTTCCGCCCTGGCTCTGGTCCTGGGCGTGGTCGGCGGCTGCATGCTGTCGGCCTGGCGCGAGCAGCTCCGTGAGCGCAGGGCGCAGTTCGCTCGCAGGCCCAACCCACTGGAGTGAGGCTCGGATGATGTACTGGAACGCAGCTTGCTCTCCGGACTGTCGTACGCCCGTCATCAGCGGGTGGCATGCTTGGAACGCCATGCAGATCAGTCCTCTTTATGTCGTCACCCAGCGCCGCGATCTGGCGTCGCGCTTCGCGACCACCACCCGCCAGTGGCTGGTCGCCCGCAGCACTTATCGGCGGCTGCACGAGGCGCCGGTGAAGAACATCACCGCGCTGCGCGATGCGGCGCGTCGCCTGGATCAGCTCGAGCGCGGACGCGCGGCCCTCCTCCGGGACCTGAAGGCGCTGGCGGAATGAGGCCGTAGCGGCGCCGGGTTGACAGGCGCGGATCGCTCCCGGCGATTCGCGCGGCGAGCCCCATGACTCGTTCGAGCCCGTGGCCCAGGGAGCGGCCCCAGGGCCGCTGGCTTACTTGCTTTCGCACGGCACTAGGCGAGAATGCGGCGCGAGACTCGCACCGCTGCTGGCCGATGCTTTCTTCTACGCTACGCTATCGCGCATTCCCCGCCCTGCGGCCCGGCGATCCCGTCACGGTCGTCGCGCCGGCAAGCCCGTTCGATCGCGCCTCGTTCGAGGCCGGCCTGGAGATCATCGGTCGCCGTTATCAGGTCCACTACGATGCCGGCATGCTGGCCCGCCACCGCTACCTCGCGGGCAGCGACGCGCGGCGGCTCGAGGAGTTGCGGCGCGCGCTCCTGGACCCGGGCAGCCGTGCGGTTTTTTGCGCCCGCGGCGGCTATGGAATGATGCGGCTCCTCAGCGGACTCGAGCGCATTGACCCGGCGGCGAAGCCGGTGATCGGGTTCTCCGACATCACGGCGCTGCATCAGCTCCTGCAGCGGCGCGGGCTCGTCAGTATTCACGGCCCCGTGCTCACCCAGCTCTCACGGCTCGATGCGGCCGCGCATGCGCGGCTCTTCGGGCTCCTCGAGTCCGAAGCGCCGGCCGCGGACCTCAGCGGGGCGGAAACGTACGTCGACGGAATCGCTGAAGGGCCGCTCCTCGGCGGCAATCTCGCGGTGCTCACGCGGCTCCTCGGCACGCCGTATCTCGCGCCGCTCGAGGGCGCCGTACTCCTCCTGGAGGACCTCGGCGAGCGTCCTTATCGGCTGGATCGCATGTGGACTCACCTGACGCTCGCGGGCGTGTTCCGCCAGGTGCGGGGGATCGTTCTCGGGGAGTTCATCGGGTGCGAGGAGAAGGATGCAGACTACTCGAGCGGCGACCTGCTGCGCGAGTTGGCTCTGGCCACGGGGCTACCCTGCGCCGCGGGATTTCCCATCGGGCATGGCACGCGAAATGAAGCGGTGCCGCTCGGAGTGCGGGTGCGGTTGGACGCCGGCAGCCGTCAGCTCACTTTCCTCGAGAGCGCGGCAGGCTGAGTCAGCCGGGGGAGCCGGCGGGAGGTGACTCCGGGGCTGCGGACAGCGGGCGCAAAACGGCGGTCAGATAGCCGACGAAGGACGGCGGCGCGCGCAAGCTCATCGCATGGCGCCAAAGACTGAGCGTCGTGACGATCGACGCAATCACCCGCGGCGCCACGATGTAGATCACAGCCGTACAAGCGATGAGGGACAGCCACGGCCCGTCCGGACCGCCACCGGTGGTGGGACTGGTCCAGGCCAGCGTCTGGATGCTCTGCGTCGTAGGGATAGGAATGCGAAAGATGCCGGAGGCGGCACCGTACAGCGTCACCAGCGCCGTATGGGCGCTGGACGGCCCGAAGACACTCATACCCCAACCCGCGGCCTGGTGCAGTACCCGACCGCGAAAGGCGTATCCGGCGATGAGACCGACACCCACGAGGATCGCCGCCAGGTGCAAGAGGCGCCGCGAGCGCTCGCGGAACAGGGGCCGGCCGACTTCCGACCAGTCCGCCGCAAATCGCCGCAGGCCGGGTGCAAGCGGCGCGTTGAAGCCGATCGAATGGACGATCAGTGCCTCGATTCGCGCGCGCACGCGATTGGCATAGGTCCTCGCGAGCCATCGCCTGAAGAAGCCGTCTTTCCATGCAGCGGCCTCGTCGCCGCCGCCCGCCGCAATACCCGCGGCGGGCGCAATGTGGCCGCTCCGTCTCGCGGGCCCGCACGTCCTGACGATCAACGTGATGTAGACGATCAGATTCCAGATCACGAGGACGATGAGGGGGTAGGCAAAGATATCGATCCGGCTGCCGTCGGCGAACGTGGCGCCGAATCCGATGAGGAGGCCGAGCAGGAGAATCGCGCGATCGAGGCCGGTGGGGCCCGAGGCGGCGGCGAGGACGCGATCGACACCGGGCGAGCGGATGCGCAGGCGCGCGAGCAATGAGTCGGCGCGGCGCGCGAGGAAGCGCTCCGAATCACCGTTGAGCTGCGCGGCCGAGGCATCGGCCGCCGGCAGCGACCGGTCGCCGGCTGCCTCGCGACCCGCCTGCGCGCGATCTTCGAGCGACAGGGCATCGCCCGCCAGATCGGTCTGCTCGATGGCGTGAACCAGCAGCACGGTTTGCAGCGCCCGCTGTCGCATGAGGCCATTTTGCTGCACGATATCGGTTTTAGGCAAAACATCGAGTCGGAGCCATGTTCCCCAGCGCGGAAATCGAGCGGATCCTACGGCTATCGCCTGTCATGCCCGTGGTCGTCATCGAGGAGGCCGAGCTTGCGCCGGACCTGGCGCGGGCGCTCGTCCGCGGCGGCATCCGTACGGTCGAGATCACGCTGCGAACGCCTGCGGCCCTCGCGGCCATCGAGGCCATCGCCCGGCACGTGCCAGAGATTGCAGTCGGCGCGGGCACCGTCCTTGCCGCGGAGGATCTGCGGGCGGCGGCACGCGCCGGCGCCACGTTCGCGATCTCGCCGGGCGCCACCCCTGCCCTGCTGAGCACGGCTGCATCGGTGCCCATTCCTTATCTGCCGGCGGTGGCGACGGCTTCGGAGCTGATGGCAGGCCTGGCGGCCGGCTACCAGTGTTTCAAATTCTTTCCGGCAGGTCCGGCCGGCGGCATCGCGATGCTGAAGGCGTTCGCAGGACCGTTCCCGCAGGCTCGCTTCTGCCCCACAGGCGGCATCACGCAGGAATCGGTCGGGTCCTACCTCGACCTGCCGAACGTGCTGTGTGCCGGAGGCTCCTGGCTGTCGCCGGCGGACGCCCTCGCCGCCCGCGATTGGAAGCGAATCGAGACACTGGCTTCCCGCGCGGCGGCATCCAGAACTTAGCGGAGCGCGCGGCGGTCGAACTCCGCGGCGTCCCTCATCGCCTGACCCGAGCAGTCCATGCAAAGAACCCGAGCCGTTCCGATGTACGCCACGTGCTTCGGACTGGCCCTTGGCGCCGTCCTGGCCGGCTGCGCATCGAGCCGACTGTCGTCGGAGCTGCCGCCCGGCGTGCGGCTCGCGGGCGACTGGAAGCTGAACTCCGCCTTGAGCGACGATCTCGGCAAGGCGGTCCAGGAGTTGCATCAACAGGGCGAGAAGGCGCAGCGCAAGTTGCGCGAGCGGCAAGGCGACGCGACGGGCGACACCGAAGGTCCGGGACCCGGTGGGCCGCCGGTGGGCCCGGGAGTCGGCCCGATGCCCCATCTCTCCCCCGTGGGTGAGCTGATGTCCAACGTACCGCAAGGCGATTACCTCAGGATCGACGTGAAGGCGGACGCCTTCACGGTGACTTCCGGCGATTCCTCGAGCCAATACACGCCGGGCCAGCAGGCCGACATCTCCGCCACGCAAGGCGATGCCCAACAGATGTCGGGTTGGAACGGAGACGACTACGTGATCGACACCACGCCGCAGTGGGGACCGGAAATCCTCCAGAGCTACGGCCTGACGAAGGAAGGCAGGCTCATCATGACGCTGCGCTTGAGCGGCGGCGGTATCAAATTCACCTTTACACGCATCTACGACCGCACCCGCCGTGTGGCTCCCCTCGCGCCGCCGACCCTCAACTAGGGACATGCGCTCGCCCCGTCTGCCCGTCGGCTTCCTCGCCGTCCTGGTGCTCGTCGCCTCCGGGACGATCGTGACCGCCGATCCGCAGGTGGCCGCCCCGGCGCTGCCGCAGGCCCAGCCTGTCGTGATCTCCGGACGGTACGAGGGACCCAAGCTCTGGCGCGTGAGCAGGGATGGGCACGAGCTCTGGGTGCTCGGCACCGTGGCGCCGCTGCCGAAGCGGATGATCTGGCAGACGGAGGACATCCGGAAGCTGTTGGCCCATACGCAGGAGGTGATCCCCGCATGGCCCTCGGTGGGCATCGGATTTCATCCCTTCACGGCGATGCACCTCTACGTGCTCTGGCGCAAGGCGCAGACCAACCCCGATCACCTGCCGCTGCAGGCGGTTCTGCCGCCGCCTCTCTACGCGCGCTTCAGCGCGCTCAAACGTCGTTTGGCGCCCAATGACCGGCGGGTCGAGCAGTTGCGGCCCATTCTGGCGGCGAGGCGGCTGTATGACGATGCGCTCACCTCATCGGACCTGACCCCCCGCAACGACATCCAGCGCACGGTGCTCGCGCTCGCGAGACGGGAGAGCGTGCCGATCCATCAGGAGAAGCTCCTGGTGAAGGATCCGATCGGCGTCATGCGGGACCTGACCGACATTTCGCGCTCCGCGGAGATCGATTGCCTGAGCTCGGTGGTGACGCGGCTCGAGACCGATCTTGGGCCGATGCAGGCGCGGGCGCGCGCCTGGGCGTTGGGCGACGTCGCGCTGCTGCGCCGTCTGCCGCACACCGACAATCGCGCGACCTGCCTGGAGGCAGTGTCAGGATCGGTGCGGGTCCGGGCACTCGTGGCGCAGGCCCAAGAGGACTGGATGGCGGCGGTGGTGCAGGCGCTCGAGCGGAACCGGACGACACTCGCGCTGCAATCGATGGATCTGCTGCTGGGTCCGGATGGAACGCTCGAGCGGCTGCGGCGGATGGGCTATCGGGTCGAGGGACCCTGAGTCGGCAACTCAACTCGTCAGCGCCAGGGCCCACGCCACGGCCATGATGGCCACGGCCGCGAGACCGGCCGGCCATTGGCGCATGCGATGCACACGGCGACTGACGGGAGGCAGGGCGACCACGGCGCCGAACAGCACTCCGATGCCGAAGCCGAGGACGTGCGCCATCACGTCGGTGTTCTTGTCGCCGGCCCCGGACCCCAGCCAGCCGAGCAGGGCGACACCGGCCACCAGCGGCCCCCAGCGCTGCACCCATCTCTGCCGCCACGGCAAACGCTCGCGCCAGGTATAGGCCGCCATCAATCCCAACGCCGTGAAAACCGCGGTGGAGGCGCCGACCGATTGATGCCATGGCGGGGCAAACAGCCCTTCAATGAGACCGGCGATCCCGCCACCTGAGACGATGAGGAGCCATGCCACGCCGACGCCGAGCTGGCGTCCGGCGAGGTAGCCGAACCAGATGCCGGCGCACAGGTTGGAAGCCAGATGAATGCCGCTCAGGTGCAGCGTGAGAGCGGTCCAAGCTCGCCACCATTGCCCGCTCTGTACCCGCGCGGCGTCGAGTTCGCCGGTGTGGAACGCGTCGAGCCGGACCAGACCGTTGGAGAGCGCGTACGCGACACCTACCAGCCAGGCTGCGTAGCCCACACACCCCACCCAGGCATTGGGATGCAGCGGCGGGGCGGGCGGCGGAGGCTCCGGCGGGCGATTCTCGGCCTCGTACTGCGTGAGGTGAGCGAGCGCGCGTGCAGCGTCGACTTCCGCGACGTCCAGGCTGAACTGGTCCTCCCGCGGCTCGATGGCGCTCCCGATGCCCACGGCGCCCAACATGAAGGCGCGATCCTCGCAATCCTTCCGCCGAGGCGAGCGGTAAACCTCTTCGCCGGCCTCGATCAACGGATGCTGCTTCGAAGGTGAGTGGCCACGAGCAGATCCCGCACGCCCTGAGCAACGAGCTCGTAGCGGGCGAGAAGGAGAATCCTGAGTTCGAAGATCATGGGCGGCGTTCGGGCTGGCGCTGGGTCCGCGAGCCGTCCGCCGCGACCTCGAGCGCAGGCTCGATCATAACACGCACAGGCATGGCGCAGCGCGCGTCCAGGCCCGTCCCTGGACGCGCGGCAACCCATGTATGGCCTCGCGCAATCCGCCGCGGCGGATTTGCGCCACTCGCTAATGCGGCCGCTGAGACGCTCCCGGCGATGTTCGCGCCGCGGCGACTCTACCCGAGGCGCGACCGCCGGCGAACTCCGCGATCATCTTCTGGTTGAACGCCGGGATGTCGGCCGGCTTGCGGCTGGAGACCAGCCCGTGGTCGACGCACACTTCCTGATCGACCCACATGGCGCCGGCATTCGTCAGGTCGGTTTTCAGCGAGGGCCAGGACGTCAGCGTCCGGCCGCGCACGACGCCCGCCTCGATCAGGGTCCAAGGCCCATGACAGATCGCTGCGACGGGCTTGCCTCTCTCGAAAAACGCGCGAACGAACTGCACGGCCTTCGGCATCGTCCGCAGTTGGTCGGGATTCGCCACGCCGCCCGGCAGCAGCAGCGCATCGTAGTCCGCGGCATCGGCCTGCTCGAGGGGCACGTCGACCTTGATGCGGTCGCCCTTGTCGAAGTGCTGCCATCCCTGCACCTCCCCTTCAGCGGGCGAGACCACGCGGGTTTCCGCGCCCGCACCGTCGAGCGCCTTCCTCGGCTCGGTGAGCTCGGCCTGCTCAAAGCCTTCGGCCGCCAGGATGGCTACTTTCATACCGCTCAGCGTTGCCATAGTCGTGTCCTCCTCTTGCGCGTCAACCCCAGACGGTCGGCCTGCGCCAGGCAGCAGGGAGCGTGCCGGGTTGAGCCGGCGAGTCGGTGCGCTGACTGGACTAGAGCATGAACAGCGTGGGTCAGCGGGGTCACCCGCTGGCGGGGATCCTCGTGAGCGAGTCCCGTGTCGCTGCCGCGCGCTCGACCATCCGGCTCACCTCTTCGCGCCTGGTGCCCTCGAGCGACAGCCGCGGCGGGCGGACGCGCTCGCTGCCGCGACCCATGATCTGCTCCGCGAGCTTGATCGCCTGCACCAGATCATGAGCGGCATCGAGATGCAGCAGCGGCATGAACCATCGATAGATCGTCCGCGCGCGCACGAGGTCGCCGGCCCGCAGCGTCTCGTAAAGCGCGAGCGATTCCCGCGGAAAGGCGTTGGTGAGACCGGAAATCCAGCCGCGGGCGCCGAGCGAGATGCCTTCGAACACGAGGTCGTCGAGCCCGGCGAACAGCGCGAACCGCTCGCCGCACGCGTTGAACACGTCGGTGAAGCGCCTCGGGTCCGCCGAGGATTCCTTCACCGCGACGATGTTGGGTACATCCGCCAGCCGGCCGAGCGTGTCGACGTCGATGCTCACCCGATAGGCGGGCGGATTGTTGTACAGCATGATCGGCAGGCGCGTCGCCTGCGCCACCGAGCGGAAGTGAAATTCGAGCTCGCGCGCCGTGGGGACGTAGACCATCGCCGGCAGGAGCATGAGGCCGGTGGCGCCGATCGCTTCCGCATCCCGGGCGAACGCCACCGCGGCGGTCGTGGTGAGCTCCGAAACGCCCACGACCACCGGTACCCGGCCGCCGGCCGTCTCGACGGCCGTGCGCAATACGGAGCGCTTTTCCTCGGCTGTCAGGGAGTTGTTTTCCCCGACCGTGCCCAGTGCCACCAGGCCGTGCACTCCGTCCTCAATGAGGGCGGACTGCACCGCT
The DNA here is from genome assembly GCA_035552895.1 of Steroidobacteraceae bacterium. Taxonomy (GTDB): domain Bacteria; phylum Pseudomonadota; class Gammaproteobacteria; order Steroidobacterales; family Steroidobacteraceae; genus 13-2-20CM-66-19. The sequence continues at coordinate 8,804 of DATNEU010000012.1, forward strand.
CGGGTCGCGGCGAAGTCGACCCGAAGATCGGCATCGAACTGGGTGGTGACGGCCGGGAGCACGCCGGACCACGGGCAGGTGGGCGGGGAATGCAGCGTTGGCATGAAGAGGCCCTTCCGACTGACTTGCGCCGATGAGTCATGGTATATGAGCGCCATGGCGTACATGAAGTCATCCGCAGATCGCGCCCCGCTCCCCGAGGTTGGGTGAACAGGGTGCCGGTGCGAAAGGACAATCCGCCGAGCGTGGATGAGCTCTACGGTCTCGAGCCGGTCATTGAGCCGGGAGGCGATCGAGCCGCCGGATCGGAGGTCGCGCAGGTACGGACCGTGCAATGTCCTTACTGCGGGGAACCCTTCGACACCTTGGTCGATCCAAGCTCGGGCTCGACCCGCTACATCGAAGATTGCCAGGTGTGTTGCCGGCCGATTGAATTCAGGCTAGATGTCGAGGAAGGCGGCGGTCGGGTATCCTTGGAGACGTATCGGAGCGATTGAGGCGGAGGTTTCAGCCATGAACATGAAGCTCATCGTTGCGCGATCGCTGGCGCTTGGCCTCCTCATGGCGACCGCGGCATGGGGCCAGGAATCTCCCCCGACGGTGATTCCGCCGCCCGCGGTGAGCACACCCCTCCGCTCCAGCCATCTGCAGACGGCGGATCTGGCCGGCGGCTGTTACTGGGGAACGCAGGGCATCTTCGAGCACATCCAGGGCATCACCAGCATCGTCGCGGGATTCTCCGCTGGGCACAGCGACGATGACGGCGGCGCCGAGTCGGTCATGATCACCTTCGACCCCAAGGTGATCAGCTACGGCCGGCTGCTGCAGATCTTCTTTTCCGTGGTGCACGATCCCACGCAGCTCGACCGCCAGGGTCCGGACGTAGGCCGCGGGTATCGCTCGGATATCTTCTACATGAACCCCGAGCAGCGCCGGATCGCACAGGCGTACATCGCACAGCTCGAGCGCGCCAAGGTCTTCCCCAAGCCCATCGTGACTCACGTCGATGCGTTCACCACGTTCAATCCGGTCGGGCTCGACCAACAGGACTTCATGATCAAAAATCCAGACCTCGAGTACATCGAGGTCAACGACCTGCCGAAGCTCGGGAGCCTGCAGCGCCTGTTCCCATCGTCGTACCGGCCGACGCCGCTTCGCTACCTCCCCTGATCTACAGCCTGCCGCCGAGCACCCGGGCCGGCAGGAAGAGAATGGCGCGCAGCAGCCCGAACACCCCCTCCACCGCGATCCCGAGCACCCGAAACGGCAGCGACAGCAGCCATACGATCGGCCAAAGAACGAGCGCCAGCAGGGCGAGCGGCCAGCAGAGGACGAAGAGGATGACCCAGAAAAGGAGCGTCAACACGGAGTGACCTCGCTAGCGCGAGCCGAGGTGCGCCGCTACCCATTCATCGATGGCGCGGTAATACAGCTCCCGGTGCACCGGATCCTGCGGCGAATGATGGGCGCCGGGGATGCCGATGAACTTCACCGGGATGCCGCGGCTGCTCAGCGCGTGATAGAGCGCGAATGATTCGGTGATCGGCACCGTGACGTCATCGGTGCCGGAAAGGATCAGCGTCGGCGTGGTGATGTCGCCGGCATAGGTGATCGGAGATCCGGTGCGGTAGAGGTCGGCGCTCTGCTTGTCCCAGGGGCTGCCGCCCAGGGAATCGCGCGTCCAGGCGAGGTTGCCGGAGCCGGAAAACTCGTACTCCTCCGTCCAGTCCAGCGCGCCGTCGGCCACTACCGCGCAGCGCCAGAAGTGCTGGTGCGAGACCAGCCATGCCGTCATGTAACCGCCGTACGAATGGCCGGCCGCGGCGATGCGCGAGGCATCGACGATGCCCTCCTTTTCCAACATCCTGATGCCGGCGATCACATCGCTGTCCGGGCCGTTGCCCGGATCGCGGAAGATCGCGTGCAGGTGCGCGTTGCCCAAGTTGTCGCTGCCGCGATAGTTGGGCTCGAAGACGAGATCGCCCCGGGCCGCGAACAGGAGGCGCAGCGGCCCGATCTCGTCGAGATCGAAGTCCTCGCTGGAGGCGGCCTCGGGACCGCCATGGCTGAAGACCACGAGCGGGTAGCGTTTGCCGGACTGATATCCGTTCGGGTAGGTCAGTATGCCGTCGTTCTGCTGGCCGTCGGGCGCCTTCCACTGCACCTCCACGCTCTTGGGATAAGCATAGGCGGCAAAGCTGCTGTTGACGTGAGTCAGGCGCACCGGAGCGCTCCGCAGGTCACTCAGCAGATAGAGCTCGGGTGCCTGCGTGGCGCTGTCCGCAACGACGGCCAGAGCACCGCTCGCCGATGCTGTCATTTCCAATGGATTGAGCGAGCCGATATCGAGTGCATGGCCGCGCCCGCGCAGAGGCTGAACGTAGAGCTTGCTGCCCACGTGATCGTCGGCCATCACCACGACACCCTGGTCGTCGGGCAGCCAGGCGAAGTCGCCGAGGACATCGCGGTCCAGGCCGGCACTGATGTCGCGAGCGGAGCCCCCTTGCGGCGAGGTGACGAACAGATCCATGTCGCTGACAGCGTCAGGCCCATGCTCGTAGAGATAGGCCACCTCGTCGCCCTGCGGCGCGAAGCGCGGCGCATATTCGTAGGTGGAATGCGCGGTGAGCGGATGTTCCTGACCGCTCACGGCCTCTACTGCGACGACGGTGGTGCGATCCGAATCGCTGTCGTTGGCATTCGCCTGACGGGTGTACACGATCCAGTGGCCGTCCGCCGACCAGGACGGAGAGGATATGCCTCCGCCGGATGGCGTGATGGGCGGCGGAGTCTCGAGCACGCTCGTGGTGCCGTAGGTGAGTTGACGCGCCTTGCCGGTCTTGACCGTGAGCAGCCAGATGTGTGAGGGGACGGGAGGCTCATCCACGAGATAGTCGTCATCGTGAATGGTGAAGAGGTCGTGATGGGTGCGGCGATCCTTCGCGCTGAGCGGCGAGTCGTCCGGGGTGACGTACGCGATCGTGGTTCCATCCGGGCTCCACGCATACTGCTCTACCCCGTTGGGGGCGTCGCTGATCTCCGTTGGCGTGCCGCCGGCGGCCGGCACGGTATAGATCTGGGGCTTCCGGTCACCCACCTCGGCGGTGAAAGCGAGAGTGTCGCCGTCCGGCGCCCAGCGCGGCATGCCGAGGTCGCGCATCCCTTCCACCACCGTGCGGGTCTCGCCGCCGGCGGTGGGAATCACCTGCAATGTCGCGTCGTAACGGTCATGGACAAAATCCTGGCGGACGGTGAGAAAGGCTATCTGCTTGCCGTCCGGCGAGAATCGGGGGGACGCGATGTGCAGAAGCATGCGCAAGTCGGTCAGGCCGACCGGCCTGGGACCCGCCGAGGCCCCGAGCGAGGCCAGCGCAAGCAGTGCGGCCGGCAGGCAGATGAAAGCCAAACGACGCTTCATACGAGCTCCCGTCGAAAGACCTTGGACGCGGGCGTCGTATTATGGCGCGTAGTGCGACTCTCGGAACTCCGATATGCTTCGAGCAGGCGTATCCAGGCGTCGAGTGGCCGCATCATGGAGCCTCCCCAGCGATCGAAGCCGACTTCCGCGCCGCCGCGTGGGTCGGCGGCCGGTCCCTCCGGCCCTGTCAAGTCACCCGCCCCGGGCGGGACCTCCCGTGCGCCGCAGCCGGCCGCGCCCCGCGACGAGCCCGTGACTTCGGGCCGCGTCCGCCACGACGAGCGGGGGAATGCGGTGTGGGACTGGATCAAGGATACGGGACGACACGCTCTCGAGAGCACTTCGCGCCTGCTGAAGAAGTTGGAGACGCCGCAACTGAAGGTCGAGGGGAAGGAAGAAGAGGAGCTTCGCATCCAGTCCGATCGCGACCCGGGCAGGGGGTACGATCCGTACAACCAATCGACGAAGCCGAGCGGGACTGCGCCGCGCAAGGGCCCGCGGTAGCCCCGGGATCGGACGGGACGCGCGGGCCCTGTCAGATGCCCATGGCGCGGGCTGTCAGAAACAGCCCCGCGCCGAGCACCAAGACCCCGGTGATCCGGGCGATGCGCTCACCCGCGGGCGCGAGGCGCTCCAGGTTGATGGCCGCCGTGGTTGCCAGCATCGCGGGCCAGCTCATGATTCCGGTGACCAATAGGGCCAGCGTGAGGCCCGCGCAGCACTGGCTGCAATCCAGTCCGAGACGCAGGCCCTGCCGCCACGCGGCGAGAGCGCTGGCTGTGGAAGCATGGCCGCAGGCCGCCTTCTCGAGGTGACCCGCAACGCGACAGCAGCCCAGATGGCGAGCCTTCCATGAGCTGAGCTGGAGCACGCCTGCGAGCAGCACGACCAAACCGGTGGCGGCCGGCACGGCGCGCTCCAGCGCCGGGTAATGCATCGCGACCCTTACCGTTGCAGCGCCCAGCGGATAGACCGCGGCGCCGAGAGCGGTCCAGATGAGGAAATAGCCGCCCGCCAGCAGCAGGCCCTGCAGGACGGGCGGCCACTCCCCCGCCCTGCCGATGATCCGGCGATGGCGCCACAACACGGGGGCCAGCGATGGCAGCATCATCGCCGCCATCATCACGATCCACGTGCCGAGGAACGAGGCCGCGGCAGCGATCCAACCCTGGCCGCACATCGGCATCCATATCATCGACATCGTTGCACCGCCGGACATCGACAGGGCGTCCATGGCTCGCCTCAGCGCTCGCCGTACTCGTCGTGGCGATGCCACCACGGACCCTGCTCGTTGCGTCCCAGCGGGGCGCGGTCGAGCCACTGATAGGCGCCCCAGAGGCCGTCCAGTCCGCGCGCATATGTCGAGTAGGTGTGATAGACGACGCCGCCTTCCAGCACGAACGCGCTCATGCCGGGCCGGTCGCGCCGATACGTGTTGGCGTCGGTGCCGCACGAGGCCGCAAACTGCGCGACGGGCGGCGGCACCGATGCGCGATCCATCGGGTGCGCGCCGCGCTTGTAGTTATATTCGGTATCGCCGGCGCGCTGCTGCGCCTCGGTGATCGCGATGTTGAAATCGAAATTGAAATCGGTGCCGAACGAGGACGCCCAGGGGAAGGTCCAGCCCATTCGGCGCTTGTACTGCTGCAGCTTCGGCAGCGGCGCCCGGGACACGGCGCAAAGCGTGACGTCGTGGTTCGCCAGATGAACGGCGAAGCCGTTGAATCCATCCGCGATCATGGAGCACGACGGACATCCGGCGGCATAGTCGGGTCCGAACATGAAGTGATAGACGAGGAGCTGCGAGCGGCCGCGAAAGAGGTCCGCGAGCGAAGCGCTTCCCTCATCGGCCTCGAACCGATAGGGCTTGTCGATGCGCACCCAGGGCAGAGCCTGCCGCTGCTGCGCCAGCTCGTCGCTGAGACGCGTGAGCTCCTTTTCCGCTTCGAGCAGCTCCAGACGCGCCGCGAGCCATTCCTCGCGGGTCCCGATGGGGTGCCTGGGTTGGGTTGCCGTCACTGCGTTCATGATCGTCTCCTCGGGGTGGTGGTGAGTCGTGAGATAATGCTAGCGAGCGGCCGCGGGACCTGAGAGTTACAAAGATGACGGGATTCGGATGGACTCGCTGATCACGGCCGCCGCCCGCGCGCTGGCGGCGGGGGATCCGCTGGGCGCGTTGCAGCGGGTCGCGCTGCGCGAGGACGCGCCGGCCCTGGCGCTGCGGGGCATCGCGATGGCGCAGCTCGGCGAGCACGCCAGGGCGAGGACCCTGCTGCGCAGCGCCGCGCGGGCGTTCGGTCCGCGAGAGGTCGTCGCCCGAGCCCGCTGCGTGGTCGCCGAGGCGGAAGTCGCGCTCGCCTCCCGGGACCTGGGTTGGGCCGCGAAGGCGCTGGCGACCGCGCGGACGACACTCGAGGCGCACGGCGACCGGATCAATGCGGCGCATGCGCGGTATCTGGAAGCGCGACACCTGCTGCTCGCCGGAAAGCTCGACCGGGCCGAGAGTCTGCTCGCCGACGTGGACCCCACGCCGCTGCCGAATGCCTCGCAGGCGGCGTACGAGCTGCTGCTCGCCGGCATGGCCATGCGGCGGATCCGCGCGAAAGCGGCACGTGACGCGCTCGCCCGCGCGGTGGATGCCGCCCGCCGGGCCGGCATCCCGGCGCTCGCCGCGGAGGTCGAGAGCGCGGTTGACATGTTGAGCGCGCCCGTGGGCCGGCTGATTGCGCGCGGCAGGGAGCGGCTCGTCGTGCTGGAGGAAGTTGAGGCGCTGTTCGGCTCCGGGGCGCTCGTGGTGGACGCCTGCCGGCACGGCATGCGCAGTGACGGCAAAGTGGTCTCACTGGCAACCCGGCCCGTGTTGTTCGCGCTTGCCCGCCTCCTCGGTGAGGCTTGGCCGGGCGATGCGCCGCGGGACGCGTTGGTGGCGCGGGTCTTCCGATTGAGGCTGGCCGACGACTCGCACCGCGCGCGGCTGCGAGTCGAAATCGCACGGCTGCGGGCGGTGCTGCGCCCGCTCGCCGAGATTACCGCGACCGAGCGGGGATTTCTGCTGGTACCCAACGATGGGCGGGAGGTTGTCGTGCTCGCGCAGCCCGTCGAGGAGCGACATGCGGCGCTGCTCGCGTTCCTGGCTGACGGTGAGTCGTGGTCGACCTCCGCGCTGGCACTCGGGCTACGCGCGAGCCAGCGTACCGTGCAGCGCGCCCTCGAGTCGCTGGCGGCGGCGGGCAAGGTGCAGTCGTTCGGGCGCGGCCGGGCCCGCCGCTGGCTGGTGCCGCCCGTGCCCGGATTCGCGACGAGCTTGTTACTCCCGCCCCCCCTTCCTCTGGACTAGGATTGCCCTCACCGATCGTTCATCCAACATCAGCAGCGAGCGCGACCATGAGCAGAAGAACCGCCGATGTCATCGAAGAGTACGAGCCGTTCGAAGGCTCCACCCTCATCGGCGGAGTCACCTACGACGGCCGGAATGTCTGGTGTGCCGCCGGCGGCAAGTTGAACGCCCTGGACCCGCAGAGCGGCAGATTGCTGCGCTCGATCGCCGTCCCCGCACATGCCGGAACGGCATTCGATGGCCGTCATCTCTTCCAGATCGCCGAGGACCGCATTCGCAAGATCGATCCCGACACGGGACTCGTGCTCGCCACCATCCCCGCGCCAGGCGGCGGCGGGGATTCAGGGCTCGCCTGGGCGGAAGGAACACTCTGGGTCGGACAGTACCGCAGTCGCAGGATCCATCAGATCGACCCGGATACGGGAGCGATCCTGCGCACCATCGAGTCGAACCGGTTCGTTACCGGCGTGACCTGGGTGGACGGCGAGCTCTGGCATGCGACCTGGGAGGGCGACCAGAGCGAGCTGCGGCGAGTCGATCCGCGGACCGGAGAGGTCATGGACCAGATCGACATGCCCTCCGGCACGGGCGTGTCCGGGCTGGAATCCGACGGGGGCGAGCGTTTCTTCTGCGGCGGCGGCGGCAGCGGGAAGGTGCGCGTCGTGCGTCGGCCCAAGTCTCGCGGCGCGTGACCCATCAACATCAACCCGAGATCCTGATGCGCTGCCAGGCACGCGAGCGCCAGCGCAGAAAGAGCGTCGTGCCGAGCAGGATGACGTAGAAGACCACCGCCGTCCAGCCGCCCGCCGCGCCATAACCCAACTGCGGCAGGAAGTGAAACCAACCCTGGCCGGGGGCGAACGTCAGGATGTGCGCGAGCGGCAGGAACACGAGCCAGCAGACCGGGAAGACCAGCGCGACCGGCACCCTGACATCCCCGGCGCCGCGCAGACACATGCTGCTGCCGAGATTCAAACCATCGAAGAACTGATAGGCCGCGGCGAGCCAGAGCAGGGAGATCCCCAATCCCGCCGCGGCGGCGGCATTGCGATCGTCCGATCCGGTGAACAATGGCAGCAGCCAGGGACCGGCGGCCGCGAGCGCGAATCCGATACCCCCCATCACGAGCGCGGCCAGGAGGATGACGCGGGTGCCGAGGCGCATCGCCCACTCCCGGTCGCCGGCGCCGATCGACTGGCCGACGAGCGTGGTGGCGGCCGTCGCGATGCCGATGCCGGGCATGTACGCGATCGAGGTGAGGACCGACACCATCTGCGTGGCCGCGCCAGCGACGGTGCCGTAACGCACCTCCATCATCTGAAAGATGGAGAACCCGAGCACGTCGGCGGCGGGCATCATGCCCATCGGCACGCCGAGACGGATCTGCTCGCGAAACAGGCGCTTTCGCGGCCGCCACGCCAGGTGGGACTGGTGAGACTCCCGAAACGGCACCCGGAGGAAAAGGACGAACGCGATCGCAAAGCCAACAGCTTGCGCCACGTTGCTGGCCCAGGCCGATCCGGCGACACCCCAGCCGAGTCCAAAAATGAAGAGGTCGTTGAATATCGCGTTGGCGATGGCCGTCGCGACCGCCACCAGAAAGCTCACTCGCGGCCGGCCGATGCCGTTGAAGAAGCCGATCATCGCAAAGGCGGCCACGCCGAACGATGCGCCGCCGATGCGCGGGAACCAGAACTCCTGCGCCAGGCTCGCGACTCGGGGATCGAAGCCGAAAGGCGCGAGGATTTCCTTTCCGGCAGCGCCTAACGCAATGAAGACGGGAGCGACACAGACGGTCAGCCAGAGCGCGGTCCAGGCAGCCTGCGCCGCGCGTCGATAACGCCGAGCACCATGGGCGTGCGCGGCGAGCGTCTGCACCGCCATACCGGCGCCGCCCAGGACGAAAACGACCGCGAGTATCATCCATTGCACTGCGCCCACTGCGGCCAGCGCCGCAGTCGAGATGTGCCCCACGAACCACATGTCGGTGAGATTGAGGATGATCTGCACCGCGCTGTTGGCCATCAGCGGCAGGGCGAGCGCGAGCACCGCGCGGAAATCGACGTGGGCGCGTCCCTGGGAATCGATGCGTTGCGCCGGCAGAATGCCGGGCGGCGCGCGCGCTGAGGGGGAAGCTACATCCATAGCGGGTGGGACCTGAAGGTGGGCTGCGGCCCGTCCGGCCACTTGCAGCCAGGCGCAGTATTGTGCACCGTAGCGCGCATGGCAGCCCGCAAGAAAACTTCGGCGACACGAACCCCATCCAGGAGCAAGCGCACCCGGGGCAAGCTCGCTCCAGGAGCAGAGGCGCGCGGCCTGGAGGCATCGCAGGTCGCCGTTGCGATCGACAGCCCCGAGGTCGCGGAGCTGGTGGCACTGGTGCGCGAGGCCGGCGGCGCGCCGATCGGCGCCTATCATGAGCCCATGGGCGGCCGGCCGCTGCTGATCGCGTGCCTACCGCTCGCGGCAGTGCAGCCCACACCCTTCCAGCGCGATCTCTCCCCCACACATGCCAAGCGTCTGGCCGAGAAGATCGGCGAGACGGCGGCGTTTCTCGACCCGCTGATCGTGGTGCGCGGCGAAGATGGGAAGCTCTGGACGCCGAACGGCCGGCACCGCCTCGCGGCGGCGAAGGTACTCGGGTTGAGGCAGATCACGGCGCTCATTTCACCGGACGAGGCGCTGGCGTACCGGATCCTGGCGCTCAACACCGAGAAGGCGCACAACCTGCGCGACCGGAGTCTCGAGGTGATCCGCATGGCACGCAGCCTCGCCAAGAGGCAGAAGGCCGGCAGCGAGTCGTCGCTGGCGGCGGAGTTCGAGGCGCCGGAGCTGTTGACCCTGGGAGTCGTCTACGAGCGCTCGTCGCGCTTCGCCGGGGGGGCCTACAGCGCGTTACTGAAGAAGGTGGACCGGTTCAGCGAGCGGCCGCTGGCGGCCAGCCTGCGCGAGCGGGAGGACCATGCCGCGCGGCTACTGGATATCGATACTCAGGTGAAGAAAATCATCGCCGCGCTGCAACAGCGCGGCTTCAAGTCGCCCTATTTGCGCAATTACGTCGTCGCGCGCATCAACCCGGTACGCTTCCACAAGTCCAAGAAGGGCGATAGCAAGCCGCCGATGCCGCTTGCGCAGGCACTGACGCGCATGACGGCCGCCGCGCGCGCGTTCAAATTGGACTCCGTTTCCAACGCGGACCTCGCGTGGGTGGCAGTTGGGGCCGGGGCGCAGGAATGACCGCGCGCGCGGATTCCGCTATCTGAAAATGACCACCACGATCGCCGTCAGGATCAACAGCGCCGTGGCCTGCACGCGGTAATTGCGCCAGAGCGGGACGGTTCGCAGGCGTTCCGTCTCCGCGCGGTAGTGCGCGGGCGTCCAGACGAGCCCCGAGCCGATCGCGGAGGCCGGCGCGGCGCTCCACCGGCTGACGATGAGCAGAATCGCGGTGTCCAAGCCCAAGAGGAGCGGCGCGACGTACAGAAAATGCAGATGCAGGAGATGCAGCGGCACATTCAGGACGAAGAGCGCCGCCCCGGCGGCCGTACCCAAGACCAGCGTCGCTGCCGCGCCGGCGGCGTTGGCACCGCGCCAGAAGGCGCCGGTCAGAACCAGCGCAACGATGGGCGGGGTGGCGTAGGCCAGCATCGCCTGCAGGTATTGCCAAAGAGTCCCGAACCGCTGCAGCTGCGGCGCCCACAGCATCGCCACGAGGAGCAGCACGGCCATGCTCCTGCGACCGATGCGCACGACCTGCGTTTCCGACAGTCCGGGCACGATCCGCTTCACGACATCCATGGTGATGATCGTGGAGGCGGAATTCAGGGTCGAGGCGACCGTGGCCATGGTGGCGGCCACGAACGCGGCGGCGACGAGCCCCAGGAGTCCCTCGGGCAGCAGGCGCAGCATGAGCGTCGGATACACCAGGTCGGGGCGCTGCAGGTGCGGGAAGAGCACGATCGCGCAGGTGCCGGGCAGGACCAGCAGGAAGAGCACGCTCAGCTTCAGCAGACCGGCGAAGAGCGCGCCGCCTCGCCCGTCATCCAGGCTCCGCGCCGACAGCGTCTGCTGCACCATGTACTGATTGGTGCACCAGTAGTAGAGGCCCAGCACCGGGATGCCGAACACGAGCCCCGGCCAGGGGACGCCGCGGTCGGCGGCGGGCCGGATCAATGACAGCTTTGCCGGATCGACCGCGTGCACGACCGCGTGCCAACCGCCCGCGTGCATGAAGGCGGCGACCGAGATGGTGACGGCGCCGGCGACCAGCAGGATCGCCTGCACCGCCTCGGTATAGATCACTGCGCGCAGACCGCCCACCAGCGTGTAGAGGCCGGCGGCGCCGGCCAGCGCCGCCACGATCGTCCAGAGCGGCAGGCCCGGCAGCAGCATCCGGCACACGAGCGCGCCGCAATAAAGCGCCGCTGCCGCATCCACGAATACGTTGAGGAAGACGTTGAGAGCCGCGAAATAAAGACGCGCCCGCGCATCGTAACGGCGCTCGAGAAACTCCGGCATGGTGTAGGCGCGGCTGCGCAGCACGAACGGCAGCAGGAATACGCAGTAAAAGACGAGGACGACCCCCGCCGACCATTCGTAGTCGTAGACCGAGATGCCCATGACATAGGCCGCGCCCGCGAGGCCGACGATCGCGGTCGAGGAGATGTTGGAGGCGAAGAGCGCGAGCCCGATCGCCGGCCAGCGCGAGGCGCGCGAGGCCAGAAAATATTCCTCTGCCCGCGCCAGAGGGGCGGGGATACGGAACGTGCGGCGCGAGACGGCGAGTCCGAGCCCCACGATGCCTCCGGCGCAGACCAGCACGACGAGCAGGTCGAGAGGGGATGCGCCGGTTGACAGCGATGACATTTGTTTTATCGTACCGCGATGAGCAAAGAGATGACTGCACGGCGGGGACCCGCGACGATCCAGATGGTCGCGGACCGCGCCCGGGTGTCGCCGAAGACGGTCTCCCGCGTGATCAACAACGAGCGGGGAGTGCGGGTTGAGACGCGCGCTCGCATCCTGGATGCCATCCGGCAGCTCGATTACCAGCCAAACCTCAACGCGCGGGGCCTCGCCGGCGCCCGCTCGTTCCTGATCGGTCTCTTCTACGACAAGCCGGGCGACTACCTCAATGAGTTCCAGACCGGCGCCGTGCAGCGCTGCCGCGAATCGGACCTGCACCTGATGGTGCAGCCGCTCGACATCGCAAGCAAGGAGATGCCACGGGACGTGAGCATGCTCGTGCGCCAATTACGCCTCGAAGGGGCCATTCTGCTGCCGCCGCTGAGCGACCACCCCGTGGTCCGCGCGGCGCTCGCCGAGGCGGGCGTGCCGGCAGTGCACATCGCCCCGATGCGCGAGCCGGTCGATTCGCCCTCGGTCGACACCGACGATCGCGCGGCAGCGCGCCAGATGACCGTGCAACTGCTCGAGCACGGCCATCGCCGCATAGGCTTCATGCTGGGCCCTCCCGGCCACCGCGCGACCGAGCAGCGCTACCTGGGCTTCGCGGATGCGATGCATGCGCGCGCCGTGAGCATCGATCCGGAACTGGTGCAAACCGGCAACTTCGAATTCGCCGACGGCCTGGAATGCGCGCGGCGCATACTCGCTGCGCGCTGGCGGCCGACGGCCATCTTCGCCAGCAACGACGACATGGCGGCGGCGGCGGCCTGCGTCGCGCGACAGATCGGACTCGAGCTGCCCGGCGAGCTCTCGGTCGCCGGCTTCGACGACGCGCCGGTCGCCAGCATGATCTGGCCGCAGCTCGCCACGGTGCGCCAGCCGGTGCGGGAGATCGCGCGCCTGGCGGCGGACCTCATCATCCAGCATCGGCCGCACCGGCGCGGCTGGCCGCAGCCGATCCCGCGCCCGCGCCTCGAGCTCGCGCTGGTGATGCGTGGCTCGATCGCTGCCGCATCGTCCAGGCGAGCCTGACGAGCGGCTGTCGGGCCGCTCAGCCAGTCTTTCGCGACGCTGCGGGAGCTGGCGAGGCTGAGCCGCCGGACGCGAAGTGGCTGTCATGCGTGGGCGCCGCGCGCATCTCACGCTCGACATCCGCGCGCAGGGCCAGCATCACCGGCCAGGCGCGCGCCAATGCCGCCTCATCGATGAGCGGGTCGAGGGAGGCCGGCTCCAGCCCCAGTCCCTCGAGGATGAAGAACCAGGAGAGATCCGTGAAAAGCTCCCGCGGGCCCGGACGGATGCGGCCGGTCCCGCGATAGAGGTCTATGCGCTCCACCAGGCTCTGCGGTAGCCGCGCCGCGCGGCGCTCCTGCCAGAAAGGCGCATCGTCCCGCTGGGTGAGACAGTAGTGCAGCACCAGGAAGTCGCGGATGCGCTCCATCTCCTCGGCGAGCTCCGCGTTGTAGGAGTCGACGTTGGCCTGGTCGAAGTGGCGGTCGGGAAAGTGATCGAGGAGATTGTAGAGTCCGCTCACCATAAGCTGAATGCTGGTCGACTCCAGAGGCTCCAGGAATCCGGAGGCGAGGCCGAGCGCGACGCAGTTGCGGCTCCAGAAGCGGCGCCGCCGGCCGGCCGTGAATCGCAGCAGCCGCGGCTCGGCGATCGGATCACCGATCTGCGCGAGCAGATCCTCGAGCGCCGCGGCATCGCTCGCATGCCGGCTGGAATAGACATAGCCGTTGCCGATGCGGTGCTGCAGCGGAATGCGCCAGTGCCAGCCCGCGGGCCGCGCGGATGCCTCGGTATAGGGCGGCCGTGGACCCGAAACAGCGGTCGGAACCGCCACGGCGCGATCGCACGGCAGATGATCTCCCCAATCGATATAGCCCGTTTCGAGGATCTGCTCGATCAGGACCCCACGAAACCCGCTGCAATCGATGTAAAGATCAGCGGTGAGCCGCCCCCCGTCGGCGAATACGAGCTCCTCCAGGAATCCGTCCGCGCGCTGCGTGGCCGTGACCACCGTCCGCTGCAGGCGGGTGACGCCGCGCTTCAGCGCCTGCTCGCGCAGGTAGCCGGCGACCAGCCCCGCATCGAAATGCAATGCGTAGCGAACGCCCGCCGCCGAGCCCCGGGATGCCGGTGCAGGAAAGCGGAACTTGCGCTCGGTCCCGAGCGCCGCGCAAAGACTGTAGTCGATGACCCGAGGCGCCCGTCCCGCGGCCTTCGCCTTCTGCCAGTGATGATAGAAGGGACGTCGATCGATAGTGGTGCCGAAAGTGCCGAAGGGGTGCCAGTACAGGTGCCCGATCCGCCGCCAATCCCGATAGCGGATGCCGAGCTTGTAGGTGGCGCCGGTCCGACGGACGAAGTCCGCCTCATCGATGTCGAGGAACCGCAGCAGCTCCATGAAGGGCGGGATCGTCGCCTCCCCCACCCCGACCGTGCCGACCTCGGGCGATTCGATCACCGTGATCGACGGCCCCGCCGGAAGGGCCCGTGCCAGCACGCTGGCCGCGAGCCACCCGGCGGTGCCGCCACCGACGACGGCGATCGTACGGATGCGCTTGTCGTCGGTCACGTCGTCCTCAATTGCGGAACTTCACCCCGAAGAAGAAGCGCCGGCCCCAGTTGTCGTACGTCAATGGCAGGTTGGGCCACTGCAGATAGTCATGTGTCGCTGAATTCGTCAGATTCGACGCCGACAGGATTATGCCGAAGTGCCTGTTGAAGTCGTATCCCACCTGGGCGTCGAGCTCCGAGTACGGGGCCTGCCATACCTCCAGCGTCTGCGGCTTGCCGCCGGGCCCGTCGATGCTGAAGGTGGAGCCTTCCACGTTGTTGCTGATCGCCTTGTCGCGATAAGTGTACGACAGGCGGCCGGAGAACCCGAAGCGCTGGTAATACAGCGTGGCTGCCAGGGAGTTTTCCGACACGCCGGGGAACGGGATGCTGTTGCTGAACGTGAGCGGCACATTGAGGCTCATTTCCGACTTCGACAAGGTGTAGTTGAGGTCCACCCCGAAGCCATCAAGGACGCCGCGGAACGGGTATTCCGCCGCCAGAATGACGCCATAGATGTCACCGCCATCGCCGTTGACCGGCTGCTGCACGTTCGCGGTGTTGCCGCCCACGGTCGTCGCGACGTTCGCAACGTAGGGGAAGCTGTCGACCTGCTTGTAGAAGCCCTGGACCTCGGCCACGGCGCCGGGAGCGAAGTAGTCGAAGTATCCCAGCAGGAACTGGTCGGCCCGGTACGGCTGCAGATTCGGGTTGCCGCCGCTGCCGCCGGCGAATATGAAGGAGGTGCCCGAGCCGGAGCGAGTGAAGTTGTACGACTCGCCGACGCCGAGCTGCGCCAGATTCACCGGCGCCGTGACCCGCGCCGCGCTCAACCGCAATTGCTGGGTGGACGTCAGGTCCAGCGTGAAGTTGAACGTCGGCAGCACATCCGTGTAGCTCTGCACGGTCTGGATGGGAACGTTGTTGGAGTTCACCCCGTTCCACGAGGCGGTTCCGTAATACGCCGGGACCGGGGCCTGCTCGGCGCCGTCGATCGTGATCTTCGTGTTGACCACGCGCACGCCGAAGTTGATGTGGTAGTGGTCCGCCGGGCCGCCGATGTCTCCCATGAGGTAGGACGAGGTCGTCTTGTAGTCGATCGAATAGGAGCTCAGCGTGTCCTCGAAGAACCGCTCCGTGTCGTTCGGCACCCCGGCTCCGTTCCATATCGTATCGAGGAACGTCGACGGGTTGGTCATGCCGCTGGTGTAGGGATTTTTGACGATGATCGGACCCGAGGCGAAGTTGTTCACCGTCTGCATGAGGCCGGGGGCGCTCGCGCCCGTCGAGAACGGAATGTTGGGCTTGCTGTATCCCGGATCCTGGTAGTAGAGCCAGGTGCTGCAGGTGGCACAACCCGGCTGGATGCCGATGACGTCCCCGTTGATCAGGTAGCGCCCGAAGATCTCGCCGACGTCATTCGTACCGTAGCGGGCACCGGCCGAGATCGTGGTGTCCTGGAGGTTGGCCGGCTTCCAGTGCAGGTCGAGCTTGATGGCCTTGAGCTCCTCGGAGCCGAGGTTCGCCCACGCCCACGCGGACTTGAAGGTCGTCCAGGCCGGATTGTTGAGGACGTTGCTCGGATAGGAGACGGTGGGAAGCCCGGAGTCGCCGCCATTGGTGTAGGTGAAGTTGTACCCGGGGCTGGCATTCGGGTCCGTGCCGCAGACGGCGCCGCCGTTGTTGCAGCCGGGGGCCCCAGGACTGGCCGGCGCGCCCGCGGAGGTCTCATACAGCCCGTGCTCGATGTCCTGCTGGGCGGCCTGCATGTTCGAGGCCATCTTGGAGTAGAAGAGCCCGAGATCGCCGGTCAGCGGACCGCCATCGTCGAAGTCGGTGGTCCACTGGATGTTGTTGGCATGATCGCTCGTGTTCTGGTAAAGGGTCGCGGTCTCCGCGCCGTTGGCGGTGAAAGTGCCGTTCTGCACCACACCGTTGCCGTCGATCCTGTACGGATCGGCGGGATCGATTCCCGTTATCGGGAACGCCGTGTTGCCGGCGCCGTTGAAGAAGATCTTGTTGGAGTAGTTGATCTGGGTATCACGCTCGCCGGAGTAGAACCACCGCAGTTGCGTGCTCAAGGAGTCGGTGACTCGCCAGGCGAAGCCGAGGGTTGCGCCCTCGTCGTAGCGCTTGTCGGCGATGTTGCTGGTATAGGCCAGCTCCGGCAGGATGTAGCTCTGCGCGATGGTGCTGTAGTTCGCCAGGGTGGTCCCGCCGCTGGCGGGCGGCGTCAGCGCGGAGTTCGTGGTGACCCAGGGACTGCGGTTGTAGGCCTCGAACTCCTTGTCGAAGGTGTTGTACTTGTCGTAGGAGATGCTGGCCTCGATTGCGAACCGGCTGTTGACCTTATAGGCGGCCACCAGCGAGGCATTCGGCGTGATGCCGCTCGCGCCCTCCGAAGAGACACCGCGCGCGTTGCCGGCCAGGGTCAGGCCGAGCGGCATGGCGAGCGGGTCCTGGGTCTTGAGGTTGATCGTGCCGCCGATCGCGCCGGTGAGATCGGCGGCGGTCGGATTCAGCTCCACGTCGATGCCGCTGACTTCCTCGCTCGGGATGCTCTCCAGCGAGCTGTACTGGAAGTTGCCTCCGGCGCCGCCGTTGGCCGCCTCGCCCGAGGTGTAGAACTCCCGGCCGGTGAGGAAGTCATCGCCGTTCAGCACGATGACGTTCTGGCTCAAGCCTTCGACCAGGACCTGCGTGCCGAAGCCGACGGCGCGATTGATCTGCACGCCGGGCAGGCGCTGCAGGGACTCGGCGACGTTCTGGTCCGGCATTTTGCCCAGGTCTTCCTGGGCCACGGCCTCGATCGGCTGTACGGCGAGGCGCTGGGCGTTGAGCGCGCTCTCCAGGGACTGCCGGAAGCCGGTGACGACGACTTCCTGCAACTGCGGGGCCGATCCGCCCGTGTCACCCCCGGGGGACGTGGGTGAGGCCTGGGCCGGACCGGCCGCCGCGAGCCGGAGTGCCTGGCGCACGGATGGCAGCGCTGTCATGGTCGCGCCAGAAGAAGAGCGGGCGGAGGCCGATGCCAGCCCGAGCTGTCGAGCGAGCGACCGCTTGGCGGTGGCCTTTGACGGCGGATCCGCGGTCTTGGCGGGCTGATTCCCGGCATGCGCGACCGCCGGCGCGGCCGTGGCCAGCATTTCCACGGACAGCGCTGTCATCAGGCCGGCATTAAAAAGGCGGGTGGTCCGCCGGGTTCGTTTTTCTCTGCGATGCGACATGGCAACTCCCCTCAAAGTTGATAATCAAAATACGCCCGCGCCGGAGACGGTGTCAAGACAACAACCGTTGCTATTACGCAACAAGCAGCCACTCAGCGCGCACACGACAGCAGACCGGTCATACCGCTCTGCAGACGGATGTTGGCAACGCTGAGCACGAGCCTCCCGGTGGTCGCAATGCCAAATGGCATGGTGATGTGGCTCATGTCTGCTCCGGCGTGGGCAAAGCACGCCAGCGGGATTTTCAGGTGCTGCCAGCGCTCCAGCGGCGCACGGCGCAATTCGGCGGTGATGGCGATCGACCCCGCGCAGCGCGGTCCGCACGCCATTGAGATACTGACGGGCGCGCTCGGCGCAAGATCCAGACGATAGTCAAAACCGAGGGCCAGCTGGCCGTTGGTCTGGCGGCTGAGGTCAACGGGCGAGTGGCCGGACAGCCCAGCCAGGGAGGGTCCCTGCCCGTTGAAATGGAGGGCGCGCGCATCTTCCTGCTTCACGTCATCGACGGGAGTGATGTCGTTGGCCGCAAGCCAATGCCAACCTGGCCCGGGCCGGCCGGCCGCAAAGTAAACATCGACGCTGGTGGCGGCAGAGGCGGACAGGCCGCTCTGCTCGGGCAGCCTCCCCAGGTTACCGTTGCTGGCATCGCGCAGGCCGTAGCCCAAGGGGAAGAGAGGTTGGCCCGGGGTGTCGGTGCCGAACTGAAGGGGCGTGCGCGGCCAGGCGAAGGAGAGCGTGCCGTGAAAGTCATGGCCGATGGCACCGTTCGCCTTGCGGAAGAGC
>DATNEU010000013.1:0-30040 GCA_035552895.1 Steroidobacteraceae bacterium
CCTCAGGTAGTAGTCCTTGAGCGATGCGAAAAGATCCCCTTTGCTCTCGCGCGCGGCCCGCAGCGCCAGCTCCTTGCAGCCGCCGCCCGCCGGCAGGAGCCCCACGCCCGCCTCCACCAGGCCCACGTAGGACTCGAGCGCCGCAACCACTCTGTCGCAGTGCAGCACGAACTCACAGCCGCCGCCGAACACGTATCCCTGCGTGGCGGCGACAGTTGGAATTCGGCTGTAACGCAGGCGCATCGAGGTCTTCTGGAAGAGCGCGATGACGCCCTCGATGCTGCGCCAGTCGCCGGCGGCGAGCTGCGGGCGCAGGGCCTCGAGGTTGGCGCCGACGGAGAACGGCGCGTCCGGCTGCCAGATGATGAGGCCCTTGAACTGCTCTTCCGCGAGGTCGATCGCGCGGTTCAACCCCTCGAGAACCTCGGGGCTCACCGAGTGGGCTTTGCTCTTGAAGGAGACGACGAGAATGCCGTCACCGCTGGTGAGCGCCCGCACTCCGCCATTCTCGAAAACCGTCTCGCCGAGCTTGACCCGCGCCTCTCCGAGCACGGTATCGGGCCACAACTGCCGCCGATAGACATCGAGCCTCGAGCGGCCGACGAGCGTCTGGGTCGCGGCATCGTAAGAGCCCTCGGCGAAGTGCACCCCCTTGCGGCCCGGCTCCCGCGCCCAGGCCGGGAGCGGCACGCTCGCGAGCGTCTTGCCCGCCGCGATGTCCTCCTCGATCCAGCCGGCCACGGCCCCCCACCCGGCTGCCTGCCAGGTCTCGAAGGGACCCAACTTCCAGCCGAAGCCCCAGCGCATCGCGAGATCCACGTCGCGCGCGCAGTGCGCGATGTCCTTCAGGTGATAGGCGCTGTAATGAAACGTGTCGCGCAAGCAGGCCCAGAGAAACTGCGCCTGGCTGTGTCCGCTCGCGCGCAGGCGCTCGAGCTTCTCGGTGGGGTTCTCGAGCTTCAGGATCTCCGTGACGCTCGCATCCGCCTTGGCGTTCGCCTCGATGTAGCCGCCGCTGCCGGGGTCGAGCACCTCGAGATCGCTGCCCTTCTTGAGATAAATGCCCTTGCGCGTCTTGGCGCCGAGCGCGCCGGCCTCGATGAGCTTCGTGAGCCAGGGCGGTGAGCGAAAGAGGCCCTGCCACGGGTCCTGCGGGAGCTCCTCCTGCATGGTCCTCACCACGTGGGCGAAGGTGTCGAGACCCACGACGTCGGCGGTGCGGAAGGTCGCGGATTTTGGCCGCCCGAGCCGCGGGCCCGTCAGATCGTCGACGATGTCGAAGCGGATACCGTGCTTCGTGGCGTTCTCGATCGTCGCCAGCATCGAGAATACACCGACGCGGTTGGCGACGAAGTTGGGAGTGTCCTTGGCCCGGATGACGCCCTTGCCGAGCGTCGTAACGAGGAAGCGCTCGAGATCCTCGAGCACCGGCGGGAGCGTCTCGGCGCAGGGAATGATCTCCGCGAGGTGCATGTAGCGCGGCGGGTTGAAGAAGTGCACGCCGCAGAACCGCGGCCGCAGCGCCGGGGGACAGGCCTGCGCGAGCTTGGCGATCGACAACCCCGAGGTGTTGGACGCGAAGATGGCGTTCGGCCCGAGATGCGGCGCGACTTTGCGGTAGAGCTCCATCTTCCAGTCCAGGCGCTCGGCGATCGCCTCGATCACGAGGTCGCACCCGCCGAGGAGCGCCAGATGCTCATCGTAATTGGCGGCCTGGATGAAGCTCGCCGTCTCCCCGCCGGCGAGCGGCGAGGGCTGCAGCTTCTTCAGCCCCTCGATCGCCTTACGGACGATGCCGTTCTTGTCCCCTTCCTTGGCCGGCAGGTCGAAAAGGAGGGTCGGCACCCGCGCGGCGATCAGATGCGCCGCGATCTGCGCACCCATCACGCCGGCGCCGAGCACCGCCGCCTGGCGAACCCTGAACTTAGTTTCCGGCATGATTTCCCCTCGGGAACGCGCTCCTCGACGATAATGATACCCACATCATGCGTTCCTCGTGAGGCTCGCTGTCATGGCACCCGCATCCCCCGCACCCCCCGCGGCTCCCGCGAGTCCCACCCTAAGAGGCCGCACCCTCTTCATCACCGGGGCGAGCCGGGGAATCGGGCTCGCCATTGCGCTTCGGGCCGCCAGAGACGGCGCCAACATCGCCGTTGCGGCGAAGACGGCCGAGCCGCACCCGAAATTGCCGGGGACGATCTTCACCGCCGCGGCGGAAATCGAAGCGGCCGGCGGGCGCGCGCTGCCGCTGCAGGTGGACATTCGCGATGAGGAGCAGGTGGCGCGCGCCGTGGAGCGCACCGCGCAGGAGCTCGGCGGCATCGACATCCTGGTCAACAACGCCAGCGCGATCAGCCTGACCGGCACGGCGGCCACGGACATGCGGCGTTTCGATCTCATGCACGAGGTCAATGTCCGGGGGACCTTTCTCTGCTCGAAACTCTGTCTGCCCCATCTCGAGCGCGCGGCGAATCCGCACATCCTGACGCTCTGCCCGCCGCTCAACATCGAGGAGCGCTGGTTCGCGCCGCACCTCGCCTACTCGCTGGCGAAATTCGGCATGAGCCTGTGCGTGCTCGGGTTGGCGGGCGAGCTGCGCGAGCGGGCAATCGCGGTGAATGCGCTCTGGCCGCGCACCGTGATCGGGACGGCAGCCCTGCAGGTGGCGATGCAGGGAGCCGGCGCCGAGGCTCTGCGCAGGGTCCGCTCGCCGCAGATCATGGCCGATGCGGCGCACGCCATCCTCACGCGCAGCTCGGGCAGCTTCTCGGGCCACTTCTGCATCGATGAGGACGTGCTGCGCCAGGAAGGCGTAACGGATTTTGCGCCTTACCGGGTCGCGGATGTGCGCGAGCAGGATCTGCTGCCGGACTTCTTCATCTGAGACGGATCATCCGGACTTGAGCGCGGCGAGCTCGGCGTGAAGTCGGCGGACTTCCTCCTCGAGTCGGGTCACGCGATCCGCCAGCGCCCCGTCTTCGACCTTGCCGGCGGCAGCCCCCGCGATCTCAGCGGCCTCCGCGGCCTCCGCGGCCTCAGAGTCCGCCGCGGCTTCCGGCGGCGGCTCGCCGCCGAAGAGCTGCAGGTAGCGCGACTCGCGCCTTCCGGGCTCGCGGGCGAGTCTCGCGACGAGGGGGCCGGACTCGCGCGCGATCAGGCTCTGCAGCGCCGCTTCGACTTCCGACACATCGGCGAAAGATGCCATGCGGGCGGCCCGTGAGCGCAGCTCGCCCGGAGTCTGGGGCCCGCGCAGCAGCAGCTCGCAGAGGATCGCGAGCTCCTGCGCCGAGAGCTTCAGGCTGCCGAACTCGGTATTGCAGAAGAGGTGCTGGTACTTGGGCACGCGGCTGCCGAAGCCCGATCTCTCGAGCACCAGGTGCCTGCGCGAGAGCGCATCGAGCGTGCGCTGCACCGCGGGCTCGTCCAGGCTCAGCACCGGATCGCGGTTGCTCTTCTGGTTGCAGGCGCTCACCAGAGCGTTGAGCGACAGCGGATATTGATCGGGCGTGGTGATCTGCTTCTCGAGCATGCAGCCGATCACGCGCGCCTCCAGGGAATCGAGCTCGATGCGCATGCGCTATCTTATCAGTAGAGGGAGTCGCCATTCTCGCGGGCACGCCAATCCAGGGGTTCTACCATGGGCAAGAGCAGAGTCGAAGCGTTCAGCGACGGCGTGATCGCCATCATCATCACGATCATGGTGCTCGATCTGAAGGTGCCGGGCGCCGGCAGTTGGGCCGCGCTCGCGCCGCTCGCGCCGGTGTTTCTGACCTACGTGCTGAGCTTCGTCTATCTCGGCATCTACTGGAGCAATCATCACCACATGCTGCATGCCTCCTCCCGGGTGACGGGAGCCATCCTGTGGGCGAACCTGCACCTGCTCTTCTGGCTCTCGCTCTTTCCCGCCGCGATGGCCTGGATGGACACGAGTCACTTCGCCCCGATTCCTGTTGGCTCGTACGGTGTCGTCCTCCTCATGGCCGCGGTTGCATACTGGATTCTGCAACGACTCATCATCCGCGCGCAGGGCCGGGATTCGCTGCTCGGCCGCGCCATCGGCCGCGACTGGAAGGGCAAGCTCTCGCCCCTCCTCTACCTGCTCGCCATCGGGCTCGCCGGCCGCTGGCCGCAGGTCTCGCTCGGCATCTATGCCGCCGTCGCCCTCACCTGGCTCGTGCCCGACCGGCGGATCGAGCGCGCCTTGAGCTCGGTCGGCGACTGACCGGGCTGCCCACCCCGGGGGGCTCGTGCGCGAAAGCACAATGGTACGGATTGAGGTAAATTCGTGACCTGCGGCTCGAGGCCGCCCGGCCCGTGGCGGGCCGGGCCGCTTTCTTGCAGCGCAAACCATTGAGCGGCGGCAGCGCTTCAGCGGAGGCGGACGCGTCGCCGCCACAGCGTGGCAGTCATGGCAAAAGGCGAAATGGTGGGCAGACAGGAGCGGACTCATGGACCGGGACGGGCCGACCGCGGCGGCGGGCGGCCGCTCGAAGCCGAGGCGATGCTCGCGGCGGCGCTCAAGCGCGCCGGGCGCCAGGGGTTCGATGACCGCTCGTTCATGCAGCCCCTGCAGCGCCTGATCGCCTCCTGCAATGGGGAGAGCGACCTCAACGCCCTCGGGCGCAACGCGGTCAAGTTCGAGATCCGGCGCAGCCTCCACAACCTGCTCGAGTTCGAGCGGCGCGAGCGCGCGAGCCCGCAGCTGCTGCGCCGCCCCATCGAGCGGCCGGTCTTCATCACCGGCATGCCGCGCAGCGGCTCGACCTTCCTCCATCGGCTGCTGGTGCGCGATCCGGCGGTCGCGGCGCCGCTCTCCTGGCGGTTGGTCCATCCGCATCCCTCCTCCGCCGGCCGGTGGGGAGAGAGCTTGAACCGCGCGCGAGTGCAGGCGCAGTTCTATCTGATGCGTCTGCTCGCGCCGGAGCTCAACTCACTGCACGAGGTGGCGGCGGGGGAGCCGGAGGAGTGCACCGACATCACCGCGCAGGTGTTCCAGAGCCTGCGATACGACAGCGTCTATCGCGTCCCGAGCTACCAGAGCTGGCTGCAGCGCCACGGTCACCTCGAGGCGTATCGATTCCACAAGCGCTTCCTGCAGCATCTCGATGCGCAGCTGCCGGGGCGGCGGTGGATCCTCAAATCCCCCGACCACGTCTTTGCGCTGAATGACATCCGCACGGTCTATCCGGATGCGCATTGGGTTTTCATCCACCGCGATCCGGTCGCGGTGCTGGCCTCGGTCGCGCGGCTGACGGAGGTGCTGCGCCGGCCCTTCGCGCATCACGTCGACCTGGCGGAGATCGGGCAACAGGTCTGCGCTTCCTGGCTGGACGGCGCCCGGCGGATGATCGAGGCCGCCTCCGCTTCCCCTGCGATCCTCCATCTGCATTACCGGGAGATCATCGCCGATCCGCAAACGGCGGCGGCGCGCCTCTTCCGGCATGGCGGCCATGCATCGAGCGGCAACGCCGCGCAGCGGATGCGCAAATGGCTCGGCAACCGCTCCAACCGCCGGCATCGGCCCCGGCGCTACGACCTGGCGAGCTTCGGGCTCGATCCCGAAGCGCTGCGCACGCAATTCAAACCCTACACGGACACGTTCGGTATCGAGCTCGAGTGGCCGCCGAAGGCGCGCGCGCCCGCGAGCGCACGGAACTGACGCGGTGAGATGGCGTGCGGCCGTCGGCCTGATTCTCGGCGCGGCGGTCCTGGCCGGCACCCTGATCTACGCCGGTGCCGGCGCCGTCGTGCGCACCCTCGAGGGGCTGCGCCTGCAGGGACTGCTCATCATCGTGCTCGCGCACCTGCCGGTCGTGGCGCTCATGGGACTCGCCTGGAGCCTGGTGGCCGGCCACGTCCCGATCGCTTCCCCGCGAAGATTCATGTGGGCGCGCCTGGTGCGCGACGCCGCGGCGGAGACCCTGCCCTTCTCGCAGATCGGCGGCTTCGTGCTCGGCGTACGCGCGCTGCGCCTCGGCGGACCGGCGGCGCTTCGCGGCGTGCTGTCGATGAGCGCCGATCTGGTGGTGGAGCTCGGCGCCAAGCTGCCCTATGTCCTCGCCGGCGTGCTGACCCTGCTCGCTCTCGCCCCGGGATCGGGCCTCATGCGGCCCCTCGCCATCGGGCTCGCGCTGACCGCGGCCGCCGTGGCGATCCCGGTGTTGGGACGGCGGCGCCTCGGGGAGGCGTTCCAGCGCGTGATCCGCCGGGTCTCGCAGCGCTGGCCGGTGTTGGCTTCGCTGCGGCGCATGCACGCCGAGGGCGACATCAGCAGTGTGCTCGATGACATCCTCAGCCGCCGCAGTCGGCTCGGGTCGGGGTTCGCGCTGCACCTTCTCTGTTGGTTCCTCGGCGCCGCGGAGCTGTGGCTGGTCTTCGACCTGCTCGGCCACCCGGTGAGCGCGGCCCGCGCGCTGGTGATCGACGCCGCCGTCGCGGGCTTGAGGACCTTCGTCTTCATGGTGCCGGCGGCGGCCGGCGTGCAGGAGGCGAGCTACGTGCTCGCGTGCGCGGTGTTCGGCCTCACGCCGGCGGCGGCGGTGGCCGCTTCCCTCGCCCGGCGGGCGCGCGACCTGACACTGGGGGCGGCCACTCTCGCGATCGCCGTCGGCACCGACCGGGCGATCATTCGCGGCCGGACAGAGACCTCCTGCGGGTCGTGATCTGCCACCAGAGCACCCAGTCGCCCGCCAGGCTGTACCAGGGCTGACGGAAGGTGGCGGGCCGGTTGCGCTCGAAGAAGAAGTGCCCGACCCACGCGAGCCCATAGCCGGCGATCGGCGCGGCCAGCAGCAGCCGCGGCCGGCGGGTGACGATCGCCGCCAGCACCACGGCGATCACGAGCCAGCTGCCGATGAAGTGCAGCAGCCGGCACCTCGGGTCGCGGTGCTCGCCGAGGTAGTACGCGTAGAAGCGCGGGAACGGAGTGATGCGGGAGGGTGTCATGTCCGGCCTCGCCACCGTCACTATAGTACAATCTTCCGACACGGTCTCGCGTGAACGAACAGGGCCTCGCCATGCCGGATCTGATCGCCGCGTGTGTCTACTTCCTGCTGATTCATTTCGGTGTATCGGGCACGCGGCTGCGCGATGCGCTCACCGCCGGGCTCGGTGAGCGGCCGTATCGGGGGCTCTTCTCCCTCGCCTCCCTCGCCGGCCTCGGGTGGATGATCTACGCCTACCGGCACGCGCCGCTCGACCCCACGTGGGGCCTGCTGTTGGGATTTCGGCCGGCGGCATACGTGTTGGTCTTCGTCGCGTTCCTCTTCGCGGTGATCGGGATCCTGACGCCGAGTCCGACCCGGGTGGGCATGGAGTCGAAGCTCGACCCCGGGCAGGCCCGCGGCATGGTGCGGATCACGCGCCACCCTTTCCTCTGGGGCGTCGGCCTGTGGGCGGCCACGCACCTCATCGTGAACGGCGATGTCGCCTCGCTCATTCTCTTTGGCACGCTGCTCCTCCTCGCCGTCTTCGGCACGGCCGCGATCGATGCCAAGCGGCGCCGCGCGTTTCCCGGAAAGTGGCCGGAGTTTGCCCGCGCGACCTCGAGCGTGCCCTTTGCCGCGATAGCGCACGGGAGCAACCGCCTGGCGCCCGCACTGGCCGAGATCGGCGCCTGGCGGATCGTCGCGGCGCTGGTGCTCTATGCCGTGGCGTTCTACCTGCACGGCCGGGTCGGACCGACGCTCACCTGAGTCCCGACCGCAATTTTTCCCAAGCCGCCCGTGCTCGCGCGGACTATCGTTGCGGGCCAAGGCCGCGCGGCGGCACAGCGAGGTCGCGAACGTGGTGTCGAATACGATCTTTCCGCTCGAAGGCGGCTGCGACTGCGGCCAGATCCGCTATCGCATGGAGACTGCGCCCCTCATCGTGCACTGCTGCCATTGCCGCTGGTGCCAGCGCGAGTCCGGCGCCGCGTTCGCGCTCAACGCGCTGATCGAGGCGGAGCGCGTGGTTCATCTGCGGGCGGAGCCGCAGCTCATCGACACTCCCTCGAGGAGCGGCCAGGGACAGAAGATCGCCCGTTGCCCGGCCTGCCACCTCGCCCTCTGGAGCAACTATGCCGGGGCCGGTCCGATCCTGCGCTTCATCCGGGTCGGCACGCTCGATACGCCGGAGGTCCTGCGGCCCGACATCCACATCTTCACGGCCTCCAAACAACCCTGGGTGGTGCTACCGGAAGGGACGCCCGCCGTCCCCGAGTTCTATGACATCGAGCGCTGCTGGTCCGCGGACAGCCTGGCCCGCCGGGAGCGCTACCTGCCGCGGCTGCAGGCATATCGGGCGGCGCAGGGCCGATGATCGCGCCCGCGCCGCCGCCGCCAAGCTCGCCGCGAGGGTGGGCATGGCGTTTGCTGAGCCGCAGCCATGGCGATACGCATCGCGCAAGTCTATCCGCACGCAGACATCCCCCTGCCGCACACCCGCCTCTACGATGCGCTCGCCATCGTCAACTACGAGATCGGCCGGCGCCTCGCGCGCCGGCACGAGGTCGTGACGTACCCGAAGTGGGTTCCGGGAGAGAAGGAGGTCGAGCGTGACGAGGGCGTCACCTACCGGCGCATCCCCGAAGGCATCGATCGGGCACTGAACGGTCTGAAGTACCTCGATGCCGCGCGGCTCCTCAACCCGGGGCGGCCGTTCCGGCTGAGCCCGCTCTATTTCGCGCATTACGCGCACGAAGTGGCGCGTGACATCCGCGATCGCGGCTGCGATCTCGTCCACCTGCACACCGTCTCGAGTTTCGTCGGGCCGATCCGGCGCGCCAATCCACACGCGCGGATCGTCCTGCACATGCACGATCACTCGCTCTCCGACTTCGATCCGGCGCTGATCGGGCCACGGCTGAAGGAGACGGCGCTCATCCTCGGCTGCAGCCGGTTCGTCGTGGAGGCCATCCGGCGTCTACACCCCGCCATCGCCGCGCGTTGCCACGAGCTCTACAACGGAGTCGACGACCGCTTCCTCGAGGTCACCTCCGATCCGGCCGCATCGCGAACGGTGCTGTTCGTCGGGCGGCTCTGCCCGGAGAAGGGCGTGCACGTGCTGCTCTCGGCGATGAGCGAGGTCACGCGCCAGTTTCCGCGCGCGAGCCTCAGCCTCATAGGGCCGCTCGATCTCTCGCCCAAGGACTATGTCGACCCGCACGGCCGCGACCCGATCTTCAACCGCCTCAACCGCTACTACGGCAACCCGGCCGCCTACTACGACCTCATCGCCCGCCAGGTGGGCGCGCTCGATGGCCGCGCCTTCCTGCATGGAAAGATCGCCAATGCGGAGATCTGCCCGCACTATGCCCGCGCCGGCATCTTCGTCTTCCCCTCGCTCTGGCACGAGCCGTTCGGTATCCCGGTGATCGAGGCGATGGCCGCGGGGCTGCCGGTGGTGGCCACGCGCGGCGGCGCGTTGCCCGAGGTGGTGGTGGACGGTGAGACGGGGATTCTCGTCGAGCGCGGCGACAGTGAAGGACTCGCTGCCGCCATTGCCAAACTCCTCGCCGATCCGCATCTGCGCCAGCGCATGGGCGCCGCCGGGCGCAAGCGCGTGCGGCAGCTCTTCACCTGGGACCGCAGCGTCGCGCGGCTGGAGGAACTCTACGGCACGGCCCGTGAGAGTCTCGCGCCGGATCCGCCTGCCGACGCCCAACACGTGGCTTGAGCGTACGGCTCAGGCGAGGCTGTAAATTCCCGCGGCGATGTGTTGGAAAGCTCTTCCCCGGCGCCGCCACGAGCGCATAATGGGATGACACCACTTCAGTGGGGGAACGGTCATGGAGCATCGCTGGGGCGAGCGCATCGCAGTCCGTCTGACCGTGGAGCTCTCCTGCGGCGCGTTGCCGCCGGTCGCAGGCTCCCTCGAGAACGTCAGCTCGAGCGGGGCTTTCGTGCGCACGCAAGGCCGCGGGCCGCCGCGTGGACCGGTGGAGGTCATTTTCGAGGAGCCCGGCTCCGTGCGCGGGCGCTGCGTGCGGCTTTCCGCGCACGTCGTGCGCGAAACCGACTCCGGTGTCGGCATCGAGTGGTGTGAGTTCGCCCCGCGCGCCGTGCGGCACCTCATCTCAGGCGGCAGACGGGAGAGCGGCCAACGGGCAAGGCCGCGGGTGCAACACTCGAGCCGTCACTCGCCGCGCGGACCCAACACGGCGATGCAGCCCCGGACGCAGTCCGGCGCCGAGCCGGCCGCGATCGGCACGAACACCCTGCCCGTCGCCGGGTCGGTGGCCACGGAGTGGGCATGCGGGCCGGTCGGCACATTGCCGATCCAGCGGTTGGCTCTCGAGTCGACGACCCCGAGCACGGGTCCGCCGGTGTTGGCCACCGCGGCGAGATAGTAGCGCCCGGCCTTCAGGTCCGAGCAGACCTCATCGGAGCCTCCGACCGGCAGGCTTGCAACGAGCTTGCCGGTCGTGGCGCTCATCACGAGCGAGCGCGCGGGAAATCCCGCGGCCACCGCATCGTCGCTGCAGCCGAGCAGCAGGTCATCGTGCGGCCCGAGCGCCAGGCCCGCGGGCATGCACTTCGCGACCGGCATCAGGCCGATCAGGCGGTAGGTCTGTGGGTCAATCACCGCCACGGCGCCGTGCGAGTTGTTGCCATCGAGCGAGGGGATCGAGAGATACACGCGCCCCGAGGCGGGATCCCACAGAGGCTGCTCGGCGCCGTCGGAGGCGCGCTTGAGCACGAGGCGCCCGACGACTTTGCGCGTGTGCGTGGAAATGAAGGTCACGAACGGCGGATCGTCCGCATTGTTCACCGCAATGATCAGACGGTCCCGCGGATCGTATGTCAGCTCGTCCGCGCGCTTCTTGCCGCCGGTCGAAATGCTGGCGATCACTTTCTTCGTGCGCAGGTCCACGGCCTTCACCGTGCTGTCGCCATCGCCGGCCCAGAACTGCCCCTTGCCGACGGCCACGACGCCGTTCGGTCCCGCCTCATCCGAGCCCGCCGCGGGGTCGTAGCCCTTGAAGCCCGTGGCCCGGCCGAGGAAGCGGCCGGTGGCGGCCTGGAAGAAATCGAGCGCAGCGTTGGAGCGGTCCGCGAGCGCGTAGACGCCGTTCGCATTCACGAAGCCGATATCGAAGCTCGCGAGCGGCCGGCCAGGGACCTGAAGCGTCCCGATCCGCTGGACGGTGGCTGCCGGATGCGGCCGAGCCACGGCGGATCGGGGCAGCAGGAGGAGTCCGGCCAGAGTGCCGAGCGCGGCGGCGAGCAACGGCAAGCGTGATGTCAGCTTCATGGCGGGGTTTACCTCGAGTGATCCGCAAGCCGGCACGCTGGCAGACATTCCTGACCAAGTCCTGACAGTGGAGGTCGGGCCGGCGACGGGCCGCTGCCCGGATCGACAGCGCGTGCCCGGTATGGCACCGTCGCGCGTACCATGAGGCAGCTTTCATCATGAGCGCCGCCCAATGGGGCGGCGCCAGCGCTCTCTTTCTCGCCTCCGCCGTCGAATGGGTGGAGGCGTTCACCATCGTGCTCGCGGTCGCTCTCACGATCGGTTGGCGCCGCGCGAGCTCGGCGGCGGCGGCGGCGCTGGCGGTCATCGCCCTGCTGATCGCGGTCACCGGCGTCGGACTCGAGGCGGCGCAGGCCGATGTCGAGCGCATCCGGGCGGCGATCGGCATCTTGCTTCTGCTCTTCGGCCTGCGCTGGTACGTGAAGGCCATCCGGCGCTTCGCCGGTCGCACGGCCCTGCACGATGAGACGCGGGAGTTCGCCGCGACCCGCGGGCAGCTCGAGCAGGCCGAGAGCCGCGCGGCGTGGATCGTGGCCTTCAAGGGCGTGCTGCTCGAAGGGCTCGAGGTCTGGCTGCTCGTCGTGGCGCTCGGCCGCACCCTGTCCTACGTTGCGGCCGCCGGCAGCGCGGTGGCGGCACTCGTGGCGGTGATCAGCGTCGGACTCGCCCTGAAGGCGCCGCTTACGCGAGTGCCGGAAAATACGCTGAAATACATGGTGGCGTGCGCCATCCTCGCCTTCGGCAGCTACTGGGGCCTCGGGGGGATCGTCGGCGAGCGGGCGGCCTGGCCGCCGGGCGACATCACCCTCGTCCTCCTTTTCGCGGTCTATGCGGTGGCGGGACGGATCATCGCCCGGGCCGCGCGGATGCAGGGGTCCGGCAAACCCGCGCAGGCGCGAGCATGAGGAAGCTCCTGCAGCTCGTCTTCGGGGATGCGCGCAACGTGGCGTCGGTGGCCGTGGCGCTGCTCGCGGCGTACGGCATCTCCAGGATCGCACCCGCCGCGAGCGGTGCCGTCCTGGTGCTCGTCCTCATCGCCGCGGCGGCCGTGCAGGCCTTCTGAGGCGGAACGGCATTACAATTCTGCGGTCGAACCGCCATCGAGCCGGGCGCGAGCCCCTTTGGAGAGGACTCATCGTGGATTATCAGACCGCCGAGAATCAGGCCATCCAGCTGCAGCAGCAAGCCGACCAGGTCGGCCAGGGCGTCAAGGCGCTCGCCGAGAAGCTGCAAGCCAAAGTCACCGATCAGATGCTCGCGCGCGAGCTGATGCTCGATCTGAAGGAAACGGCGCTCGCCATCCAGCGCCAGAACCAGTCGGCCCTCATGCTCATCCAGCAGATGGCGGAATACATCCACTCGCTGGAGACGCACGTCAACTCCGTCAACTCGCTGCCGCAGCAGCCGGCCTACCCGGCGTATCAGACGCGCGGCTGGGCTGCGCAGCCGTACGCGGGGAGGGGCGGCGGATTCATGAGCAACGTCATGTCGGGACTCGGCATGGGCGCGGGCTTCGGCCTCGCGAGCGATCTCGTCAGCAGCATCTTCAACGCCTGGTAGGGACCGCGGGCGGGATCTCAAAAGTAGTATTTCACCTGTCCCTGCACCTCGCGGCCGAAGATCGGCCGCGCCATCTCGAAACCGGTGGAGATCCCGGCGCTGAGGCTGCGTGAGTTGCCCTCCGTGAGGCCGAGCGTATCGGTGAGGTTCGTGCCCTGCAGGCGCACCTCGAGATGATCGCCCAGGTTGCCGAGGATGCCGGCATCGAGAGTGGCATAGGCTGGCAGGATCTGGGAGTTCTCCGGATCCGAATAGCGCAGGTCGATGTAGGTCACGGTGGCGAACAGGCTGATCTTGCCCCAGGACGTCGGCACCTCATATTCCGGCGTGAAGCGCAACTGCAGCCTCGGCTGGCGCTGCAGGATATTGCCGTCGTCGTCGAAGGCCCCCATGCCGCCGAGTCCCGCGAACCCGCTGAAGTGGGTGTAGACGGAGTGCTGCCAGTCGCCCGTGAGGCCGAGGCTCAGGTGCTCGAGCGGGAACCAGTCCGCCTGGAAATCCGCCCCCCAGGATCGCGCGCCGTAGGTGGTGATCGCCTGCGTGCCATCGACGAGGTAGGCCTGGAACGGAACGCCGAAGAAGAGACGATGAAAGACATCCACTGAAGCGTAGAGCGAGCCTGTCTGCACCTTGTATCCAACCTGGTAGTTCTCGATCTGCTGCGAGTCCGGCGTGCCGACGCGAACGTCATCGAAGCTTGGAAAGTGCACGCCCTCGTTGATGCGGGCATAGACGCTCATGTGCGAGTTGAGCTCGTAGTTCGCCCCCGCGCTCCATGCCCCCAGCGTGTGATCGTAGGTGGACGCCAGCCATTGACCGGTGACCACGGCGGTGCCGTCGTTGTAGAAGGTCAGCGGATTGTTATCGAGGTCTACGTGGGTGGTCCGTTCCACCGTGCCGTCGATCCCCTCCTTCTCGGTGCGGTACTCCGCATCGAGCAGCCACGGCCCAAGGTGCCACTGATCGGACACGAAGACCGCGGCGTTGTGCCCGTGATAGCGATCGACCAGCGCCGTGGTCGCGCCGCCCAGGATCCCGTTCTGGGTCACCTGCCCGATCGGGCCCGCAACGCCGGCGGCCGTGAGGAGCGTGAGGTTGATGAGCTGCGCATTCGGCGTTGCCGTCATCAGCTCGTTGTTGCCGAGGAACCAGGTGTCATCGGAAGAGTAGGCGGCGAAGTAGCCGCCGACCGTGGCCGTATCGCCCGCGAACAGTGGTCTGCTGAAGCGCAGATCGTCGGTGAGCGCCCGGATTCTCTTGTCGACCATCCAGAATCCGAGCGAGGCGACATCCGCTGCGGGGCTGAGGGCGCCGCCGCCGGCGACGAGGCTGGGATTGCCCGCGACAAATGGCGCACCGCCCGTCGCGGCCATGGCGGCAGGATCGCCGTTCGCGCCGGCGATCTCGCCCGCGATGAAGCTTGCCAGCGATTGCGGCGCCGAGGTGTTGAAGAGCGCATTGGTCGGCATGTGGCCGTCGGTGAAGCTCATCTTGTTGCTGATGAGCCAGAGCCCGGGCGCGAGGTTCAGATCCGCGCCGAGTACGCGCAGGTCCGAGCCTCTGCCGTCGGCGAGGTCGGCGCTGACGGTACCGGGCGTGCAACCCGGCGTGACGCAGGGGAACTCCTGCACCCTCATGTAGCGTGTCGCGTTGCCTGCGAAGGTGCCGGTGTACGGATCGAATCCTGGAAACGGCGAGACGGTCCTGCCGTCGGCGCTGACGGTGACCGGAATGTCCGTGACGAAGAGGTTCTTGTCCCGGAGCGTGCGCGCCCAGAGGAGCAGGTTGCCGCTCGACATGGGGTGGTAGATCGTCGCGGTGAGCTGCCCGCCCTCGTCCGCCGGGAACTGGGGACTGCGCACGCCATCGGAGAGGCGGTAGAAGCCGCCGAGGCTCACGAACCAGTCGCGCGCCACCGGGCCGCCGTAGAAGCCGTCGAGGCGGTACAGCCCTTCGCTGCCGAGGGTCAGCCCGATCTGCCCGTGGGGTGTCGGCGTGCCGTGGCGGAGGATGAAGTTGGCCGTGGCGCCGATCTGCCCGTTGGAATAGACCACCGAGGGACCGCCCTGCACCACCTCTGCCCGCTCGATGGTGTCATCCAGGCGGAACATCGAGGAGTTGTCCATGAAAAAGAGCGTCGCGGGCGGATACACCGGCGAGCCTTCGATCTGATAGCTGACGTAGGGAGCGTCGCCGCCGCCGGGGAAGCCCGCGACCTCGATGTTGGCGCCGGTCACGCCGCCGCTCGACTCCGCCCAGATGCCGGGCACGATCTTCAGCAGATCCGCCGCGCTCGAGGGCTGTGCCAGATGGATCTGCCGCAGGCTCGCGGAGCTCACCGGAAAGCTCGCATCGAGGAGCCTGACGCCACTGACCTCCGGGGTGCCGGTCACGACCACTTCCTGCAGACTGTCGTAGCTCGCCGCGGCCCGGCCGTGCGCCGGCGGCGGCTCGCGCCTGAATACCCGAACCGCCCGGCTGAGCAATCCGCCGAGGCGGCTCAGCACACCGCGCGCTGCGCCCCTCGAAGCGGATGCCGCGGCGCCGGATGCCGGACCGCCGGCGGCCGCGGTGCTTCCGCCGGGCAGGGCCGTCCCTCCCCGCCGCGCGGCCGCGAGGCTCGGCGACTCGATGATGGCGATGGCCGAAGGGCTCACCTGCCGGAACGCGAGCCCGGTGCCGCCGAGAAGCCGGCCGAGTGCCGTGGTGACTGCCAGCTCCCCCTGCACGCCCGCAGTGCGCGCGCGGCCGATCAGGCTCGACGAGAAGAGCAGTGTCACGTCCGCCTGGCGCGCGAACTCATCCAGCGCCGTGCCGAGCGGCTGCGCCGGAATGTCGAAGTGTCGCTCGACGTCGGCCGCCCGGGCGCCGGGGCAAGCGAGCCCAATTGCCAGGGTACAGAGGAGGAGGACAGCAGCCGCGGGCCAGCCGCGAGAGACGGTGCTCAGGGTGCCCATGACTGGGCGCCAAAAATACGCTAGTCGGCCGGGGGATGTGAGCCCTTCTCGTCGTGCGCGGGCTACCTGTGGCCGCGCCGTGACGAACGGCATCCTATCGCGGCGCGATGTAGACCACACCAGGTTGAGGCCGGCTCACCCGCACGGGCAAAGCCGCCTGCAGAGCCTGCAGGAAGCCGGAGACATCATCGGTCCGGAAGCGCCCGCTGATGTGCAGAGCGGCGACCTGCGGTCCCGCCAGCACGATGCGCGCGCGCGTGTAGCGTCCGACCTCGTCGATGGCCTGGGAGAGCGGCTCCCCTTCAAAGACCAGCGCGCCCTGGCGCCACGCGAGATCATCGGCGACCTCGCGCGGGCTGACGGGGAGGACGTTCAGCCGCGGTCCGGCGATCACCAGCCGCTCGCCGGCGCTCACCGCGCGCACCCAATTGCCATTCTCAGCACTCGCCGCATTCCGCGGGCTGTCGGGCGTCGCCAGGGCTGTGATGCCTTGAACCTCCACCCGTCCTTCATCGACGAGGACATCGACATCCGTAGCCGAGTGCAGCCGCACCTCGAACTGCGTGCCGACGTCACGGATCACCGTATCGCCCGCATGCACGAAAAACGGCCTGGCGGCATTGTGCACAACGTCGAAGTGCGCCTCGCCCCTGCGCAGGTAGATGTCGCGGCGGCTCGCCGTGAATTTCACCGTGACCAGCGTGTTGGTGTTGAGTGTCAGCTCCGAGCCGTCCGCGAGCGCCAGATGGCGCTCCTGGCCGACCGCGGTCGAAAGGACCTGTGCGCCGGGATGGCGTGTCATCCACAGTGTCGTCCCGAGGGCGAGGATGAGCATGGCCGCGGCCGCCCAGCGCAGGCTTCGCGTGCTGCGCAGAGCGCTGAGAAATGGCCGTCGCTCCGGAGGCGCGAACGTGGCCCTCCCGTCGTCCCGCGGCCGCTGCGCGAGGCGCTCGAGCAGCGTCCAGGTGCGGTTCAGGTCATCGAATGCGCTGCGGTGGCGGCCATCCGCGCGCAGCCAGGCCTCGAGCTGGCCCCGCTCTTCGGCCGTGAGAGCGCCCGAGTCGACCCGCCACGTCCAAACCGCTGCCTCGTTGTCGATCTGTGTCTGCGTCTTCAGTCTGACGATGTCGCTCATCTGGATTCCCGCTCCCTGACCCGCCGCTGCGGCAATGTCTCGTCGGGGGAAGCTTCCAGCCCGTCGAGCAGTCCGAGGCTGCGCAGCTGGTCCCGGCAGCGCACCAGCCCCTTGGCCACGTGCTTCTCTATGGTACTGTGCGAGACGCCGAGCACTTGCGCAATCTCGGCATGCGAAAGCTGGTACACCTTGCGCAGCACGAACACGCGCCGGCAGAGCGGCGGCAGGCTATCCACCGCGGCGCAGAATGACTCGAAGCGCCGCCGCAGATCGACCTGCTCGTCCGGCTCCGCCTCCTCTGAAGAGACGTTCAGCGGCTCGAAATCCGCTACGTCATCGGTCGCGTGGCTGACTTTCCGGCGCGCCCGGTCGACCGCCAGGTTGCGGGCGATGCGAAAGAGCAACGCCCTGGGCGCCTCGACGACCTGCCCGTCGGGTATCGCGCACATCCGGACATAGGCTTCCTGAACCAGATCCTCGACGTCTTCGGCGCCTGCGGTGAATTTCCGCAGGTATTTCTGCAGCGCGGCCCGGTAGCCGAAGATCTGGTCCAACAGCCGTTTACGACGCTCGTCGGCCAATGTGCTCCGCTCCCCCTCAGGCGCATCTGAACCGCGTGACGGGCGTAGTGTACGCGCAACGCAGGCCCGCGTCCCAGGCGGTGTCGCCGGCGCGTATCCGCCTCGACGGCGCCCGCCGCAAGCCTATATCTTTACGGGCTTCATGCCCATCTTCACGATCGTTTCGGCTGTGATCACCGTGGTCGCGTTGAGCGGCTACGCGAACTACAAGCTCGTCCACCTGCCCGACACGATCGGGATCACCGCGGTGGCGCTCCTGATCTCGCTGGCCACCGTCGCCGTGGGACAGGTCGTGCCGGCGGTGAGCGCCTGGGGTCAGCTCGCCGTCCACAGCCTCGACTTTCCGGACCTCGTCTTCCACGGACTTCTCGGCCTGTTGCTCTTCGCCGGGAGCCTCCACGTCGATGTCGCCGGCCTCGCGCGCGCGCGCTGGCTCGTGATCGTGCTGGCCACCTTGGGCGTCGTGATCTCGACCGTGCTCGTCGGGTTCGCGTTCTTCTACGCGGCGCGCTTCCTCGGCATGCCGCTCCCCCTGCTCGACAGCTTCATCTTCGGGGCGCTGATTTCCCCGACCGATCCGATCGCGGCGCTCGGCCTGCTCAGAAAGGCCGGCGTCCCGGCTTCACTTCTCACCAAAATAACAGGCGAGGCGCTTTTCAATGACGGCACCGGGGTCGTCGCCTTCGTCGTGCTGCTCGGTGTTGCCGGTGCCGCGCACGGCATGAGCCCGAGCCTGCATGGGGCGAGCCCGGTGCCGCCCCTGCCGGGCGCTTCCGCCGTGGCCGTGATGTTTGCCCAGCAGGTGCTGGGCGGCGCCGCATTCGGGCTGGGGGTCGGCTATCTCGGCATTCTGCTGCTGCGCACCGTCGACAGCTATCCGGTCGAGACGCTGATCACTCTCGCGATGGCGACCGGCGGCTACGCTGCCGCGGAGAGCCTGAAAATCTCCGCGCCGATCGCGACGGTGGTGATGGGTCTGGTCGTCGGCAGCGGGCGCGAATATGCGATGTCGCAACTGACGCGCGAGCGGCTCTTCATGTTCTGGGAGCTGGCCGACGATCTGCTCAACCTCATCCTCTTCGGGCTGATGGGGCTCGAGCTCACCGCGCTGGCCGGCACGGTCCGCGAGTATCTGCTGCCGGCCGCCGCCGCCCTGCCGATCGTGTTGGTGGCGCGTTACATCAGCGTCGGCGCGCCAGTCGTGGTGCTCAGCCGCTTCCAGCGGTTCGAGCCGCACACGGTGAAGCTCCTCACCTGGGGCGGCCTGCGCGGGGCGCTGTCGGTGGCGCTCGCCCTGTCACTCGCCGAAGGGCCGCCCAAGGAGCTGATCGTCACGGCGACCTATCTGGTCGCGATGTTCAGCATCCTCGTGCAGGCGACCACCGTCGAGCCGCTGGCGCGCCGGTGGATGCGGCAGAAAGGCTCGGCTTAGGTCCACCCTCCGCCGTCGCCGCCGCCGTCGTCCCAACCGCCGCCACCGCTGCCGTCATCCCATCCGGCGCCGGGATCGTTCAGGCCGAAGTCGTTGCCGCCCATGTCGGCGTTGGCGTTGGGATCGGGCATCGGGCCCGCCTCCGCCGGCGGCACGAGCCCGCCGCCGCCTGAATGGGAGCCGCCGCGCAGCATGTGGTCTACCAGCTCCTCGCCCGCGGCGACCCCGGCGCCGAGCGCGAGGCCGGAAGCGACGCTGCCCATGATTCCCGAGCCACCGCCCGGCATGTAACCGCCAGGGTAACCGCCCGGATAGCCGCCCGGGCCGTACCCCGGAGGAGCTCCCGGAGCGCCGCCCGGATATTGGCCGGGATACTGTCGATAACCCATCGCGGCCGCGCGTCGCCGCAGGATCAGCCAGAGCACGATGGCGCCGCCGATGAGGACGAGGAAGAGCCCGATGTGCGAGGAATGACGGACCGGCGCTCCCCGCGCGGCGTAGACCCTCGCAATGGGCATCTCACCGAGCTGCTGCTGCAGCTCGCGCACGGAGCGCGCATCCGCGAACGGCAGCCCGGGCTTGAGCGACTGCGCGGTCGCGAGCTCCTGGCGGGCGAGGTCCAATTTACCGGCGCGAGCATCGACTTCGGCGGCCACATAGTGGGCCTCGCCGCTTTGCGGATGATCGCGCAGCACCTCGCCGATCATCTGCTGCGCTTCGGCCACGTTGCCGCTGCGCAGGGCCTGGTAGACCTGCGGCGGGGTCGGGTCCGCGGCCAGCGCCGGCAGCGCGCAGGCGAAGACGAGCAGAGCGCCGAGAGACAGGGTGAATCGATTGGCCATAGGCGGTGTAGCTCTCCATCAGGGCCCGATCAGGGTCCGAGCCATTCGGCACCCGGCATCGGGCGGGGTTCCGGCCTGATTCTGGGGACGCCGGGCGGGGCCACAAGCCCGGCCCACGGGGGATTTTAGCTCGCGTGGCAGGTAGAGCTGCACCGTCGTCCCCTTCCCCGGCACGCTCGCGATCCGCAAGTGTCCGCCCGACTCGCGCGCGAAGCCGGCGACCTGCGCCAGGCCGAGGCCGGTCCCCTGCCCCGGCTCCTTGGTGGTGAAGAACGGCTCGCACGCGCGGGCGGCGACCTCGGGCGGCATTCCCGTGCCGGTGTCGGACACCGCGATCATGACGTAGGCGCGCAATGACGCCTCGAGTGTGACGTTCGCCGTCTCGATGGTGAGGAGGCCCACCTGGGACATCGCATCGCGGGCGTTGATCGCCAGGTTGAGGAGCGCGGTCTCGAGCTCCCCGGCGTCGGCGGTGACGCCGGCGACTTGGCGCTCGAGCACGGTCTCGATGACGATCCGCTCGCCGAGCGAGTGGCGCAGCAGCTCCGCCACCTGCGTGACGAGATCGTTGGGATCGAGCGGCCGCGGCGCGACCGGCCCGCGCCGCGAGGACGCGAGCAGTTGCCGCGCGAGCGCGCCGGCGCGATCGGCGCTGCGGCGGATCATCTGCAGGTAGCGCCGGGCTTCGGCCGAGGGATTTTGCCGCTCCAGGATCTCGAGGGAGTTGCGAATGACGTGGAGTTGATTGTTGAAATCGTGCGCCACGCCGCCAGCCAGGAGTCCCAGCGCCTCCATCTTGCGGGCGTGGGCCCAGGCCGCCGCCTCCTCGCCGCCGCGGGGCCGCGGCACCGGGATCGCGGACTGGAGGAACACCGCGCCGATGAGGCAGCTGAGCACGCCGCCGGCAATGGCGGCGATCGCGGCGGCGCCGATGTGCGAGGCGGGGGCGCTGGCCAGCCAGAGTCCCCATCCTTCCAGTCCGACCGACGCGCCGAGCGCCAGGATCAAACCAACATATCGCGCGAGCTGGGAATCGCTGCGCGCGCCTGCGCTCATCGTCTTCATGACGCCTCCAGATGGGAGATGACACTCCCGCTGTCCGACCGGCGGGCACCGGCCGCGTGACATATCTCAACTCAAACGTGACGCGTGTCGCAATATGTCGTCCTTTGGCGTCAGCTCTCAGTGGCCATCGTCGCGCGCCGGCAACGTCCGGCAAGTCGTGTGTGTCAGCACCTGCGCTGCACCGGTCTCGAGATGCACCAGCACGCACTGCGAGCCACGCAGGAACAGGCGAAAGTGCTGCGGACGCTCGAGCTCGCGCCCATTGAGCGGCAGCCCGCGGACATCGCGCGCCTGTGCCCGCCCGACTACTACCAGGCTCTCGTGTGTCAGGGCGTCGTCGGCGAGCCGCACCCGCATTCCGTGGAACGCCCGGGAGACGGCCCGCTCCAGGTCCGCGCGGCTCGCCGCCGTGGGATGGACGATGATCGCCGGCGTGCCGGCATCCGCGGGCCACGCACTACAGGCCGGCAGGCCCGCGAGCGGCAGAAGCAACAGCATGCCGGTCCAGGATCGCGGCGGCCGCCCGCGGTGTGGGTGCTTCTGAGGCAAGACGGGTGCTCCCGCAGCCGTCACCTGCGCAGGACACGCATCTGGCGCATCGGGGAGCGCACGAAGATGCGCTCGAGGAGCTGCCGCTGACTGAGGGTGGCGGGGGGCGCATTGCCCGTGGGCGCCGAGCAGGTGGCAGCCTGCGGATTGGCGAGATACGCGAGCGCCGCCGCGAGCCGACCCTCCTGCGGATCGCCGAGCGCGTGACCGAAGTCATCGGCGACCGAGCACCCGGGGTTCGTCACCCCGGCCGGAGGGGTCGTATTTGCCGGCGAGAAGCCATCCCCGTAGCCGCCGACGCCTTTGGCGTTGACGCCTTGGAACTCGATCGAGAAATACGTCGTGCCGCAGTTGTCCTGCGGATAGAAGCCGTACGGCTTGCCGCAGGTCGTCGAGCCGATCTGATAGACGGTGATGCCGACGCCCTCGAGCCCGTTGATGATGGACTCGCTCGCCGAGCAGGTATCCTGGCCGGTGATGACCGCCACGCGAGGCAGATTGAGCGTTGGCAGCGGCTGGCCGGCGGGGGTGGAGAAGCCCTGCGTGGTGTCGTGGAAGAGCGTCGGCGTGATCGGCTGGCCGGTCACCGGATTGGTGGTCGTGTACTGGTTATTGAACTGCTCGACCTCGAAGGTCTGCCCGGCGGTCTGGTTGCCGCCGATCATGTAGCCGAGCTCGCTCGCCAGATCGAGCAGGCCGCCGCCGTCGTAGCGCAGATCGAGAACGAGGTCGGAGATGTTCTTGGACTTCAAGTCGTTGATCGCGCTGATCAGCTCCGACTCCGCGGTGGCCACCTGGTCGTTGTAGAGGATGTATCCCACCGTGGCGCCGGTCGGGCCGGTCACGGTGGTCTCGATCAGCACGGGCGTCGAGGTCACATTCTGCGCCTGCAGGGTGACCGTGCGCGGCGTGCTCGAGCCCGGATCCTCGACGGTGAAGGTGTGCGTCTCACCGGCGCTCGCGGGAGAGAGGCCGGCATTGATGGTATTGATGCTTGTCTGATCGTCGGAGTTGACGACGTCGACACCGTCTACGTCGAGGAGCGTTTCCCCGCGCACCAGATTTGCCGCAATGGTATCCGCCGGCAGAGCGCCGGCCGGCTGCAGGTAGGCGAGCTTGATGCTTCGCGGCGGCTTGCCCGCGATGATCTCCCACTGCACGCCATAGCCGACCTCGACGCCCGCCTGTGAGAGCGCCTCCCAGGTGGAGGTGGGGTAGGTGAAATGGAACCGGTCCTTCGGAGCGCCGGAAGCCGTCGTTTCCGTCGTCTTCATGAGTTGGAAGTAATCCGACGTGCTGTAGAGCGACGGATCGACGTCCTGCACCTCGTCGTACCAGAGATAGAGCTCATGGGTCCAGGAACGCAGCCAGTTGTTCTCATCGAGCGTGGAGCCCGGGCGATCCGGGTAAGGCTGGCCCGAGTAGGGATCCGTCCCCGAGCGCGGCGCGGCGCAGAGCGCGATGAATTTCGCCGAGGGCTGAAAGACTCCCGGCGTCCAGCCGGAGGATGACCCGCCGCCGCTCCCGCCCGAGGCGCCGCCGCCGCCGCCCCCGCAACCATACAGGACGAAGAGCGCTGCCAGCGGCAGCGACCAGCGCGCCGCGCGCGCCCATCGTGACCCTGCGGCGTGTGACATCCGTGACCTCCCAAGCCAATGCGGCGCCGCGACGAGCCACCTGGCCATTCGCGGCGCCGCCCAGTTGTAGTCAGCGCACTATAGCGAAACCGTCGTGCGCTGCAACTCTTCCGGCACTCCCCTGGTGCTCATTCTCCCGGCGTCGTGCCGGTGAAGTACATGAGCACGTATGCCTTGAGCGTCCCGTCGGACTGCGGAATCCCGTAGACCTTCACCGGTGTGCCGGCCGTCAGCGCGCTGCTGAGCATGCTCAAGCCGCTGGCGGTGGTGATGTCGACGGGACTGATCGACACCGTCCCATTGGAGCGATCCACCTGATAGACCAGCGTCGCGGAGCCGGATGTCGTGCCGAGGTCCACCGTACCCGGCGTCGTTCCGCCGTTCAGCGTCAGGGTGAAGGAGCTGTTGGCGAGGCCGGTCGCCACCACTCCTCGCGGCAGCGGCGTCGCCAGCAGGACGGTCCATGGCGCCGTCCAGGCGGTGGGGTTGGCAGGGTCGCCCCAGCGCGCAGCCGTGAGACCCCAGGCGAAGAAGCTCTCTCCCGCGAAGGAGAAGCCGCCCGAGGCGCCCCCACCCACGGCGCTGGAGAACTCCGACACGGCGTTGCTGCCGTCATTGAGGACGGTCGGATAGGCGAAATTCCACCACTTGAAGCCTTCGATGGCGTTGCCGCTCGAGTCCTTGCCGTTGGCGCTCGTCCCGGAGATGTAGTCGAGGCTCACGCTGTAATCATCCGCCGAGGTCCGGTAGTCGTGCGTGTACGTGAATCCCGATCCATCCGGGAGCGCGTTCGAGATTTGGCCTGAATAGGCCGCCGTCTCGATGTCGATCGTCTGGGCGACCGAGGGGCTCGCGAGCGGATCGACCACGCTCACCTGCACTTTGAAGCCGCGAACGAAATTGCCGTTCGCGAGGAACGACGGGCCGGTCCCGATCGGCGCGGCATCGGCCGCCGGATTGGCGGGCTGACGGAAGAAGAACTGGGTCCCGGAGTCGATCGTGACCGGCACCGGGACGCCGGCGGCGTTGTCCACGACGATCGTGTCGGTCGAGGCGTTGACGTGCAGCACGTGCCCTTCGGGGCTCACCCACAGCTTGTTGAAGTCCGTGCTGGCCCAGACCCGCACCGCCACCAGCGAGCCGTCTTGCTGATATCGCGCGGTCAGGCGGACATACTTGCCGGCGAGGCCGGAGGCGACCGAGGAGAAGCTCGTGATGGTCGTGCTCGTCCTCGCGTCCACGTCATGGAAGATCGTGCCGTGAGTGGCATCGGCATCGATCGTCAGCGACTGCCCGGTCGAGACCGGCGCTTCCGGATCGATCACCGGCAGCGTCGGCAGCTCCTTCATGAGGGTGATCGAGCTGCCGTCGGAGGCGACCGCCGTCACGTTGCCGTACATCTCCCTCAGCACCAGGTCGGCGATATTGTCGATCGGATGCCGGCGCACCGGCCCGACGAAGTTGACCGCCCACTGGGTGGCGGTGGCGCCCGGCGGATTGTGTGCAACGATGAACGCCGGATGGGACAGATCGAACTCGAGATCGAGCGCGTTGGAGCCGCTGGCCGTGACGATGAGCGGCGAGTCGAACGTCAGGCCGACCGGCACGGTAAGACTGCCCGCCTCGCCCTTGGCGCCCACGATCTGAATGTCTGCGGACGGGATCGTCTCACCGGGCGTGCCGGCAAATCCGGCTTCCGGCTCCGCGGAGACGACGAGCGCCACGTCGCCAGGGTTGGCGCCGATCGTAACGGTGGCGCCGGTGTAAGTGCCGACCGGAACCGTCGCGTTGCCCAACACCTCCCCGATCTGATCGAGCTGCTCCAGGTTGACCATGGGGGGCGTGGAGGGGGCGGTGTAGACGGTCACCGGACTGCCGCCGCCCTGCGGCGTCAGGGAGATGCTGAGGATCTTGACGCCGATGGTGGCCCAGTCATCGGAGGATGCATCGCTGATGATCATGGCCATCTGGCTGGTCTGCGGCGGCGGGCTGCTCGCCGAGCCGGAGCCCGGATCGGATGAGCCGCCGCCTGCGCAGCCACCGAGGCCGGCCATCAGCGCAACGCACACCGCGGTGCGTATCAACTTGCTCGTCATGTTGGCAATCCTCACCTGTGTCTGGATGAGGCGACGCGGTACGGCGCCGCCATTGCCGCAACACAGCGCATGAATCCGTTACCGGTTGACGTGCCTTCTTCGCGCTGGCGCCGTTCGAGCGCGCGTGTCAACGGGCCGGCGCGCCGTGCGTTATGGCGGTTTTGAAAGGAGTGTCGCCGCGGGCCGACGGCGACGGACCCCGGTCAGGATGCCGAGGCCGCCAGCATGGATTGCACGAGCTGCTTGCCTTTCCGGCAGGCCTCCACCAGGGAAGCGCCGCTCGCCAGACCCGCGGCAATGGCTGTGGCCAGCGCGCAGCCGGTGCCGCGGCATCGAGCGCCGAGCCGCGGCGAGGAGAGCCACTGCGGCGAGTCGTCGGCGCTGAGCAGCAGGTCCGCCGCGTCACCATCGTTCGCGTGTCCGCCCTTGAGGAGCACGGCGCGCGGCCCCATCGCGAGGAGCATTCGGGCCTGAGCGATGCGCTCGTCAGGGCTCGCGGCCGGCGGGGCCGCGCAGAGGCGCGCCGCCTCCGGGATGTTGGGTGTCAGGACGGTCGCCAGCGGGAAGAGTCGCGCGCGCATCTCGGCCCGACCCTCCTCATCGAGGAGCATCCCGCCGGAGGATGAGAGCAGCACCGGATCGAGCACAATGGGGAGGACGCCGGCGCATGGCAGGCTGTCCGCGACGGCGTTCACCGTTGCCGCCGTGCCGAGCATGCCGATCTTGATGGCGCCGACGGCGGCTGAGTCGAGCGCCGCGCGGATCTGAGTGCGCACGACCTCGGGCGGTACGCGGTGGATGCTGACCACGTGTCCGTGTGTCTGAGCGGTGACGGCGGTGATCGCGCAGACCGCCTCGACGCGAAGCTGCGCCAACACGCGCAGGT
The DNA here is from genome assembly GCA_035552895.1 of Steroidobacteraceae bacterium. GTDB lineage: Bacteria > Pseudomonadota > Gammaproteobacteria > Steroidobacterales > Steroidobacteraceae > 13-2-20CM-66-19. Next base: position 25,976 of record DATNEU010000013.1, read on the forward strand.
CGCGGGCGATCCCGGCGCCGCCGCTGGAGTCGGAGCCCGCGATGACGAGGACGACGGGAGGGCCGCTCAAGGGATCTCAATCTCCGAGAGCGATCAACGCCAGGTTGGCGTGTCCGACCCGCCGCAGGGCCTGCGCGGCGCGCCATGCGCGAATGCCGGAGCGGCAGCACAACACGACCCGTGCGTCCACTGCCTGCGAGAGCCCTGCTCTCTCGATCTCCTCGACCCCGACCCGCAGCGCGCCCGGGAACGGCGAGCGTGGCGCCTCCGTCAGGCTGCGCAGGTCAACCACGACGTCGGCCACAGTCACCTCCTCGGGGGCGATGAAGCGCAGTGCGGGCCCCGGGGGCTCCGGCGCGGAGGCGAATGAGAAGCCGCTGAAACGCAGGGTACGAAAGTCGACGCTCACGAGCTGACCGAGCACGGAGGGTGCGAGCTTCAGGAGAATCGAAAGCGTCATGTGCGCCTGCAGCGTTCCCATGACGCCCACCGCCGTGCCGAGCACGCCCGACTGCGCGCAGGAGCCTGCCTGGGGCGGCATCTCGGGAAAAACCGCGCGGTAGCTCGGTGCTCCGCCGCAGAAGGCGCCTACGTACCCTGACAGTCCCAAGACGGAGGCGCTGACGAGAGGCTTGCCTCGACGCAGGCACTCGTCGCTCAGGATGTAGGTGAGCGCGAGGCTGTCGGCGGCATCGATGATGAGGTCCGCGCTCGCAACCCATTCTGCCGCGTTGGTTGGCGTCAGCCGCTCGACGGCACCCTCCACCACCACCTGCGGGTTCAGCGCTCTCATGGCAGCGGCCGCGGCGAGGGCCTTCGGCGCGCCGAGATCGCTCAGGCGATAGAGCGGCTGCCGATGGAGGTTGGATTCATCGACGCGGTCGTGATCGACGACGAGGAGCCGGCCCACGCCCGCGGCACAGAGGTACTCCAGCACGGGACAGCCCAGGCCGCCGGCGCCGGCGACCAACACCGTGGCTGCGCCGAGGCGCGCCTGGCCTTCCGGGCCGATCTGCGGGAGCGCCGTCTGGCGCGCGTAACGGTCAGTCATTGGAGGTGCCGTGCCATTCGCCGACTACGGCCAAGGGCTCCCGGCCCGCGGCGTCCGCCGCGTCCGGGACGTCCGAGCCCGCCGCCCGAGCCCAGGCTTCCATGCGCCTCTCCGGCTCCGGATTTCGCACGATGTCGGTCACGACGGCGGCCGAGTCCGCCCCGGCCGCCAACACCCCCGGCAGCCGCTCGAGCGTGATGCCGCCGATGGCGACGAGCGGAATGCCGCCGATGCGGCGCTTCCACTCCCCGATGCGACCGAGCCCCTGCGGCGCGAAGGCCATGACTTTGAGGAGCGTCGGATAGATGGGGCCGAGGGCCACGTAGTCCGGCTCGAGGCCGAGCGCCCGCGACAGCTCCGCCTCATCGTGCGTGCTGATGCCGACCCGGACGCCGGCGCGGCGCAGCGCCGGCACGTCAGCCGTGTCGAGATCGCCCTGACCGAGATGCACGAAATCGCAGCCCTCCTCGAGGGCGAGCCGCCAATGATCGTTGACGATGAGCTGTGCGCCGCCGCGTGCGCAGAGGCCCTTCGCTTCGCGGATCTCGGCCCGCACCGCCTCGGCGGGACGGTCCTTGATCCGCAACTGCACCAGACGCGCTCCGCAGGGCAACAGTCGGCGGACCCAGGCCGCGCTCTCGAGGATCGGATAGGCGCGCGGCAGGCTCATCCGAGGAACGCCTTGCCGATGACCGGAGTCGAGGGCACCGCGAGGTCCCGTGGCTCCATCGGCCCGGCCTCGTACGCCGCCCTCCCCGCCATCACTGCCTGCGCGAAGGCCCCTGCCATGGCCACCGGGTCACGCGCCTGGGAGACGGCCGTGTTGATGAGCACGGCATCGAACCCGAGCTCCAAGGCCTGCGCCGCATGCGAGGGCACGCCGATTCCGGCATCGACCACCATGGGCACCGCGGGGAAGCGGGCCCGCAGCGCCTTCAGGCCGAAGAGATTGTGCAGTCCGCGCCCCGAGCCGATGGGCGAGCCCCAGGGCATGAGCACGCGGCAGCCGGCCTCGAGCAGCCGCTCCGCGGCGACGAGGTCCTCGGTGGTGTACGGGAAGACCTCGAAACCCTCCTTGCAGAGGATGCGTGCCGCCTCCACCAGCCCAAAGACGTCCGGCTGCAGCGTCTCCTCGTCGCCAATGACCTCGAGCTTCACCCACGAGGTGCCGAAAACCTCCCGCCCCATCTGCGCGGTGGTCACGGCCTCCTTGACCGAATGACAGCCCGCCGTGTTGGGCAACACCCGCACGCCGAGGTCGCGGATGATCGACCAGAAGCCCTGCCCCGCGCGCTCGCCGCCCGACTCCCGCCGCAGCGACACGGTGACGATCTGCGCGCCGCTCGCCTTGACGGCTTCCGTCAGGATCGCCGGGGATGGATATCGGGCGGTACCCAACAGCAACCGCGAGCGCAACTCCGCTTCATACAATCGCAACATGATCCCTCCCGCTCTCACCCGCCCTGCATCGGCGCCAGTACTTCGATCCGGTCACCCTCGCTGAGCCGGGCCGTCCGGCGCTGGGGTGCCGGGACGAACTCGCCGTTGACGGCCGTCGCGACCACGGCGCCGCCGTAACCCAGCTCCTCGAGCGCCGCGGACAGGTCCGCCGCGCCGATCTCACGCGAGTCGCCGTTGAAAAGAATCCGCATGCGTCACCTCGAGAGCCTGAGCCGCCGCCAGCACCTGCTCCGCGGCCTGGCGCGCGAGCGCCGGCGCGAGGAGGAAGCCGTGCCGGTAGAGGCCGTTGACATAGAGCCGGCCGCCGATCAGTCGCAGGTGCGGCAGGTTGTCGGCAAACGCCGGCCGCACGCCGGTGCCGATCTCGACGATCTCGGCCTCGCCGAACGCCGGGTGCAGGGCATAAGCCGCCCCGAGCAGCTCGAGGAGCGATCGCGCCGTGATGCGCGTCGGCTGATCGCTCTCGATCATGGTCGCGCCGATCATGTAGTGGCCATCGCCCCGCGGCACGATGTACACCGGCACGCGCGGATGCAGCACGCGCACCGGTCTCGACAGGCTGACATCGGGCAGCCTGACGACCAACATCTCGCCCTTGACGCCCCGCAGGTCCGGCAAGGCATCGCGCGCCTCGAGACCCCGGCAGTCGACGACCGTGTCGCCCGCCGCCTGGGCCGCATCGGCCCGCTCGCGACACGCCTCAGCGCCGCCGCCGAAGCGGATCGTGCCGCCAAGCGCCTCGAGCCGGCCCGAAAGCGCCGCCAGCGCCGCGCGCGGGTCGAGATGCCCCTCCTCCGGAAAGTAGAGCGCCTGGCTGAAGCGGCCTTCGAGGTCGGGCTCGAGCCTCCCCAGGCTCTCGGCATCGAGCCACTGGTGGCGCTCGGTGCGGCGGGCGAACTGGCGCAGCTCCCCGGTGTCCCGCGCGTGAGCCACGACCAGGCTCCCCCGGATCGCCGTGCCCGGGAATCTCGCCGGCCACCACGCGAGGCTCTCCGCGCCCAGGGTCACCACCAGGGGCTCGGCGCTCTCGCGCTCGCACCAGGGCGCGAGCATGCCGCCCGCGTACCAAGAGCAGCACTGCGCACCCAAGCGCTCGCTGCGCTCCAACACCTCGACCGCCACGCCGCGCTCGGCGAGCTCCACCGCGCATGCGAGCCCCGCCACACCCGCACCGAGGATGACGGCGCGCATGCTCAGCCCTGCGACTCGCCGGAGGGCACGTAGATCTCCCCGCCCGCGGCGCGGAAACGCTGCGCCATCTCCTTCAGGCCCTGCTGCTTCGCCTCGGCGCGCACCTCGTGGGAGATGCGCATGGAGCAGAACTTCGGGCCGCACATGGAGCAGAAGTGCGCCACCTTATGCGCTTCCTTGGGCAGCGTCTCGTCGTGCATGGAGCGCGCGGTGTCGGGATCGAGGCCGAGATTGAACTGATCCTCCCAGCGGAAGTCGAAGCGCGCGCGCGACAGTGCATCATCGCGAAGTTGCGCCGCCGGATGGCCCTTCGCCAGATCGGCCGCGTGCGCAGCGATCTTGTAGGTGATGACGCCTTCCTT
>DATNEU010000014.1:0-56564 GCA_035552895.1 Steroidobacteraceae bacterium
CCTCTTCGTCGACGAGGAGGAGATCGACGACCTGCGCCGCGCGCTCGAGGGCGAGCTCGCGCACCGCCGCTACGGCGCCGCGGTGCGGCTCGAGACCTCCAACGACTGCCCGGCCGACATCGTGCAGTTCCTCCTGCGGCAATTCGCGCTGCACGAGGTCGACACCTACAGCGTGCCCGGCCCGGTCAACTTGAACCGCCTCTCGGCAGTGTACGACCTGGTGCAGCGCCCGGACCTCAAATATGCGGTGTTCACGCCCGGCGTGCCGCGGCGCCTGGCGGGCAACACGGACCTCTTCGCCAGCATCCGCCAGAAGGACATCCTGCTGCACCATCCCTTCCAGAGCTTCGCGCCGGTCATGGACTTCCTGCGGCAGGCGGCCAACGACCCCAACGTGCTCGCCATCAAGCAGACGCTCTACCGGACGGGCAGCGACTCGCCGATCGTGGATGCGCTCGTCGCGGCGGCAGGGGCCGGCAAGGACGTGACGGTGATCATCGAGCTGCGCGCCCGCTTCGATGAGGAAGCCAACATCGAGCTGTCGAATCGCCTGCAGGAAGCCGGCGCGCACGTCATGTACGGCGTCGTCGGCTACAAGACGCACGCCAAGCTCGCCATGGTGGTCCGCCGCGAGCCGGGCGGGATCCGGCGTTACTGTCATCTCGGCACCGGTAATTACCATCCGCGGACCGCCCGGCAATACACCGACTACGGCCTCTTCACGTCCAATGACGAGGTCGGCCAGGACGTGCACGAGCTCTTCCTGCAGCTCACCAGCCTGACCCGGACGCCAAAGCTCAACCGCCTGATCCAGTCGCCCTTCGGCATGCACGAGAGCTTCATCGCCAAGCTGGACCGCGAGGCCGCGCACGCCCGTGCCGGTCGTCCGGCGCGGATCATCCTCAAGATGAATGCGCTGGTGGAGCAGCAAACGATCGAGGCGCTGTACCGCGCTTCCTGTGCCGGGGTGCGGATCGACCTCATCGTGCGCGGGGTCTGCGCGCTGCGGCCGGGAGTGCCGGGCGCCTCCGAGAACATCCGCGTCCGCTCCATCGTCGGTCGCTTCCTCGAGCACTCCCGCGCCTTCTACTTCGAGAATGGCGGCGAGCCGGATCTCTACTGTGCGAGCGCGGACTGGATGGAGCGCAACTTCTTCCGCCGCGTGGAGGTGGCCTTCCCCATCCAGCGTCCCTCGCACCGCCAGCGCATCCTGGAGGATCTGACGCGCTATCTCGATGACAACTCGCAGGCGTGGTGTCTGCTTCCGGACGGTCGGTACGAGCGGGTTCCTGCGGGCAAGGAAGCGCCCCGCAGTGCGCAGGGGGAGTTACTCGCGAGCTATGCCGCGGGCCCCTCCTTCACGCCGCCCGCCGACGGATCGGCCTGAGGCTTACCGTCCCCGCGTGAACACCCGCAGCCGCAGGCCCGCGGCGCGCAGGTAATCGACTTCCTGCTGCAGGTCGGCCGAGGTCAGCGGGTGGTCCTTGAGCCACCGCGGCGGGAAGTGCAGCTCGAGCGACTTCGGCGCCGCCGAGACCGCGATCGGCGGCAGCGCCTCGGGGCTGCGGCCGCGGTGCAGCAGTACCGCCAGGCGCAGGAGGACGATGAGATGGATGGCGCTGCGGTCCCACGGCGGGACCAGCTCCTCCAGACCCTCGAGCGCGAGCTTGCGGCGGTGGCCGCCCACCAGGCGCGCGAGCAGCCGCTGCTCCTCGCGGGAGAAGCCGGGCATGTCGGCGTTCTCGAGCAGGTAGGCACCGTGCCGGTGATAGCCGCTGTGGGAGACATCGAGGCCGATTTCGTGCAGCCGCGACGCCCAACGCAGCAGCAGAGCCGCGGGCGGATCCCCGTGCAGCCTCCAGGCATCCCGCGTCTCGGTGAGGAACTGCAGGGCCGTCGTCTCCACTCGCTCCGCTTGCGCGAAGTCGACGTGGTAGCGGTGCTGCATGCCGCGGACGGTGCGGTCGCGCGCATCCTCGTCCGTGAAGCGGCCCAGCATGTCGTAGAGCAGCCCCTCGCGCATGGCGCCGTCGGCGATCCGCATCTCCTTGAGGTCGAGGCCCGCGAAGACCTCCGTGAGGATGGCGATGCCGCCGGGGAAGACAGGACGGCGATCCTCGGTCAGGGCGGTGAGCTTCAATTCCCGCACGTGTCCCGCCTCGACCAGGTAGGTAATGGTTCGCTCGAGACCGGCTGGCGTGATCAGCGTCGACTGCGGATCGAGCTCGCGGATGGCCTCGCCGATCGCCCGCACGGTGCCGGAGCTGCCGGCGGAACGCTCCCAGCCGCGGCGCCGGAAGGCCGCCTGCACGGGCTCGAGCTCCAGGCGCGCAGCCAGGCGGGCTCCGGCCATGCGCTTGGCGGAGATCTTGCCGTCGCGGAAGAAGCGCTCGCTCAGGCTCACGCAGCCCATCTGCAGGCTCTCGAGCTCGAGCGGGGTGAGCCCCTCGCCGATGATGAGCTCGGTGCTGCCGCCGCCGATGTCCACCACCAGGCGCCGGCCGGGCTCGCTCGGCATGGTGTGCGCGACGCCCGCATAAATGAGTCGCGCCTCCTCCATGCCGGAGATGATCTCGATGGGATGTCCGAGCGCCTCGCGGGCGCGCTCGAGGAAGGCCTGCTTGCGATGGGCGACACGGAGGGCATTCGTTCCAACGACACGGACGCTGTCCGCACGCATGTCGCGCAGCCGCTGGCCAAAACGCTGCAAACACGCCAGAGCACGCGCCGCCACCTCCTTGTCGATGCGGCCATTCTCCTCAACTCCCGCGGCCAGGCGCACCATCTCACGCAGACGGTCGATGATGACGAGCTGGCCGTGCGTATACCGCGCCACGACCAGATGGAAACTGTTGGAGCCGAGGTCTACCGCGGCGAGGACGTCGGGAACGGGATGCGCCGCCGGCTCCGCGTCCGCCTTCTGGCTGTCGCGGATGGGAGCGGCAGGGCGCACGCGGTGCGGTCGGTCGTCAGGCGTTGAAGGAGGACCCGCAGCCGCAGGTCGTCGAGGCGTTGGGATTGCGGATGACGAACTGCGCGCCGTCCAGGCCTTCCTTGTAATCGATCTCCGCCCCCATGAGGTATTGCACGCTCATGGGGTCGACCAGGAGCTTCACCCCCTGGTTCTCGATGCAGGTGTCGCCGTCCTGGATCTGCTCGTCGAACTCGAAGCCGTACTGCAGGCCGGAACAGCCGCCGCCCTGGACGAAGACGCGCAGCATCAGGCTGGGATTGCCTTCGCCCTGGATGAGCTCGCCCACCTTGCGAGCGGCCGCGTCGGTGAAGAGCAGTGCGGGGGCTTCCAGCGAGGCTTCTGCGGTGCTCATTGTGGGTCGGAACTCCTCGAAAATGCGGGCCGGAGGCTCATGGCGTCCAGTCTAGAAGGCCCTACCCCCGGGGTCAAAGCCCGGGGTCTCAGGTCGCGGCGATATCCGGCTCGCCTTCGGTCAGGCGGACCAGCTTACCCGTGATCTGGGCGCCCAGGGTCATCTCGATGATCCCGTAGTACACATTGCCCTCCACGCGCGCGCTCGCCCCGAGGACGACGCGCCCGCGGGCCACGATATCGCCCCGGACGGCCCCGTGCAGGACCAGGTCGATGACCTGTACCGATCCCTCTATGGAGCCGGTATCGCTGATAGACAAGGAGGCGGCGGTGGTGAGATCGGCCCGGACGTCCCCCGCCACCTGGCCGTCGAGGTGCAGCCCGCCGCCGAACTCGAGGTCGCCATGGACCCGCACCGACTTCGCGATCAGCGTATCGATCCGCACGGACTTGGAGTCGCGGTTGAACATGTATTCGGCTCCCTCGGCGTGCTAAGGCACGACCACCGCGCTCCAGGGGAATGTCTGCGTCAGCGGGGCGACATCCTTGCGGCTGGAGCTGACCTGGACCGTGAGGTGCTCCGGGCGGAAGCCGGCCGGCAGGACGACGGCTTGGTCTAGCTCCTGATAGTAGCGGAAGTCGTACGGCACCGTGGCCGGGCTGCCCGGCGAGAGTGCCTCGCTGTCGAGACTGAGGGGCTTGCCTCCGGCCGCCTGCCCGTCAACCGCCAGGCTGACGGTCCCGGTAGTCATGCCGTCGGTTTTACCGGCCCGCACCAGGGAGACATGCACCAGGTAATGGTCTGCGGGCTTGGCCGAGGAGAGGCGCACCGTGCCCACACGCAGTCCGATCGCCGGAGCCCCCTCGGCGACGACGGCGCTGTAGAAGGCCAGCTCTTCCGTCTGCCGGGCCACCTGCGCCTGCAGCTCGCTGATGGTGCGCGTGACGACCTGGTCCTCACGGGCCTGGCCGGCGTTGGCGGTCTCGAGCTCGATGATGCGGGCCTGAAGGGTGCGATTGCTGGCCTCGAGGTGCTCGATCGAGCTCTGCAGGCGCGCGTGCTCCTTCGTGGCATCGACGATGTTGTAGCCGGCCCGGTACTGCCCGTACTCGAAAGCCACGCCGAGCCCCACCAGGCCGAGCACGACGATTGCGGCGGCCAGGATCGTCCGCCAGAGCGGCGCGTGCGGGCGGATGACCAGCTCGGGATGTCCGATTTTCATGCGTTGCGCAGGCTTCGTGCGGTCATTCGGCGGGTTCCGGCTCGCGGTGGGGGCGGCGCTCGCTTTCGCCCCACCACTGCGGAAGCGGCGGGGGGCCGAGCGGAAAGGCCAGGGGCGCGAGCTCCTGGAGCGCGCGTCGATAGACCGCGCGCTTGAAGTAGATGATCTCCCGCACCGGGTCCCAGAAGCTCACCCATCGCCACTCGTCGAATTCAGGCTCGTCGGTACGCTCGAAGTCGAACTGCATCGGCTCGTGCCGCAGGCGCAGCAGGAACCAGCGCTGCTTCTGGCCGATGCAGACCGGCTGCTGGTTTCGGCGCACGTAGCGCGACGGCAGCCGGTACCGTAACCAGCGAGCGGTGTGCCCGACGAGCTCGACATCGGCCCGCTCGAGCCCGATTTCCTCGTTGAGCTCGCGAAACACCGCCTGCTCCAGGCTCTCACCCACGCGGATGCCGCCCTGCGGGAACTGCCAGCCGCGCCCGCCCGAGCGCCGACCCAGGAAAACCTCGCCGTCGCCGCGCATCAGGACGATGCCGACGTTTGCGCGAAAGCCATCCGAGTCGATGACGTCTCTGACCATGAGAGGCTTTTATCAAGCGTAGCTTGTGCTGGGCAAGCTCCAGCTTCTAGGCTAACCCCTCTTTGACCCTCGCGGCTGTGAATTGAAGTCGATCTCCACACTCCATCGTGTCAGCGGCGGCGCCTGGAAAGGCCTGGCCGGCCTGCTCGTCCTCGCGGCCGCGGTGTTCGTCGGCTCGCTCCTGCTCGGCAGCGTCGAGCTCTCGCCGGCGCGGGTCCTGGGCGCATTGTTGGGTTCCGGCGACAACGTGGCCCGCAGCGTCGCGCTCGCAGTGCGGCTGCCCCGGACCCTGGCGGCCTTCGGGGTGGGAAGTCTGCTCGCCCTCGCCGGCGTGCTGCTGCAGGCGCTCTTTCGCAATCCGCTGGCCGACCCCTTCGTGCTCGGCGTATCCGGGGGTGCGGCGGTGGGCGCGCTGCTCGCCATGATTGCAGGCGCGGCGGTGTTGACGATTCAGGGATCGGCGGTCGCCGGCGCGGTGGTCGCGGTGGTGATCGTCCACCTGCTCGCGCGCAGCGGCGGGACGACCCGGCTGCTCCTGACGGGGGTCGTGCTGGCGAGCGCGTGCGGCGCGCTGGTGACGGTGCTGCTCTCGATCGCGGACGTGTCGCGCCTGCGCGGCATGGTGTTCTGGCTGGCCGGCGATCTGGAATGGGCGATCGATCCCTGGGCGAGCGCGGTGACCGCTCTCCTCGCGGTCGCCTTCGCCGTACTCATGGCGCGTCCGCTCAACGTGCTCGCAGCCGGTGAGCTGCGTGCGCGCAGCGTCGGCATGAAGCTCGAGGCCTGGCGGAGCTTCGTGTTCGTCGGATGCGCCGTCCTGACGGCGGTCGCGGTCGTGAGCGCAGGCACGATCGGCTTCGTCGGGCTCATCACGCCGCACATCGTGCGGCTCGCTTTCCGCACGAGCGATCATCGCGTGGTCGCTCCGGCCTCGGCCCTGCTCGGCGGGACGTTGTTGGCCCTGGCGGATGTGGCGGCCCGCACGGTCATCGCGCCAGCCCAGCTTCCCGTCGGGGCCATCATGGCGCTGCTCGGCGCGCCGCTCTTCATCGTGCTGCTGCGGCGGCGGGCCTGAAGAACATCATTTGACTACGTTCTTCGAGACCGCGACGCGATCGCGCCCCGCGCTCTTGGCGCGGTAGAGCGCCGCATCGGCCTCCGCGATCAGGCGGTCGGCGACCGCCTTGTAGTCGCGGGTGGTGGCGTCGGGCGCCGCGGCGGCAACGCCGATCGACAGAGTGACCGCCTCGGAGGCGTGGCCGCCGATGGCCACGGGCTGGCGGCGCACGGCATCCAACACGCGGGCGGCGACCCGCTCACCGTCGCCGATGTTGCCTTGCGGCAGCACGATCGCGAACTCGTCTCCGCCGTAGCGCACGCCGGTGTCGCTGACGCGCATCTCGCCGTCGATCCGTTGCGCCACTTCCCGCAGTACCGCATCGCCGGCGAGGTGTCCGTAATGATCGTTGATACGCTTGAAGTGGTCGACGTCGATCATGAGGCAGGCGACGTGCTGCCGCGCGCGCTGGGCGCGTGCCATCTCCTCGCGCAGCCGCGACTGCAGGTAACGCCTGTTGTGAAAGCCTGTCAGGAAGTCCGTCAGGCCGCTGCGCACCAGGCGCGCGCGGTTGACCGCGTTCTCGATGCAGATGGCCGATACCACGCCGAGGTGCGCCAGGAAGTCGCTCGCCAGGTCGCTGGTGAAGCGCCGCCCGTCGGCGCTGAAGAAGACCAGCACGCCGTCGAGCTGCTCCTGACGGGTCAGCGGAATGAGCGCCACGCTGCCGCCGCCGCGGATGCCGGGCAGCAGCAGCTCGTGGTCGGCGAGGCGGAACGGCCCGAGCCAGGGGCGCTCGAGGTTGGCGACCTGCGGTGCGGCGGTGATCAACGCATCGACGAAGGAGACGCCCTCGAGCTCCTCGAGAAGGAACTCATCGCCCGAGAGCAGGTGCCGGATCTCGTGCTGCGGGTCGTGCAGGTGCAGCCTCACCGCATCGAGCTGGTAGGACTGGCGCAGGCCTTTGATGAGACGATCGAGGAGTTGCGCGAGCGACCCGGCGCGCAGCAGCTCCAGCTCCCTCTCCTGGGTCTTGCGGAAGAGCGACTCGTTGCGTCCGACCTCGTCCGTGAGGTCCCGGAGCCTCGCCCGCAGCCGCTCATTCTCTTCCTCGAGCTCTCGCTGACGGTCTGCAGCCATGGCGCGCCCTTCGCTACCGCGGCTATGCCCGGCGCTCCGCGACGGTGCGCCGGTCCTTGAGGTACTCGCAGCCCTGACGCATCAGCGCGACGAAGACGTCATGGTCGCGAGATACCACCGCCGCGCGCAGGCGCTCGACTGCCTTGGCCAGGGCCTCGAGCGATTCCGCGCCGTAGTCGTTGAGGCTCTGGATCTCGAAGTAGAGCTCCGGACTCTCCTGCGCCACGCGGCTCGCGACGTCGAGCTGCGCGTCGAAAGTGGTGCTCGAGAGCCGCGCCAGACGCGGCGCGGCTTCGCCGCTTTCCGCGAGCGCAGTGAAGAATGCGATGTTGAGAGCGTGCGAGAGGCCCAGCACATAAGCGATGAGCCGGTCGTGATCGTCCAGGCTCATCACTACCTGCTCGGCCATCGTGGGCGCGAAGAGGGCCCGTGCCTCGGTCAAGGCCTCGGCGCTGCCCAGGTCGACGAAGATGACATGCCGTCCCGAGAGCAGCTCCGTGTCCGGTCCGAACATCGGATGAATGGAGGTGACGCGGCAGCCATGAGACTTGAGCGCCATCAGCCCGGCGCGCAGGGGCGACTTCAGCGAGCCGACATCGAAGATGACACCGGCGGGCCGGCGCAGCGCCAGCTCGCGCAGAATGGCATCGGTCACGCCGAGAGGCGTCGCGAGCACGATGTAGTCGTGTTTGAGGTCGGTGGTCCGCCAATCCGGGACGCGCGGAACACCGTCCGGTCCCTCGTGGGGGTCTGCCACCTCGACGGCAAAGCCCTGCGAGGCCAGGAACTGGACGAACCATCGGCCCATCTTGCCGGCGCCGCCGATGACGAGGGCCCGCCGGCCGGAGCCCGCGCCGCGGGTGGCGACGCTGAACTGCTCCTGGGTCGTCAGGGAGGAGCGGATGAGCAGGCGCAACAGCTCCTCGGCGAGGGCCGGTGCGATACCGACCTCGCGCGCCGCCGCCCGCGCGCCCTCGATCACCTCGCGCTCGCGCTCATAGTCGCGGGTCGGATGGCCGGTCGCCTTCTTCACGCGGGCCACTTCGCCGCTCAAAGCCTTGCGCTCACCGACCAGCGCGAGCAGCTGACGGTCGATCTCGGTCAGGCGGCGGCGCAGGTCATCGAGGGTCACATCGTCCCGCGGCATAGGGATCTTTCGGAGCCGAAACGGCAGGTGGGAGTTCCCTTTTATCGGCCTGGCGTGACCGCTGCAAGTGGCGCTCGCGGCCGGCGCGCCGACATCGGATTTCCCTTAACATCATGTCCCTATGACGCGACACATCGAGTTGCTGCCGGAGCCGCTCCCGCCGGAGCCCCTGGTCCTGCTCAATCGCTGGATGGCCGAGGCCTGGCAGCATCGGCACCAGCCGAACCCCAATGCCATGGTGCTCGCCACCAGCGACCCGGCCGGGCATCCCTCGGCCCGGGTGGTGCTCTGCAAGGAGGTGGTGCCGCTGCCGGGGTACCTCGTCTTCTATACGAACTACCTCTCGCGCAAGGGCCGGCAGCTCGCCGAGAACCCGCGGGCGGCGGCGGTGATCCATTGGGATTCGCTGCACCGCCAGGTGCGCATCGAGGGGCCGGTGCTGCAGGCGCCGGCCGCGGACAGCGATGCCTACTTCGCCTCCCGGCCGTGGCCGAGCCGCGTGGGCGCCTGGGCGAGCGCGCAGAGCGAGCCGGTCGCCTCACGCGAGGCGCTGCTCACGGCGGTGGGAGCGACGGCGGAGCGATTCGGCGCCCCGCTCCCCGGCCTGCCGGGGGCGGAGAGCGGGATCGACATCGTCATCCCGAGACCCCCTCATTGGGGCGGCTATCACCTCTGGGCCCAGACCGTGGAGTTGTGGGTGGAAGGCGAGGCACGGGTGCACGACCGGGCTCGCTGGAGCCGCGACCTCACGGAGCTGCCGAGCGGATTCTTCGAGGCGGGACCCTGGACCTCCACGCGTCTGCAACCCTGAGCCTTCCCCGGGACGCATCGGTGCCGCAGGACGGTACCGAGAGGCGGCTGTGCCCGCTCGCCGCGCGCGATCTCGAGGTCGCGGTCGGCGCGCGGCGGCTGGTGAGCGGGCTGTCGCTGGAGTTTCGCCCGGGGGAGTTCGTGGCCGTCCTGGGGCGCAACGGCTCGGGCAAAACGCTGACGCTGCATACGCTCGCGGGGCTGCGGCGGCCGCAGCGCGGCGACGTGCTCCTCGATGGGGCGCAGATGGAGAGCCTGACCCGGCGCGCGGTGGCGCTGCGGCTGGGACTGCTCGCGCAGGATGTCGAGGAGTCCTTCGTCACCACGGCGCTCGAGGCGGTGCTCGTGGGGCGGCATCCGCACCTGAAGCTCTGGGAGTGGGAGTCGGCCGAGGATGAGCGGATTGCGCTCGAGGCGCTGGCGGCCGTGGATCTCGAGGGGTTTGCCGGGCGGCGTACGGACACGTTGTCGGGCGGGGAGCTGCGGCGGGTGGCGGTGGCGGCGCTGCTCGCGCAGGCGCCGGCGGTGTTTCTGCTCGATGAGCCGTCGAACCATCTGGATCCGGCGCACATGCTCGGGATCCTCGGGCTGTTTCGGGAGCTGTGCAGCGCGGGAAAGACGGTGATCGCGACCCTGCACGATCCTACGGTGGCGGCGCGATTCGCGGATCGGGCGCTGCTGCTGCATGGGGATGGGCGGTGGGCGGCGGGGGCGGCCTCGGAGCTGCTCACGGCGCAATCGCTGAGTGAGCTCTATCTCGCGCCCATGTTGGAGTTGGAGAAGGACGGGCGGCGGATATTCGTGAGCGCCTAGAGGTCGCCGAACTGGTGCTGCAGCAGTGTCAGGGCCGCCACGGCTGCCGTCTCGGTACGCAGCACTCTCGGCCCCAACCTCACCGCGAGAAATCCGGCGCCGATCGCCGCCCGCTGCTCGATCTCCGTCAGGCCGCCCTCCGGGCCGATCAACACGATGATCCTGCGCTCCGGCACCTCGAGATCGCCGGCGCGCTCGCTGCCGGTCGGCGAAAGCAACAGGCGCGTGCTCGTCGCATCCACATCGCGCAGGAACTCGGGCAGTGCCTGCGGGGCGGCCACCTCAGGCAGCCTGTTGCGCCCGCTTTGCTCGCAGGCGGCCACGGCGATGCCTTGCCAGTGGTGGAGCTTGCGGTCCGACTGTTTCGGATCGAGCTTCACGACGGTGCGGTCGGTCAGCACCGGGACGATGCGGGTCACGCCGAGCTCGGTCGCTTTCTGCACGATCCAGTCCATCCGCTCCCCGCGTGAGACGCCCTGCGCCAGAGTGAGGGAGAGCGGGGATTCTCGGTCCGTGGCTTCGCGGTCTCCGACGGCGACGATCACGGCGGTCTTGCGGAACTCCTCGATCCGGGCGGCGTGCTCGCCGCCACGGCCGTCGAACAGGGCGAGCGGATCGCCGGGGCGCAGCCGCAGGACCCGCGTGATGTGGTTCGCGGCATCACCTTCGATCGTCTGCCGCTCGCCTGCGGCGAGCGGTCCCGGGACGTGAACACGCGTCAGTCGCATGTCGCGAGCTCGATGCCTTCGCGAGCGACCTCGACGATGAGGTCGATCTCCTCGGGGGTGATCACGTAGGGAGGCATGAAATAGAGGACCGTGCCGATCGGGCGCAGGAGGACGCCGCGGCTGAGCGCGTGGCGGTAGATCTTCAGGCCCCGGCGCTCCTGCCAGGGGTAGGGTTGGCGGCTGGCCTTGTCGCGCGCCAACTCCACGGCGACGATCATGCCGTGTTGGCGGACTTCGGCCACGTGGGGGTGCGCCTCGAGCTCGCGCGCTTTGGAGCCCAGGTGAGCGGCGAGGCTGCGGTTGCGTTGCAGGACGCCGTCGGTGCGGAAGATGTCGAGACTCGCGAGGGCGGCCGAGCAGGCGAGCGGGTTACCGGTGAAGCTGTGGGAGTGGAGGAAGGCAGTCAGCTTGGTGTACTCGTCGTAGAACGCCGAGTAGATGGGATCCGTGGTGACGACCGCCGAGAGAGGCAGGTAGCCCGCCGTCAGGCCTTTCGACAGGCAGATCATGTCAGGCCGGATGCCGGCCTGCTCGCAGGCGAACATGGTCCCGGTCCTGCCGAATCCAACGGCGATCTCGTCCGCGATCAGATGCACGCCGTAGCGGTCGCACGCCTGGCGCAGGAGGCCGAGGTAGACCGGATCGTACATGCGCATGGAGCCGGCGCACTGGACCAGCGGCTCCAGGATCACCGCGGCGGTCTCGTCGGCGTGGGCCGCGAGCGCAGCCTCCATGTGCGCGAACTTGCGGCGGGAATGATCCGCCCAACTCTCTCCCGGCTCGCGCTCGAAGCAGTCCGGCGAGGGCACGGTGATCACCGGCATGAGCAGCGGCTCGTAGATTTCCTTGTAGAGCTCGACGTTGCCGACGGCGAGCGCTCCGAGCGTCTCGCCGTGGTAGCTGTTGGACAAGGTGATGAAGCGCCGCTTGGCGCTCCTGCCGACGTTGCGCCAATAGTGGAAGCTCATCTTCACCGCCACTTCCACCGCGGAAGAGCCGTTGTCGGCATAGAAGCAGCGCGTGAGGCCCGCCGGCACGATGGCAGTCAGCGCCTCGGAGAGCGCGATCACCGGCTCGTGCGTGAAGCCTGCCAGGATGACCTGCTCCAGCCGCTCGAGCTGCTCGCGCACCGCGGCGTTGATGCGCGGATTGGCGTGCCCGAAGAGATTCACCCACCAGGAGCTGATGGCATCGAGGTAACGCCTGCCGTCGAAGTCCTCCAGCCACACCCCCGAGCCGCGGCGGATCGGAATCATGGGAAGGTCCTCATGGTCCTTCATCTGGGTGCAGGGGTGCCAGACGTGAGCGAGATCTCGTGCGGCGTAGGAGGCATTGGCGGAAGTCATGGCCGCATTGTGGCATGATGCGCCGGCCATGCATGGCTCCCAACTACAGTATTTTCCGGTCTCGCTCACCTTCCTGCTGATCTTCTGGGGCCTGATCATCCTGCTGATCGGCCTCGCAACCCTGCGGGCGCTGAAGTATGCGTCGCTCTCCATGGGCATCACGGAAAGCGCG
The DNA here is from genome assembly GCA_035552895.1 of Steroidobacteraceae bacterium. Lineage (GTDB taxonomy): Bacteria > Pseudomonadota > Gammaproteobacteria > Steroidobacterales > Steroidobacteraceae > 13-2-20CM-66-19. The sequence continues at coordinate 12,345 of DATNEU010000014.1, forward strand.
CTGATCGCGATCCTCGGCGCATCCCTCCTCGGCAGCTACATCAACATTCCGGTCGCCTACTTTCCCGGGCACCGCATCGTCTCCGCGGGCGAGATCAGCTACTTCGGCATGACCTATATCGTGCCCGTGGTGCGGCAGACGCACGGGACCACTCTCACGGTCAACGTCGGCGGCGCGATCATTCCCGTCCTGCTGTCGGCGTATCTGCTCTTCAAGAACCGGCTGTTCCTCCTCGGCGCGATCGGCACCGCGTTCGTCGCCACGGTCACTCACTACCTCGCGCACCCTGTTCCGGGCTTCGGCATCGCGCTGCCGATATTCGTGCCTGCCATCGCGACCGCCGTCATCGCCATCGCGCTGACACGCCGCCGGGCGGCGCCGCTCGCGTACATCAGCGGCAGTCTCGGAACGCTCATCGGTGCGGACCTTCTCAACCTGGGGGTCGTGCAGTCGCTGGGCGCTCCGGTCGCTTCCATCGGCGGCGCCGGCACGTTCGATGGGATTTTCGTCACCGGTCTCCTCGCCGTGCTCTACGCCGGACTCTCTCGCTACCTGCCTGCGTAACCGGGTCGAGCCCATGACCACACCGAGCCCCCTCGAGATCGAGCCCGCCACCGGCCTCCTCGCCGGCACGCGCCAGGTCCTCTCCCCGCATTGCGACGCCCGCCCGAAAGGCGTCGCGCCCGAGCTCATTGTGGTGCACGGCATCAGCCTGCCCGCCGGCGAGTTCGGCGGCCCCTGGATCGACCATCTCTTCGCCGGCGATCTGCGCGCCGATGCCCACCCATCCTTCCGCGATACCGCCGGTCTGCGCGTCTCCGCCCATTGCGTCATCCGCCGCGACGGCGCCATCACGCAGTACGTGCCCTTCGGCAAGCGCGCATGGCATGCCGGCCAGTCCCAATATCAGGGCCGGTCCGCCTGTAATGATTTCTCGATCGGCATCGAGCTGGAGGGAACCGACTCGATCCCCTACACGGATGCGCAGTACGAGAGCCTGGCCGCGCTCATCGAGGCGCTCCTCGCCGCCTACCCCACGCTCTCCCCGGAGCGGATCGCCGGCCACAGCGACATCGCTCCCGGCCGCAAGACCGATCCCGGTCCGGCGTTCGATTGGCCGCGGTGCCGGAAAATGGTTTCGACATGACCGCCGGAGAGACTCGGATGAAGAGGTTCGGTTTGGCGATGGTTGCGATGCTGATCTGCGCGGCGGCGCTTCCTGCCCGGGCGGCGGCACCCTGGGTCGAAGGGACAAACTACACCGTCCTGAGCCCGGCGCAGCCGACCACGGTGCCCAAGGGGAAGGTCGAGGTCATGGAGATCTTCTCCTACGCCTGCCCTTACTGCTACAAGTTCCAACCGGCCATCCACCGGCTCGAACGCACACTGCCGCGCAATGCGCAGATGGTGTTTCTGCCGGCTTCGTTCATTCCGACCGAAGACTGGCCCATGTTTCAACAGGCGTACTTCGCCGCGCAATCGTTGGGCATCGCCAGCCGCACTCATGAGGCCATATATGATGCCGTGTGGAAGACCGGCCAGCTCGCGACCGTCGATCCCGCGACCCATCGACTGAAGCAGCCGCTGCCCACCCTCTACGATGCCGCGCTGGTCTACGCGCACCTGACGGGCATCAGCCCCAGTAAGTTTCTGGCTGCGGCCCGATCCTTCGGCGTGGCGACGGAAATGCGCGAGGCGGACGCGCAGATCGAGGCCATGCAGATCCCGGGCACGCCAGGCATCGTGGTAGACGGTAAGTACCGCGTCGATATGCAATCCCTGAAGTCAGACGACGAGGTGATCAGCCTCGTCAAATTCCTCGTCGCCAAGGCAAGCAAGCATCCGCACGCCTGACCGGCGCGTTCAGACTCTCGCCGGCCGGCTCGAGTCCCCGGAACCCGGGCGCGGGCCCCCCTCGCTCCCAACCTCCGTGTCCGGCGGCACGGCCTTCAGCCGGAAGTCCGACCAGCGCGAGTTGAGCGCCCACCGCATCGCGAATACCTGGATCGCGACGGTGAGCACCAGCGAGACGAGCCACAGAGTCACGCCGCCGGAGACCAGGTGGGCGAGCTGATCGACGTTCACATGGGAGAGGTCGAGGTTCGCAAGGCTTTGGGCCGAGAGCGACGGGTCTTCGATCGCGGAAACGAACTCGAGGATCGACCAAACGGACATGATGATCGCAAGCGGAATGAGCAGGATGCTCGCTCGCCAGCTATAGCTCCACCATACCTTGAAGGCCTGTGTGAGGGTCATGAGTCTTCTCCCGGGCCTGTGCTGCGCTTGCCGCGCTGGTGGCGCCAGAGGACCTCGGTGCCGCGCTCGTGGCGCGCCAACACCCTTGCGAGGACGAAGAGGAGGTCCGAGAGCCGGTTGAGATACTGCAGCAGCTCGGGATTGACCTTTTCCGCCCGCGCCAGCGTCCAGACCCGGCGTTCCCCGCGCCGCGCGACGGTACGCGCCAGGTGACAGGCCGCGGCCGCGGGACCGCCGCCAGGAAGAATGAACTCCTTTAGGGGCGGTAGCGGATCGTTGAACCCATCGAGGGCCGTCTCGAGCCTCGTCACATGAGCGGCGGTGATGGTTGCGAGACCAGGCACGCAGAGCTCCGCGCTAAGGTCAAAGAGCTCATGCTGCACTTCCGTCAGCAGCGCTGTCACGGCATCCGGCAGTCCGGGAACGGCGAGCAGCACCCCGATGACGCTGTTCAGCTCATCGATGGTGCCGTAAGCCTCGACCCGCGCGCCGTCCTTCGGCACGCGCGTGCCATCTCCGAGGCCGGTCGTTCCGTCATCACCCGTACGCGTGTAGATCTTGCTGAGTCTGTTCCCCATCGAGCCGCCCCCTGGCGCAATGCCAAGGCGGATTGTGCCAGACCGGGCGTTTTTGCCTATGCTTCATCGCCTACCCTGATCCAGGAACCGTCCGACGACCATGCCCTCCCGAGAACTGCAAGCCGCCCTCGATGCCGCTCAGGCGGCGGCCGAGGTAATCCGCGGTCTCTACCAGAAGAACCTCGCCGTCCGCACCAAGGAAGACCACTCCCCCGTCACCGAGGCGGACGTGCGGGCCGAGGAGACGATTCGCGCGGTATTGACCGAACGATTCCCGACGTATGGCTTTTACGGTGAGGAGACCGGCAAGCACTCCGTAGGCGCCGAAAGCGTCTGGCTGGTGGATCCCATCGACGGCACCAAGTCGTTCGTGCGGGAGTGCCCCTTCTTCTCGACCCAGATCGCCCTCATGCGTGGCGGCTGCCTCGTGCTGGGCGTCTCCAGCGCCCCCGCCTACGGCGAGCTCGCCTGGGCCGAGCAAGGCTCCGGCGCGTTTCTGAACGATCGCCCCATCCGCGTGAGCCCGATCGCGGACCTCTCCGCCGCCATCGTCTCGACCGGCAACCTGAAGACCATGACCCGCTCCGCCCGGTGGGACCGCATGGGCGAGCTGATCCGCCGCGTCAGCCGCATCCGCGGCTACGGCGACTTCGTGCACTACCACCTGCTGGCCCGCGGCTCCCTTGACGTCGTCATCGAATCCGACGTCAACATCCTCGACATCGCCGCGCTGACCGTGATCGTCCGCGAGGCCGGCGGCACCTTCACCGATCTCGCGGGCGAGGACGTTACACTCGATACCACCACGGTCCTGGCGACCAACGGCCGCCTGCACGCCGCGGCGGCTGAAATCCTCCGCACCTGAAAGCGAGAGCGGCAGCGCCGAGGAGGGCGGGGCTCACGGCCTCGGGTCCATCAATCGTGTGTCTCGCCCGACAATGGAGTCGCGCGCATCGATGGCCGGCCTTGGAATTCATCGAGCCAGGCCGCAAGTCTCGGACACGCAGCGCGAAACCCGGCGAGGTTCCGAAACTCGAGCCAGCTCAGACAGGTTGCCAACGCGATATGGCCGACGTGGATCGGCGTCGCGACATCCAGCTCGCGCTCCAGCCATTCGTAACCGCAGATGAGCTTCTCGGTATAGCCATCGCGAAGCGGCGCATAGCGCAAGCCTTCCGGCCGGCGAACCGTCTCCCAGCGCAGTGCGATTCCGGCGTCGGCAAGCCCCTGCGCCAGCGCCTGCAGCCGCAGCGCCTGCCATCGAGGCTCGCCTTCCGGGGGGATCAGCTTGCGCCCATCGTGCAACTCATCGAGATACGCGCAGATCACGTCGGAGTCGAAGAGCGCGGAACGACCCGGACGAATGAGTACCGGGACCTTGCCGAGCGGGTTTTCCGCGAAGACCGCCGCGTTGCGCCGTGTCGGGCTGGTTTCCTGACGGATGACCTCGATGCGATCCGCAATGCCGGCCTCATGGGCGAATACCAGCGCCTTGCGCGCAAATGGGGAATGCGTTTGATAGAGTAATTTCATGTCATCGCGGCGTCATGAGCCGCAGCGGAAATCGACGGCGCAGATTGGCATACGACAGCGTTCGGCGCGGGTCGGTCGCAACCTCATAGATCGCGACACTCCGCTCGGAGGTGACGGCAAGAGCCCGATCAAACACAGCGGCCGCTCGGCAAAGAGTCTCAGGCTCGTGACAGGTCGCGACCGCCGCCCCTCCGAAGAGGATCAGAACCATCAGCTCGACCTGGTCGTCGCCCGTGGGGCGGGTCAGCAGATAGGCTCCCTTGCAGGTCGCCGACTCCTCGAGCGCGGTGTGGATTGCGGCGAGCAGCCGTGCCACGCACCCCTCGCGATCAGCGGCTCGCGTCATGCCGCGCCAGATTTGCGCAACCACTTGCATAGCTCCATCGGGTAGGTACTCTCGTCTCGTTTTCCTCTCGGCTAAAATGCTAACCGGCGCCGCCGCCGTTTTTCCGCCATTTGCGGCGCGCAGGCGCGGCTTTTCCGCCGCTGAGACTGCCTGGAGATCAAAAAGTGGATCTCGATGACTTCGATCGCCGATTGCTGCATCTGGTGCAAAGCGATGCCGGTCAGACCGCCGAGCAGCTGGCGGGAAATGTCGGCCTCTCCGCCTCCGCCGTGCAGCGGCGGCTGAAGCGCCTGCGGGAAACCGGGGTGATCGTTCGGGAAACCGCGATTCTCGACCTCAAGAGCGTCGGCAGTCCGACCTTTTTCGTGACGTCCCTGCAGATAGAGCGCGAGCACGCGGAGTGCATCGCGCAACTGCGTACGTGGCTGATGGCCGAAGAGCAGGTGCAGCAGATCTTCTACGTCACCGGCCAGGCCGACTTCGTGCTCGTGGTGACCGCCCCAAACGCCGAGAGCTACGAGGCTTTGATGGCTCGCCTCATGAGCGACAATCCCAATGTGAGGTGCTTCACCACCAGCATGGTGCTGACCGTCATCAAGCGAAGCCTGGCGATCCCGGTGCCCTGACACGGTGCGCCGTCGCCGGCGTGCGACCGCAGGTGCGCCGCACCTCACGATGCGGCGCACGGAAGGCGACCTTCAGGGTTGCAGGTCCTTCACCACCAGCGTGCCGGTCTCATAGACGTTCGCGCTCCAGGGCACCCAGAGGACGAATCGCGCATCGGAGGGATCCGGGCAGTGCTGGAACTTCACGGTGAAGGACGCCGATCCCATCGCGCCGCTGCCGACATCACCCACCACGACGGGGTACTTCGATGGCGGCGTCACTGTCGCCTGGCATGGCTGCCCATGGACCTGGAAGAGGAGCACGCCGTTGATCTCAGTGTTGTAGGCAGTTCCCTCGCTGGGGTTGCTCGCCGTGACGGTCCAGGTCTGCGACTGCAGCGATCCCGAGCGGCTGGTGAGGGCCACCTTGAGGCCGTAACCCGGGAGCTGCGTCGGATCGACGATGCCCCAGTATGCCGGCTTGGCCTGCAGCAGCTGATCGAAGGGCAGTGGCTCATCGAGCCGGGCAATGGGGAAGGAGTCGAGCCACGTGTTGTCATCCGCAATTCCCCAGAAGGTGACCGCCTGCAGCTCGTGCCGGCGTGCCAGCGCCTCGAACACATCGAAGTAGTCCTTGTAGAGCCAGCCTTGCTCCGCGAGCAGGGAGGCGGGCACCGTGCCGCCGTTCGCACCGTAGTTCGAGGTGTTGTCAGTCGAGGCATAGACGCTCATGTCGAGTTCCGTCACCTGCTGCCTCAGCCAGGGGAAGAGCAGGTGCAGCCGCTCGAAAGACCAATACACCTCGAACGCGGACGGATAGTCGATGTGCGTATGCATCTCATGCCCGATGCCGTCGAGCGGCACGCCCTGCTCGTGGAGCTGGCGGATCAGTCTGACCATGCACTGCAACCGGCTCTGGTTCGTCAGGCTGTAGTCGTTCATGAAGAGCTCGGTGCCCGCCGGGGCGTATTCCCTCGCCGCCTCGAGCGCGATCGCGATGTAGCTCGGACCCAGCACCTGGTAGAACGGCCCGTGCACCAGGCAGTCGGGCTGGCTGGGGTCGAGCGGCTCGTTCACCACGTCCCAGACATAGACCGCGGAGCCGAAATGCTGCACCACGTTCCGGATGTGATTGCGGATGCGCTCCGTCAGCAGCTCCACGTCGGCCGGATTCGAGGCGGAAAGCGGTGTCTTGCCGTCCTCCTCGAGGAAGACCCAGGACGGCGTCTCCGCGCCGGTGGCCCAGACGAGGTTGTGCCCGCGCACCCGCATATTGTTCTTCTGCGCGAGCGCCACTTCCGCGTCGGCAACCGTATAGGTGAACACCCCCTCCGTCGGCTCCGTGAACTGCCACTTCATGTCGTTCCCGGAGACGATGCTGTCGAAGTGCTTGACCAGCAGCTGCTCGTGCGGCCCGAGCAGGTCGGAGGAGTCGATCTCCGCGCCTACCGGGAAGTATTGCGCCAGCGTCTGGTAGATCGACGGGATGTCCTGCTGGATCACCAACGGCGGCAGATACGTCAGCTTGAAATCAGTCACGTAGAACGGCTGTGTCGGGGCAGGCGTGCCGTTGCTGCCCGTGTCATTGCCGGAGGACTGCAGGTACACGTAGGCGCTGCCCTGGGCCGGATCATAGGCATTCGACATCGAGAACCGGGGCACCGAGATCTGCACCCACTGGCCCGCGGGCGCCTGCACGGTCGCGATTCCCGTATAGCTCGTCGCCGGCGTGCCATTGCTCGTCAAAGTCGTCTGCAAGCTGAGGTTCAGCGTATCGCCCTGCGGTGACATGACCCAGACGCTGATGGAGTACTGCGAGCCCACGTACATCTTGTTCAGTACGCTGATCTGCGGCCCATCCCAGTAGGCCGCCCGGTCCTGGACGTAGAGCGCATTCGTCTCGCCCTCCGGTCCGTTGGCGATGCCGACGTTCGACAGCCCTTGGGCGCCGCTTCGCTGCGTCCAGCCGTCGAGCCCGCCATCCTCGAAGTTGGTGGCGATGCCGGAGTTGTCCTGCTGGCCGCTGTTGGGCGGCCCGGCGGTCTCCGTGATGGTCACGTCGTCGAGGTAGAAGGATTGCGCAGTAGTCGGCGTGGTCGTCTGGGAGAGCTGCGCGTAGAGGAGAAGGCCGGTCGCGGTGGTGCTGACCGTATAGGTGCCGCCGATCTTGGCCCAGGCACCGGAGGTCACGGGCACCTGGTACGTGCCCACCGTGTCGTAGCATGTTCCGCCGCAGCCGGAGTCCTGCCGCTGGATCGTGAGGTTCGCCTCGCTCGCCGCCTCGCCCGAGGTCAGCATCAGGTAGCCCGTGATGGTGTAAGTGGCTCCAGGAATCAGGCCGGTGAGCTGCAGCGCCGGGCCGCCACCTCCGCCGCTGCTCGTATAGTTGACGGTAGTCAGCAAGCTGCCCTTACCGCCATCAGGATCCGCAGCGGCGGTTGCAGCGGTTGAATAGGTAGGCGCCGACGCGTCAAAGAACGGCGTCCAACCGTCCGCGGTGCCGTCCTCAAATGTGTACTGCGCGATTTGCTGCGGGAGCTGTTGCGCACCCGCAGGCCGTACGAGGAGGAAGGCGGACAGCGCCAGGGCGGTCACGGCGATCGACGGGAGGCGGCACCGGGCCGCCGGGCAAAACGAGCTGCGCGCGAGATGACACATGGCGCTTTCCCCTGGGTTCTTATATGGCGCTCTGCCTGCCGCTCCCCTGCCCTTACAGGTGAGTGGTAGCGGTATCAGCCTAGCGCTGAGCCCGGCGATTGTCAAAGCGCCGCCGGCGCCGCCGGTGCGCCGAATCAGGGGGATACTGCGGAAGCGGCGGAGTGGTACCGCTATCTGAAGCTTGGCATGGCCGCGCTCAGGCGGCGACGCGGGTCTCGTCCGCGATCATCTCTTCCAGCCGCTCGAGATCGGGCACGAGCGGCGTCTCGTTGACCATCCGCACCTGGCAGATCACCGGCGCGCGCTCCGGAAACACGCGCGAGTTGTCCGGCCGGACCACATCCGAGCTGACCCTGACGAGCTGCGGAAATCCCTGCGAGACCAATGCGAAGTTGCCGCCGTCGAGCCGCGTCCCGAGGCAATGAAACACCACCACGCGGGTCCGTCCCGATGCGGGCGGCATGGTCTGTCCGCAGGCTCCCTCGAAGGAAACCAACGGCACCGCCTTGCCGTTCCAGGGCACCGTGCCGATGTACCACGGCGGGGCCCCGGTCATCTCCGAAGGCACCTGGAAGCCGACGACCTCGGCGACACAGGCCCGCGGCACGATGAGCCGCCCTTCCGCCAGGGGAATCAGCAGGCTGTAGATTTCCTGTACGCGCTCGCTCATGGGCTCACCGGCCTTCGGCCTGCAGCGGCTCGTCCTCCATCGCACTCTCCTGAGCCGCGCGCCGACGCTCCACCAGCGGCGCGATGGCGTCCAGCAGCTCCGCCTCCTGATACGGCTTGCCGAGGTAATCGTCCACGCCCAGCTCGATGGCACGCGCCCGGTGCTTCTCACCCACGCGCGAGGTGATCATGATGATCGGAACCTCCTTGAGGCGGGCGTCGTTGCGCACGTGCGCGGCAACCTCGTAACCGTCCATGCGCGGCATCTCGATGTCGAGCAGGATGACATCCGGCACGTGATCCTGCAGCAGCCCGATCGCATCCATGCCATCGCGCGCCGTCAGCACCCGCATGCCATTGCGCTCGAGCAGACGCTGGGTCACCCGGCGCACGGTGATCGAATCGTCCACGACCAGCGCGAACGTCCTGCGGTCCTCCTTCTCTCGCGGGACCGCCGGAAGCTGCGCGCGGCCGCGCCACTCGGCCCGCACCAGCGCACCGATGTCCAGAATGATGACGATGCGTCCGTCACCGAGGATCGTCGCACCGGAGATGCCGCGGATGCCCGAGATCTGCGGTCCGACGGACTTCACCACGATCTCCCGGCTCCCGACCAGCTCGTCGGCGACGAGGCCGGTGGAATGCTCTCCCGCGCGCACCAACACGACGGGAATGGTCACATCCTGCTCCGGCAGCGGCGAGGGCTCCAGGCCGACGAACGCCGCCAGGTGCTGGAAGCGGTACTTCTGGCCGCCGTAGTCGAACATCGCCGCATCGCGGCCCAGGTGGGCGCTGACTTCCTCCTTCGAGAGGCGCAGCACGCCTTCCACCGTGGGCAACGGCAGCGCGTAGAACTCCTCACCCGTGCGCACCACCAGCGCGTGGCTGATGGCCAGAGTGAACGGCAGGCGGATGGTGAATACGCATCCTTCGCCGGTCTTCGTCTCCATGTGCAGCGCGCCGCCCAGCCGCTTGATCTCGGTGGCAACCACGTCCATGCCGACGCCGCGCCCGGCCTGTTGGGTCAGCGAGTTCGCGGTGGAGAATCCCGGCTCGAGGATGAGCTGCATCGCATCCTCGTCGCTCAGCGTGCGGCCCGGCGGAACGAGGCCGAGGGAGCGTCCCTTGTTGCGGATCGCCTCGAGGTTCATGCCCGCGCCATCATCGGTCAGGCGCACCATCACCTCGGCGCCTTCGCGGTGCAGCTCGAGGAGGATGCGTCCCGAGGACGGCTTGCCGCGGCGCGTGCGCTCTTCCGGGGTCTCGATGCCGTGAACCACGGCGTTGCGCAGCATGTGCTCGAAGGGCGGGAGCATTCGCTCCAGCACCTGCCGGTCGAGCTCGCCCGAGGCGCCCTCGACGACGAGCTCAACGCGCTTGCCGGTGTCGGAGGCGGCCTGGCGCACGATGCGCGCGAGACGCTGCACGTGCCGCTGGAAGGGCACCATGCGCGTGCGCATCAGGCCGTTCTGCAGCTCCGTGATCGTCCTCGCCTGCTGCTGCAGAAGGTTCTGCGCGTCCTTGGCAAGATTCTCGAGCAGCTGCTGGATGCTCGCCACGTCATTGGCGGTCTCCGCGAGCGCGCGCGAGAACTGTTGGATGGAGGAATAGCGGTCGAGCTCGAGCGGATCGAATTCGCTCCGATGGCCGCCCTCGTCCTCGTGGCGGTGCAGGATCTGCGCCTCGGTCTCGATCTCGAGGCTGCGCAGCTGCTCCTTCAGGCGCGTCACCGTGCGCGACAGCTCCCCGAGATTGAAATCGATCGACCCGAGCTGTTGCTCGAGCCGGGAGCGGGCGATGCTCGCCTCGCCCGAGATGTTGAGCAGCTTGTCGAGAAGCTCCGCATCGACGCGGGCCATCTCCTGCCGCTCGACCGGCGCGACCGGCTCCCTGCCCGGAGGCACGGGGTGCGGTGCGGCAAGGACGTCATCCGCCGATGGCTCCCCGTCGCGCGCGGGGCCGGCTGGGCCTCGCCCGTCAGCCGGGGTGCTCTGCAGCACGGGCGCTTCCAACTCCTGTTCGGCAGGCGGGGGCGCCGAAGAGAGGAGCACGACCGCCTCGTCAGCCGCCCCAGACTCGGCCTCGGGGGTGGTCCCGGACGCGGAGGCGGAGCCGGACGCAGGCTCGGACCCGGACACGGACGCGGACTCGGGCGCGGACTCGGGCATGGGCCGCGACTCCAATTCGCCCGCTGCCGCCAACACGGGCGGCTCCGCCAATTCCGGCTCAGCCGAATCGAGGGTGTCGGCGATCGATTCGGCTGCAGCCTCACCGCCCTGCGGCGGCGCGGAAACCGCGACCTCAGCCGGCGCAGGAGGTGCGGCCTGGACCGCTTGCGCGACGGCAGGTGCCGGCGGCGGCTCCTGCTTCGGCGTCAGTACTTGCGTGGCGGGCTGCGGCGCTGCGGCGGATTCGCGCGGACGTGTCAGCGTCTGAATCCGCCCGATCATCGCGCGCGCAGGCGCCACGCGGCGGCCGTTGGCAACCGACTCGCGCATCCTGGCCAGCTCGTCGAGGCTCGCCTGGATGAGGTCGAACACGCTGCCGTTGACGGCTATCGCACCGCTCTCCGCCTGGATGACCAGCGTCTCGAGCTCGTGGCTCAAATCACCCATGGCCATGATGCCGGCCATGCGCGCGCCGCCCTTCAGCGTGTGCAGCGGCCGCTTGAGTGCGGTGGCACTCTCCGCGCTGCCGGGCTTGTCGCGCCACTCACCGAGGGCGCGCTCGGACGCATCGATGAGCTCGAGCGCCTCTTCGGTGAAGATCGAAGCGACCTCAGGATCGAAGTCCGGCGTCTCATCCTCCATTGCCTGCGGCGCAACATCGGCTTGCGCGGACTCCATCGCTGGCTCCCCGGCGGGCGCGCGTCCGTCCCCGGACGGAGAGGGCGGCCCACCGGCAGCGGCCCCGGCCCCGGCCCGCGAGACCTCGACGATGCGCAGGTCGAGCGCCCGCTCCGCCTCGCCCAGACGCTCGAGGAGCTGCCAATGGTTGACGAAATAGCCCGTGGGCTCGTCGAGATGCGACGCCACGGACTCCATCGCCCCCATGCACTCGGAGAGCAGTGTCAGGTCGGCGGAACGCAAGCCGATGCCGCTGGTGTAGGCGCGGCGCAGCCAGTGATCGAGCGGCTCCGCAAGTCGCACGCCGTGCCGTGCCTGCGCCATCTTGGAGCTGCCGGCGAGGGTGTGGCAGGCGCGGTAAACATCCTCGGGAAGGAGGTGCGGTTCCGCGGCATGAGCCTCACGTTGGAGGTAGCTGCGGATGGTGGCAACGTGCGCGCCGGTCTCCCGCGCGTAGATCTCGCGGAGTGCCTCGTCGATCGCCAGCGGCGCCACTTGCGCGGCTGGTGCGGCTTGCGCGGCAGATGTTACGGATGCAGCGGTCGCTGAAGTGGGAACCGCCTGCGGCGATGCCACCGGTTGCTGGGCGGCCACGGCGCGGCCTTCGCCGGACTGCGGCTGCGCGGGCGGCGTTGCGGTCGCCGCCGCGCCGCCCGTGTTGGATGTCTGCGCACGCACCGACTGCGACTCGTCCATGACCATCGACGCCGACGCTTCCAATCCAGGCGCGATCCGCTCCGCCTGCGCACCGGAGGCAGCGCGCGCCGCGGCGCCCGGCTGACGTCCCGACGCCAGCGCGTGCGCGCGCGCGACGATTCCCGTGACATCGGCGGCCACGGGGCTCCCGTGCTCCAGATGCTCGATCATCTGCGGCAGCGAGGCGATTGCATCCCGCAGCACTTCCAGGATCGCGGGACTGCGTGTCAGCGTGTTGTCGAGCACGCGGTTGAGGAGGTTCTCCACCGCCCAGGCCAGCTCGCCGAGCTCCCGCGCGCCGACCATGCGTCCGCTGCCCTTCAGCGTGTGGAAGGAGCGGCGCACGGTCACCAGGGCCTCGCGCTCGAGCGGGTTCTGGTCCCACACCGGGAAACCGCGCTCGATCTTGACCAGCTCTTCGCGCGCCTCCTCGATGAAGAGCTTCACCAGCTCCGGGTCCGCGCTCTCCGCCAGCGCCGCGAGCCGCGCGGTGGAGGAAGGCCCCACGATCGGCGGCGTTGCGTAGGCCCCCATGTCTGGCGAAGTAGCATCCGCGCCGTGGGTGGAGTCCAGCGGCATCGCCGCCGGAATCTGTACGGTCTTTGCGAACGCGGATGGCTCGAGCGGCGGCACGGTCGGCACGCCCACGGGCTGCTGCCGTTCCAGTGCCTGCACACAAGCCTGTGCGTTGTCGAGCATGTACCAGGGATCGCTGCGTCCAGCCTGCAACGTCTCCATGTAATACTCGACGCTGACGATGGCGTCGGCTAGCCGGTCAAGAAAGCCGGAAGGCAGCGCCGGCGCTCCCGGACGCATGATGCGCTTCAACTGCACGGTGATCGCTTCGACGACCTCCACCGCGCGCACCTTGCCGAGAATGAGCAGCGCCGCTTTCAGTCCGCGGATCAGCTCCTGCCAGCTGTCGAGGCCGGCGGCATCGAGAGTGCCGCCGACACTCTGCGCGACCGCCTCCTTGATGCGCGCCAGATTGAGGATGCACTCGCGCAGGACGGCGGACTGCACCTGTTGGAATTCAGGGTCCTCGCCCTGCTCGGTCGCCGGGTCGCGCTCCTTCGGCAGGATCATCCCGACCAGGCCCTCATCGAGCCGGTCCTCGACACCGATCAGCGCGGCGGCAATCTCGACCAGCGTCGCCTCATCGGCGCGCAGGCTCCCCGCCACGATCTTCTCCAGCTTCTCGGTCTGCGCCTGCACGGCCGCGCGCTGCTCACCCAGGCCGAGGACGCCCAGGGTGTCGCCGATCTTGCGCAGCAGCTCGACCTGCGGGGCGAGCTCCTGCGGCTGGCCTGCGCCGCGGCGGACGAAGATGTCGAGGACGTCCTTCACCTTCGACAGGTCCTCGCGGATCGCGGCCGCGACAGTCTGCATCAGCTTGACGCTCGGAGCGGAGAGGTTCTCGCGCTCCTGCTCGATGCTCTCGTCGACCGGCAGCAGCTCCGCCAGGCGGAACGAGGCGCGGACCGCCGAGACGCGCGGGCCGTTGGATTCCGCGCGTCCCACGTAATAGAGGAGGTTGTTCAGCAGCTCGACGGGCGGGGTCTGGCAGTAGCGTGCCTCGCCGAGCTCGTAGAGGCGGCGCAGCTCGCGGTCGGAGAGCCCGAGCAGCCGCTTCACCGACTGGCCGCCCTCGAGGCCGTTCTCGCGCAGCGCCTCGATGACCGCGCCCACCACCCACCAGAGTTGGAACACCGGCTGGCGGGTGGCGCTCTGCTCGAGCTTCTGCGCGACCGTTGCCAGCGTCTCGAGGTTCGCCTCGATGCGCTCGCCGCGGATCCAGCCGATGAGGCCGGTCTGGAAGCGCGAGCGAAGCTTGCGGCTCCGCTGCTCGATGTTGAGCGCCGGCTCATCCGCCGCGGCGACGGGCTGCGCCTGCTTGTCCGACTTCAGGTTGAGGAGGAGCAGCGTCCCTTCGGAAAGGAGCGCGCTGCCGCGCACCGCGCGCAGGTCGTTCAGAAGCGGCAACAGCACGAGCGCCAGGTCGCGCCCGCCGGCCAACACCCGCTCGAGATAGCCCGGGAGCTGCACCATCGCGCGCAGCAGCGCGTCCAGGCTCTCGGCCTGGCCCTTGCGCTCCGTGACGGTGGCGAGGAGGTAGCCGGCGACGTGCTCCATCTCCTCGGCGAGCAGCGCCGCGCCGTAGATCTCGAGCACCCGCAGGACGCCGTGCACCTGGTGCAGCTCCTGCTTGCAGCGCTCGAGCAGCGATATGTTGTCCGGCTGCTCGACATAGGTCTCGAGCGCCGTGCGGGCCTCCGACAGCGCGGCATTGAGCTCGCGGCCGACGAGGTCCAGCGTCTGGGAGGCGACTTCCGGCATTCAGGGGTCTCGGAGGCTCTTCAACTCAGGTGCCGCCCAGGGCGGAGATCTGTCTGACACTGCCGCTGGCCGCGGTGTTGGTGGGCGGCGCGGGGCCGCCGCGGCCGTCGGCGGGCCGGCGGAACGCGCCGGAGGCGCCGGGTCCGGGCTCGGAGGTGGTGCCGGGCAGGCGGAAACCCGCGGCGGCGCGGCGCAGGCCGGCGGAAAGCTCGGCGAGCTTCGCGATGGCCGTGGAGGTGGCGTTGGTCGATTCGGCCGTCTGGACGCTGATCTCCTTCAGCACCTGCATGTTGCGGGCGATGTTCTGCGCGCCGCCGGTCTGCTGGCGCGAGCTCGCGGAGATGTTCTGCACCAGGCTGGCGATCTGGTTCGACACTTGCTCGATCTCCTCGAGCGCGGCGCCCGCGTTCTCCGCGAGCAGCGCCCCGCCGACCACGTCGGTGGTGCTGCGCTCCATGGAGACCACGGCCTCGTTGGTGTCCGTCTGAATGGTCCGCACCAGCACCTCGATCTGCTTGGTGGCATTGGCCGCGCGCTCGGCGAGCCGCTGCACCTCGTCGGCCACCACCGCGAAGCCGCGGCCGGCCTCGCCGGCCATCGAGGCCTGGATCGAGGCGTTGAGCGCCAGGATGTTGGTCTGCTCGGCGATGTCGTTGATGAGCTCGACGATGTTGCCGATCTCCTGCGAGCTCTCGCCGAGACGCTTGATGCGCTTTGAGGTCTCCTGGATGGTCTCGCGGATGGTGTTCATGCCGTCAATGGTGCGGCGCACCGCATCACCGCCCTTGTGCGCGACCTCGACCGAGTGGCGCGCCACATCGGCCGCGCGCTCGGCGTTGCCCGAGACCTCCGCGACCGAGCCGGCCATGCCCGCGGCCGACTCCGTGGCGGAGGAGATCTGCTTCGACTGCGCACCGCTCGCCTTGGCGAGATGCTGCGAGAGGGCCTGCGTCTGGCGCGTGGCGCCATCGAGCTGGATGGCCGACTGGTTGATCGTGGTCACCAGCCCGCGCAGGGCGTCCACGGCGTAGTTGATGGAGTCGGCGATCGCGCCGGTGATGTCCTCGGTGACGGTTGCCTGCACAGTCAGGTCACCGTCCGCCAGGCTCGAGAGCTCGTCGAGGAGGCGCAGGATCGCCTGCTGGTTGCGGTCGTTCTCCTGCTTCTGCGTCTCGGCCGCGAGACGCTGGTCGGCGACCGTTTTGTGCAGGCGCGCGGCCATGACCGCCGCAACCGCGAGGAGCAGCACGGCGAGCCCGCCGGCCCCCGCAGGGCCAAAGACACCCACCCCCTGCGGCAACTGCGCCGCGGCCCCGGGATGCGTGGCGAGGAAGTAGTAGCCGCAGGCCGCTAGCAGGGCGAGAGCGGCCGCCGCAGCGAGCACCCCGGTGAGCGAGGCGCCCGGACGTGAAGTGTGGGTGGACCGCGCTTTAGTCATGCCGCTGCTTCCGCGAAGGCCGGGCTCTCGAGCACCGAGCGCAGGCTGAGCACCGGCCACTGCTCGCTCGCGCGCCGGAAGGCGCCGGCAAGGTAGCGCTCGCAGCGCGCGACGGTCGGCGGCGCATCGCCGGTGAACTCCCCTTCCGCGAAGCGCCGGAAGCCCAGGACCTCGTCCACGAGCAGGCCCGCCGGGATGTCGCGGTGGTTGACCACCATGACGCGCGTGTTGCGCGTGATCGGCGTCGTACCGCTGCCCAGGAACTGGCGCAGATCGATGATGGGAAGCAGCTGGCCACGCACGTTAGCGAGCCCTTTGATCCAAGGCTTGGCGCCCGGAACGCGCGTCATGCCCGCCGGTACACCGAACACTTCGCGCGTTTCCTCACGCGCGACCAGATAGAGATCCCCTGCCATGCGCAGCGCGACTCCAACCCATTCGCGCCCGGCGGCGCCTTCCTGCGCCATCTGCGCCGATACCGCCCGCCCGCGCCGCTCGAGCTCCGCGAGCAGCTCGAAGGGCCGATCCCTCAAAGACCTGAGCGCGACTTCCCCGCTCATGCCGGCGCGGCGAGGCTCATGGCGACAGGGTCGCCTGGGCCTTGGCGACCAGCTGGTCGGGCGAGACCGGCTTGACCATATAGTCGACCGCGCCCTGGCGCAGTCCCCAGATGCGGTCGGTCTCCTGTCCCTTGGAAGTCACCATGATGATCGGGATGGTGCGCGTCTTCGGATCGTTGGCGAGCGCGCGCGTCGCCTGATAGCCGTTCATGCCCGGCATGACGATGTCCATGAAGATGAGATCCGGGGCCATCTCGCGTGCGAGCCGGACGCCCTCGGCGCCGTCGGCCGCGGCCGCGGTCCGATAACCGTGCTTCTCCAGCGCCTTCTGCATCACGTGCACTTCGGTCGGAGAGTCGTCCACGATGAGGATCAGCGGCATGGCCATCATCTCCCGATGTGCGTCTCGATCGCGCTCAGGAGCTCGTCCTTGGTGAAGGGCTTGGTGAGATAGTGCTCCGAGCCCACGATGCGGCCCCGCGCGCGGTCGAAGAGGCCGTCCTTGGAGGACAGCATGATGACGGGAATCGAGCGAAATACCTTGTTGTGCTTGATGAGCGAGCACGTCTGATAGCCATCGAGCCGCGGCATCATGATGTCGACGAACACGATGTCGGGCTGGTGGTCGGCGATCTTCGCGAGCGCATCGAAGCCGTCGATCGCCGTGAAGACCTCGCACCCTTCCTTGGCGAGGAGGGTCTCGGCCGTGCGGCGAATCGTCTTGCTATCGTCGATCACCAGGACCTTGAGGCCCTGGAGCTTCGCGTTGCTGCCGGTCACGGTCAGGCAACTCCTTCAACTTGACTTGTACGATGCGCTGGATCCGGGCTCCTGCCCGGCCCAGCGCGCCTCGGGCAAAAAGCGTGGTTTTTGCCCGAGGCTCCGCCACCTGCGGCGGCGGGGCGCTTGCTGCGCCTGGAGGCCACACGCCACCCCATCTCGTCGTCGACCGGAGCCGGAGAGTACACGCAATGCCCGGCGGTTCGCCATCGACGCCCTCCGATGCTGAAAGCGTTGCGTTTTTAACATATCGGCCTACCCCCCGCCATGCCATCCAGTTCACGTTTTGAATCATTTATCACCTGCGCTCGGGCTGGCATTATGTCTCCATGTCGAAAGCCGTCCGCCTCGGGGTCGTCATGGACCCCATCGCCGCCATCCATTACGCCAAGGACTCGACGCTGGCCATGCTGCTGGCCGCTCAGGCGCGCGGCTGGACGCTCTGCTACATGGAGCAGCGTGACCTTTCCCTGCGTGACGGCATCGCCCGCGGGCGGCTGCGGCCGCTCACCGTCAAGGCGGACCCGGCTCAGTGGTTCGAGCTCGGCGAGCCGCGCGTCGAGCCCCTGGGCGGGCTCGACTGCATCCTCATGCGCAAGGACCCGCCGTTCGACACCGAGTACATCTACTCCACGTACGTGCTGGAGAGGGCGCAGGAGCAGGGCGCGCTCGTGGTCAACCACCCGCAGGGCCTGCGCGACATCAACGAGAAGGTCTACACCGCGTGGTTCCCGCAATGCTGTGCGCCGACGCTCATCACACGGGATATGGCGGATATGGAGGCCTTCCTGCGGGAGCACGGCAAGATCGTCTGCAAGCCGCTCGACGGCATGGGAGGACGCTCGATCTTCGTCCTGGAGCAGCACGACAAGAACATGAGCGTGGTGTTCGAGACGCTCACCGACTACGGCCGCCGCTTCGCCATCGTGCAGCGCTACCTGCCGGAGATCGTGGCCTCCGGCGATTCGCGGGTAATCCTCATCGACGGGGAGCCCGTGCCGTACGCGCTGGCCCGCATCCCGCAGGCGCACGACAACCGCGGGAATCTCGCGGCGGGCGCCAAGGGGGTGGGCCGCCCGCTCGAGGAGCGCGACCGCTGGCTCGCCGGCCAGATCGGTCCGGCGCTCAAAGCCAAGGGGATGCTCTTCGTCGGACTGGACGTGATCGGCGGCTTCGTCACGGAGATCAACGTGACGAGCCCGACCGGCATCCGTGAGCTCGAGAAGCAGTTTCACATCGACATCGCCGGCCAGCTCATGAGCGCGATCGAGCGGCGGCTCGCGGCGGAGTAGCTCGGGTGGCCAGACGCGCGCTGATGCTGCGGGAAGGGAGGGCCCCGGTCTGGGACCGCCTGCTCGCGATGCTCTTTTTCGTGGCGCTGCTGCACGGGGTCGTCATCCTGGGGCTGACATTCAAATCCCCCATCGCCGGCAATGACGGCGCCCCGGGCCTGCAGGTGCTGCTCGTCTCCGACGAGGTCCCGACAGCGGCCCGTAACGACCATGCGACCTATCTCGCGCAGCGCACGCAGCTGGGCTCGGGCAATACGCGCGATGAGGTGACTCCCCGCAATCCCGCTCAGGCCCCGGTGTTGCCGCCGCAGCAGGGCACCCCGGACGGGAAAGTCCTGTCCCCGGACGGTGAGGCGGCCGGCTCGCACGAGCGGCGCGTGCTGAGCACCTCTGCCTGGCGGGCCGCCGTCGAGTACATGACCGATCAGGGCAGCACCGGTTCCGCCGCGCAGCAGCCGCTCCTCCTCGACCAGTCGGACTCCGCCCAGCCGGGACCCACTGCCGACTCCGGACCCGTGCAGCTGCGGGGCCCGAGACGCGATGAGCTCTGGGTCACGCCGGATACCCGCGCCTCCGTAGTCGCGCCGTATCTGGTTGCCTGGCGCGAGAAGGTGGAGCGCATCGGCACCCTGAACTTCCCGGCGGCAGCCCGCAGCGCCGGCGTCAATGCGAACCCGCTCATCGAGGTGGCCATCGACTCGCGGGGCCGCCTCGTCAAGGCCGTGATCCGCCGCTCGAGCGGCGATCCGGGGCTCGATCAGGCGGCGCTGGCCATCCTCAGGCTGGCCAGTCCCTTCGATCCCTTCCCGCCGCAGCTCGCGCGCCGCTACAACATGCTGGGCTTCGTCTACGAGTGGCAGTTCGTCGGCGGTCGGGTGGCCGCCGGCACCGTGACCACCACGGCCCAATGACCGCCGTTCCTTGAGCCGGGAAGGCTCCGACCGCATACTGGCATCCATGGGCGATGAGCACAGCGGCGAGAGCGCGGCAGAGGACGACGAGCTGCTCTGGAAGGGTGGCGGCCTCACGAATCACCTGCTGATCGCCATGCCTTCGCTCCTCGATCCGAACTTTGCCCAGACGGTGGCGCTCATCTGCGAGCACACCGACAAAGGCGCGCTCGGCATCGTTCTCAACAAGCCGCTGCCCATGCACCTCTCGGACGTGCTCTCGCAGATGAAGCTCGAGCCGTCCAGGGACGATATCGGCACCAAGCCGGTGCTGCGTGGCGGCCCCGTACACGCCGATCGCGGCTTCGTCCTCCATCGCCCGGGCGGCAACTGGGACCACACCCATAAAGTCTCGGAGACCATCCAGGTCACGACCTCACGCGATGTGCTCGCGGCGATTGCTCGGGGTGAAGGTCCCGCCGATGCCTTCATCGCGCTCGGCTATGCGGGCTGGGAGTCCGGCCAGCTGGAGCGGGAGATCCGCGAGAACGCCTGGGCCTCCATTCCGATCGACGCGCATCTGGTGTTCGAGCTGCCTTACGAGGAGCGCTGGCTCGGCGCGTGGCGGCTCCTCGGCATCGATGTCGACCGGCTGAGCCTGGTCGCCGGGCATGCCTGATCAGCCCGAGACCGTACTCGCCTTCGACTTCGGGCTCAAACGTATCGGCATCGCCGCGGGAGACACGCTGACGGCCACAGCCGCGCCCCGTCCCGCCGCCTACATGACCCGCACGGGACCGGACTGGCCGGCGATCGCGCGTGAGGTCGACGCGCTCAAGCCGCGGCGCCTCATCGTCGGCACACCGTATAATGTCGACGGCACCCCGGGAGCGCTCGCTCCGGCTGCCCGCCGGTTCGCCAACGAGCTCGAGCGCCGTTTCAAGCTTCCCATCAGCATGGTCGATGAGCGCTGGTCCTCGCTGGAGGCCGGCGCGGCGCTCAAGACGCGACGCGCCGGCGGCGGGCGGCGGCGGATCCGGCGCGAGGACATCGACAGCGCCGCGGCGGCGATCATCCTCGAGCGCTGGCTCGCGGGGGAGAACGGAGAGAGTGAGAAGTGACTGAACAATTACGGGCTGATGGTTCCCTGCGGCACCTGCTCACGCTCGAGGGCCTGTCGCGCCAGCTCATCGAGCGGTTGCTCGAGCGCGCCCAGGGCTTCGTCAGACCGCTCGGCGCACGGCCGCCGGCCAGCCAGTCTCTCGCCGGCCGCACGGTCGCCAATCTCTTCACCGAGCCCTCGACCCGGACCCGCGTCTCCTTCGAGCTTGCCGCGAAGCGCCTTGGGGCCGACGTGGTCAACCTCGAGGTGCAGCTCTCCTCGCGGGTCAAGGGCGAGAGCATGCTCGATACGGTGTACACGCTTCAGTCGCTCCATGTGGATGCGATGGTCATCCGCGACGCCGAAGCCGGCGTGCCCGCCCACGTCGCTGCGAACGTTGCTCCACATGTCAGCGTACTCTCCGCCGGCGAAGGGAGCGTGTCCCATCCGACACAGGGCTTGCTCGACGCACTGACAGTCCGGCAACACAAGAAGCGCCTGGACGGGTTGAGCATCGCCATCGTCGGCGACATCCGACACTCGCGCGTTGCGCGCTCCGACTACCACGCGTTTTGGGCTCTCGGCTGCTCGGACCTGCGCATCATTGCACCCCCCGCCCTGATGCCCGCTCCGGAGGAATTCGCCGGTTGCTCCCGCCATACCTCTCTCAAGACGGGCCTTAAGGACGCCGATGTCGTGATGATGCTCCGCATCCAGAAGGAGCGCATGGCTCAGGCTGACCTCCCCGACGCAGACCGCTACTTCGCCAAATACGGCCTGACTCCGGAGCGCCTCGCGGGCGCCCGCCCTGACGCCATCGTGATGCACCCTCAACCTATGAATCGCGGCATCGAAATCTCTTCGGACGTAGCGGACGGCCCTCAATCCGTCATCCGCGACCAAGTACGCAACGGCGTCGCCGTCCGCATGGCGGTGCTCGAGGAAGTGTTGGCTGCCGGGACGGGCGCGGCATGACCCGTGCAGACCGCGGCACTCTGCATCTCGAAGACGCCCGGGTCATCAGACAAACGGCGTACGACGGCGATCAGTTCGTGCTGCGCCTCGCAGCTCCGGCCTGCGCTGCCAAAGCGCAACCGGGCTGCTTCGTACACCTCACCTGTGACCCCACGATCCCCATGCGCCGGCCGCTCTCCATCATGCGCGCCGACCCCGCGCAGGGCTGGATCGAAGTCCTCTACAAAGTCTTGGGTCCCGGCCTGCATGCCCTGGCCGCCCACAAGCCCAACGACACCGTCAGCATCATCGGTCCCATCGGCAAGCCTTTCACCCTTCACCGTGAGCGCACCCGCCCCATTCTGATCGGCGGCGGCGTCGGCATCCCTCCCATGGTGTTTCTCGCGGACCGCCTCCGCAACGAGCCGCCCGGCCGTTACAAGCCCCTCGTTCTCATGGGCTCGGAGATCCCCTTCCCCTTCCGCACCCGCCCCTCCGCGATCGTCGTGGCCGGCATGCCCGCAGGCACCATAGCCTGCATGCCGTTATTGGATGAGTGGGGCATCGCCAGCCGCCTCGCCACCCGCTCCGGCTTCCCCGGCTGCTTCGAAGGCTTCGTCACCGGGCTCGCCGACACCTGGCTGAGCTCCCTCGGCCCCCCCGAGCTCGCCGAGGTCGAGCTCTTCGCCTGCGGCCCCACCCCCATGCTGGCCGCCGCCGCCGCCGTCGCCCGCCGCCACAACGTCCCCTGTCAGGCCTCGCTCGAGGAATTCATGGCCTGCGCCGTCGGCGGTTGCGCCGGCTGCACGGTACTCGTGCGCACCCCGGAGGGCGAGGCGATGAAGCGTGTGTGTGTAGACGGCCCGGTATTCGATGCGCTGACAGTGTTCTGAGGAGCGATCCGCTAGCCGAAGTTGATCTTGGCCTCGAGGTTGGCCCGCGAATCCGCGTTGGCCAGCGCCTCGGCCATCTCCACTCTCCCATCCTTGAAGAGCTGATGCAGCGCCACATCGAAGCTCTGAATCCCCCGCTCCCCGCTGGCCGAAATCGCCTCCTTGATGCCCACCACATCCCCCTTCTTCACCAGCTCGGAAATGTGAGGCGTATTGAGCATCACCTCCACCGCCGCCAGCCGCCGGTTTTCCTTGCCCATCACCAGCCGCTGCGCCAGGATCGCCCGCAGATACTGCGACAGATCGAGGAAGATCTGCGTGTGCTGCTCGCGCGGAAACATGTTGATGATGCGGTCCAGCGTCTCCGCGCAGTTGTTGGCATGGAGCGTCGCCATCACCAGATGCCCCGTCCCCGCCAGGTTGATCGCCGCCTCCATGCTCTCCCGATCGCGCACCTCGCCGATGAGGATCACATCCGGCGCCGCGCGCATCGCCCCGCGCAGCGCCCGCGAGTAGGACTTGGTATCGAGTCCCACCTCCCGCTGATTGACGATCGAGCGCTTGTTCGCGTGCAGGAACTCGATCGGATCCTCGATGGTGATGATGTGATCCGAGTAACTCTCGTTGCGCAGGTTGATCATCGCCGCGAGCGTGGTCGACTTGCCCGACCCCGTCGCGCCCACCACCAGGAT
Organism: Steroidobacteraceae bacterium; assembly: GCA_035552895.1. Classification (GTDB taxonomy): domain Bacteria; phylum Pseudomonadota; class Gammaproteobacteria; order Steroidobacterales; family Steroidobacteraceae; genus 13-2-20CM-66-19. Next base: position 35,470 of record DATNEU010000014.1, read on the forward strand.
GAGCCCGCGCTTGAGCAGCGCCAGGTCGGTGATCGTCTCCGGCAGTCCCAGCGCATCGAGCCGCGGCATGTCGGCCGTGATGTAGCGCAGCACCATCGCCGGATAGCCGCGCTGCAGGAAGACGTTGACCCGGAACCGCCCCAGCCCCGGCTCGGAGATGGCGAAGTCGATCTCGAACTCCGCGGCGAACTTCTCCCGCTGGTCCGCGCTCATCAGCGCCAGCGCCGTCTGCCGCACCGTCTCCGGCGACAGCACCTGCTTGTTCACCGGGAAGATCTGGCCCTCGATCTTGATCTTGATGGGCGCGTTGCAGGTGAAGAAGAGATCGGAGGCTTTCTTTTCCACCATCAGCTTGAATAGCGGCTTGGTGTTGAGCTGCGGATGCGAGCCGGTGTTCGCCGCGGCGGCCGCCGGGAACGTCCCGGTGGCTGCGATCGGCGTCGTTCCCGTTGCGCTCAGCTTCGGATCCGCCGCGTCCTTGGGAGGTGTCATATCGGGCGCCCGTCTTCTTCTTCGACGATCTTCAGCGCGCCGCCGTCATCGATCATCTTGTTCTCGCGCTTGCTCTCGAGCTTGATCCGCAGGCGCAGCTCGTTCTTCGAGTCGGCGTTGCGCAGCGCGTCCTCGTAGGAGATGAAGCCGGCCTCGTAGAGCTCGAACAGCGCCTGGTCGAAAGTCTTCATGCCGAGGCGGGTGGAGCGCGCCATGACATCCTTGATCTTCGCCACCTCGCCCTTGAAGATGAGGTCCTGGATGAGGGGCGAGTTCAGCATGATCTCCATGGCCGCGATGCGCCCCGCCCCGCCCTCGCGCGGCACCAGCCGCTGGGAGATGAAGGCGCGGATGTTGAGCGACAGGTCCATCAGGAGCTGCGCGCGCCGCTCGTCCGGGAAGAAGTTGACGATGCGGTCGAGCGCCTGGTTGGCGTTGTTGGCGTGCAGGGTCGCGAGCACGAGGTGGCCGGTCTCGGAGAACTGGATGCCGTACTCCATCGTCTCGCGGTCCCGGATCTCGCCGATCAGGATGACATCCGGCGCCTGGCGCAGGGTGTTCTTGAGCGCCGCTCCCCAGGAATCGGTGTCGACGCCGATCTCCCGGTGGGTGATCACGCATCCTTTGTGCTGGTGCACGTATTCGAGCGGATCCTCGATGGTGACGATGTGGCCGCGCGTCTTCTCGTTGCGATGGCCGACCATCGCCGCGAGCGTCGTCGACTTGCCGGAGCCGGTGCCGCCGACCACGATGACCAGGCCGCGCTTGCTCAGCACGACCTCCTTCAGGATCGGCGGCAGGTCGAGCTCCTCGAAGCTCGGGATCTTGGCGTTGATCAGCCGAATGACGCAGCCGGTGGCGCCCTGCTGCACGAAGGCGCTGACGCGGAACCGTCCGATGCCCGGCGGCGCGATCGCGAAATTGCATTCCTTGGTGGCGTCGAACTCCCGCGACTGGCGGTCGTTCATGATGGCGCGCACCAGCGTGGCGGCCTGCTCCATGGTGAGCGCGCGCTCGCTCTGCGGACGGATCTCGCCGTCGATCTTGATGGCCGGCGGGAAGCCGGCGGTGACGAAGAGGTCGGAGGCCTTCTTCTCCGTCATGCGACGCAGGAGGTCCTGCATCAGCTTGATGGCCTGGTCACGCTCCACGGTACCTCCCCATCGGCGCGCTTCGCGCCGCTTCATGGCCGGGGTTATTCGGCCCATCCTGGGCCTCACCCCTTCGGGGCCGCCGAGCGCCAATGCGCTCGGCGTTGCAAATCGCTCCCCGCGATTTAGTGGCTTCGAGCCCCGTTGAGACCTGCACGCAGCGCATCACAAAGCGTCTTTGTTTTGCGCCTTGTAGCGCGCCTCTTCCTTGCTGACGACTCCCTTCTGCACGAGCTCGGTCAGGCATTGGTCGAGCGTCTGCATGCCCGAGGACTGGCCGGTCTGGATCGAGGAATACATCTGGGCGATCTTGCCTTCGCGGATCAGATTGCGGATCGCCGGCGTGCCGATCATGATCTCGTGGGCGGCGACCCGGCCGCCGCCGTTGCGCTTGAGGAGCGTCTGTGAGATCACCGCCCGCAGCGACTCGGACAACATGGAGCGCACCATGTCCTTCTCCGCCGCCGGGAACACGTCGACCACGCGATCGATGGTTTGGCGGCGGAGCTCGTGTGCAGGGTGCCGAACACCAGGTGTCCGGTCTCGGCCGCCGTCAGCGCCAGGCGGATGGTCTCCAGATCGCGCATCTCACCGACCAGGATGATGTCCGGATCCTCGCGCAGCGCCGAGCGCAGCGCCTCGCTGAAGCCGAGGGTGTCGCGATGCACCTCGCGCTGGTTCACCAGGCAGCGCTTGGACTCGTGCACGAACTCGATCGGGTCCTCGATGGTGATGATGTGATCCGGACGGTTGTCGTTGCAGTGATTGACCATCCCCGCGAGCGTCGTCGACTTGCCCGAGCCCGTGGGCCCGGTGACCAGCACCAGCCCGCGCGGCAGCATGCACAGGTCGCGGAAGATCTTCGGCGCCTGCAGATCGTCGAGGGAGATGATGTCCGAGGGGATGTTGCGGAACACCGCGCCCGCGCCCCGGTTCTGGTTGAAGGCGTTGACGCGAAAGCGCGCCAGCTTCGGAATCTCGAAGGAGAAATCGGTCTCGAAGAATTCCTCATAGGTCTTGCGCTGCTTGTCGTTCATGATGTCGTACACCATGCTGTGCACTTCCTTGTGCGTCAGCGCCGGCATGTTGATCCGCTTCATGTCGCCGTCGACGCGGATCATGGGCGGCACGCCGGAGGACAGGTGCAGGTCCGACGCCTTGTTCTTGACGGCGAACGCCAGCAATTGCGCGATGTCGACGGCCATGGGGAGTTTCCTGGGTGCTGCCGCTTGCGGTGGCGGATCTCGGAGGAGCGCTCGAGGCAGTATAGCGGAGGGGTTTGGTCGCCCATATGTTAAGGTCCTCGCAGAATTTGCCGGAGCGCCTGCAGGCGGTCCGTGACCGGATCGCCGCGGCGGCGGCGAGTGCGGGCCGGAATGTCGATTCGGTCACACTCCTGGCCGTTTCCAAGGGTCAGCCCGCGGAGCTGATCCGCGCAGCCGCGGCCGCCGGGCTGGCCGACATGGGGGAGAGCTACCTCGCCGAGGCGGCCGGCAAGATGGAAGCGCTTGCCGACCTGCCCCTCACCTGGCACTTCATCGGCCGGCTGCAGGCCAACAAGACGCGCCACGTGGCGGAGCGCTTCGCCTGGGTGCACGGCCTCGATCGGCTGAAGATCGCCGAGCGGCTCTCCGCCCAGCGTCCTCACCACGCGCCGGCGCTCAACGTCTGCATCCAGGTGAGCCTCGCCGGCGAGGCCACCAAGGGGGGCGTGCCACCGACCGAGCTGCCGGAACTCGCGGCCGCGGTCACCGCGCTGCCGCGACTCGCGCTCCGCGGCCTCATGTGCGTCCCCCCCGAGGAAACCGATCCGGCGCGTCAGCGCGCTTGGTTCGCGAAGCTCAGGACGCTCCAGGAGTCCCTGAACGCGGGCGGCCTGCGGCTCGATTCGCTATCGATGGGCATGAGCGGCGACTTCGAGGCGGCGATCCGGGAAGGGGCAACCTGGGTGCGGATCGGCACCGCGATCTTCGGCCCGCGAGGCTAGTTTGAAGCGCTGGATCCGGGCTCCTGCCCGGCCCAGCGCGCGATGGGCAAAAAGCGTGGTTTTTGCTCATCGCTCCGCCACCTGCGGCGGCGGGGCACCTCCATGTGCCTGCTACACCCGGTACAATCCCTCACATGAGTCATCTCGAGCTCTCAGTCCTCGGCGCCGGCAACATGGGGCGCGCGCTCATCGGGGGTCTGCTGCGCCACGGCATGCGCCCGGAGCAGATCGCCGTCGGCGAGAGCCAGGAGGCGGCGCGGGCGATGCTGTCGCGCGAGCTCGGCATCACCGCGACGGCGGACAACGCCGCCGCCATCCGTAAGGCCAACCTGGTCGTGCTCGCCGTGAAGCCGCAGGACGCGGGCGCGGTGCTCGCGCCTCTCGCCGCGGATCTGCAGCAACGCCGGGCGGTCGTTCTCTCGGTGGCCGCCGGCGTCAGAGTGCAGACGCTGCAGAGCTGGTGCGGGGCTGGCGTTCCGGTCATCCGTGCGATGCCCAACAGGCCGGCGCTCGTGGGTGCCGGAGCGACCGGCCTGTTCGCGCCGCCACAGGTCGACGCCTCGAACCGGGCGATGGCGGCACAGGTCATGCAGTCCGTGGGTGAAGTCGTCTGGGTTGCAACGGAGGACGCGCTCGATGCGGTGACGGCGCTTTCCGGCAGCGGCCCCGCGTACTTCTTCCTGCTCGCCGAGGCCATGGCGCAAGCCGGCGTGGACCTTGGGCTTCCGGAAGAGACGGCGCGACGGCTGTCGATTGCGACGCTGCACGGCGCGGGGCTTCTGGCGGCCGGCAGCGACGGTGATCTGTCACGGCTTCGCGCAGAGGTGACCTCGAAGGGCGGGACCACCGAGGCCGCGCTGCGCACTCTGCAGGCCGCGGGGTTCGACGCGCTCATCGCCCGCGCCGTCGAGGCGGCGGCGCGCCGCGGCCGCGAGCTCGCCGAGCAGTTCGGCGGCGCCAGCCGATAACCGCCAAAGATTCAGCGACTCCACTATGACGTTACGGGTATGACCTTACTGGCAATCATCATCGGCGAGCTGCTGTCGCTTGCCCTGTTCGTCGTGCTCATGCGCCTGCTGCTGCAGTTGGTGAGAGCGGATTTCCGCAATCCGATCTGCCAGGCGATCGTCCGCCTGACCAATCCGCTCGTCATTCCGCTGCGACGCATCCTGCCGCCCATTCGCAAGCTCGATACGGCGACCGTGGTCGCGGTGCTGATCATCGCCTTCATCCTGGTCGCGGTGGGCTTTGCTTTCCAGGCCTTTCCCGTCGATGGGCTGATCTGGATCCAGCAGGCCGTGCTGACGGTCGCGTACGCGATCCTGTGGATCTACTTCTGGGCAATCATCGCCTACGCACTCCTCAGCCTGGTTGCCCCGGGCGGCTACTCGCCGCTGCAGTCCGTGCTGGCGAGCCTGTGCGAGCCCGTTCTCGGGCCTTTTCGCCGGATCATTCCCGGTATTGCCGGCATCGACCTGTCGCCGCTCTGGGCGTGCCTGGCGATTCAAGTGATCCTGTATTTTCTGCCCCGCCCGCTCTTTTTCGCGTGGTGAGACCCGCACAGCCAAGCGCTTAGCGGGGACTTCGCAACGAGAGTCGCAGCATGCGCGCCGCGCGCGTGACGGCGCAAACCCTTAAAAAAAAGCCATTTCAGCGCGAAAAAGCTGTTGCGCAGGTGCGCGCATGTGCTATTTTCCGCGCCGATTCACATGGCGCGACTGCTGCACAGCGCGCTCACAACCATTAAATCGAGGAGTAGCGCAATATGGCGAAAAAGGGTGGCGCTCCGACCAAGTCGGAAGTCCTGACTCAGATCTCCAAAGACACGGGGCTGTCGCGCAAGCAGATCGGAGGTGTCTTCGACTCGCTCAACGGCGTAATCAAGAAGAGCCTGAAGAGCAACGGCCTCTTCACGATGCCCGGCCTGCTGAAGATGAAGGTCGTCAAGAAGCCGGCGACCAAGGCGCGCGAGGGAATCAACCCCTTCACCGGCGAGAAGATGATGTTCAAGGCAAAGCCGGCCAGCAAGAAGGTCCGTGTGATGCCCTTGAAGAGCCTCAAGGCGATGGTGAACTCGTAATAGTCGCGATTTGGGATTCAAAAGCCCGGAAGCGCCGCATCGACGGCCTTCCGGGCTTTTTGTTTTTATTGGCGCAAATCGCTCCCGGCGATTTGCGCGGAGCGCCGGACTTGACCGCCTTCGAGCCCGCGACCCCGGGAGCGGCCCGGGGTCGCTTACTGACTTGCTGTTGGACGGGGGTTCTTTAGAGGCCCCAGGAAATCGAGGACGGTAGCGCGAAGCTCGTGCAGCCGTCCGTGGAAGAAGTGCCCGGCCCCGGCGAGGACGCGCACGGTGGGTGCGGTGGCTTGCCGGTCCGCCCACGCGAGCACCGCGGCGGGCTCGATCACATCGTCGGCATCGCCCTGCGCGATGAGCCAGGGACATGCCGGCGAGGCAACGCCCTCCATCGCGACGCGGGTGATTCCCGGCGCCGCCGCTACCAGTCTCTCCGGCCCCGCCTGCACGGCCGCGCGCACCGCGACGGCGCCGCCGAACGAGAACCCTCCCAGCCAGAGTGAAGCGCCCGGCCAGCGCTCGCGGCCGTAGGCAATGACGGCCAACACATCGTCCGTCTCACCGTAGCCCTCATCGTACTGACCCGTGCTTCCGCCAACGCCGCGGAAGTTGAAGCGGATGGCGGGTACGCCGAGATCCACGAAGGCGCGGGCGATCGTATAGACGACTTTGTTGTCGAGTGTGCCGCCGTAGAGCGGATGGGGGTGGCAGACGACACCGAACCGGGCCGGCGCGCGGCCGGCCGGCGAGTCGGCGGGCAGCTCCACCAGGGCCTCGATCTCACCGGCGGGAGCCGGGATCCTGATGCGCTCCGCGCGCGGCGGCTTCATGCGACAGAATGCGGGGCAGCAAGCTCCACGAGCAGCCGGTTGAGCCGCTGCACGAACTCGGCCGGATTGCCGAGCTGGCCGCCCTCGGCGAGCTGCGCCTGGTCATGAAGGATCAGCGCCAGCTCCTTGAAGCGCGCCTCGTCTCTGAGGCCATCGAGATGCCGCACCAGCGGATGAGCGACATTGAGCTCGAGCGCCGGTTTCGACTCCGGGACGCTCTGGCCCGCGGCGGCGAGGATCCGGCGCATGCCGGCCCCGAGGTCGTGCTCACCCAGCACCAGACAAGCGGGGGAGTCGGCCAGGCGCGTGCTCACCCGCACCTCCGTGACCCGCTCGCCGATCGCATCCTTGACCCGCTTGAGCAGGCCCTTGCTCTCCTTCAGCTCCTCGTCATGGTGCTTGCGGTCCGCCTCGCTCTCGAGTGTCCCGAGCTCGAGATCGCCGCGCGCGGCATCCTTGAAGCGCTTGCCCGGGAAGCCGTCGACGTCACCCATGAGCTGGCCCATCACCCACTCGTCGATGCGCTCGGAGAGCAGCAGCACTTCCAGGCCCCGTTGGGTCAAGCGCTCGATGTAGGGGCTGGCGCGCGCCGCCGCGACGCTCTCGGCGATGATGTAGTAGATCCGGTCCTGTCCCGGCTTCATCCGCTCCACGTACTGCGCCAGGCTCACCGTGGGCTCGTTGCCGGCCTCGTGCGTGCTCGCGAAACGCAGCAATGGCAGCAGCGCGGGACGGTTGGCCGCATCCTGCGCCACCCCTTCCTTCAGCACGGCGCCGAACTCCTTCCAGAAGGTGGCGTACTTCGCCGGCTCCTCCTTCGTGAGCCGCGCCAGCATGTCGAGGACGCGCTTGGTGAGGCCGTTGCGGATCGCCTCGACCTCCGGCTCCTGCTGCAGCAGCTCGCGCGAGACGTTGAGCGGCAGATCGCTCGAGTCGACCACGCCCTTCACGAAGCGCAGGTACAGCGGCAGGAACTGCTCCGCGTCGTCCATGATGAAGACGCGCCGCACGTAGAGCTTCAGGCCGTGGGCCGCATCCCGCTGCCAGAGGTCGAAAGGGGCGCGTCCCGGGATATAGAGCAGGCTCGTGTACTCGCGCTTGCCCTCGACGCGGTTGTGGCTCCAGGCGAGAGGGTCGGTGAAGTCGTGCGCCAGATGCTGATAGAACTGGCCGTACTCCTCGTCGGTGATCTCCGAGCGCGCCCGCGTCCACAGCGCCTTCGCCTGATTCACGGCTTCCCATTCGAGCGACGCCTCACCCTCCTTGCGCATGCGGACCGGGAAGGCGATGTGGTCCGAGTAACGGCGGATCAGGGCCCGCAGCCGAAAGGGATCGGCGAATTCCTTCGCCTCCGGCTTCAAGTGGAGCTTGACGGTCGTGCCGCGTTGCGGGCGCGTCGAGGTCTCCACGCTGAACTCGCCATCGGCCGCCGACTCCCAGCGCACTCCGTTTTCCGCCGGGAGCCCGGCTTTGCGCGAGAGCACCTCGACGCGGTCGGCGACGATGAACGCCGAGTAGAAGCCAACGCCGAACTGGCCGATGAGCTGCGAGTCCTTCTGCTGATCCCCGGAGAGGGAACGGAAGAACTCCGCCGTGCCGGACCGGGCGATGGTGCCGAGGTTTGCGGTGGCCTCGTCGCGCGTCATGCCGATCCCGTTGTCGGTGATGCTCAGCGTGCCCGCCGCCTGATCCGCCTCGATGCGGATCTCGAGCTCCGGCGCGTCGGCGAGCAGCGCGGGCTCGCCGATGGCGGCGAAGCGCAGCCGGTCGTTGGCATCCGAGGCGTTCGAGATCAGCTCGCGCAGGAAGATCTCCCGGTGGCTGTACAGGGAGTGGATCATGAGCTTCAGCAGCTCGCGGACCTCGGCCTGAAAACCGTGTGTCTGCCGGTCGGCGGGGGAAGCCGCGGCGTTCTCGGGACTCGACATGATCGGGGCTCCGCTCGGGTCTTATGTCTTGAAGGTGCCGAGCGGGCACATCTTGGGCGGGGGCGCCCCTTTTTCAAGAGCGCCGGGAGCGTGGGGGCCGGTCAGCCCACGCGGAGCAGGCGGCGGTAGAGGTCGAAGAAGGTGACGCTGCCGGCGAGGAGCGCCGCATTGATCCGCAGCTGCGGCGCGAACAGGCCGACACCGACGGCGGAAGCCCAGGCGAGGAGCGGCGTCGATACGGCCGCGGCCTCGGCGAGCGCCGTGGTCGCGACGTGGCGACAGGCGCCCGCCGCATCGTCCAGCTCGTCCCAAAAGTGCAGAAAGAATTCCATGCCGACCCAACTCTACTCGCGGCGGTCCGCTGTTGTCGTGCGGAATTTCACAGTCACGCCCGCTTGCGGGAGCGGAGTCGGGTGCGTAGGCTTGACGCCGGCCCGTTCAGTGCGCGTTCAGAGAACACAGGACCACCATGAATCGCATCGTCGTCCTCAACCCGAAGGGGGGCTCGGGCAAGACGACCATCGCGACCAACCTTGCGAGCTACTTTGCCTCGCATCAGCAAAAGCCAGTCCTGATGGATTTCGATCCGCAAGGGTCCTCGCTTCGTTGGGTGCGCAAGCGCCAGGCGGAGCTGCCGCCGATTCACGCCATCAATGCCTTCGATAAGGACCCGCGAACGACGCGAACGTTCCAATTGCGCGTGCCGGATTTCTCGACGCACGTCATCGTCGATACCCCGGCCGCGGTCGAGGCTCACGAGCTGCCGGATCTGACGCGCGATGCGCGCAAGATCATCGTGCCCGTGCTGCCCTCCGATATCGATATCCACGCCTGCTCGCGCTGCATCCGCGACCTGCTGCTGGTCGCGAAGATCCGGCGCGACGACAACCGCATCGGCGTAGTGGCCAACCGGATCCGGCGCAACACGCTCACGTATCAGTCGCTCATCCGATTCCTGCAGACGCTCGGGATCCCCATCGTGGCGACGCTGTGCGACTCGCAGAACTACCTGCGCGCCGCGGAGCTCGGCCTGGGTGTGCACGAGATGAAGAGCTACCTGGTCGGCCCGGACATCGAGGAATGGCGCCCCCTGATCGAATGGCTGGAGCCCGGTGCCGGCTCGGCCCAATCGGTCAGCGGTTCGGGGACTTGTTGACGCCGGTGCCGCGCGCTTCGGCTTCCGGCTGCCGCTCCTCGTCCTCCCAGGACTCGCGCATGCGGTCCGCCCAGCTCTTGTAATTCGACCAGGTGTTGAGATTGCGCGTGATGGCGGCGTGCCGCCCGCGCGCGCGCTGCATGCGATCGAGCCAGTCGGGGTACGCCTCGGCGGGGTCCGCGGCCGGCGCCTCGCCGGAAGGCGGCTCCTTCTGCTTGCCGGGCGCGTTGCCTCGCCCCCTGTCGGTTGCGCTCATGGCAGGCACCTTAAGCTTTTCCGCCGGGACCCGCAGGAACTGGTTCACAGGCAATGTCGCCCCTTGCCTACAGTTTTCGCAGGTCGTCGCGTTATGTTCATAACGCGCGCGCCGGCTGGCGAGCTAGCCGACGAGACGGTAGACGGGCCGGTAGGCGGCGCCGGGGAGCTTCATCCGCCGCTGCGCGACGAATGCGGCCAGCAGCTCATCGAGGAGCTGCATCATGCCGCGGTCGCCCGCGAGCTCGTAGGGCCCGCGGCGCTCGATCGCCTGGATGCCGTGCTCCTTGACGTTGCCGGTGACGATGCCGGAGAAGGCGGCGCAGGTTGGCGGCGAGCTGATGCCCGGGCTGGCCGCGATGCAACTCGAGCGCGCGCATCGACTCGTGCGTGACCTCGAACGGCCGCTGGAACTCCGGCTGGATCGACAGCAGCCAGTTGAAGTTGTAGGAATCGCTGCGCTGCTTGCGGAACTCGCGCACGGCCTCGATGCCGCGCACCATGCGGCGCGCGACCTCGGCCGAATCGTCGATGATGACGGGCAGGCGCTTCGCCGCCGCCTCCCCGAGCGTGGCAGCGATGAAGCGGCTGATGTGCTCGAAATACGCGGCGCTCTCGCGCGGGCCGGTCAGCACCACCGGCAGCGGCTGATCCTGGTTCGCCGGATCGAGGAGGATGCCCATGAGGTACAGGATTTCCTCGGCCGTGCCGGCGCCGCCCGGGAATACCACGATACCGTGAGCAAAGCGCACGAAGGCCTCGAGGCGCTTCTCGATGTCCGGCATGATGACCAGCTGGTTGACGATCGGATTCGGCGGCTCGGCCGCGATGATCCCGGGCTCGGTGATGCCGATGTAGCGGCCATGCTCGACCCGCTGCTTGGCGTGGCCGATCGTCGCGCCCTTCATCGGGCCCTTCATGGCGCCCGGTCCGCAGCCCGTGCAGACATCCAGGCCGCGCAGCCCCATCTCATAGCCGACGCGCTTGCTGTACTTGTATTCCTCGTTGCCGATCGAATGCCCGCCCCAGCAGACGACCAGGTTCGGCCGCGCCTTGCAGTCGAGCAGGCGGGAGTTGCGCAGCACGTGGAACACCGCGTTGGTGACGTCCGCGGAGTTGCCGAGGTCGAAACGGCCGCTCGCCACGATCTCGTTGGCGATGAAGACGACATCGCGCAGCACCGCGAACAGGTGCTCCTTGATGCCGCGGATCATCTGTCCGTCGACGAAGGCCGACCCCGGCGCATTGTGGACCTCGAGCTTGATGCCCCAGGCCTGGCGGACGATGCGGATCTGAAAATCGCGATAGCGGTCGAAGATCTCCTTGGCATCGTCCGTATTGGCGCCGCTGTTGAGCACTGCCAGCGCGCATTTGCGAAAGAGCGCGTACAGGCCGCCCTGGCCGGAGTCGAGGAGCTTCTCGATTTCCGCCTGGGAGAGGTTCTCGAGACTGCCGCGAGGACCGACGCGCGCGTCGATGAACTCCGGAACGACGACGCTGCTGTCCATGCTACGGAAGAATGTCGATCGGCAGGCCGGGGCGCGTCAGCAGCCAGATCTCCACCATGTCGGCATCGGAGACGGCGATGCAGCCGTCCGTCCAGTCATTGTGGTGGTAGTACCAGGGCGAGTTCTTCAAGCGATTCGGCAGGCCGTGGATCATGATCGAGCCGCCGGGCTGCCAGCCGTGCAGGTGCGCGCGCCGCAGGTCCGTCGCATTGGGGTATGAAATCTCGATGGAGAGGAAGAACTCGCTGCGCGGATTGCGGCGGGCCAGGGTGTACCAGCCCTCCGGCGTGCGGAAGTCGCCGTCGCGCTCCTTCGGCCCCGTGGGCTCGAGGCCGAGCGCGATCTTGTACGAGCGCACGATCCGGTCACCGTCCATGAGATACAGCCGGCGCAGCGATTTCCTCACCACGACGCGATCGACGGAGGGCAGGCTTGCGGAGGGCAGCAGCGTGACCCGTGGCGCGGGTACCGGCCGCGATCCGGGGATCACCGCCGGTGGGGTGGTGATCGAGACCGGGACGTTGCGCGCGATCGGGGTGTTGGCGCTCGCAACGCTCAGGGCGCACCCGAGCACGGCGGCGAGAATCACTCTGGACGAAAGCATGGCTGGATTATAGGCGCTCGCCCGGGAGTGGGCGACGTACCTCCGTCACAGCGGATTCAGCTTGACGGTAAGCGCGCCGCGCAATCTCAGTCGCTCGCGGCCGACACATCCTCGATGCGCGGAACCACGACCTGCGTCCCCGGCAGCAGATCCGCGAAATCGGTATCCGGGTTGTATTCGCGCAGCAGCCACAGCGGCACCTGCGAGAAGTGCTGCGTCAGAGTCCATAACGAATCACCGCGCTGCGCGACGTACTGCTCCGTGCCGGAGATGCGGTGCGCCGCGAAGTAGCTCGCCTCCAGCGCCTGGTGGTAGTCGTGCCGGCGCGCCTCGAACTCATCCCGCGGCACGCGCCGGAAGTCGAGCCGGATGCGCTGCCCGACTCTCACCGGCCGGCGGAAGCTCATGTGATTCATGCGCCGCAGGTCCCAGGCGGTGACTCCCAGCCACTCCGCATAATGCCCGAGCGTCTCCGCTGCCGCGACGACGATGGTGCCGTTACGCCCGACCGAGTAGTCTGTTGGATCGGCGTTCTGGCTGGAGCCGCCGGTCGGGCCGAGACCAGGGCTCAATTCATCCGCCTGCGCGGCGGAAACCGGCTGCGCGCCTTCCGCGTCGCCGCTGCCCTCCTCATCCGCGCCCCGCGCGCTCGCGCTGCCGCCGTGCCAGCTCATGAGCAGGGATTCGGGCGCGCTGCGTCCATCGAGCAGGCCTCGCCTCGTCAAACCGAAGCTCGAGCCCATCTCCGGCAGGGCGTCGCCGTCCGGGGTACTCGCGGGCGGCTGAGTCGACGACGGTGTCGATACTTGCAATGCGGGTGCTGATGCCTGCGCCGCCGCCGCCGCCGCTGCCTGCGATGACGCTGATGACGCGGCAAACGCCACGCGCGAGTAGTAGGCCGGTGCGGCCGATGCAACTACCGGCGTCGAGCGCTCCGTGCCGGGCTGCGTCATCACCGCCGCGACCAGCCGCGGCCGCTCCTCCCTCGCCCGGCGAGGCGCCGCGGCTCTTGCCAGCAGCAGCTGCGGCCCCAGTCTCTTGGCGAGCATCGCCGAGGTCAGCGTCGGCATCCCCGACGGCAGGCGCAGCTCATACCCTCTCGGCACCGCGAGCCTTCCGCGCCAGACGGCCGGCCGCAGGGCAGGATTCAGATCGCGCAGCCTTTCCGGGTCGATGTCCAGCGTGTGCTCGAGCGGTCCGATGCCGACGTACGCGGGCATCCGCACTTCCGTGTAGCGCTCCTCCTTCAGCGGCACGATCGTGCCGAAGTACTTCTGCGGGTCGCTGTCGATTTGCAATGCCGCGAGGAACGAGACATAGAAGTTACGCGACGCGAACCCGAAAGTACGGCTGTGGTACTCGCGCACGATCGTGACGATGTTCGTCGTGCCCATCGTCTCCACCGCGCGGCGCACTCCCGCGACGCCGTGGTTGTACGCGGTCAGCGCGAGCGGCCAGGTGCCGAGGATGCGATAGTTGTACGCGAGGAGCTGTGCCGCCGCCTCGGTGGCGCGGAAGGGGTCCATGCGATCGTCGACGGCGCGATCGATCTGCATGAAGCGGCGGCCGGTCGAGCGCATGAACTGCCAGAGACCCGCGGCGCCGACCTTCGAGTAGGCGCGGGGGTTGTAGGAGGACTCGACGAGCGGCAGGGCGGCGAGCTGCTGCGGCAGCCCCTCCTCGCGCAGGGCCCTGGCGATGGCCTTCTGCCAGGCGCCGGAGCGGATCAGCCCGTCCCTGAAGCGGTTCGACTGGCCGAGCTGAAAGCGGATGTCGTCAGCCGCCTCGAGCAGCCGATCGCGCGTCGCTTCGGCGCCCCAGAGCGCCTTGATGCGCTGGTCTTCCGACGAAAGCGGTCCCGCCGCGGTGGCGATCCGGCGCAGCTCCGCGGCGTAATGGTCGCGGGCCTGATTCACGCGGCGCTCGCGCGCGCGGCGCGAGCTGTCCGGCGCGAAATGCAGCGTGTCATAGACGACGCCGAGATCGTATTGATCGTGCAGGTAGCCGGAGTTGGTGTCGATCTGGGTGTACACCCGCACCCAGAAATTCACATCCCGCTGCAGCTGCGGCGGATAAGGCAGTGCCGGATCGGCCGCCGGCGCGCGCGCGATGGCGAGCGGCATCAACAGGACGACCCAGAGCCAGCGCATGGGGGCGGCCGCCCCCCGTGTCGAGTTCATTTACACCCCGTCCCGCCGAATAATCTCTTGGATATTCAATAAGTTACTGATTTACCGCCCGAATGAAGCCAGCGCCACGGCCGCCGAGGTGTCGACGAACTTGACACTCGACCCGTCGGCGCGCCTTGCGGGCGGCCATCGGGGTGCGAGCGGCGCCCTTCCGGAGGGCCGATAACTTCTCACAACGCGCACTGCGTCACAATTGAACCGCGTCTCAGATGCAACATGTCAACTCGATGGCTGCCGCGGGCACCCTGGCACGCGCGTTGCTTGTCTTACATCATCAAGGGCCGACAGGCGGCCCGGAAGGAAGCAGCTAGCGGAATACGAAGAAAGCACGGGCCGAACGCAGCGCGGGACGGCGCACTTCAGTACCGTGTCCTCGACAAGAAGAACGACACTCCTCCACACAAGCAAGCGACCGAAAAACACCCCGCCTCCGGCGGGGTTTTTTTTGCCCGGCGCCCGGAAACGGAACAGCCCCAGGCCGCCGATCGACCATGACGCAGGATGGCACCCTGCGCCCGAGACCCTGGTGCTAGCATGCGGCGGCGAGCAGTTTCCCGTAGAAGCCTTCGGAGAGCACGATGATCAAGGTCAGCGTGATGTACCCGGACAAGCCGGGGGCCCGGTTCGACCACGAGTACTACCGGGACCGGCACATGCCGCTGGTGAAGAAGCGGATGGGGGAAAAGTGCCGGTACTACACCGTCGACAAAGGATTGGCAGGCGGCGCGCCGGGCTCACCGCCCACGTACGTCGCGATGTGCCACATCTTCTGCGACTCGGTCGAGGCCTTTCAGGCGGGCTTCGGCCCGCATGCCGAGGAGATCATGGCCGACATCCCCAAGTACACGGACCTGTCGCCGGTCATCCAGATCAGCGAAGTCATCGTCGGCCAGAGCTGAGCCGCAGCCCGCACCTGCGCCTCATCCGGCGCGTGATTCGTTTTTGCGCTTGCGCACACGAGGACTGCTGCGCCGTTTGGCGAGCAGCGGGGACTGTCCTGTGCGCGGAGCCGGCGGCGGCTTGTCATAGCCGGAAAATCCAGCCGTGTCGATGACGGGGGCGAGACTCACGGTCGAGCTGGGATTGCGGGCGTCCTGAATGCCGCGATCCCAGGCGTGGAGCATGTTCTTGATGATGCTGCCCCAGCGCGTCTCGGTGACGGCGAGCTTCATCAGCTCGCGCCCGACCTCGACAGCCGACTCGCATAGCTCCTCGACCATCTGCGAGTACTTCCGCGGAGCGATCCCGAGGCGGGAACTGAAGAAATGCGCCAGTGTTTTCCCGGGATTCCAGGTCTTGCGACCCTCGATGGACAGTCCAGGAGCGCCGTCCCGGAAGCCGTCATAGGCGTGCGTGGTCACGACGTCGAAGACAGGAGTGAAAGCAACGTCGTCGAGACTCGTGTAGTACAGAGCGATATTCTTGGAATGGCAGCCGGTATTTCTGACCACGAAGTTGGTCAGCAGATGGTAGCCCAGCTGCTCGAGCTGTACCTGACGGGTGGTAGCCGGGAGGTAGGCCCCAGTGGCCTTCAGTACTCGTTCCATGCTGGGAACGTACTTCTCGTGAGGCGGCAGGCCGAGAAGGCTACAGGCGTCCTCCACGCCGTGAGTGAGTTCTCCTCGTGCATCGACGTCGAAACGCTCCACCAGGAGGACCTGGCCGTCGTCGGAGAGTTGCGTATGAGCGACCGGCACCTTGTTGAGCCTGGCCAAGACCCGCATGGTGTGGTGCTCATTGAAGGCCAGGTAGGGCAAGTTGCTCGGGCCTTTCACGAGATACCGGGCCATGCGAAGAATCGCGCGGCCGGGTTCCGGAGCCCCTGCCGGAGCCTCCATCGAAAGAAACTTCGGCACCACTCCTGACACTGCGCTGCGGGCGTAACGACGGACCAGATCATCGAAGTACTTGGGACTGAAGTCCTCATGCAGGAGCGCCTCGAGATCCAGCGGCTCTTGCGGGGCTTGGTCTTGCCTGCCTGGCAGTACCACCGCAACTCGGCCAATTCCATTACGGCCGACCACCGCCAGGAGCGACAGATCCGTGCCGTCCAGAGCGGAGCCCAAGAGCTCTCGCAGGATGGCAAGCAGGTACCCTTCCGGGAGATTCTGACGAAAGAAGGGATGCAGGTCGCGCGGCCACAGCCACGGCGAGGCTTGCACCGGCATCGTCAGGCCCGCAAAGTCAGCGGTGGCGGTCCCCGGGAGGTATTGCAGCACGTACTGGTCGCGCTCACGGAAGAGGTGTCCGACCAATCGATCCTGGACGAGAACAGAAAGCTTGAGGGTCGAGCTGTCAGTGTTCGCCACGTTGCTGCTCTGCGAGTACGTCCAAGAGGGTGCGTTGGTGTCCCCGCTCAACCAGTTTGAGCTCATAGCCCAGTGCCCCAGCGAGCCGCAGAAGGGCGCCAAGGCTCATGTCGCCTTTCGCTGCAGTTTCCATGCGGGAGAGCGTGACGCGAGAAACGCCCGCCAGTTGCGCGAGCTCTGCCTGGGAGAGCCGTTTCTGGAGACGCGCCTGCTGCAGCGCCTGTCCCACTTCAGCTAAGGTTTCCATGCTGTATCTCCGGGGATGCTACATATAGAGGATATCTTATTTTGAAGCTCCAAAGATACAATACGAAATGAGTAGCATCACGCGTATGCAATCCGCCGGCGAGCCCCGCCGCAGCCTCGGCCTCGTCGCGACCACCTCGCTGGTGATCGGCAACATGGTGGGTTCCGGGATCTTCCTCCTGCCGGCGTCGCTGGCGGCGTACGGCGCTTATAGCCTGTGGGGATGGGTTATCAGTACCGCGGGCGCGCTACTCCTCGCCCGGGTGTTCAGCAGGCTCTCGCGACGCGCGCCGCTCGCGGGTGGTCCTTATGCCTATCCGCGTGAGGTCTTCGGGGACTTCGCGGGATTTCTGCTCGCGTGGATGTACTGGATCAGCATTGCGGCAGCCGTCGCGGCTATCGCCGTAGCTTTCGTGAGCTATCTGACCGCTCTCGTGCCATCGCTCGGCACCCATCACGCAGCCGGCGCGGGCGCAGCGATCGCCACGTGCTGGCTGCTGACCGGAGTGAACATTCTGGGCGTGCGCGTTGCGGGACGGCTGCAGATCATCACGGTCATTCTGAAGCTCTCCCCTCTTCTCATGTTTGCGCTCTGGGGAGTCTTCTACTTCGACCCGCACATGCTCGCCGCCGGCGGCACCGGCCAGTCGACGCCGGCGGCCATCGACTCGTGCGCCGCGCTGACGATGTGGGCTTTCGTGGGCCTGGAATGCGCGACGGTCCCGACCGACCACGTCAAGGATCCGGAAAAGACGGTCCCTCGCGCGACGCTGTACGGTACGTTGATTGCGGCAGTCTTCTATATCCTTTGCACCACGGCGGTGATGGGAATCGTCCCGGCGGAGTCGCTGGCCCATTCCAACGCGCCGTTCGCCGACGCCGCGAAGGCTCTCTGGGGTGGATGGGCGGGTGACCTCATCGCCGCCGCCGCAGTCATCTCCTGCTTCGGCGCGCTCAACGGCTGGATCCTGATGTCGGGCCAATTCCCGCAGGCAGTGGCGCGGGACAATCTGTTCCCCAAGCTGTTCGAGAAGGAATCGCATCGCGGCACGCCGGCTGGGGGCCTGGTCTTCTCCAGCATCGTCGGCACGCTGCTGATCCTCATGAGCTACAGCCGCGGCCTCGTGAGTGCGTTCAATGCCATCATCCTGATCTCGGTGTTCTTCACGCTGGTGCCCTACATGCTGTGCTCCATGGCCGAGTTGCTGCTCGGCCGGGGCGACCAGGCACGCCGCCGCAACGTCGTGCTGACTTCCCTGGCCTTCGCATTCGCGTTATGGGCAGCCGCCGGCACCGGCAGGGACTCGCTTTATTGGGGCACGCTGCTGATGCTCGCGGGCTTGCCGCTCTACGCCTGGCAGAAGTGGCGCCAGGCTGAGAAAGCACCGCATGCCTGAAGCAGCGTCAGTGAACCAAAGCTCCGGCGTCCGGCTCCCCGTTGAGCCAGCCGCGATCGTGCCCTTGCGACCACAGCCACTCCACGACCGTGTCATACAGACGCCGTCCGTAGCCGTGCCCACGATGCGGCGGGTCGACGAATAGCGCTGATATGCCGCCGGTCAGGGCATCGCCTATGGCAAACGCCACGATCACCCCATCGAGCTCGATCACCCATCCCCGCCCGGTGGTCTCGAGCGCCTCGATGATCTGGTCATCGGCCAGAGTGAGCAGAAACAGGCGATTCTCAGAGACGGCTTGCCGCACGCGAAAGAGACCCGCCACGTCGCTACGAACCGCTTGCCTGAGAATCGCGGCCACCGCCGGCTACACTCCCCCTGGATTCATGACTACGCGCCGCTTCGGCTCAACCGCACTTGGAGTCGCCGCAGTTGAGGCAGGTCATGCAGCCGTCCATCATGACGACCGCCGCGGTGCTGCACTTGCCGCAGAGCTGCGCCCCTTCGGGGAAGTGCGACTTGGCGAAGGCGTCCGCCTGCTTGGCGCGGGCCTCGAACTCCGCCCGCTTCTCATCCACCAGCTTCTGCTGGTGCTCATCGAGCTGTGGCTTGCGCATGAGGCCGATGGTCTGCAGATGCTTCTCGATGACGTACCCGAGCTCCGCGATGATGGAAGGCATGAACTTGCCCCCCGGCTGCCAGTAGCCGCCGCGGGGATCGAAGACGGCCTTCAGCTCATCGACCAGGAAGGTGACGTCGCCGCCCTTGCGGAACACCGCCGAGATGATCCGCGTCAGCGCCACGATCCATTGGAAGTGATCGAGGTTCTTCGAGTTGATGAAGATCTCGAACGGGCGGCGCTGCTCGTACTCCGTGCCTTCGTTGAGCACGATGTCGTTGATGGTCACGTACATGGCGTGATCCGAGATCGGCGTCTTGATCTTGTACGTCGAGCCGATCAGCACCTCCGGGCGCTCGAGCCTCTCGTGCATCCGGATGACTTTCGCCATGTGCCCGTTCTTGTCGCGAACGACCTCCTCGGCCGGCGGCGGCGCGGACCTCGGAGCCGCGACCGCTGCCTTATCCTCAGGCTTCTGCACCTGGTACTTGACGATTTTGCGCTCGATCTTGATGGTCATGATCTGACTTCCGATTGATGGGGCCACAGACGCCGCATTGCAACGCCTTCAGTAGCGTCCGTAGTACCCGTCGCGTAGCGCATCGAACAAATTCGCGGCGGTGTGCAATTCGCCGTCGTACTCGATCTGCTCATCCCCATGCACTTCAACGACCTTGCCGTCCTCCAGTGTGAACCTGTAGACCGTGTTCTTCAGATCCTGCTCCTTCACCAGCACGCCCTGGAACGCTTCGGGGTTGAAGCGGAAAGTCGTGCACCCCTTGAGTCCCCGCTCATGCGCGTATAGGTAGATGTCCTTGAACTTCTCATAAGGGAAGTTCGTCGGCACGTTCGCGGTCTTCGAGATCGAGGAGTCCACCCATTTTTGAGAGGCGGCCTGCACGTCGACATGCTCTTTGGGAGAGATATCGTCGGAGGCAATGAAGTAGTCCGGAAGTTTCTCCGATTCTGACGTGGCGTCGGGCTTGGCCTTCTGGTTGACGAGCTCGCGGTAGGCGAGCAGCTCGAAGGAGAACACGTCGATCTTTTGCTTCGTCTTCTTGCCATCCCGGATGACATTGCGGAAATAATGATGTGCGAAGGACGGCTCGATTCCGTTCGAAGCATTGTTGGCAAGCGACAGCGAGATCGTTCCAGTCGGTGCAATGGAAGTATGGTGCGTAAACCGAGCCCCGGTCTCCGCCAGAGCTTCGACAAGCTTCGGAGCAACCTCCGAGACTCGCTGCATGTAGCGGCTGTACTTCGCGTGCAGCAGCCGCCCGGGAATCTTTTCCCCGACCTTCCAGCCATCACGACTCATTTCCGGCCGCTTTCTCAGCATCTCCTTGGTGATCGTGAATTCCTCCACCATGATCGGCGCTGGACCCTTCTCACGGGCGAGATCGAGCCCCATCTCCCAGCCGGCAACCGCCATTTCCCGCGAGACCTCGTCGGTGAACTTCACCGCTTCCGGCGAACCGTACTTCATTCGCAGGAGCGCCATCGTGCTTCCCAAGCCCAGGAAGCCCATTCCATGGCGGCGCTTGCGCGTAATTTCCTCACGCTGCTTTTCCAGCGGCAGGCCATTGATCTCGACCACGTTGTCCAGCATCCGCGTGAAGACCTTCACGACTTCACGGTATTCCGCCCAATCGAATTCAGCCGCTTCGGTGAAAGGATGGCGGACGAACTTCGTCAGGTTCACCGAGCCCAAGAGGCACGCGCCAAACTGCGGAAGGGCCTGTTCTCCACACGGATTGGTAGCGCGGATATTCTCGCACCACCAATTGTTGTTCATTTCATTGACGCGATCTATCAGAATGAAGCCCGGCTCTGCGAAGTCGTAGGTGGATGTCATGATGACGTCCCACATACGCCGCGCCGGCATCGTCTTGTAAATCTTGCAGGCGACGAGGCCCTGCTCATTGACGACATAGTCGTCATGAATCTCCCACTCGCGCCACAGAAACTTGCTGGTATCGCTCAGATCCGGGCGCTCACTCTCGTACTCCTTGCTCGAGATCGGGAATGCTAGCTTCCAGTCGCCGTTTTCCCGCACCGCTCGAATGAACTCATCGGTGATGAGCAACGAGAGATTGAACTGTCGCAAGCGCCCGCTCTCGCGCTTGGCGCGGATGAATTCCATGACATCGGGATGACCGACGTCGAATGTACCCATCTGCGCGCCGCGCCGGCCGCCAGCCGACGATACCGTGAAACACATCTTGTCGAAGATGTCCATGAACGAGAGCGGTCCGGACGTATAGGCCCCCGCACCCGAGACATAAGCGCCTCTCGGACGAAGTGTCGAGAAGCAATAGCCGATACCGCATCCCGCCTTCAGCGTCAG
>DATNEU010000015.1:0-40000 GCA_035552895.1 Steroidobacteraceae bacterium
CGATCAGCGTGAAGACCGTCATGGTCACGCCGCTGTAGATCGCCGAGTCCCACAGCGCCTGGTTGGTCGAGGCGCCCATGTTCTCGAACATGTGCGGTGCGTAGTAGAGCACGGCGTTGATGCCGACGACCTGCTGGAAGATCGAGAGCATGATGCCGACGATCAGCACCAGCCAGCCGAAGCTGAGGAGCGGCCGGGTGTGCTCCACCAGGGTGGCCTTGATCTGCTGCAGGGTCGACTGCGCTTCCGCCTCACCTACCAGACGCTTGAGCAGCGCCAGAGCGTCCGTGTCACGATCCTTCAGCACCAGGAACCGCGGCGTCTCCGGCACCATCAGCATGAAGATGATGAGCAGCGCCGCAGGAATCGCCGCCGAGGCCAGCATGTGCCGCCACGCCGTCGTCATCAGGTACTCGCGGGTGTGGCCCGCCTGGATGGCCCAATTGACGAAGTAGACGAGAGTGATGCCGACGACGATCGCGATCTGCTGGAAGGTGACGAGCATGCCCCGCGAGGCCGGCGGCGCGACTTCCGCGATATACATGGGCGCCAGCATGGAGGCCATGCCGATGGCCATGCCGGCGACCAGCCGGTAGAAAAGGAAGGGCCCGAGCGCGTGATAGCCGACGCCCCCGAAGATGCTCCAGAAGAACTCCGGGTAACCCGCTCCCAGGGACGAGAGGAAGAACAGGATTCCGGCAATGATGAGGCCGGCCTTGCGGCCGATCCGGGTCGAGATGGGACCGGCGAGGAAGGCGCCGATCACGCAGCCGAGAAGGGCCATGGATATGGTGAGGCCCGACAGAATGTTGGCGTCTGCCTCCGCGAGATGCCGCGGATCGACGAAGTTGTGCGTGATCGCATCGGTCACGCCGGAGATCACCGCGGTGTCGTAGCCGAACAGCAGGCCCCCCAAAGTGGCGGCGACCGTCAGCGCCGCCACGAGGCCCGGATTACCCTTGCCGCTCATTTCTTTCTACCCCCTCACAGATAACTCTCGAGTTAAATCATCTCCAACCCGCGTCCACGAAGTACTCGTGGGCGGTGCACATTCTCGCATCGTCGGAAGCCAGGAACAGCACGAGCGAGGCGACGTCCTCCGGCTCCACCCGGGCCTTGAGGCATTGCTGCGCCAGTATGCGCGCTTCCTCATCCGGAGTGTGCCAGAGTCGCGTCTGCCTCGGCGTGCGCACGCCCCCCGGCACCACGCAGGTGACCCGGATGCCGTGCTCGCCCAGCTCCCGCGCCATGGCGCGGGTCATGCCCTCGATCCCCGCTTTGGCGGTCTGGTAGACCGAGAGACCGGAGAGCGCGAGGTGCCAGGAGACCGAGCCGAAGTTGATGATGGCGCCGCCGCCCGCGGCCTTCATGCCGGGAGTGACGGCCTGGGCGCAGAAGAAGAGATGCCGCAGGTTTACGGCCACCCCGTCTTCCCAATACTGGGGCGTGACGCTCTCGAAGCAGTGCCGCTCGTCGTTGGCCGCGTTGTTGACCAGAACCTGGATCGGGCCGTCCTGCGCCAACCCGCTGAGCGTCTGCCGGACGGAGTCCAGGTCGCGCAGGTCGCATGCGTGGAAGCGCGGTGGGCAATCCAACGTCGAGAGCGATCGCTCGAGGGCGCATGACTCATCGACGCAGATGTCCAGATAGGATACGAGAGCGCCCTGGCGCGCGAACGCCGTGACGATCGCCGCCCCAATCCCCGAGCCGCCACCGGTCACGACGACGCGCTTGCGCCTGAGGCTCGGATACACGGCGTGGCGGAAAGCAGGCTTCTGCGGGCTGCTTTCAGCGAGGCTCAGGGCGGGGGCGACACGACTCATTGTGTGGGGACTCCTTAGAGAATGACCTGCTCGGGTGGCAGCAGGCCCCGGGCGGCGAGATTGCGCATCAGCGCGGCGATGCCGGTCGTCCAGGGCGGCGCATGCTCGCAATGCGTAACACGGTTCACCAGCGCTCCCAGCCGCTCGCTCGCGATCCGCACCCGGTCGCCCCTGCGGTGCGTGAAACCGAGGCCCGGCGTGTCACGGTCCTCCACCGGAGCGAACATCGTGCCGAGGAAGAGCGCGAAACCGTCCGGGTACTGGTGGTGGCGGCCGATGGTCTGGCCGATGAGCTCCAACGGGTCGCGGCTGATGAGCCGCATGGAGCTCGCGCCCTGGAGCACATAGCCCTCCTCGCCCCGCACTTCGAGCGTCACTTCCGCCGCGCGCACGTGATCCAGTGTGAACTCGCCGTCGAAGAGGCGGATGAAGGGACCGATCGCGCAGGAGGCATTGTTGTCCTTCGCCTTGCCGAGGAGCAGCGCGCTGCGGCCCTCGATGTCCCGCAGGTTGACGTCGTTCCCGAGCGTCGCACCGACCGCGCGTCCGGCGGGGTCGCACACCAGCACGACCTCGGGCTCGGGGTTGTTCCACCTGGAATCCGAGCGCACGCCGATCCAATCGCCCCAGCCGACCGAGGACAGCACCGGTCCCTTGGTGAACACCTCGGCGTCAGGCCCGATGGCAACCTCGAGGTACTGCGACCAGAGGCCTGCCGCGAGCAATGCTTCCTTCAGGCGTGCCGCCTCGGGCGATCCGGGCCGCACGGCACCGATGCGCGTGCCGACACGCTGCTCCAGAGCCTCGCGGACGCTCTGTGCGGCGGTGGAATCGCCGCGCGCCCGCTCCTCGATCACGCGCTCGAGCGCCGAGACGGCGAAGGTCACTCCGCAGGCCTTGAGGCACTGTAGATCCACGGGCGAGAGCAGGCACAGCGCGTCCCGCTCGCCTTCGCTCTCCCATTGTGGCCGCAGCGGCAGCGCCTCGAGATCGCCCAAGTCCCTTCCCGGCACGTCGGACTCGCCGCGCCAGCGGGCGATGAGCTCCGAGGTGGTCGGCGCAAAGCCGGACACGTCCAGCACCCGCCCACCCCGGACGAGGATGGGAGTGGGACCGTCGCGGGTCAGCAGACGCCCGAGCAGCGTCGCCTGGCGCCAGTCCCGGGGCAGGGAATCGAGCATGGAGGACGTCCTGGGGGGCCCGCTCGCGGGATGGTGGGCCTCGGCATTACTGGTAGCGTTACCATGACTCACCGGCGCCGCCCTGTCAAGCCCGGCCGCGGAGCTTCGGCGCCGCCGCGGACTCGCGCGAGATGAAGGCGTGCGGGATCAGCCGGTGCCGCCTGTTGCTCGGCTCCGGTCCGGCGCCGCGGCCACCCCGCACGGTCGTCACCAACATGTCGATGGCCTCCGCCGCCATGCGGGCGATCGGCTGTTGGATCGTGGTGAGCTCCGGCCAGATGGTCGAGGCGATGAGTGTATCGTCGAAGCCGACGACCGTGAGGTCGCGCGGGACGTCGAGCCCGCGCCGATGCGCCTCCGCGATGACGGCCGCTGCCATGTCGTCGTTGCTGGCGAAGATGGCGGTGGGAGCCGGATCGGCCGCGAGGAGCTTGCGAGCCGCATCGAGCCCGGAGCGGAAGCTGAAGAATCCCTGCTCCATCTGCAGCGGCGGCCGCTCGCCCCGGCCCGAGCGCGCGGCCTCCTCGAGGGCCGCCGTGAACCCGAGCCAGCGCTCCTCGCTCGCGCTCTGGTTGGGATGGCCCTTGATGAAGGCGACGCGCTCGTGCCCGAGGCCGAGGAGATAGCGGGTCATCTCGAGCGCCGCGGAGTAATCGTCGATGCGCACGCACATGGTATCGGCGGGCGGGCGACCCGCGGCGACCGTCACGATGGGCAGGCGCGCCGCATTGAGCTCCGCGCGCACCGCGGCGGACTCGCAGAGCGGCGGCGGCAACACGACGCCGACGACGGCGCCGGCGAGCAGGCGCCGCACCGCTCGGCGCGAGGCGACCGGCGTCGGCTCGCATTTCTCCAGCACGAGCTGCACGCCGTGCCGGCTCGCCGCATCGAGCGCGCCCACCAGGAACTCGCTCAGATACGCGGAGCTCGGATTGCCGTAGAGCAGGCCCAGCCGCTCGCCCCGCTCGCTCGCCAGGTTGCGGGCGGCGAGGTTCGGCGAGTAGCCGAGATCCCGCACGGCGCGTTGCACGGCCTGGCGCGTGCCGTCGCTGACATAGGAGTTGCCGTTCACGACCCGGGAGACCGTCATCGGCGACACTCCGGCGCGGCGGGCGACGTCCTTGATGGTCGCGCCGCCGCGGAATCGACTGCGGGTCCTGCGGGCCGGCTTGCTCATTGGATGGAGAAGGCCTGGTAGGAGTGCGGCGGCAGCCGCACCACGAAGCTCGTCTCGCCACCTTGGACGGTTGCCGGCGGCGGGGTGACCTCGGGTGCCGGCAGCACGGCCTCGCCGGAGGCGAGGTCCACCAGTCTGGAGGCGGCGCCCTTGACGAAGATGCGCACGGAAGCCGGATCCGCGCGGTAAGACTCCACGACGAAGGCATGGTTGTCGTAGGCGAAGAGGCTCACCTTCGCCGGGGCGTTGATGCGCACCGGGAAGCGCGCGAGCAGGTAGCCCCGCAGCGCATCGAGCGCCGGCTGCGGCAGCTGGTAGAGATCGCCCATGTTGGCCGGCACATTGAGCACGTAGAGCTGCCCCCGCCCGTAAGCGGTCTCGAGGAGAACCGGCACCGCGTTGGCGGAGGCCTCGGCGCGGATCAGCGGCCAGGTGTCGTTGGTATAGAAGTGGATCTGCGGGAAGATCACCGGGCGGTTCGCGCGGCCGGGCACATCCAGCCCGCCGCCGCCATGGGACCCGAAGGTGCCGTAGTAATGCCGCGCCAGGATCGGCAGGCCGCCGTAGCGGATCTCGGCCACGTTCTCGATGCCCCGATCCTGCAGCGCATGCAGCAGGCCCGCGGTGATGATCACCTGGCCGCCCGCCTCGAGGTTGCCCTCGATCTCCTTCACGATGTCGGGATCGAGCGCCGCCTCCTCGGTGAGCAGCACCACCGGCGCGCCTTTGGGGAAGTGCGGCGTCAGGTCGATCGGGATGCCGATGTTGCCGAGGTAGTTCTGCAGGAAGTCCTCCTCCGAGGAGGACTGGTAGGGCTTGTAGCTCTCGATGCCGATCGGCCGGCCGAGCTTGCCGAGGAAACGGTCGACCAGGGAGAGCGAATAACCCGCCACGTGAGCCCAGCCGGGCACGGCCTCGCTCCCCGCCGGGGCGTGGAAGGAGTCCTCCATGGCGCTCCAGTCGAAGCTGGTGTGGTCGGCGGCCCACGGCCGCTCGCCCGCGATCGCCGGGGCCGGCGAAGCCAGCGCGCCCCAGCTGAAGAGCGTGATCTCGGGCGCCTTGGCGAGCATCGTGTCCCAGAGCTGCTCCGCATAGCGGTCGGCGTAGAGCGTATCGAAGGTGTCGACCCAGCCGCCGAGGTCGCCGCCGTTCGGGCGGATGTTGTCGTAGTAGCGGAAGACGAGATAGCTCTCGTACTGCTGCAGCAGCTGATAGGTCGCGACCGGGTCACGCGTCTCCGTGCCCGTATAGATGTAGTCGAACATCTGCGCTTCGCGGTCGAGGTCGAAGCCGAGTCCCTGGAAATGCTCGTACCAGTTGGGGTATTTGATGATGACCTTCACGTGCGGGTTGGCGCCGCGGGCCGTCGCCAGGATGACGTGCTGCGCCACCCAGCGCATCTTCTTCAGGCGATACTGGGTCCAGGAGAGCGCGCCCTTGGCGCGGATGTCGGCGTCGCTGCGCGTGTTGTAGAAGGTGAAGTCATCGAGGATCACGGTGTCGAAGTGGCTGGCCGCGATCCGCACGGCGCGCTCCGCCATGGCGACGTCGCGCGGATTCTCGTAATCGAAGGAGAGGAACTGGCTGCCATCGCCCGGCGCGGTGAGCGTGAGGCCGCCGTCCACCGTGATGCCGCGCGCGCGGAAGAAGCTCGCGATCCGATCGAGCGAGGCCGGATCGGCGAACACGCCGCTGCGATAGTCCTCGAGGTACACCTTGTTGAAGTGCACCTGGCTCCAGATGCGCTGGAACTGCTGCTGCAGCACCTTCGGATCGGCGAGCTGCCGGGTGCAGCTCACCGGGATGTAGACCGCGACGCTGAAATTGTGGTACGGCCGCTGCGGCGCGACCGCCGGCGCTGGCCCGGTATCGGCGGCCAGCGCCGAGGCGGCGGGGAGCAACAGGCACGCCGCCGCGATCGCCCGCCCCACCCCTGCGAAGAAGCTCTTCCGCATCACGTTCTCCCCGCGCCCGCGGCGCAAGACGCACAATGGATTTTGACTGGAGCACCCGAGTACTCGACGGTATCGTCGGCTGGCGCGGCGAAGTCATCCCCTGGACGCGCACGTGGCGTCATCCAGCGGATGCGGAACTCTCGCGCCTTTGGCATGCCTGGAAACGTTCCGGACCGCCGTCCGATGGTCAGCGTGCCGGTTGCCTGCTCGAATGAAAGCGCAATGGTGGAGTATTCGCCCCGCTGGTAATCGAGGTTGATCCCTTCATCCTCATACAGCGCGAAATGACCGCTCGCGCCGGCGTAGACCAACAGCGTCAGCGGCGCATCCGGCTTCTCGCCGGTGTACTGGATCGCCGGTCCGACCGGCACGATGGAGCCCGCCCGCACGAAAAGCGGCATGCGCGCGAGCGGCGCGGCGGCCGGGATGCGCTGTCCGCCGTGGAACGTGCGGTTGCTGTAGAAGTCGTACCAGAGCGCTCCGGCCGGCAGGTACACCTCACGCTCGCGTGCGTGGTACCGGTACACCGGATTCACGAGGAACGCCGGCCCGAAGAGGTACTCGTCCGCGATCGCGCGTACCTTGGGATCGCGCGCGAAGTCCATCTCCAGCGCCCGCATGATCGTCGAATTCTCGAGCCAGGTGTCGCCCGCCAGCGTGTAGATATAGGGCATCAGGCGGTAACGCAGCTCGTCGTAATAGACCAGCGTGGCATACATCGCGGAGCCGGGCGCGGCGAGGTTGTAGATCTCCCGATGCGGCATCTGTCCGTGCGAGCGGAACAGCGGACAGAACGCGCCGAACTCAAACCAGCGCGTGTTGAGCTCACGCCACTCCTCGAGGTCCTTCGCATCCGGGTGCAGGTAGCGCGCTTCCGGCTGGTAGCCGCCGATGTCCATGGTCCAGTTGGGCAGGCCGGAGAGCGAGAAGCCGACGCCGGCGGCGATCTGATCCTTCAGGTCCGACCATCGCGGCGCGACGTCCCCGCTCCACACCGCCGCCCCGTCGCGCTGCAGGCCCGCGAAGCCCGAGCGGGAAAGAATGAACACACGCGTGTTCGGACGCGCGCGCAGGTTGCCCTCATAGACGCCACCCACGTGCTCGAGCGGATACGCATTGAAAAGCGCCGACCCCGGTCCGAGCGGCGTCGGCGACATCAGAGCCTCCCGCTCCTGCAGGCTGGTGTTGGAGATCATGTCCGGCTCGTCCGCATCCAGCCACCAGGCATCCACCCCGAGGCTCGCCAGCCGCTCATCGATCTGGCGCCAATAAAGCTGCCGCGCCCCCGCGGAGAATGGATCGTAGAACGTGTAGCGATAGCCCGGCCCCACCCAGTCCTTGACGCCGAGCTTCAGGGCGAGCGGGAACACATCCCCGTGCGCCGCCAGCGCCTCGTAGCTCTCCGTCGTCGGATAGAACTTCGGCCACACTGAGATCATGAAGTGCGCGTGCAATGCGTGCACCTTCGCGATCATGGCGCGCGGATCGGGATAGCGGGAGGGATCGAACTCGTGCGAGCCCCAGGCGTCATCCTTCCAGTAGCGCCAGTCCTGCACGATGTTGTCGAGCGGGATGCGAAGCCGCCGGTACTGCTCGACCACCCCGAGGAGCTGCTGCTGGGTCTCGTAGTGATCCCGGCTCTGCCAGAACCCATACGCCCAGCGCGGCAGCAGCACCGCCCTGCCCGTGACGTAGCGATATCCGGCGATCACCTGGTCGAGGCTGCTCCCGCGGATGAAGTAGTAATCGATCGCATGCCCCGCCTGCGAAGACAGCGAGAGCCGATCGCGTTGCGCCGCCGGGCGTGGCGGCCGATGCAGGAGCGCGATATAGCCGCCCTCGCGATCCCACTCGAGCCGGATCGGCAGCGGCTTGCCCGGCGACATCTCGAGGCTGAAGTCCCGGAACCACGGATTCCAGTTCTGCCGCCAGGCATCGATGATCCTGCGCCCGCCGATCCAGAGCTTCTGGTAATCGCTCCCGTAGAGCGAGAACGTCTGCATCCCGGCGCTGCGCGCCTCGATCCTCCCGCTCCACACCACCTTCACGCGCGGCAGCTTGACCAGAGAGGCCGGAAACGAGCTCGGAAAACTCCCCTTCCAGTCGAGATACTGATAGTCGATGTTGTCCTCCCTGCGCTCGAGCACCAGCTTGCCATCGACGTAATAGCGCGCCGTCAGCGCGCCCGGCTTCCCCTGCGCGTCATAGAGCGTCAGGCTCTTCGACACCTGCTGCCACGGCTGCGGATTCCCGAAGCGCGTGACCGAATCGTTGTCCCACAGAATGCCGTAATCGCGGCTCGACACCACGAACGGCACCGCCACATCCATGTTGTGCTGCGCCAGCGTGACATCCTTCCCGCGGTAGTCGATGATCCCCTGCTGGTGCTGCCCGAGGCCATAGAACGCCTCCCCCGGAGCCGCCCCGAATTGCTGCCGGATGGCGTAGTCATGCGCCCCCTCGAGGGTCACCGGCCGGAAGGAGCGTCCGTCCGGCACCTCGGCCGTGATCTCCCTTCCGGTGCCATCCTCGAACACCACGTTCCCATCGCTCAGCCGAACGACCGCCGTGAGCTTCCCCGTCGAGAGCGAGACCGCCCCCGGCGTCCCGAGCACCGTAAACCCAACGCGCGCATCGCCCGTGCGCACCGCCATGAGACTCGGCGGAAGCGCCAAACTGTCGCCCGGAAACTCCGTCACCCGTACGATCGCCGGCGAGATGACTTCCACCCTCACCTTCTTCGCATTTCCCGCCGTCGGCGTGATGACCACCCCGTCCGCGATCCTCGCGAAGGACCCGCCGTCAGCCGGCACGCTCGCCGCCGCCGGTCCGAAGCGCCCGAGCAGAGCCAGGGAAACGGTGATCAGGGCGGGAACGAGCGCCCGCGCAGCGCGATTCCGGTGCAATGTTCCCCCTCGCTGGCCCTTTTTGCTGTCGGCCATGGTAACGCTCCCAATGGCGGTGCGCCATCCCCGGCGGTGAGACTCAGGCAAGCCTCGTGACCTCTTTGAGATAGGCCGCGTGCGCGGGCAGCCTGCCGACGGCGGTCCGAACGATCTCACGCACGGATTCGAGGCCGGCAGCCGCGGCGGCATGGGCGAATATGTCGACGAGCGGCTCGTGACGCTCCGGCCAGACGCCAAGACCTGTGTAGATCGCGAGCCAACTCCCCGGCTGAAAGGTCTCGCCATCCAGCATCACGATCCGCCCCGTCTTCGCGAACAGGTCCCGCTTATAGGTCAGCGTTTCCGGCAGGTGAATCGCGCGGCAATCGCGCCAGAACGGCGAATCCTCCCGCTGCGAGGCGGCGTAATGCAGAATGAGAAAATCGCGCACGCGCTCGTATTCGAGGGCGGTCAGGCGATTGTATTCGGCGCTGATGACCGGATCGAAATCGCGGTCGGGAAAGTGCGCGAACAATCGGGCGAGGCCTGTCTGAACGAGATGAATGCCGGTCGACTCGAGCGGCTCGAGGAAGCCGGCCGCCAGTCCGAGCGCCAGACAGTTGCCGACCCATACCCGATCGCGGCGCCCCGCCTTGAAGCGCAGGAGCCGGGGATCCGAGCGCGGCGCGCCTTCGAGGCTCGCGGCAAGAGCCGCGCCGGCCTCGTCGTCGGAAAGATGCGCGCTCGAATAAACGTAGCCGTTGCCAACTCGATGCTGCAGCGGGATCCGCCACTGCCAGCCGCATGGGCGCGCTGTGGATTGCGTGATCGGCGCAGGCTCCCCGGCGCTCTCGCACTGCAGCGCGATGGCGCGGTCGCAGGGCAACCAGTGTGACCAGTCGATGTAGTCCGTCTGCAGCGCCTTTGCGATCGCGAGGGCCTGAAAGCCGGAACAGTCGATGAAGAAATCGCCGCCGACGGAGCGGCCGTCCCGCAGGCGAAGCGACTCGACCCTGCCCGTCCGATCGATCGTGACGCCGATCGCCTCGCCCTCGATCCGACGCACCCCACGCTTCTCGGCATAGGTCCGAAGAAAGCTCGCGTAGAGCGTCGCATCGAGGTGGTACGCATAGGATAAGTGCCGCAGAGCCGAGGAATCATTCGGCGGCGGCACGCCGAATCGTCCCAACCTCGCCGCGAGCCCCGTCACCGACCATTCCTCGAGCGGTGAAGGCTGACCCTCCTCTTTGCGCTTCAGCCAATACGCCTGAAACAACTCGTGCGTGGCGTCGAGCGCATAAGGCCCAAACGGGTGCAGAAAGGTCGTGCCGATCGCGCGCCAGTCGCGAAATTGAATGCCCAGCTTGAAGGTGGCGCGCGTCGCGGCGAGAAGGCTCCGCTCCTCGATCCCGAGCAGGGCGTGAAAGGCGGGCAAGCTGGGAATCGTGGCCTCTCCCACGCCCACCGTGCCGATGAGCGAGGACTCCAGGAGCGTGATCGCGCATTGCGAGCCATCGAGCACCCGGGCCAACGCCGCGGCCGCCATCCAGCCCGCCGTTCCGCCGCCGAGGATGATCACGCTGCGCAATCCGCGCCCGGAGGGCTGCCCTGATTCGCTCACGTTGCCGCCCGGCAGAACTTCTCGATGAAGGCGCCGTGCGTGGGCAAAGACTCCGCAGCCCCCCGGACGATGCGCGCGCGGCGCTGAAATTCCCGGCTCAGCGCCTCATCCGCGATGAGATCGCCCATGGGGTCATGCCGGCGCGGCAATACCCCGAGACCGAAATAGATCGAGACCCAGCTGGGCTCGGCGAATGAGCTGCGGTCCAAGAGCGCCACCCCGCCGCTCGCTTTGAACAGCTCGATCTGATGGCGCAGGGATTCGGGAATCGGCATGTTGCGGCAGTAGCGCCAGAGCTCCCCGTCACGCCCGCTGGCATGGTAATGCAGGATGATGAAGTCTCGGATCGACTCGTAACTTCGGGCCATCAGCCGGTTGTACTCGTCCGCGAGCTTCGGCTCGAAACCGCGATCGGGAAAGAGCTCGATGAGCCGGCCGATGCCGGTCTCGACCAGATGAATGCTGGTGGACTCGAGGGGCTCGAGGAAGCCGCTCGCAAGGCCGAGCGCCACGCAATTTCGCTTCCAGCTCTCCCGCCGGCGTCCGGCGGTGAACTTCAGCAGCCGCGGTGCCGCGAGCGCCTCCCCGTCGAGACTCTCGAGCAGCGTGCGCGTCGCCTCGTCCTCATCCGTGTAGCTGCTGCAGAAGACGTGGCCATTGCCCGTGCGGTGCTGCAGGGGGATCCGCCACTGCCAACCGGCCTCTCGGGCGGTCGAGCTCGTGAACGGAGTCGGCTCACCCCGCCGCGCGCACGCCACCGCCACCGCGCGATCGCACGGCAGCCATTGGGACCAGTCCTCGAAACCCGCCTGCAGCGAGCGCCCGATGAGCAGCCCCGCGAAGCCACTGCAATCGATGAAGAGGTCTGCGCCGACCGAGCGCTCTCCTTGCAGGAGTACGGCATCGACGAAGCCGTCATCGGGTCTCAGGCGCACATCGACGATGCGCCCCTCGATGCGCCTGACACCCCGCCGCTCCGCAAAGGCGCGAAGGTACGCGGCGTACGCGCTCGCATCGAACTGAAATGCGTAGGAGTAGGAGCCGAGCACCGAGCCCGGGTTGGGGATCGGCGGCGCGAAACGCCCGAGTCCCGCCGCCACCGTCGTGATGGAGTAATCGGCGTAAGACCGCTCGTCCTCGGCCGCTCGCATTTTGAGCCAGAGCTGATGCGGGGAAACGCCGCGCATGTCCGGACCGAGGTCGCTGAAGCCGTGGAAGAACGTCCGGGCCGGATTCCATCCCCGAAACTCGATACCGAGCTTGAAGGTCGCCTGGGTCCGGCGGATGAACTCGACCTCATCGATCCCGAGCGAGCCGTTGAATGCCCGCAGCGTCGGCAGCGTGGCCTCGCCCACCCCGACCGTGCCGATCTCCGCCGACTCGATCAGAACGATCTCCTCCACCCGCCGGCCGAGCAGCACGCTCAGCGACGC
The DNA here is from genome assembly GCA_035552895.1 of Steroidobacteraceae bacterium. GTDB lineage: Bacteria > Pseudomonadota > Gammaproteobacteria > Steroidobacterales > Steroidobacteraceae > 13-2-20CM-66-19. The sequence continues at coordinate 12,076 of DATNEU010000015.1, forward strand.
AGCCGCCATCCACCCGGCGCTGCCGCCGCCGACGATCACGATTTTGCGAACGGCCGAGCCTGGCATAGAAGGGGCGCCCCGGCGGGCGCCCCCTCCCTGTGCGCCGCTTCAGATCAGAGAGTCACGCGGACTTCCGCCGTGTACGTCCGTCCGCTGTCGTACCAGGCGTGAGTCATCAGGCCGATGTGCTGCTGCGTCAGCTCCTTGTAGGTCGAGTCCGTCACGTTGAGAGCCGTGAAACCGAGCGTGATGTGCGAATCGATGTTGTAGAAGAGCGAGGCGTCGAGCTCGCCATAAGCGTCCCCGTATATGGGCAGACCCCACGCCACGTTCTCCTGGCCGCGGTTGGGGCTGGCCGGATCGGTGTTGTAGCCATTGGTCCCGTTCGCCGAATTGACGTTGACCCCCATCAGGTACTTGCTGCGCCAGCTGTAGGCGAGACGCGCGGAGATCGGCCCCCGGTCGTACAGCAGCGCCGCATTGGCCAGGTACTTCGAGAGGTTCACCAGCGGCAGGTCGCCGAACGACTGGCCATTGGTGTCGCAGCCGTTGAGGTTGAGGCCGAGGTTGTCCGCGCCGCCGCTGCTCGAGTCGCAATAGGCTCCCGTGACCGGATGATCGAGCGTCTGCGCGCTGTCGACATACGTGAAATTCAACTGGGTACCGAAGCCGCGCAGCACACCGGGCAGGAAGTCGTAGTACTGCTGGTAGGCGATCTCGAAGCCTTTGATCTCGCCCTTCGCGCCGTTGACCGGGCCGGTCACCGTGAAATTGTACGGAGTGCCGGCCGTATCCTGCGCGCTCAGCGTGAGGACCTGGTTGATCACGACGTCCGTCAGGTGTTTGTAGAAGAGGTCCGCGGTCAACGATCCCGTCGGAGCGAAATACCACTCGAGAGTCCCATCGAGCTGCGTGGCCTTCGTCGGCTTCAGGTTCGGGTTGCCGTTGCCGGTACCGGTGAGGCTCTCCACGCCGTTGCTGATTCCGGCGCTCAGCGAGCTGAAGGCCTGCAGCTGGGCGAATGTCGGGCGCGACATCCCCTCGGATACGGCGAAGTGCGACTGCAGATCCTTGCGCCAATGGAAGAGCAGGTTGAAGCTCGGTAGAACGTCCGTGTAGTCATTCTTGGCGCTCAACGGCAGAACGAGCCCCGGGAACGCCACGTACTCACTCAGCGAATGACCGGCCGGCGGCGTGATCGGGATCTGGAACGCGCTCATCACCAGGCTGCCATCGGCCGTGCCGACGGTGCGCACGACTCGGGCGCCGATATTCCCCTCGAGCGGCACCGATCCGAGCCTGGTCCCGAACGGCAGCTCGAAGTACGCGGCGTAGGTGTGCTCCGCCTGCGAGTTCATGCCGCCGGTTGGCGCCGCACCCGCCTGCGGATAGAGGGACGCCTGCGTCCACGAGTAGTTGCAGGACGGGTTCAGCTGCTTGCAGAGCGCAAGCTGGTAGGACTGCAGCGTCGCAAAGCTGCCCGGCCACCCGGTCGTGATCGAGGTCGCCGGGAAGACCACCGGCGAGGGCGCCGGCGCCCCGCCGTTGTAGAAGTTGGGAAAGCCGTACGTCATGTAGGGCGATTTAAACTGGTTGAGGTAGGCGAGGGTCGGGATGTCCCATCCCAGCTGCCAGGTCTGACTGACCGCCGCCCAGTTGTAGCCGCTCCCCGGCTCCGACACCAGCGTCAGGAGACTGCGGTCGACGGCCCGCACGCCCACGCGAATGGACTTGAAGAAGCCGCCATTGAGGGTGTAATCGGCATCCTCGCTCCAGGCCCACTCCGTCCCCTGCGCCCGGCTGAGGCCATCCATGGTGAACGCCCAGTAGTAATTGGCCGGGTTCTGCATGTATGCCTGCGGCACCGTTACGGTCGGGATGCCGCCATTGTTGAGATTGATGGTCTGCCAGGGGATGTTGACGCCGGTCGCGGCGGTGAAGTCATCACCCGTCGTGTAGCTGCGGACATACTGAGCGTTGGTATTGAGTGTCAGATTGTCGGTCACGTCCCACAGCAGGTTCCACCTGAAGTCGTTGGTGGCATCGTCCTTGTCGGCGGAGCGGGTATCGTCGTTGTAGGGGATGCCGTTGTCGCTGGGATCGGTGAACGTGCCCGATTGGAACACTCCCGCCGAATTCAATGCGAAGCTGGTTCCCGCCGCAGGCTCGATGTTGTAGGGATTGAACGCCTGGAATATCGCGTTCTCATCCCAATGGAACTTGTAGTAGGAGCCGAAGTAGGTGAGCGAGGTCTCGAGATTGTCGGTCGGCCGCCACTGCAACGCCGCGTACACGCCCTTGCGGGTACGCTGGTAGCGCAGCGTGCGCCAGGAGACGCCTTCCGGTATCCAGTCCGTCTGTCCGGCCGGGACCCAGGAGCTGGCCGTACCCTGGGATGAGGTGCGGGGGAAGAACGGATACAGCTCGATGCCATCCGTGCGGTCCCTCGCCTTGGAATAGGCAACGTCGACGAGCACGCCGACATCGCCGATTCCCGTGTGCCAGCGGTCGCTCATCAACAGCGACGCGGAAGGTTGCACCGCGCCGCGGCTGAGGTCGCCCCAGGTCCCTTCGGCCGTGCCGGTGATGCGCGAGCCGCTGAAATCGAACGGCTTCGCGGTACGCAGGTTCACCACGCCGCCGATCCCACCTTCGATCTGCGCGGCGTCAGGATTCTTGTAGACATCGACTCCGGCCAGAAGCTCGGGCGGCACGTCGTCGAAGTTCAGCTCGCGGCCGCCGTTGGCCGTGAAGGCGTCGCCGCCGTTGATCTCCGAGCGGACGTAGGTCAAGCCGCGGATCGAGACACCGGCGCCCTCGACCTGGAAGTGCTCGGGATCCGTGTGTCCGGCGATATCGCGATAAGTATGGTCGATGGCGATGCCGGGGATGCGCTGCAGGACCTCGGTGACGGAGCGGTCGGGCAACTTGCCGATGTCCGCCGCGACCACGGAGTCGACGACCTGGAGCGATAGCTGCTTGATGCGCTGCGCCGTCAGGATGGCCTGGCGCTCCCCGCTCACGACGACCTCCTGCAGGGTCGCGGTGGTCTGGTCGTTTTTCTTTGGCTTCGCCGGCGGGTCGGCAGGCTGCTGCGCGCCGCCGGTCGCATCGGACTGCGAAGCCGGTTGACCCTGCGCATAAACGGGAGCGCCGGAGAGCGCAAGCACCAGCGCCAGCGCCGAAGCGGCGGCGGGCACGCGCAACGGCATGGCGGGCGCGGCGCTCGCAACAGGACCTCGGCTGCGGTGGTTCAAACGGTTGGCCACGATATTCCCCCTTTTATGGATGTCGATGGCTTGTATGGAAATTCATCTGGACGCGACAGCGCTGTCACCAGACTCGGACGCATGCGCAAATGTCCGAGTCGAGTTGGTAGCGTCAAGATAGCGCTGCCGTGAGAGCGTTACCAATGAAATCATGGCCACGAGGCATGTCGGAAATTGCATGTTGCGCCTCGACTTCAGGCCCGGCGGGCCGTCTGCGTGCGGCCGCAGCCGGGATAGAGGTGCGCGGCGACTTCGCGCAGGGTGCTCAACATCAGACACGCGCCCGGAGACGACTCGTGGCTGCGGCGCGTGATCAGGCCGTATCCGCCGATGCCCACCGGGAGGTCGGTCATGAGCACCTTCAGGATTCCGGCTTTGCAGTAGGAGGCGACGGAGACCTCGGGCAGCGCGACGATCATGCGGCCCTGCTCCAGAAGAGCGGTGATCATCGGCAGGGACGACGTCTCGACGATATCGCCCGGTTGCGGCAGGCCTTCGTGCAGCAGCATCGCGGCGAGCTTGTCGCGCACCAGGCTCCCGGGAGGCGGCATGATCCACGGCTGGTCGATGAGGTCCTGCAGGCGCAGATGCGCGCGTCCGGCCAGAGGGTGCCGCGCACTGGCAATGACCGCGTGCGGCTCATCCAACGCGAGCGGCTCGTACACCAGCTCCTCGGCCGACTCGGCGTCGAGCAGTCGCGCGACCACCATGTCGAGGTGCCCCTGCAGGAGTCTCTGCACGAGTTGTCGGCTGGCGTCGATCTCGACCCGAACGAGGGTGCCCGGGTAACGCTGTTTCAGCGTGGCTATCGCGGCCGGGACGAGATTCGCGGCGGGCTCGACGATGGTGCCCACCGCGGCCTTGCCGGTGCGTCCGGCCTTGAGCGCCGCGAGCTCCTCGCGCGCGAGCCCGATCTCCGACAGCGCCGAACGGGCATGCCGTACCAGAATCTCGCCGTACCGGGTGGGAGCGACGCCGCGCGCATGACGCTCGAAGAGCTTGACGTCGAGGATCTCCTCGATCTGCCGCAGCAGCTTGGAAGCGGCCGGCTGCGTCAGGCCCGCGGCGGTGGCCGCTCGCGCCAGCCGGCGCTCGTCATCCAGATGCACCAGGAAGGCAAGCTGATGGGTCTTGATGGGGAAACGCGATAGCATGGCTCTCACGCATCACATGGATACGGACCCGTCGATCTCGACCCGCTTCCATCCGAAAAGCTTCGCGTCCAGCGACCAGGCGCCGGGTCCCAACATGGCCAACGCGGCGGCCACGGCTGCCGGCAGCAGCCAGAATCGGTATCCGGCCGGAATCGAGAAGCCGACCAGAAGCGCATCGGAAGCCGCGAGGATCGCCACCACCGGCGTCCAGAGTCCCGCGACGAGGAGCACGCCCAGCGCCGCGGAGGGTACCTGCAGCGCCACCCCGGAGAATCCCTGCGCGCGCTGCAATCCGACGATCGCATGCGCCAGCAGCACCGTGGCGCACGCGAGCCGCAGCAGGAGAAGCCCTACTCCAGGCGCACCGGAAGCGAATGTCGAGAAGAGTCGCCGCACAGCACGGCAACCATAGCGGACCCTGGGCCGGTGGCACCGTCCAAAAGATAGTACGGGCCGCTCTTGCGGAGCGCAGGAGCCCAGGAGCCCGGATCCAGCGCTTCAACTATGTGATGATGCCGCGCCGCAGGCCCATCATCGCCGCCTGGGTGCGGTCCTGAGCGCCGAGCTTCGACAGAATCGTGCGGACCTGCCACTTCACGGTCGTTTCGGTGGACGACATGATTCGCGCGATCTCCTTGTTGGGCTTGCCCTGGGCGATGAGCTGCAGCACCCGCACTTCGGTCGCCGTCAGCATGTCCTCCGCGACGTGCTCCGCGAGCTCGTAGGAAACCTCGGGCGAGACGAAACGCTTGCCCGCATGGACGGCTCGAATCGTCTCGAGGAGCTCGCGTTCCACGCTGTCCTTCAGCATGTAGGCGCGGGCGCCCGCCTGCATCGCGCGACGCGCCTGGACGTCACCCGCGTAGGTGGTCAGAACGATGATCCGCGCATCGGGAAATTCGCCGCGAATCGCGCTGATCGCATCCACCCCGCTCATTTCCCGCATCTGCAGGTCCATCAGCGTCACGTCCGGCCGGTGCGCCCGGAACTGCTGGATGGCCTCGTGGCCGTTGGCCGCCTCCGCCACGAGTTGCAGATCGGGCTCCGTGGAAAGGAGAAGAGCGATGCCGCGGCGAACGATCGGATGATCGTCGGCCGTCAGGACGCGAATCGCCGAGCCCGTGTTGCTCGGCCCATCCTGGGCCTCGGCCGTTGCGGCCCGACGCTTCGCGTCGTCCAAAATTGTTCCGGACGATTTTGTCATCATGCACCTCGATGCGGCGGCTCCCGGCGCCGCGCGCTGGGGTAGGCCCTCGATGCCGGAATGATGAGCTCCACCTCCATGCCGGCATTGGGCGCGCTCCAGAGCGTGAGCTTCCCACCCGCGAGCGCCGCGCGCTCGCGCATGCCACGCAGCCCGAAGTGTCCCGACCGCTCTTCTTGCGCGAGAATGTCCGGGTCCGTGCCGCGGCCGTCATCGCGTACCCGCAGGCGAAACTCACGGCTATCGTAGCGCAGCTCCACCTCGATCTGGGTGCCCTGCGAGTGGTGCACGGCATTGCGCAGCGCCTCGGCCGCGATTCGAAAGGTCTCGTCCCGCTCGATCGGATGGAGCGGGCGCACCGTGCCTTGCACCTCGACGCGCACGGTGGGCGCCGCAGCGCCTTGCCGCTCGGCGGCCAGCTCCTTGGCGAGGCGTGCGATCGGAGCGGCCAGATCGCTCGACTCCTCGACGGACATGCGTAGCCCCTGCACCGCCTCGCGGCCTTCCCTGATCGCGTGCCCCGCCTGGCCGATCGCGCCCGCAAGCACTTCGCGCGCCTTCTCCGGCTCCCGCGCGAGCAGGCGCACCGCGGCGCCGAACTGCAGGAGAACACCCTGGAAGCTCTGCAGCAGGGTGTCATGCAGATCCCGCGCGATCCGCATGCGCTCCTGCACGCGGGCGTCGAGCGTCCGGTTGAACTGGAGCGCCAGCTGCCGCGCGCGCAGCCAGTAAAGAAGCAGCAGCACCGCAACGAGCGTCGCGCCGCACACGATCCGGAACCAGAGGGTTTGCCAGAACATCGGCGCGATCGAGAAGTCGATCGCGGCGCCCTGCTCGTTCCATACGCCGCTGTTGTTGCTGCCGATGACGTGGAACCGATATTCCCCCGGAGGCAGGTCGGTATAAAGCGCCAGGCGCCGATCCCCGGCGTCATACCAACGGCGATCCCTGCCGACGAGTCTATAGCGGAACTGGTTCGCCTCCGGCGCGACGAGACTCAGCGCCGCGTAGTCGATCTCGAGGTCGCGGGTCCGCGGCGGCAGGCGCAACGTCGCCGGAGCCGCGCCCAGCAGGTTTCGCCAGTAGAGCTTTCCGTCGGCAATCACGCGCTCGATGTGCACGGGCGGCGGGAGGCTGTTGAACACGATGTGGGCCGGATCGAGCACCTGCACGCCGCCCCCCGAGAGAAACCAGATCTTCCCATCGGCGGCGATGGCGGCGCGCGGACCGAACGAGGTGGCCGACGTGCTGCGCAATCGCACGCCATCCTGCGGACCCAGAACCCTCGCCTGGACCCTGCCGGTCGGGTGCGCGATCCAGGCGTTGACCTCGGGCCGGCCGATCTGCACCAGGCCGCAGGCCGTGTACACCCAGAGCGAGTGTTGTTTGTCTTCGAGAGTCCACATGGCCGGATCGCACGGCAGGCCGTTGCGGCTCGTGAGGGTGGCGATGCGCCCGTGCGCGACCCTGCTCAATCCTCCCGAGGTCGCCACCCACAGCGCGCCGTTCTCGAGCCGAAGATCGGCGACCGGGCCCGCGCTCAACCCGGCGGCTGTGCCGTAGGAGGCGCGCACGCGGCCGTCCTCGAAATAGGACACGCCGCCGCCCTGCCAGAATCCCAGCCACAAACCCCCTCGCTGCGGGTCGGCGAGCAGCACCGAGGCGTTGTGATGACGTCCAAACACCGACCAGGGGAGCCGCTCGACGAGTCTGCCGTCACGCAAGTGCAGGAGACTTCGTTGCGCCGAGAGCCAGAGGTTGCCCGCGTCATCGCCGGCAATGCTGTTGACCTCCCCGCCGGGGACGCCGGGTATGGCGATGTACCGCCCCCGCCGGAGGTAGCCGAGCCCGCGGTCCGTGAATACCCAGATCCGCCCGGAATGATCCTGAAACAGCGATTGCACGGAATCATCGGGAAGACCGCTTGCCCGAAGATAGGTCTTCACCTTGCCGTTGCGCCATCGGGTCAGACCGTCATGGGTACCTATCCACACGCTCCCGTCCGCGGCCGCGAGCACCGCACTGGTGACATCGCTCGGCAGTCCCTGTCTCCCGGAGAGGGTGCTGACCGGCAGCTCCCGAAAGCGATCCAACCCTCCGGTGGTGGAGACCCAGACGCTCCCCTCACGATCCTCGAACAGGCCGAGAACGATATCGCCCGACAGGCCATCCGCCTGGGTGAAGGTATCCGTTCGGCCGTCATGAATATGGATGAGCCCGCGCTCGATGGTTCCGATCCACAGGCCCCCGTCCCGATCCTGCAGGAGCTTGTTCGAGTCGCTTATCCTCACCGGATAAGGCTCGAGCTCGTTCCCGACGAGCCGCATCAGCCCGGCGTTGTGCACCGCGAGCAGCAGCCGCGCCTGATCGGAATGGGTGAGGCCCACCGGCCCCGAGCTCGGCAATAACGCCGCGCCCGGCGCGCTTGCCGCGGCCATTCGCTCGGGAGGCCCTGGTTTGATTCGCCAGAGCCCGGTCTGGGTGCCTGCCCAGAGAGCGCCCGAGTCATCCTGGTAAACGGCCCAGACGGCACTGCCCAGGTCGAGTCCCGCGCCGTAGCAGCGTGCGCGGCCATCCCTCAATGCGCACAATCGGGCGGGAGATTCCATGGTGCCCACCCAGACCGTGCCTTCACGGTCCTGGTAGAGCGCGGTGATGAACTGGCCATCGAACTCGTGCAGGCGCTCGAGCTTGCGGCCGTCCCAGGTCGCGAGGCCGCCGAAGGTTCCGATCCAGAGAGTGCCGTCGCGCGCGACCATGAGGGCGTTGACGGTACTGTTGGGAAGATGCTGTCCGGCCGGTGGTTGCCAAAGGACGCTGTGCGTGCCATCGAAGCGGAACAGGCCAAACTCGCTTCCGAGCCAAAGATAGCCATCGGGCGTCTGCGCCATCGAATAGATGTTTCCCAGCGAGAAACCGTCCCTGACGGTCCAGGCCGTGTGGGCGTACTCGTTGATATCGAGGGCGGGATCCAGAGCGCAGGCGAAGTGCCATCCTCCAAGGAGCGCTCCGAGGGCGAGGCTCATGACCGCCCGGTGGGATGCTCGAATCGTCATGTCTGCGCGCCAGAAAAGCCGTTCGACCATTCTACGTTATCGTTATCATAATGGCGGGCGCAGATGCGGAGGGCTGAAGGGGCTATGGCGCGCAATTCGGGGATTCGCTCTTTCCTGCGTAGGCGCTTGAATATCCGACACATTGCGCTCATGGCGCAACTGGATGACGCGCGCTCGGTGGTGCGCGCGGCAGAAGCGGCCGGTATGTCGCAGCCGGCGGCGTCGATGCTCCTCAAGAGCTTCGAGGAAGCGCTCGATGTCCCCTTGTTCGAGCGCCACGCGCGCGGCATCTCGCCTACGCCCTACGGCGAGATCCTCATCCGGCACGCGCGCGCCATCCTCGGCGAGATCGACCAGGTCCAGGAAGAGATCGCGGGCTTGAAGTCCGGCCTTTCCGGGCAGGCGGCCGTGGGTGCGGTCACCACGCCTGGCACGCATCTCGTGCCGCTCGCCGTCGGCCTCCTGAAGCAGAAGCATCCGGGCCTGCTCGTCAGCATCGACGTCGATCACAGCCGACCGCTCATCGAGAGACTCCTCGGCGGCCAGGTGGATCTGGTGGTGGCGCGCCTGCTCGACTCGCGCGGCGCCGGGGAGCTGCAGTTCGAGCCCCTCGCCGAAGAATCCCATGCGGTCATCGCCGGCAGCGGTCATCCGCTCGCCGGCGCGCCGGACGTCCGCCTGCAGGACCTTCTCGGGCAGACATGGATCCTGCCCCCGCCGGGCAGCGTGCTGCGGGACCGGCTGGCGACGGTGTTTTCGCGACAGGGTCTGCCCATGCCCGCCAACGTCGTGCAGACGCAATCGCTGCCGGCGATCCTCGGCCTGCTGCGCATCACGGACGCGGTCGTTCCGCTGCCGCGGGAGCCACTGCAGCCGCTCTGCGATGCCGGCTCGCTCTCGGTGTTGATCGATGATCTCGGGGTCGGGATGAGCCCCTTCGGTATCATCACACGCTGCAAGCACCGTCTCTCGCCCGGCGCCCAGGCGCTCCTCGATGCGATCCGCACCACGGCGAGAACTCTCTACTCCCCGGTACTCCCGCGGCTGACAAAGTGCGGCGTATCCCCGGCGCTGCACGCGTGAGATTCCGGCGCCTCGCGCAGCTGCTTTGTATCCTCGCCTTCCCGTCTCTCGGGTCAGCCTCCCACGCAATGACCCGTGCGTCTGCGCGCGCGATCACGGCTGACATGCGGGCCGTCGCGGGCCGCCGCGACATGTTCTGGCAGGATTGTGTCGGCGCGGACCACGGCCCGCTCATGCTGCGCCCCCCAAACCAGGCGCAACTTCGCATGGTCCACCGGGAAATCGGCTTTGAGTACGTGCGCTTTCACGGCATCTTCACTCACACGCACGTCTACCGGGAGGTCGACGGCAGAGCCGTCTACGATTTCTCTGAAGTCGACTCCATCTATCAGGCGGTCCTGCGCGCCGGCATGAAGCCCTTCGTCGAGATCAGCTTCATGCCTGCTGCCCTCGCGAGCGGACGCAAGACGATCTTCTACTACACCGCGAACGGCTCGCCGCCGAAGGACTACGGTAAATGGTCGGCCCTGATCGGCGCCTTCATCCGCAACCTCGAATCGCGTTTCGGCAGGGCGGAGGTGCAAAGCTGGCGCTTCGAGGTCTGGAACGAGCCGAATCTGGATGGCTTCTGGACCGGCGGGAATCAGCAGGCCTATTTCCATCTTTACGATGTGACCGTCCGCGCCATCAAGGCCGTCGATCCGGCACTTGCGGTGGGCGGCCCCGCCACGGCGGGGGCCGCCTGGATTGCGCAGTTCCTGCAGCATGCCCGGACCACGCGGGTGCCGGTGGACTTCATCACCACGCATACCTACGGCGTCAACGGCGGGTTTCTGGATGCCAACGGCAAGTCGGACGTCGAGCTTTCCCCGGACCCCGGGTCCATCGTGGATGACGTGTTGAAAGTGCGCCGGCAGGTCACGGCCGCGGGGTTGTCGCACATGCCCATTTATTTCACGGAATGGAGCACGAGCTACAACCCTCGCGACCCCGTGCATGATGCGTACATCAGCGCGCCGTACATCCTGGAGAAGCTGAAACGGGTCGCAGGCGCCGTCCAGGCGATGAGCTACTGGACCTACAGCGATCTTTTCGAGGAAGCCGGTCCGCCGCCCTCCTCGTTCCAAGGCGGCTTCGGCCTCGTCAACCGCGAAGGCATCAGGAAGAGCGCGTTCTTCGCCTACAAGTACCTCGATGAGCTCGGGCCCGAGGTACTGCGCGACTCCGACCGGGACTCGTGGCTCACCCGCGACGGCCGCGATTTTTCCGGCCTGATCTGGAACTACACGCCGCCGCATCAGACCGTGGGTGACCGCTCCTACTTCCGCGAGCCGCATCCGGCCAGAGCGCTGCCGCCGGTGGACCTCACCGTCTCCTCCCTGCAACCCGGCGCCTATCGCCTGAGCGTGTACCGCACCGGCTATCGCGCCAACGATGCGTATTCACAGTACATCGCCTGGGGCCTGCCCACCAACCTCACACCCGCACAGGTTGCGGCTCTCCAGCAACTCACTCGCGACATGCCCCAGACACGCACCATTCACGTTGGGGCAAGCGGCGAATTTCATTGGCACCTTCCCATGCGCACCAACGATGTCATCCTCATCAGGCTGCACCGCGTGAGACACTGAGAGGCTCTTCATGCCGAACTCGATCCCCCCGGCCCGCCTCCGCCAGGCGCACCGGCAGGCGCTGGTGCTGACGTGCTGCGCGGCCTCGTGGCTGATCGCGGCAGCTTGTCCGCTCTACTGCCCGGTCGCTCGCGCGGCCGATGGCTATCGCCTCTGGCTGCGCTATGTCCCGGTGCACGGTCGCTGGCTCGCGAGCTATCGCGCCTCGGCGACCGAAGTGGTGGGCGCAGAGAGCGCGGCGGCGCGCAAAGCCGATCCAGGTACGCTGCGCGCCGCGGAGGCGGAGCTGCTGCGGGGCTTGACCGGTATGTTGGGTGCGCCTCCTCGCACCGCGGATCGCGTCACGCAGGATGGCGCGATCGTCTTCGGCACCCCGCGCTCATCCGCCCTGGTGAGGAGCCTGCCGCTCGACCTGCGGCGGGCGGGGTCGCAAGGCTACCTCATCCGCTCCCTCGCGATTCACGGGCACCGGGCCACCGTCATCGCCGCCAACACCGACATCGGCGTCCTTTACGGCACGTTCCGCTTCCTGCGGCTGTTGCAGACACGCGAGCCGATCGAGCATCTCGACATCGCCTCGCGCCCGAGGATCCGCCGCCGCATCCTCGATCATTGGGACAATCTGAACGGCACCGTGGAGCGCGGCTATGCCGGCGACTCCCTCTGGCAGTGGCAGGCCCTGCCGGAGCACCTCTCACCGCGCTACACCGACTATGCGCGCGCCTGCGCCTCCATCGGGATCAACGGCGCGGTGCTCGACAATGTCAACGCGAGCCCCTTCATCCTGACGCCGCTATACCTTCGCAAGGTCGCTGCGATCGCCGGTGTGCTGCGTCCCTACGGCATCCGCGTCTACCTCTCCGTCCCCTTCAGCGCACCGGTGACGCTCGGGAAACTGAAGTCGGCCGACCCGCTCGATCCCGGAGTACAGGCCTGGTGGGCCGCCAAGGTCGCCGGGATCTATCGCGACATCCCCGACTTCGGCGGCTTCCTGATGAAGGCCAACTCCGAGGGGCAGCCCGGGCCTGAGGACTACGGGCGCACGCAGGCGCAAGGCGCGGACCTGCTGGCGCGCGCGCTCGCCCCGCACGGCGGCATCGTGATGTGGCGTGCCTTCGTCTATACCACGGGCGCGCATTCGGAGGACCGCGCCCGACAGGCGTACGACACCTTCAAGCCCCTCGACGGCCGGTTCGCCGACAACGTTCTCGTGCAGGTGAAGAACGGACCCATCGACTTCCAGCCGCGCGAGCCTTTCCACCCCCTCTTCGGCGCCATGCCGCACACGAGCCTGATGCTCGAGCTCGAGGTGACCAAGGAGTACCTCGGCCAGCGGACCAGCATCGTGTACCTGGGCCCGCTCTTCGAGGAGGCGCTGCGCGCGGACACCTGGGCCAAAGGACCGGGGTCGACGGTGGCGAAGGTGATCGACGGCTCGCTCTACGGCGAGACCCTCACCGCGATCGCCGGTGTTGCCAACATCGGCTCCGACCGCAACTGGTGCGGGTCGATCTTCAACCAGGCCAACTGGTACGCCTTCGGCCGCCTCGCCTGGAATCCGGACCTGCCGGCGCGCCGGATTGCCGCGGACTGGGTCCGGATGACGTTTTCCAACGACCCGCGCTTCGTCACGCCGGTGGTGAGGATGATGATGGGATCGCGCGAGGCCGCGGTCGACTACATGACGCCGCTCGGCCTCGCCAGTCAGATGGCCGCCGGCACGCACTTCGGTCCCGGCCCCTGGGTGGCGCCCGCGAAGGGCATGCCCGCCGACTGGAGCAGCACTTACTACAGCCGCGCCGACGCGGGCGGGATCGGCTTCGACCGCACGGCGAGCGGCAGCGATGCCATCGCCCAGTACTCGGCGCACGTCGCCGCGCAATTCGGCAATCCCGCCACCTGTCCCGAGGACCTCCTCCTCTGGTTCCATCACCTCCCCTGGGATCATCGCCTGCGCTCGGGCCGCACGCTGTGGGATTCGCTGGTGCTGCACTATGAGCGCGGCGCCGCCTGGGTCAGACAGGCGCGCGAGACCTGGTCGGGTCTTTCCGCATACATCGACCCGCAGCGTTATCGCCTGACGGCAGACTTCCTCGCGATCCAGGAGAAGGACGCCGAGTGGTGGCGCAATGCGAGCATCGCCTACTTCCAGTCGATCTCCCATCGCCCGCTGCCCGCGGGCCTCGCGCCGCCCCCCGACAGCCTCGCGCATTACGAAGCCTTCTGCATTCCTTACGTCGAAGGCTCTCCGGCCAGCGCGCCGGGGTGCCCGCCTGCGGATCTCACCGTGCCGCGATGAGAGACCCCTTTACGCTCACCAATCCCACATGGAGCCGTCCTGCAGGCGTGCGATCTGCAGTTGCTTCGGGCTGTAGGGAAAGCGCTCCGCCAGCTTCTCATCGAGCGTGACGCCGTGCCCCGGGCTTTCGCCGCAATGCAGCCGCCCGTCGCGAAACACATAGTCGTGAGGGAAGACCTCATCCGTCTGCTCGCAGTGGCGCATGTATTCCTGGATGCCGAAGTTGGGCACCCAGGTATCGAAATGCAGCGCCGCGCCCATCGTGACCGGTGACAGGTCCGTCGCGCCGTGAAAGCCCGTCCGCACCTGGTGCATGGCCGCGAAGTCCGCGATGCGGCGCACGTGGGTGATGCCGCCGGCGTGCACGATGGTCGCGCGGATGAAGTCGATGAGACGTCCCTCGATGAGGCGCTTGCAGTCCCAGATGGAGTTGAAGACCTCGCCCACCGCGAGCGGTGTGACCGAGTGGCGGCGGATCAGCTCGAATCCGTCCGGGTTATCGGCCGGCGTTGCATCCTCCAGCCAGAAGAGCCGGTGCGGCTCCAGGTCGCGTGCGAGCCGCGCAGCTTCCACGGGCGTCAGCCGGTGATGCACGTCGTGCAGCAGCTCGAGCTCACGGCCATGATCGGCGCGCAACCGCTCGAAGAGCTTGGGCGCGATGTCGAGATAGCCGGGCGTCGACCACTCCGTCTCCGCCGGCAGCTCGCTCTCCGCGGGCTCGTACGCATCCTTGAGACGCGAGACGCCGTAGGGCTTCTTGACCCCGGGGACGCCGCACTGCGCGCGCACGGCGCGATAGCCCATGGAGAGGTACCGGGCCACTTCCGCACTCGCCTCTTCGATGTCGCGGCCGTTCGCGTGCCCATACACCAGCACGCCGTCGCGGGAGCGTCCGCCGAGCAATCGGTGCAGCGGCAGCCCCGCCATCTTGCCGAGAATGTCCCAGAGCGCGACATCCACCGCGGCGATGGCCGTCATGGTCACCGGGCCCCGCCGCCAGTACGCGCCGCGGTAGAGGAATTGCCAGGTGTCCTCGATGCGTCCGGCGTCGCGCCCGATCAGGTTGGGAATCACGTGGTGCTCGAGGTAGGCCGCCACCGCGAGCTCCCGGCCGTTGAGCGTCGCATCGCCGAGACCGAAGACGCCCGAGCGCGTCTCGATCCTCAGCGTGACGAAGTTGCGACCCGGACAGGTGACGATGACGCGCGCGGCGGTGATCTCGCGCTCGCGGCCGGAGCCCTGCGTCTCGGACTGAGAATTTGCCATGGACAAGCGCTCCCATCGGAATCGGCCGGCTGCCGGCCGCCCAGGAAGCCTACCAGCTCGGCGCGTTTCGTTTATGATATCGCTACCATCATCAGCAGGGGGCCGCTCTTGTCGCACACCCGCCGTTTAGGCGCCGTCCGGCGCCCGCGCCGCGCACTCATCGCGGCATCCGCGCTCACGATGGCCGTCACCATGGCCCTGGCGAGCCTCGCGGCCGGCGCCGCCGGCAAGCCGCTCTACCGGAACTCGCAGGCACCGATCGATGCCCGGGTCGAGGACCTCATCTCCCGGATGACGCTGCAGGAGAAGATCGCGCAGCTCTCCTGCATCTGGCAGGACAAGAGCGAGGTCGAGGACGCGAAAGGCAACTTCGACGCCGCCAAGGCCGCGCGCCTGTTCCCCAACGGGATCGGCCAGGTCGCGCGACCGAGCGACCGCGTGCCGCTCGAGGCCAACGATCCGCTGCAGAACGTCTTTCGCGATCCCACCCAGACGGTGGACTTCATCAACGCGGTGCAGCACTACTCGGTCGATGACACGCGCCTCGGCATTCCCACCCTCTTTCATGGGGAAGGCCTGCACGGCTACATGGCGCGCGATGCCACGAGCTTTCCCCAGGCCATCGCGCTCGGCAGCACCTGGGATCCCGGACTCATCACCCAGGTCTATACGGTAGTCGCGCGCGAGGCGCGTGCGCGCGGCGTGCAGCTGCTCCTGACGCCCGTCATCAATCTCGGCCGGGATCCACGTTGGGGACGCATCGAGGAGACGTTCGGCGAGGACCCCTACATCGCGAGCCGGATGGGCGTCGCCGAAGTCCGTGGATTGCAGGGCGACACGCTGCCCCTGGGACCCGACCGCGTCTTCGCCACTCTGAAACACATGGCGGCCTACGGCGTGCCGGAAGCCGGCACGAACGTGGGTCCCGCCGAGATCACTCGCCGGACGCTGCTGCAGATGTATCTGCCGGCATTTCATGCCGCCATCCGCGATGCGAACGCCCAAGTGGTGATGGCGTCATACAACGAGATCGGCGGTATTCCCTCGCACGCCAACCGCTGGATGCTGACCGACCTGCTGCGCAAGCAATGGGGGTTCAAGGGCGTCGTGCTGAGCGACTATGACGGCATCGAGCAGCTCATGTCACTGCACCACGTCGCCGGCAACCTCACCGATGCAGCCGCGATGGCTCTGCGCGCGGGCGTCGACGATGACATGCCTGACGGCGAGGCCTTCGCCCATCTGCCGCAGGCGCTCGCAGAGGGAAAGGTGACGCAGGCCGAGATCGACACCGCCGTGCGCCGGGTCCTGAGGCTCAAGTTCCTCGCCGGCCTCTTCGATCATCCCTACGCCGATGCGGCCTATGCCCGCAAGGTCACGGATGACGCCGAGGCGCGCGCCCTCGCCGTGAAGGCCGCGCAGGAGAGCATCACTCTCCTGAAGAACGACGGCACCCTGCCTCTCGATCCGCACCGTATCCGGACCCTGGCCGTGATCGGCCCGAACGCCGCCGTGGCGCGCCTCGGCGGCTATTCCAATGTGCCTGCCCATTCCGTCAGCATCCTCCAGGGCATCCGTGCACTCGCGGGCCGCGACGTGCGGGTGGTTTATGCGCGCGGCGTCAAGCTGGTCGAGCACGGGGACCAGTACACCGATCAGGTCGTGCTGCCCACGCCCGCGGAGAACCGCAGGCTCATCCGGCAGGCGGTGCGCGTGGCGAGGACCGCCGACGAGATCGTGCTGGCCATCGGCACCCGCGGTGCGCTCTGTCGCGAGGGCTGGGCCGACAATCATCTCGGCGATCGCGACAGCCTCGCGCTCATCGATCAGCAGCAGGAGCTCGCCGATGCGCTGTTCGCCCTGCGCAAGCCCGTCGTGGTCGTGCTCATCAACGGCTGCCCCCTTGCGGTGGACGGGATCGCGAGCAAGGCCAATGCGCTCATCGAGGGCTGGTATCTCGGCCAGGAGGGCGGCACCGCCATGGCGGACGTGCTCTTCGGCAAGACCGACCCGGGCGGCAAGCTCACCGTCACCATCCCACGGTCGGTGGGCTTCGTGCCCTACAACTACGATGAGAAGCCGAGCGCCCATCGCGGCTATCAGTTCGCCGACAACTCGCCTCTTTTCCCGTTCGGCTATGGTCTTTCCTACACCACGTTCGACATAGGCCCCCCCGGGCTTTCGGCGGCCACGATTGCCTCGAGCGGCACCGTGACCGTCAATGTGAAGGTCCGCAACACGGGGAAGGTCGCGGGCGATGAAGTGGTGCAGCTCTATCTGCACGAGCTCGTCACCTCCGTGACCGAGCCCACCAAGGTGTTGCGCGGATTCAAGCGGGTGTCGCTGGCCCCGGGCGCCTCGACCGAGGTGCGATTCAAGCTCGGCCGGAATGACTTTGCCCTCTGGGATGAGAACCTGCATCAGGTGGTGGAGCCCGGCACGTTCGAGATCATGGTGGGCCCGGACTCCGCGCATCTGCAGACGACCCGTCTGCAGGTCACGCGCTAGACGAAAGGTGTATCCAGCCCCTTACCCATCAATCGGTTACGATTCCGCAGCTCCCCGCGCCCAGGCTCGGGGACGCGCATTGACACCCCCGACCTGATACCGCTACCATCCGGGTCGGGGGATCTTTCAGAGACCGGAGCGCCGCGCTGTATCTCGGTATCGACATCGGCACCTCGAGTGTCAAGGCAGTGCTCCTCGCGGAGCAGGGCACCATCTCGGCCTCGGCCTCCGCCCCGCTCGAGGTCAGCCGCCCGGCGCCGGGGTTCTCGGAGCAGGATCCGCAGGCCTGGTGGCAGGCCACCGTGCGCGCGGTCGGCGCGCTCTCCCCCGCGGCACGCGCCAGGGTGCGCGCGGTAGGCCTTTCGGGTCAGATGCACGGGGCGACGCTGCTCGATGCGCAGGACCGCCCGCTGCGGCCGGCCATCCTGTGGAACGATGGGCGCTCTGCCGAGGAATGTCTGGAGCTCGAGCGCCGGGAGCCCTCCTCCCGCGTCATCACCGGCAACATCATGATGCCGGGGTTCACCGCGCCGAAGCTCCTCTGGGTCGCGCGTCACGAGCCGGACCTCTTCCGCCGCACCGCCTGCGTGCTGCTGCCGAAGGACTTCGTGCGCCTGCGCCTGACCGGCGAGAAGGTCAGCGATATGTCCGACGCCGCCGGCACCGGTTGGTTGGATGTCGGCCGGCGTGAATGGTCCGATGCGATGCTCGCGGCGACGGACTTGAGCCGCGCGCACATGCCGCAGCTCGTCGAGGGCTCGAGCCCCTCGGGAACCGTCACCGCGGATGCTGCCGCCGCGCTCGGGATCCCGCACGTCGTAGTGGCTGGCGGCGGCGGCGATAACGCCGCAAGCGCCGTCGGGCTCGGCGTCGTGCGTCCGGGACAGGCGTTCCTTTCACTCGGAACCTCCGGTGTGCTCTTCGTCGTGACGGACCGCTTCCGTCCGAATCCGGAGCGGGCCGCTCACGCGTTCTGCCATTGCCTGCCCGCTCGCTGGCACCAGATGTCGGTGATGCTCAGCGCCGCCAGCACGCTCGATTGGGTGGCGCAGCTCGTTGGCACCGGCGACCTGCCGCAGCTCGTCGCGCAGGCCGAGGCCCACGGCCTCAACCGCCATTCGGCGCTCTTCCTGCCGTACCTGACGGGCGAGCGCACACCGCACAATGACCCCAACTGCAGGGGCGTGTTCTTCGGGTTGCGCCCGGACACCACCCCGGCGGAGCTCGCCGGCGCCGTGCTCGAAGGCGTCGCACTCGCGTTCGCCGATGGGCTCGATGTGCTCACGGAGAAGAGCGACCAGGTGGGGGAGATCAGTGTCACGGGCGGCGGCGCCCGCCTTCCCTACTGGGGCCGCCTCATCGCCGCCGCGCTGCGCCGTCCGCTCACCTACCGCGCCGGCGGCGAGGTCGGCGCGGCGCTCGGTGCCGCGCGCCTGGCGCGCCTCGCCGCGGGCGATGGCGGCGAGGCGGAAGTCTGCACGGCCCCGCCCGTGGCGCGGGTAGTTCAACCTGACACGGGGCTCGCGGCGCTGCTCGCGAGCCGCCGCCGCACGTTTCAGCGGCTGTATCGGGATCTCAAGAATACGTTCGTGGAGTTCGTCGCATGAGTTTGTTTTCCAGCATCGAGCCGGTTCGCTACGAGGGTCCGGAGACGGCGAGCGAGTTCGCCTACCGGGTCTACGACAAGGACCGCAAAGTCCTCGGCAAGCGCATGGAAGAGTGGCTGCGGTGCGCCGTCTGCTACTGGCACTCATTCAACTGGCCCGGCCAGGACATCTTCGGCGGCGGCACCCTGCCGCGCCCCTGGCTCGCGCCCACCATCACGCAGGAGATGGCGGACGAGAAGCTCGAGGCGGCCTTCGATTTCTTCAGCCGCCTGGGCCTGCCCTACTTCACCTTCTACGACGTCGATGCGATGGCGACCGCCGCGACGGTGAAGGAGCACGACCGCAACGTCAAGGTGATCGTGGAGCGGATGCAGCGGAAGATGAACGCCACCGGCGTGAAGCTTCTCTGGGGCACCGCCAACCTCTTCAGCCATCCGCGCTACGCGGGCGGCGCGGCCACGAGCCCCGACCCGGAGGTGTTCGCCTGGGCCGCCGCGCAGGTGCGCGCGTGCCTCGAGGCCACCCACCGCCTGGGGGGCGAGAACTACGTGCTCTGGGGCGGACGCGAGGGATATGACTCCCTCCTCAACACCGACCTGAAGCGCGAGCTCGATCACTATGGGCGCTTCCTCTCCATGGTCGTCGAGCACAAGCACCGCATCGGCTTCAAGGGCACGATCCTGGTCGAGCCCAAGCCCTTCGAGCCCACGAAGCATCAGTACGATCGCGACGTCGCCGCCGTGTTCGCTTTCCTGCAGAAGTACGGCCTGACGAAGGAAGTGCGGGTCAACATCGAGGTCAACCATGCCACGCTGGCGGGACTCGACTTCGAGCACGAGGTGACCGCGGCCCACGCCTACGGCATCTTCGGCTCCATCGACATCAACCGCGGCGACTCGCGCAACGGCTGGGACACCGACCAGTTCCCGAACAACGCCCAGGAGCTGGTGCCGGCCTTCATCCAGCTCATCGAGGACAAGGGCTTCGCCACCGGCGGGTTCAACTTCGACGCCAAGCTGCGCCGCCAGTCGGTCGATCCGACCGACCTCTATGTCGCGCACATCGGCGGCGTCGATACGCTGGCGCGCGGCCTGCTGGCGGCGGCCGACATCGTGACGGAGCGCAAGCTCGCGCGCCTCAAGCAAGAGCGCTACCAGCGTTGGGACAGCGACCTCGGCGCCCGCATCGAGAGCGGCGCGATCGATCTCGCGACCCTCGCCGACCTCGCCGCGGAGAAGAATCTCGCCCCAGCGCCGAAGTCAGGCCACCAGGAGCTGGCGGAAAGCCTGATCGCGCGACACTGCAAGTATTAGCGGCGGCTAACCCGCGAGTGGCGGCGGCAGCCCAGCCTCCAGCGTCGGCGGAGGTTGGGCGCTCGCGAGCTGGAAGCGCAGCTCCTGGCGGCCGTAGTCGATGGTGACGCGCTCGAAGCGCCGCAGGCAGTCCATGCCGAAGAGCAGCGCCGGTTGCCGGCTGAGGCCCCAGGAGTTGAATACCTCGAGCCCGGCCACGACGACGGTGGTGAAGGTCAGGCCGAGCTGGTCGAGCTTGATGTCGTCGATGTTGATGACCTGACCGAGCATGCTGCCGCCCGTCACGCCGTAGAGTCCTTCCTGGCCGAGCGGGACCTGCCGGGTCGGGGTGACCCGCTGCAGCTGCGCGTAGAGCGCGGGGTTGATGACGGAAACCTGCGCACCCGTGTCGACGAACGCCGAGGCGCTCACGCCGTTCACCAGGCACTCCCTCGCCCGCAGCCGCCCGGAGCGGCCGAGGGTATGAACGATGGCCTCATCGCCGTGCTCCCAAATCGATGAGAAAAGCCCCTGCGGTTTGGTGACGGTCAGCGTACGGGCGCGAAAGTCGAAGATGACGCGGTGCCGGTCGAGGACATCGAGGCCGAGGTAGCCGTCCACTTGCAGCATTCCACGCGGCAACACCGGCACTTCGAGGTGCGGGCACACGAGGCCTCCCATCTCCAGCCGCTCGATACCGACCATGATCGCCGGGCGGCCGCGGACGATTCCCTCCACCAGAACCCGGCGGCCGCGCGGCAGAGCGAGCTTGGCGGCGAGCTCCTCCGCGATCAGGGTTCTCTCGGCGCCGGTGTCGACCAGGAAGTGGTAGGGCCCGCTGCCATTGATGAAGACCTTCGCCGTCAGGCGGTCGTCGGCGATACCTGCGGAGCGCACGGCGCCCGAGCCGGTGTCGGTGCCTGCGCCTGCGGCCGCATCGGTGGCGGCCGGTTTGGAGCTGACACCGGGCGGGCTCTCGGCTGCCGGCGGGACGCGCCCGCGGGCCAGCGCCGGTGCCGCAACGGCGGCCGTGAGGAGGCCTTGGGCCACGAACCGCCTGCGCGACCAGGCGGCGCACGGACCCTGGTTCCCCCTCGGACCGACGGGCCGGCCCGGAATGATGACCTTTCCGTCCATGGCAGCTTTGTCGGTGCCTTTCGCAGCCACCCCTGCCCGCCAGCATGCGCTTTCGCCGGCCGGCTGTCATGGGCCACTTGGCGGCCGCTCGATGGTGCCAGAGGACGCTTCGGATCGGGTGCCAGGGAGCCCTAGACGGATCGCAGCATATGCATCACGCGCGCGCGGATCCGCGCGTAGTTCTCCGGCTTCAGCGGACCCAAGAGCCCGTGCTGCTCCGGCGGCAGGTGCGCAAGCGGATGCCCGCTCGTGCGAAAGACGTAATGCTCGAAGAACGCCTTCCACGCCTGGCGCTCCGCGAGGGGGCGCTCCGAGATGGCGATCATGGCGAGCAACATGCTGGTGTAGGGCGCATCGGGACCTGCGCTGAAGGCGTCCCACCAGTAGTTGACGAGCCCGTTGAGCGGCGCCAGCGACTCCACCTTGTGCCACCAGAGCTTCGGCAGATAGAGCGCATCTCCCGGCTCGAGCTCCACCCTGAGCGCCTGCTCGCGAATCTCCTCGAAACGGGGGAAGCGACCCTCCTCCGCGCGGTCCGCCGAGGCGGCGAGACTGACGGGAGCGCCCGCCATGGTGTTGTCGATCGGGCCGACGTAGAGCTTCCCAATGAGCTCCGGCGCGAAGAGCGTGAACCGGCGCCGGCCCGCGATCACACAGGCGATGTTCTCGAAGGTGTCGTGGTGACAGGAGACGTTCGAGCGAGTGCCGAGCCAGATGCGCGGACCGACGCCCTGCCCGAGGAGCGGCATCGGATTGCCGGCGGCGAAGCCCGGCAGCGCATCGCGCGTCGGCACCGAGCCGACGTAGATCGACGGCGCATCGGGGCGCTCCAGCGACTCCGCCATGAGGTCGAGCGCATCGAGAATCCTCATCATGCGCCGCTCGAAGTTGAATCCCTTGAGCTCTGGGCCGTAGTAGTACTTGCCTTCGATCGCCGGGCTGCCGAGAAAGGCTTGCACCCGGGTGCCGGCATCGAACGCGGAGAGATATTGCCTGAGGCCCGCGGGGGAGCTGCGCGCCGCCTGCACCACCGGCCAGTCGGCGACGAGGCCGCGCAAGACCACGGGCTGACAGCCCTCGATGACCTCGCGCTGGAACCCATCGCGGTGAAGGTCCCTGCCGGCGATCTCCTTGGTGGAGGGAGTCATGACATCACCCCGGAGACCGCCGGCGGGAGCGAGCCAATGATGCTTCCGTGGCCGGGCTGGGCGATGATGTTAGCGGTATCATAATATTGATGTCAATGGTGGCGACGGGCGGGGCGGCGTGGCGGCTGCGGAGCTCTTCCGCTAGCATGCCGGATGTGTCGAACGATCCCATCCGCAGCATCGTCATCGTCGGCGGCGGCACTGCCGGCTGGCTGACCGCCGCGAGCCTCAGCCGCTTTCTCCCCCAGCTCCGGGGCCGTATCCGCCTGATCGAATCGGCCGCCATCGGCACGATCGGTGTCGGCGAAGCTACCATCCCGCCCATCGTCGAGTATATCCATACGCTCGGCATCGATGAGAACGAGCTCGTCCGCAGGACGGAGGCCACCTTCAAGCTGGGGATCGTATTCGATGACTGGACGCGCCCTGGGCACTCCTATATTCATCCCTTCGGGCCGACCGGACGTCCGACCCGGGGCGTACCCTTTTTCGCCTCGTGGTGCCGCCAGCAGGCCGCGGGCGAGGCCGCACCGCTCGAGGAGTACTCGCTCCAGGCCGTGGCGGCGCGCCAGGGCAGGTTCACGCGACCGGTGGCGCTCGCCAAGTCCCCACTGCAAACCATCACTTATGCCTGGCACCTCGATGCCACGCGTCTCGCCGCCTACCTGCGCGAGTTAGCGGAGGCTCGTGGCGTCATCCGCACCGAAGGCAAGCTGAGCAGCGTCGCGCTGCGGCCCGAGGACGGATTCATCGGCTCGATCTCGCTCGAAAGCGGAGAGCGGATCGAGGCGGACCTGTACATCGATTGCACCGGGTTTCGCGGCCTCCTCATCGAGGACGCGCTGCACACCGGCTACGAGGACTGGACGCATTGGCTGCCTTGCGACCGGGCCATTGCGGCCCCCTGCGAGCGCGCCGGGCCGCTCTCCTCGCACACGCTCGCCACGGCGCAGGATGTCGGCTGGCAATGGCGCATTCCGCTGCAGCACCGGGTCGGCAACGGCTACGTCTACAGCAGCCGCTTCCTCGCAGACGATGCGGCGCAGCGCATTTTCCTCGCCAACCTCGAAGGGCGGCCGCTGCGCGATCCGCTGCCGCTGCGCTTCACCACCGGCCGGCGCCGCCTCTGTTGGAACCGCAACTGCGTCGCGATCGGCCTCTCGGCGGGATTCCTCGAGCCGCTCGAGTCCACCGGCATTCACATGATCCAGCGCGGCATCGTGACACTGCTGCAGCTCTTTCCCGACCGGCACTTCCGCCAGGCCGACATCGATCAATACAACCGCCAGCTCGCGTTCGAGAACGAGCGGATCCGCGACTTCCTGATCGTGCACTACAGCCGCACCGAGCGCCGCGGGGCGTTCTGGGAATACTGCCGCGCCATGGCGCTGCCCGAGAGCCTGCAGGAGCGCCTCGAGCTCTTCCAGGGTTACGGCCGGATCGTCCGCGACGAGCGGGAGCTGTTCCCCGTGCAGAGCTGGCAGTACCTGCTCACGGGCCAGGCAGTCGCCCCGCAGAGCTATGATCCGATCGCCGATGCGCTCACGCCCGAGGAAGCGCAACGGATGCTCGAGGATACCCGCGGCGTGGTGGCCCGCTGTGCCGAAAGCATGCCCTCCCACGAGGCCTTCATCGCACAGCATTGCCGCGCGCCGGGGGGGTGAGGCTCAGCGGAAATCCGGGCCGGTCGCCCAGACGACCAGCGCCTTGCGCGTGCCGGAGACGATCGGCGTCACGCGGTGCAGGACGAACGAGGGGAAACAGATGACCGCCCCGCGGCGGCGGGGGGCGACGGAGACCTGCCCGCTCATCTGAAACTGCAGGTCGCAGCCTTCATAGCTCGCCGCGTCGCTCAGCTGAATGCTGAGCGAGAGCTTGCGCGGTGTTGGATTGTCCGGCGCATAGTCGACGTGCCAGGTGTAATGCGCGCCCTCCGCGCCGTGATAGACGCTGTACTGGAGGTTCTCCAGGCCGCGCACGTCGAATCGATAGTTGTCCTGGTTGAGCCGCTGCACCACCTGCGCGATCCGGTCGAACAGCGCCTTGGTCTCCGGGCCCGGGGCGATGCGCGCGACCCGGCTGATCCGGATGGCATCATCATCCGCTCCGCGCGCCTGCAGCGCCGCTTTCTGCAGCGTCAATCGATCGCCGTATTCCTCGATCGCCTGCAGCTCGCTCGAGCTGAACGCGTCGTGCAACACGACGACCGCGCTCTTCACGGCGGCATGTCGGCCGGGCTTTCGCGCGCGTAGCCCTCGGCCGCCGCCAGCACGCGGCTGTTCTTGCGGCGCGCCAGCAGGGGAAACTGCTTGAGGGACGCGATCATGTAATGAATGAGGCGCATGTAGCCGCGGCGGAACAGCTCCACCACCACCGCGTCGGGCAGACGGCTCAGGGTCTCCTGGTTCACGGTGTAAAGGCCCTGACGGTGCCGCACCGAGCCATCGCCGCACTCCACCTCGATGTCGATCGGCTCGATGAGGTTGAGCTCCGTGAGCCGGGCGACGAATATCCTGCTGGTCTCCAGGCCGGGCTTCAGATCCTGAAAAGCCCAGATGATGCTCTGCAGGAATTTGGTCGGCTGGCCGTACTCGGTGAAAATGGGCTGACCGCCCGCGGCCCCGACCCGGGGATCGTCGAGATCGATGGCGACCTCCGCGCCGTGGGCGTAGAACGGTCCCCGTTGCAGGGTGAGCGGCCGGTAGAGGTCCCGCTCGGCCCACTCCTCGAGGAAGAGGTTCTCCCCCTCGTCGAACCCCAACAGCACGCCGCAATAGAACTGGCCCGTATCCCGATCCTTGGAGAAGAGGATCGGGTAGTGCACGATGAGCTGCGGGAACTCGCTGACCATCACCGGGGTGAAGCGCCTGTTGTCGCCGTAGAGGGCCGACGCCCGCGTGTCCACCTTCAGGGATCGGTGCGTTTCCTTGTTGAGAGGCACGATGTTGGTCATTGGAAATGGGATCCGGTCAAACGGTCTGCAATCCGTACTGGTAGATCTTGCCGAGCAGCTCCCGGTTGGTCGGCAGGCGGGTGCGCAGCTCCTGGATCTGCCGCTCATTCTCCCTGACGAGCCTCGCGGCGGCGGCGGCGGTGTCGGCCGTCTCCTCGGGTGCGATGGCGGTCCTGAATCCCATGCCGTAGAGCACGTACTGGTAGCTCGCCGCGGGGAAGACCTCCTCCAGGCGGTCCATCTCGTCGAAGTACCACGGCGACTGGTGCTGCCACAGAGTCAACAGGTCCCGCAGCCGTTGCGGCAGGGTCGCGGGATCCACGTTGTCGCGCCAGAACGCGGTATCGGTGCGCCGGGTCAGCGCGTAGTGCAGCTTCAGGAAATCGACGATCCGCCCGAAGCGATACATCGTCACCTCGTTGAAGCGCCTGGAGATGATGTCCATCACCTCCCGGCACGCCGGCAGCTGCTCGGCGATGAGCTTGGCGGATAGCTCGACCAGCACGATGGCCGAGGACTCGAGCGGCTCGAGAAAGCCGCTCGCCAGCCCGACCGCCACGCAATTGTTCTTCCAGAAGGTCTCGCGGTGGCCGGCGCGAATCGGGATCTTGCGGACCGGCAGGTCCGCATGCTCCGGGCCGATGTACCGCAGCAGCGTCTGCCGTGCCGCCTCCTCGCTCTGGTGGCGGCTCGAGTAGACATAGCCGATGCCGCGGCGGGTGGGCAGGCAGATATCCCAGGTCCAGCCGGCCTCCTGTGCCGTCGAGACGGTCTGGGAAGCCATGGGCGCATCGGGACGGTCGAACGGCACCTGTACCGTGAGCGCGGTATCGCAGAAGAGCACATCGCCGCAGCCCTTGAATCCCACCCCGAGTGCCTTGCCGAGCAGCAGCGCCGAGAAGCCGCTGCAGTCGATGAAGAGGTCGCCCAAGATCTCCCCGGCCTGCTTCGTGAGCACGCTCTCGATGTCCCCGGACTCGCTCTGCTTGACCTGTACCACATCGGCGGGAACGTGGCGCACGCCGAGCTTCTCCACGCAGTGCTTCGCCAGGAAGGGCGCGAACTTGCCGGCATCCAGGTGGTAAGCGTAATTCGCCGAGCCCTTGTATTCCGCGTGCGTGATGGTCTTTGGCGCCAGCCCATCCTCGCAGAGCCGGCCTTGCGGCGTCACGAAGTCGCAGAAGCTTCTGCCCTGTCCCGCGTGCAGCCAGTGCGGCACGAGGTTCACCTGGGAGAAGCCCTGCGGGATCATGAGCGGGTGGTAGTAGGCGTCATCCTGGGCGCCGGTCGTCCAGCCGACGAACTTGCCGCCCTGCTTGAAGGCGGCATCGCATTCCCGGAAGAGGGCCGTCTCCGATACGCCGATCCTTTCCAGGGAGGAGCGCATCGTCGGCCACGTGCCCTCCCCCACGCCGACGATCCGGATGTCCGGGGACTCGATCAGCGTGACCGAGAGGCCGCCCGCCTTCATCCTGGCCTGATGGCGGGCGGCGATGATGCCGGCGGTCAGCCATCCGGCGGTTCCTCCGCCGACGATGACGACCGCCTTGACGGGTCGTGTCATCCTGCGACCCTATCAGACTAGAACTTCGCGCGCACCCCCATGGTGAACGTCCGCCCGTAATCCACCCAGTTCAGCAGCTGGTTCTGGAACCGGCCGGTGGTGTGGTACTGCGCATCCGTGAGGTTGAGCGCCTCGAAGAACGCGTCCAGGTGGCTGTTGATCGCGTACTGCGTGCTGAAGTCCACTTCCGTCTCGGACTGCACGAAGGTCGGCTCGGTGCCGAACGCGCCGCTGTTCTGCTCCTGCCCGAAGCCGAGGAAGTACCGGCCCTGCCACTGCACCGCGAGCCGGGCCTGCAGCCCGTGATTCTGGTAGAAGGCGATCAGGTTCGCCGAGTTGCCGATGCCGGGCAGCGCGAACTGGGTGGTGTTCACCTCGATGTTGTATGGATCGTACGGCTTGTTCGTATGCACGTAGGTGCCGTTGATCTGGAACCCGAAGCCGTAGGCCAGCATCTGCTGCCACGTCGCCTCGAGACCGGTGACGTTGGCCGACTCGCCGTTCACGTTGGTGCTGTCCGCGAACACCATGGGCTTGCCAAAGTTGTTCGACAGCGGGCTCGGATCGTTGATCGGCAGCGTGACGTAGGTCGTGCCCTGGATCGGGAACTGCGTGATGTGCTTGAGGAACGCATCCACCGACAGGTAGTCGTTCGAGGCGTAATACCACTCCCAGCCCAGGTCGAAGTTATCCGACAGATAGGGCTTGAGCAGCGGATTGCCCGAGCTGGCGGTCAGGGCGTTCACGCGGCCGCCATAGGTCGTGTTCGGCTTGAGGTCGTTGTTGGGCGCCGCCGCCTCGGTCCGCGACGCAT
>DATNEU010000016.1:0-91622 GCA_035552895.1 Steroidobacteraceae bacterium
TCGTTGCGCCTCAAGGTGAGGCGGGTTTGGTTGCTGCCGATTTCCTCGAAGAGAATCTCCTCGATGTTGCCTTCGCGGTCCTCGGAGGGGAAGCCGTAGTGTGACGGGTCGACGCGGTTGCCGTCGGCGTCAGCGAAATACCAGAGCCAGACGATCTTTTCGAAGGGAACGATCTCGAGAAATTTGCCGCCATTGTAGAAGTCGCGGCCCTCGGGCGTGCGCATGCAGTAGGTGAAGCGGCCGCCGACACGCAGATCGATCCGACAGGAGGGGGAGGTGAAGCCCTTTGGGCCCCACCACCGCGTCACGTATGCGGGGTCAGTCCAGGCCTTCCAGACCAGAGCGCGCGGCGCATCGAAAATGCGCGTAATGATCTGAACTTCATTGGCGGCGTTGCCGCGTGTGGCGCGGGCCGGCGCAGCGGGGCTTGGCGTGGCTTGGTCGGGCACGGTTTGTCTCCTCGTTTTTCATTTCGTGTAAGACTGCGTCGAGCTTGTCCAGGCTCTCCTCCCAGAGGCGGCGGAAGTCGATCGCCCAGTCGGCGATTGGCTTGATGGCAGCGGGGCTGAGAGTGCAGACGCTCTCGCGGCCGCGCTTCTGCTTGACGACGATGTGCGCGCGGACCAGGCAAGCGACGTGCTTGGAGATCATTTGCTGGGAAAGATCGAAGGGCTGGGTCAGGGCGTGGATCGTAGCCGGGCCCAGCGTCAGCTTGTGCACCATGGCGCGGCGCGTTGGGTCAGATAAGGCAGCGAAAGCCAAGCTGAGACTATCCACAACCATACGGTAGTGCATAAGGGCGCCTCTGTCAAGGGGGCTTTGGGCCGATTTGCATGGTGGTTGAATGTGTCAGGGCATGAAGCCGGCGCGACCGCGGCGGAGGTTGTCCTTCAAAGCCTGCCCATCGGCATGCCCGCCACCACGGGTTGCAGCGGCGACGAGGTTCGTGCAATGTCGACATCGTCCTCTCGTATCCGCCGCCGCTTTGCATCGAGGTAGCGATAGATGGCAAGCCACGTCGAAGTCCCCGTCACGATCGTCGGCGGCAGTCTCGTCGGACTGTCGGCGGGCCTGCTGCTGGCGCAGCAGGGAGTGCGCCCACTCATCATCGAGCGCCACCCGGGCACCGCGATTCATCCGCGTGCGGCGCACGCCACTCAGCGGACGATGGAAATCCTGCGTGCGGCCGACCTCGAGGCGGCCATTCGCGCGCGTTCCGCCGAGCAGTTCGTCCAGGATGGCGGGGTCGTGGAGGTCGAGACCCTGGTCGGCGGGGCGACGAGACAGTTCATCGCCGACCTCAATGCCGGCGTCCGGGATGTGAGCCCGTGCGAGCGCGTGTTTCTCTCGCAGAATTCCCTCGAGCCGCTCATCATGGAGAGCGCGCGGCGGCTCGGCGCGGAAGTCCGCTTCTCCACCGAAGTGATATCGATGGACGAGGACTCCGCGGGCGTCACGACCCTGCTGCGCGATCGCAAGAGCGGCGCGACCTCCAGCGCGCGGTCGTCCTACCTCATTGCCGCCGACGGCGCGCACAGCACGGTGCGGCAGCGGTTGGGAATCGGAATGCGGGGGCAGCCCCCTTTCTCCAAGAGCATCACCATCTACTTCCGCGCCGACCTCCGCTCTCTTCTGGCCGACAGGCAATGGGCGGTCGTATACGTGAATAATCCGCGCCTGCGGGGATTCTTCCGCTTCGAGAAGCCTTTCGACAGCGCCTTTCTGGTCGTCAACACCGAAGGCGACAGAGCTCATCCGGTGACGGATGTCTCCTCGGGCCTCACCCCGGAGCGCGCGCGCGGCTTCGTGGCGTGCGCGCTCGGCTCGGAAGACATACCGGTGACGATCGACAGCATCATGCATTGGGAGGCCGCCGCGCAGGTGGCCGAGCGGTTGCAGACCGATCGCGTGTTCATCGCCGGGGATGCGGCGCACGTGATGCCACCGACCGGCGGCTTCGGCGGCAACACGGGTGTTCAGGATGTCCACAACCTGGCCTGGAAGCTCGCGCGTGTCCTGAAACGCGAAGCGCCGAGCGCGCTCCTTGCGACCTACGAGGCCGAGCGCCGGCCGGTCGCGAAGCTGTCCGTGGAGCAGGCCCGCACGCGCTACGTTCTGCGAACGGATCCGAGCCTCGGCCCCGAGAGGTGCGAGCCCCTGGTGGGCGAGCTCGATATCGAGCTCGGTTATGTATACCGGTCCCGCGCCATCGTGTCCGAACAGCCCGACGACGGCGCGGCCCACATGAGCCCACGCGAGTCGCACGCTCGCCCCGGAACACGCGCCCCGCATTTCGCCTTGGCAAGGCAAGGGCAGCGCCTCTCGTCGCTCGATCTTTACGGCCGCCGGTTCGTGCTGCTTGCGGGTCCCAAAGCCGATGAGTGGTGCCGCTGCGCCCGCATCGCCGCTACCGAGGAAACGATCGACCTCGACATTCATCGTCCCGGAGAGGGCGGCCTGGAAGATCCAACCGGCCGCCTGAGCGAGACACACATGATCGAGCCGGACGGCTGCGTGCTGGTACGCCCCGACGGCTTCGTCGCCTGGCGCGCGCGCGACTCGAAATTGGCATCGGTTGAGACGGTCAAGTCCGTGCTGTCGAGGGCGCACGGACGCCAATAGCCGAGTACGACCCGCAGCGAACAAAAACTCGCACCGCGGCGCTTGTCTCGCGGAGCTGCGGACATTAGGTTCATGCAGCGTCTGTCCACCGGGCGTGCGCGTCCGACCGCGTGCGCCCGTGACCCGGAGTGCCACCATGAACGCCGTCGCCGCACCAAACGACATCGCCCAACAGCCCTCGCCTTCCGGCAGGATCACCGAATTCCTGAAGCGCAAGCCGTCCCTGCTGGTCAATGGCCAATGGGTGGAGGCACACAGCAGGAGCAGGATTGCCGTCTTCGACCCGGCGACCGAGCGCCAGATTGCCGAGGTCGCTGATGCCGACGCCGAAGACGTGGACCGCGCCGTACGCGCGGCGCGTGCGGCATTCGAGAGCGGCTCGTGGCCGAACATGCTGCCCGACGAGCGGGAGCGCCTGATGTGGCGCCTGGCGGATCTGCTCGAGAAGCACGCCGCAGAGCTCGCCGAGCTCGAGAGCCTCGATAACGGCAAGCCGATCACCCTGGCGCGTCTGATCGACATCCCGGGCGCCATCTCCCACCTGCGCTACATGGCCGGCTGGGCGAGCAAGCTCGATGGCTCGACATTCACCACCTCCCTGCGCGCCGCCCCCGGCACGAAGTTCCACACCTACACCGTGCGTGAGCCGGTAGGCGTGGTCGCTCAGATCATCCCGTGGAACTTCCCGCTGCTGATGGCGACCCTGAAGCTGGCGCCGGTGCTGGCCACGGGCTGCACCAGTGTCCTCAAGCCGGCCGAGCAGACCCCGCTCAGCGCGCTGCGGCTGGGCGAGCTCATCCTCGAGGCCGGATTTCCACCGGGTGTAGTCAACATTCTGACGGGCCGCGGCGAGACCACAGGGGCGGCGCTGGTCGCCCACCCCGGTGTCGACAAGATCGCCTTCACCGGCTCGACGGAAGTCGGCAAGCTCATCAACATCGCGGCCACTTCGACACTGAAGCGAGTCTCGCTGGAGCTCGGCGGCAAGTCCCCGGTGATCGTGCTGCCGGATATGGACCCGCACGCGGCCGCCGCGGGGGCGGCTCAGGCGGTGTTTTTCAACTCCGGGCAGGTGTGCGTGGCAGGCTCGCGCCTCTTCGTGCAGCGCCGGATCTTCGATGAAGTCATCGCCGGCGTGAGCGAAGCCTCCCGCTCCATCGTGATGGGTCCGGGCCTCGATGAGCACACCCAGATGGGCCCGCTGGTATCGGAAGAGCAGCGCGACCGCGTACTCGGATATCTGCAGTCAGGACGCAAGCAGGGGGCGACCGTACTGGCCGGCGGAGACGCTCCGGCGCATCCGGGCTACTACGTCAATCCGACGGTCATCGTGGACGTCAAACCGGACATGAAGATCGTCCGCGAGGAAATCTTCGGTCCTGTGGTGGTTGCCCAGCGCTTCGACGACCTGAACGAGGTCGCGGCCTGGGCCAACGATACGCCCTACGGCCTGTCCGCGAGCATCTGGTCGAACGATCTGCGCGCCGTGCAGCGGCTGGTGCCGAAGATCAAGTCCGGCACGGTCTGGGTGAACTGCCACGCCATGATCGATGCGGGCATGCCGTTCGGGGGCTACAAGCAATCCGGATTCGGGCGCGAGCAGGGCCGCGCCGGCATCGAGATGTACACCGAGCTCAAGGCCGTGTGCATGGCGATCTGACTTCAGGGGAGATGCCATGGCCATCGCCGAGCGGCAGCGCCGCTGCGCGTTGATTCGTCGACCGGAAGGGGGTTACCGACTCAATATCGAGGAGGCCGCCGTACCCCGGCCGGCCGAGCGCGAAGTGTTGGTGCGCGTGCGCGCGGCATCTTTCAATCGGAGGGATGTATATGTTTTGCACGGGCGGTATCCCATGCCACCGCGGCCGACGCTCGTGCCCTTGTCGGATGGAGCAGGCGAGGTGGTATCCGTAGGCAACGGCGTCACGCGCTTCAAGGCCGGGGATCGAGTCGCCGCGATCTTCTTCCAGCGCTGGCTGCACGGCCGCCCCGACGCCGAGACCCCTGCATCCGCCCTCGGCGGTCAGTTGGATGGCATGCTGTCCGAATACGTATGCCTGTCGGAGGAAGGATGGGTCAAAGTTCCCGACGGATATTCGTGCGAAGAGGCCTCGACCCTGCCCTGCGCGGCGGTGACCGCCTGGAACGGCCTGGTCACGCGCGGCCGAATGCAGCCGGGCGACAACGTGCTGATCCTCGGCACCGGCGGCGTGTCGATCTTCGGAGTGCAGTTCGCCGCGGCCGCCGGCGCTCGCCCCATCGTCACCAGCTCGAGCGAGGAGAAGCTGGCACGCGCCAGGACGCTCGGCGCGATCGCCACGATCAACTACATCACGACGCCGGAGTGGTCCGCAGCGGTGCGGGCCGCGACGGACGGCGTGGGCGTCCAGCACGTGCTCGAGGTGGGGGGAACCGGCACCCTGCCGCAATCCCTCTCGAGCCTCGCCCCCGGCGGCCACCTCGCCCTCATCGGCGGGCTCTCCGGATTTGGCGGCGACGTCCCGGTGATGGCGCTCCTGCACGCCAATGCGACCGCCAGTGGCATCTACGTCGGCTCGCGCGCCAATTTCGAGGCCATGGTGACATTCATCGAGCGCCACCGCATCCGCCCCGTGATCGATCGCACTTATGAGCTCGACGAGGCGAGCCTCGCTTACGGCCGCATCGAGGCGGGCGAGCACCTGGGCAAAGTGGTGATCAGGCTCTGACCCCGCGCAGGCTCAGGGCAGCTCGCCGGCAATGTCCACGATCAGGTCGCGCAGCCAGGCATGCGCCGGATCGGGATCGTGGCGGTTGTGCCAGAGCAGCAGCTCGTGCTGCACCGGCGTCGGGAACGGGGTGGGAAAGGTCTTGAGCGGCGCGATGGGTGGCGCCATTCGCAACACCCGCTCGGGCATGGTCGCCACGTAGGAAGTGCCCGCCAGCACCAGCGGTAGGTGCAGGAGACTCGGCACCGCGAGCTGAACGGTCAGATCGACATCGAAGAGCCTGCGAACCAGCTCTTCGGTGCTGACCGAATAGGCGCTCGGCGCACCGAATGCGTGCGGGAGCGAAAAGAACTGCTCGGCCGTCAGACTATCGCCTACCGTGGGATGATGGGCATCGACGACGCAGACCCAACGCACCGGCCGCAGCCGGATCATGCGCAAAGCATCCGGCCACGCGCGCGTCGCGTACAGCCTCAGGCTGTCCAGGCACACGCAAAGGTCCGCCTCGCCGTATTCGAGTCGGGTCAGAATGCTCTCGGAGATGAGCTGTACCCGGCAGGAAATGCCGGGAGCCTCCTTGGCCAGGCGCTTGACCAGCGCCGGCAGCAGGTCCGGCAGCGCCTCTTCCGAGATGATGATGGTGAACTCGCGCCGGGCGGTCGCCGGATCGAACTCCGGCTGGGTGCCGAGCGTGGCCTGAATCCGTAACAGCGCCTCGCGCACCGGCTCGACGAGGGACTGTCCGCGCGGCGTCAGCTCGAGATTCCGTCCGACCCGCACGAGCAGCGGATCGTTGAAGTACTCGCGCAGCTTATGCAGGGCCGCGCTCATCGCCGGCTGCGATACGTAGAGTCTGTCCGCGGCACGGCTGATGTTCTTCTCGTGCAGCAATGCATCGAGAGAGATCAGCAGGTTGAGGTCGAAGCGCCGAAGCTCGAGCACGCGCCATTATAGGAGCTATTGGGCCGCTGCCGGCAGAGATGCCGTCTCGCGCCGCACCGGCCGGCGCTCGACGGCGGCGCGGGCCCGGTACTCGCGTGGAGTCATGCCAAAATGCGCCCTGAAGACCCGTCCGAAGTGGGTTGCGCTGTTGAATCCATGATCGAAGGCGATGGCGGTCACGGTCCGGCCGCGCTGACTGTCCGCGAGCAGCGCTTGCGAGGAGGCCTCCAGGCGCCGGGCGAGAATATAGCGGGCCACCGTCTCCTCGCCGTCCGAGAAGAGATAATGCAGGTAGCGGGTCGTGATTCTGCAGGCGCGGGCGATCTGGGCGGGCGTGAGATCCGGATCGTAGAGATGCGTATGGATGTAGTTGATGATCCGGATCCGGTGGGCCGTGCCGCGGGAGGAATGCTCGGCATGCGTCCTCGGCACCTGCGCATACGCGGCGCTCAGCAGATCGAGCACGGCGAGCGCAATCTGCTCGGCCGGCTCGGCATCGAGCGAATGGCGGCACTGGAGCCAGTAATTGCGCAACAGTCCGGATGTCAGCCCGCTGACACCGCTTGCCCCGCGCATTGGAATGGCGGCGAGTGACTCCGGGCAGGCGACGTAGCGGCGCAGCTTGGCGGTAGGGACCCCCAGCATGAGCATGCGGCTGCCGGCCGGACAGCCGATCTCGTAATGCCGCGTGCCGTCGCACAGACTGAAATCGCCTGTGCGCAGCAGCGCCTCGCGCCCGTCCTGGCGGATCAGCCCCTCCCCTTCGAGCTGCAGGAGCACGAAGAACCGCGGCAGCGGCATGCGGGCACCGGCGCTGCGCGCCAACCGGGCCTGCGCATCCGAGTCGATTTCCGTTCCCACGATCTCGCCGAGCCCGGTCCAGGCCACTGCGCCTCTGGCAGTGCTCGCCGGCAGCGGCGCGCCCCGTGCCGGCACCGGGTAACTGTCGGCTCCGCCGGCGGCAGACGACTCGATATAGGTCATTTTTCTTCCCCCTCGCAGCCGCAGCTCGGGGCGGCTTGCACGCGGCCTTCTTATACGAAGGCGCTCCGGCCGGAACAAGCCGGCGGCGGTTATAGGTGGTATCTGCGGCGGCGGGCACACCCCCATGCCGTGGTGAACCGGTCGACTTTCGCCTACGGCCTCGCCTGTTTTCGCCATGAGTAGAACACCGCTGGCCGATTGGCGGTACACCATAGGACCGAATCCGCCTTACGTTCCGGAGCCAGACGATGAAGCAGGAGAACCTCGAGCAGTTGCTGCAACGCAGCGGCAGCCCGGTGCAGATGCTGCGCAACTCGCAGATCGGCGCGTACGTGTACCCCGTGGTGCCGTACGAGTTCAGCAACTGGCGCTCCGAGCAGGTGGCCTGGCAGAAGACCGCCGTGCTCTACGACCAGTCGCACCACATGGCGGAAATCAGCGTCAAGGGGCCCGATGCGGTGAGGATGCTCTCGCATCTGACCATCAACAGCTTCAACGGCTTCGTCCCCGGCAAGGCCAAGCAGATGGTGCCCTGCAGCTACGATGGCTACGTGATCGGGGACGGAATCCTTTTCTACCTGGACCCCGATGAGCTGGTTTTCGTCGGACGCACGCCCACGGTGAACTGGGTGCAGTTTCACGCCGAGACCGGCGGTTACCGGGTCGAAGTGATCCGCGACGACCGCTCGCCGTCCTATGCGCGCGGCAAGCCGGTCCACCGCCGCCACTACCGCTTCCAGGTTCAGGGACCGAACGCGATGCAGGTTCTGACCCGCCTCAACGGCGGTCCGCTGCCCGAGATCAGGTTCTTCAACCAGGGCGTCATCAACATCAAGGGTCGCAAGGTGCGCTGTCTGCGTCACGGCATGGCCGGCGAGCCGGGGCTCGAGATCTGGGGCCCGTACGCCGAATACGATGAGATCCGCGAGGCCATCCTCGAGGCGGGCCGGGATTTCGGGCTGCAGCAGGTGGGCGCGCGGGCGTACTCGAGCAACACGCTCGAGTCGGGCTGGATCCCTTCGCCGCTGCCGGCCGTGTATACCGGCGAGGAGATGCGACCGTACCGCGAGTGGCTGCCCGCGAGCGGCTACGAGGGGGCGGGCTCGATCGGCGGCAGCTTCGTGTCCGAGAACATCGAGGACTACTACCTCACCCCCTACGCGCTCGGCTACGGTCCGTTCATCAAATTCGACCACGACTTCATCGGTGCCGAGGCGCTCAGGCGCCACGCCACGGAGCCGCAGCGCAGGAAGGTGACTTTTGCCTGGAACCCGGCGGATTTCATCAAGATCTACGCTTCGCTGCTCGATCCCCAGGCGGAGAGCTACAAGTTCTTCGACTTTCCCAACTGCAACTACTCCTCCGCCTCCTACGACAAGGTCATGGTCAGCGGCCGGACGGTCGGATTCTCGATGTTCGGCGGGTACAGCTACAACGAGCGCACGGTCCTCTCACTCGGCGTCGTCGATCCTGAAGTGCAGATCGGCGACGTGTTGACGCTCGTCTGGGGGGAGGAGAACGGCGGTACGGCCAAACCTACCGTCGAGCCGCACAGGCAGCTCGAGGTCCGGGTGCAGGTCGCTCCCGCGCCCTATTCCAAGGCCGCGCGCGAAAGCTACCACGCAGGTTGGCGAACGCATCAGAGGTGACCCAGCCAGCCCTCCAGTTGTGCGGCGACCGGTTGGGGGCGCTCCAGGGTGACCATGTGGCCGCTGTCCTCGATTACCGCCAGGCTTGCGCCCGTGATGAGGCTCCTCATCTGCTCGTGACGCGACAGCGGACTCCAGCCGTCCTGACGACCGCAAAGCACCAGGGTCGGGCAACGGATCGCGCGCAGCACCGCCTCGGCCGAAGGCCGATCGAGGAGCGCGCGGATCTGCGCCGCGAAGATCTGCGGGGTCTTGCGCTCGATCATCGCCAGGATCGGATCGATCAGCCCCGCGTCCTGCAGCCGATCGGGGTGCACCATCCCCTGCACCCACTGCCGGCCCATGACTCGCATACCCTCAGACGAGGCCAGCTCGAGCAGGCGGTACCGCTTGCGGCACTCCGCCTCGCCGGCCTCCCCTTCGAGTCTCGCCTGATATCCGGTATCGAGCAGAGCCAGCCGCGCCACGCGCTCGGGTACGCTGCGCATGATCTCCAGCGCCACGCGACCCCCCATCGAATGCCCCACCAGTGAAAAGCGTGCGGGCGTGCGGCCGAGCGCCGAGTGCGCCATCGCGACCAGGGAATCCGCGCTGCCATAATCGGCGACCAGGCAGTCGTAACGCGCCGACAAGGCGGCGATCTGCGGCTCCCACACGGCACGGTCGCACAACAGCCCCGGCAGGAACAACACGATATCGCGAGCCATCGTTACTTTTTGCGCAGGTCGTAGTCCCACTGGGTGGCGAAGTACTCGACGAAGAAGTCGAGCGCGCGCGGATCGGCCATGGCGCTCACGTTGGCGGCCTTCTGCGGGGCGGTTCCGAGAAGGATCCGCCGCACCGGCACCTCCATCTTCTTGCCCGTGAGCGTCATGGGAATGGAAGGCACGGGGATGATCCTGTCCGGGACGTGCCGCGCGGTGTACTCGCGGCGCAGCGTGTCGCGGATCCGCTGCGAGGCCGCCTCGAGCGATGCACCCGGCGCGAGCTTCACGAAAAGCGGCATGAAGAACCCGCCATCGGGCAGATCGAGATTGACGATGAGGCTGTCCTCGACCTCGGGCAGTGCCGCCAGCGTGCGATAGATCTCCGCCGTGCCGATGCGCACGCCGTAGCGGTTCAGGGTGGCGTCCGAGCGCCCCAGCACGAAGCAGCCGCCGCGCCCGTTGATGCGAAAGAAGTCCCCGTGTCGCCAGACCCCGGGGAACTCCTCGAAGTAGCTCTGCCGATAGCGCCGGTGGTCGGGATCGTTCCAGAAGCCAACGGGCATGGAGGGCATGGGCTCGGTGATGACCAGCTCGCCCACCTCATCGACGACGCTCTCGCCCTTGTCGTTGTAGGCCGCGACGGCGACGCCCAGCGAGGGCGCCTGGATCTCGCCGGCATACACCGGCAGGGTCGGCACACCGCCGACGAAGCCGGTGCAACAGTCGGTTCCACCGCTGCCATTGGCCACCCACAGGTCCTTCTTGACGTTGGAGTAAAACCAGGCCATGCAGCCGGGAGTGGCCGGCGAGCCGGCGAGGGAGATGCCCGTCAGGTGCGCGAGCTCATAGCGCTCCCGCGGCACGATGCCGGCGCGCGCCATCTGCTCGACGTAGGTCGGGCTGGCGCCGAGCATGGTCGCTTCCCCATCCTGTGCCAGCTTCCACAGGATGTCCGGGATGGGATATGCGGGACTACCGTCGTAGAGGATGGGGACTGCGCCGGTGGCGAGGGTGCTCGCGAGGAAGTTCCACAACATCCAGCCAGTGGTCGTAAAGAAGAGGAACCGGTCGCCGGGATGCAGATCGAAGTGAAAGGTGGCGTTCTTTCGCGTCTCGAGCAGAATGCCTCCATGGCCGTGAACGATCGCCTTCGGCAGCCCGGTCGTGCCTGAGGAGAAGAGCGTCCAGAGCGGATGATCGAACGGCACCTGCTCGAAGCGGAAATCGGCCGCAGCGATGGCGGGCTGATCGAGCACCTCGGCCCACGGCAGCGCATCGGGCCGCGGCGGCGGGGCGCCGGGGTCGAGGTAAGGAAGGTGGATCACTTGTCGCAAGGTGGGAAGGCCCGCGAGAATCCGCTCGAGCTCCGCCCGCCGGTCGAAGGGTTTGCCGCCGTACCGGTAGCCGTCGATGCAGAAGAGTACCTTCGGCGTGAGTTGCACGAAGCGATCGAGCACACCGCGCTCGCCGAAATCCGGCGAGCAGCAGGCCCAGATGCCTCCGATCGCGGTGGTTGCGAGCATCGCCACCACGGTCTGCGGGATGTTGGGCATCCAGGCGACCACCCGGTCGCCCGGCCGTACACCGAGTGCCCGCAGGCGCGTGGCGAGGATTCGGACCTGTCCCCCGAGGTCTGGCCAGCTCAGAGCCTCGAGCGGCCGGCTCTCGCCGGCATGCAGCAGCGCGATGCCTCCTTCACGCTCCCGGCGCAGCACGTTCTCGGCATAGTTCAGACGCGCGCCGGGGAACCACTGCGCCCCGGGCATGTCGCGGCGGCCGAGCGCCCGCTCGGGCGCAGAGGACGCTGCCACCCCAAAGTAGTCCCAGAGCGCGCTCCAGAACGATTCGAGATCCTCCACCGACCAGCGCCACAGCTCCGTGTAGTCGCGCAATGACAGTCCCCGCTCCCGCTCGAGCCAGCGGCAGAAGGCCGTCACATTGGCATGCTCGAGGCGCCGCGGGGTCGGTGTCCAGAGTATCTCGCCTTCTTGCATCGTTCCCCGAGGTTCGGCCCTACTGTCCCATCTGCATCCGTAGAGTAACGTACCACTCCCGCGGCGCGTCGTAGTAGGCATCGATGAAGCCAGCCGCATAGTTCGGCTGGCCCGAGGTGATGTAGCGGTCGTTGGTGAGATTCGTTCCGCCGATGGCGACATCGTACTTCGCGGACGGCGAGACATAATGGAGTGACGCGTCCAGATTGCGCGTGACTGGTCGCCACATCTGCGGCGTGTTCAGGGAATCGTTGAACATGGCGGTGATGTAGCTGAACACCGGAATGAAGCGCACTTGCGCCTGGTTCGCCAACGTAAAGGTGTAGATCGGATCGAAGGTGAACTTCCACCGCGGCGTCTTCGGCAGCTTGGCCTCGAGCGGCGAGCCGCCGAGACTGATGGTGCAGCCCGCCTGTGCGCCGCCCGGGCACACCGTGGTGCCGTCGGGCAAGCCGTATTCCGGCAGGTTGGCGGCCGGATTCACGTACGTGTAGTAGGCGTCGAGGAATGCGGCGGAGCCGTTGAGCTGCAGGCCCGTATCGCCCACCAGCGACTCGGCCTGCAGCTCCCAGCCGATGATCTTGGCGTTGCCCGCGTTGACGAGCGTCGGCGATGCGCCGTGCTGCACATTGAGCTGAATGGAATCGAAATCGGTATCGAACACGTCGGTATCGATGATCAGATGCCTGTTGAGCCAGGAGGACTTCAGTCCGAGCTCCCAGGCCTTGGAGGTCTCCGGACCATACTCAGCCGCCTTGGGCGAGGTCTCCGGGCCCGAGACCCGGGTGGTCCAGCCTCCGGCCATGAAGCCTTTGCTCCAGCTCAGGTAGGCCATGATGTCGTCGTTGAAGTGGAACTGGATGCCACCGGTAGGATCGAAGATGTGCCACTGCTGACTGTCCGGAGTGCCAGGAAAGTAGTGCAGGAACGGCTGGCCCGTGGCCAGTGGATAGACGGTCGAGCCGAGCGGGAAGGAGTTGAGGTCGCTCTGTCCAGGCGTGAAGTACGCCTGCGCGTCGGTATAGCGACCGCCGAGCGTGAATCCCCAGTGCGCGGTCGGATTGTAGTCCGCATGGAAGTACGCCGCGTAGTTGACGTTCTGCGCGTCGTTCGACGCATCGTAAACCTCCAATATTCCCTCGAAAGGCACATAGTCGTGCACGTAGCCGGACTCCCTGAAGTAATAGAGTCCGGTGACGTAGTTCAGCTTGTTGTCGAGCGCTTTGCCTAGGAGCTGGAACTCCTGCGAGACCTGGAACTGGTGCTGGTGATCGGATACCTGGAACATCGTCTCCGGCGTGCCGTCGAGCTCCGTGCCGATCATCCAGCGCATCTGCCGATAACCGCTGATGGATTTGACACTCAGCTCATCGTTGAGCTCATAGTCGCCGGTGAGAGAGAACCCGAACACGTCGCTCTTGGCATAGTCCGGACCCACGCCGTAAGTCGTATCGATGTTGCCCGTCTCGCTCGCGGCGTTGCCCAGGTAGATCCGCGGATCGCTCGAGCCCAGGTAGGCCGTGCCGGGATGATCGTTGTAGTTGAACGGCCCCGGGGGTCCGCCGACGTATCCTGCCCCGAGGAGCGGCGCGGCGCCGATCGACAGGCCCGGCACGTGCGCGCGCGGCTGCGAGCAGTCACCGCCGAACAACGCATTGTTCGGGGAGCCGACCGGAAATATCGGACCGATGCCCGGGACGGTCGTGGCCGCGGCGATCGCGCCGGGCAGCGTCGCGGCGTTGTTGCCGATGCACAGGTTGTAGAGGGTGGAGAATGTGGATGAAAGCAGGTTGCCGGAGAACGTTCCGACCACGGTGTTGGGGAGCGAGGTCTGGTTCTCGTGCGTCCAGTCGCCCGTGAAGGTGAGCTTGAGCCTGTCGGTCGCGAGGAAGAGCACCTTGGAGCGCATCATGGTCACGCCCGTGCCGCCGTAATCGCTTCCGGTCTGATAGCCGGGCTCGGGGTAGGCAGTCTGCGGGTCGACCACGAAGGGCGTCTCGCCGTAGGGGGAGCTCGTCGGGTACGGGATGACCTTCTGCCAGCCGTTCTGGTTCTGGGTGCCGAAGGTGAAGCTGGAGAGCAGCTTGTCCTGGATGATGGGAATGTCGGCGGTAAAGGCCAGATCGCGCCGATCGAAGCTGCCTCCGGTGGCTTCACCGATGAAGCGCGGCGTGTCGCCCGGGGTGTGCGTGATGATGCTGATGGCGCCGCCGATCGTATTGGCGCCGAAGAGCGTTCCCTGCGGGCCTTTGGCGATCTCCACCCGGTCCACGTCCAGCAGATTGACGTTCGCGCCCACGGTGCGCGCCAGATACACCCCGTCGAGATACACCCCGACGGCCGGATTGATGTTGATCGCGAAATCGCTCTGGCCGATGCCGCGGATGGACGCCGAAAGCACCGAGCTGTCGCCCGAGAACGGCGATCCGGCATCCAGAGTCACGCCGGGTGTCTGGGCGGAGAGCGCGGCCAGGCTGGTCACATTCTGCTGCTGCAGCTGCTGGCTGGTGAAAGCGGAGATTGCGATCGGAACCGTCTGGATGTTCTGCTGGCGCTTCTGCGCGGTCACGACGACCTCCTGCAGCTGCGGCTCCGTCGCAGGCCCGGCCGGCTGTGGCTGATCAGCCACAGCTAGGCCCCACGAGAGCGACAGGCCCAGGGTGCATGGAACGAGCAGCCGGGCTGCTCCAGGCCGCGTAGGTTGCTTTCGGTTCATGCGCTGACACCCCTTCTGGTTGTGCTCGTAAGCGTAGCGCTCGGGCCACGACGGCGACCCAAATCACAGCGCAAGCGTTATGAACCGACAGCGCAAGAGCCCGCCCGGACGCCCGGTTCCAGAGCCCGGAAGGCTCCGGACGGCCGCCGGCCGGCCGTTGCGCGGCGGCCCGCGACAGCGCAGCATTCGGGGCAGGTGCCCAGCCCCATGGCGGATCGACTCCCCTCCGTTCCGGCTCGCCACTGGTCGACCGATGAGGCCGCTGACCGGCCCTTCTCCTATTGGGTGGACACGGTGTGCGACCGGTTCCTGGAGCTCGATATCGACTCGCCCGTGCGCAAACATTTTCATGCGCGGCTCGATCAGACGCAGCTCGGCTCCGCGACCGCCAATTGGCTGTGCGCCGATGCCCAGCACGTCCGGCGCACGCGCGCCAAGATCGCGCGCACGGCCCCCGGCTTCCTCCTGATGCAACTTCGGGTCGGCAGGGTCGAGATACGGCAGGCCGGACGAATCACGCCCCTGGGTCCCGGCGAATGCATCCTCCTCGACGGTGCTCAGCCTTACGAGGTCGCGTGCCCGCAGGCAACACGCTCGTGCGTGCTGCAGCTGGCGG
This sequence comes from Steroidobacteraceae bacterium, assembly GCA_035552895.1. Taxonomy (GTDB): domain Bacteria; phylum Pseudomonadota; class Gammaproteobacteria; order Steroidobacterales; family Steroidobacteraceae; genus 13-2-20CM-66-19. Next base: position 14,939 of record DATNEU010000016.1, read on the forward strand.
ACGAGTGGCTGAAGCGCTGGGTGAGCTCACCGGAGCGCCTGGCACCGCGGCACTTCGGCAGTGCAGGCTGGAGCGCGGCCCTGTGCGCGGCGGTGGCGAGTCTCGAGATCGACTCCTGCGACCAGCTCGCGTTGCCGCGCGGCGAGGTTGCCGATCACATTGCGGCGCTCCTGGCGCTGGCGTTGGGGCCCGCGCCGCAGGATTGGACGGGAGGTCAACACCTGCGGGAACGCCTCATGCGCGCGGTGCACAACAGGCTCTCCGACCCGGATCTTTCACCCGCCGCGGTGGCCGCCGACCATCACATCTCAGTGCGAGCGCTGCATTATGCTTTCGCCGCGGGCGGCACAACCTTCATCGAGGAGCTGATGCGGGCGCGCCTCGAGCGCGCGCGCGAGCTGCTCGCGGGGCGGCGGACGCGGGGGTTGCCCATCATCGAGGTGGCGGCCCGCTGTGGCTTCACCGATCCGAGCCACTTCGCGCGCCGGTTCCGGCGCAGGTTCGGCATCGCGCCCGTGGCATTCCGCCGCGCCATCGGTGTCAGCCATTAGGTCCCGCCGGGCAGGCAGTCCAACACCTCGCGCAGCTCCGCGAGCACCCGATGGGGTCTGCGCCTCTCGGGCTGGCGCAGCCATTCCTCGCCGGTGGTCATGCCCGTGGTGACCGCGAGTGCCGTCGCCCCGGCACGCCGGGCCATGATGATCTCGACGAGCGGATCATCGCCCACCACGCCCAGGTGACACATCGGCGTGCGCAGGCGCCTCGCGACGGAACGCAGCGCATGGAGGGAAGGCTTGCCCATCACCGTGACCGGTGCGCGGGTCAGCCGCCGGATCGCGGCCACGATGGCGAAGCTGTAGCCGATCGCACGCCCGTGGCGGGTCGCGAAGAACGGCACATTCGAGGCCGAGAAGAGGCTGGCTCCGGCCCAGATCGCCTGCGCGGCGGTCTCGATGTCCCGCATCCCGCAGTCCGGGTGCCAGCCGACATAGACCGCCTCCACCTCGGCCGCCCGCGGCTCCTCCGTGTAGACGGTCTCGATGCCCGCCTCCGCGAGCGCATGACCCACTCCACGCCCCCCGAGCACCAGGACACGGCGCATTCCGCGGCGGGACATGTGTTCCGCAGCCACGCTCGACGGCGTGATCATCTGCCAGTCTTCCACCGGCAGCCCGGCTTTGCGCAGCTTCGCCGCCTGCTCGGCGGGCGGATACTTGCTGCCGTTCGTGAGCAGCACGAACGGGAAGGCTCTGTCTCGCAGCGTGGCCAGAACCTCGATCGCGCCAGGCAACAGCTCGTAGCCGCCGAGCGTACGATCGCTCAAGAGAAGCGTACCATCGACATCGAACATCAACCCTTCGATGCGGGAGCTCACGCGCCGGCTCTCGCGGGCGATCGGCGCATCGTGAGGCGAAAGCCCGCCTTCTCGATCGCAACGTAAGTCAGATCCCGGCGCGAGGTCAGCCGGCGGATGAGATCCATGGCCGGCCGGCTCGAGGGATCGTAATGTCGCGGGGCGGGACCTGCAGCCCGCATGGCATCCACCTGGATCTGCGGCATGGTCGCCCGCAACAGAAACTCCTCGTCCGAAAGCCCGGCGCCGAGCGTCTTGCGCAGCTCCGTAACCGGTGCCATCGGCGGCTCCGCCTCGAGCTCGCGCGTGCGCGGCAACGATGCAATCCGTTCCATCACCCGCGGCTCGATCGGCACGGTGGGCCTGCCGAAGCGGCCGATGGCGTAACGAATCAGCTCATCCGGCACCACCGAGTAACGCTCGCGGCTCGTGACGTTCATGACGGCCTGGGTGAGCAGGATCTGTGAGAACGGAGTCATCACGATGGGCCAGCCGAGCTCCTGGCGCACCCTGCCGAGCTCCTCGATGACCGCGGCCTCGAGATGGGGAATGCGGCTTTCCTGCAAGTGACGACGCATGGTGCCCACCATCCCGCCTGGAAGCTGATGGTGCTGGTAGCCGGCATCGAACCCCTGCGGGCGGCCGGCCGGCAGTCCTTCGGCCTCCGCCAGGCGTGTGAAGTAGCTCTCGACCGCGGCGAGCGCCTCTTCGTCGAGATCGATCCGGTGGCCCATTGCGCGCAGATTGGCGACGATCCGGCCGGTGGGCGGGTTGGAGATGCCGTCGGCCGCCGCTCCCGAGGCGCATTGCAGGGCGCTCACGCCGAGCTCCGGGGCCTCCAGGTAAGTGTGCTCCGCCAGTCCGATGGTGCAGTGTGAATGCAACTCGAGCGGCTTCGCGCCGATCTGTGACCTGATCGCCGGGATCAGGCTCGAGGCCCGCTTCGGCGAGAGCAGGCCGCCGGGATCCTTGATGTAGAGCGCATCCACGTCGGCGCTGGCTGCGAGCAGACGCGCGCGCCGTGCATAGTAGTCATCGTCATGGATCGGGCTGATCGTGAAAACGAGGGCGACGATGACGTACTCTCCACCGCCCTGCTTTACCATGCGGGCGCAGGCGATGTTGGAGTCCGCGTCATTCATGGGATCGGCCAGGCAGAAGCGGCGGATCCCGTTGCGCGCGAGCACGCGAAAGGCCAATGCCATGAACTCGGGACTCGCCGTCTCCCAGGAGATGAACCGAAACCCGGTCGACATGAATTGCAGCGGCGTGCGCGGTGTGGCAGCCGCCGTCAGGCGGATCCGCTCCCACGGGTCCTCGCGCTTGTAGCGCACCGCCACGCCCATGTGGGTGGAGGTCGTGAAATCGATCGCCTTGAAGCCGACCCTGTCCATGATGGGAGCGATGGTCAACGTCCTGGCGGTGTCGACCCCCAGCGCCGCCCAGATACACTGATTGCCGTCCCGAAGAGAGGTCTCGACGAGTTGCACTTCAGCCAAGCCGCGCCTCCACGAAGATGGGTGCGCGATCGAGCAGCCGCCCCAGGAATCCCGTATCGACGCCCCCAGCCTGAAACTCCCGGTTGGCGAGCACGGTCGAATGCAGGGCGAGGTTCGTCGTCACGCCCCGGACCCTGGCGCGGGCGACGGCCTGCCACATCCGCTCGAGCGCCGCGTCACGATCCTCCCCGTGGGTGATGATCTTGGCGATGAGGGAATCGTAGAACGGGGGGATTCGCGCCCCCGTCTCGATATGGGTGTCGACACGGATCCCCTCGCCTGCCGGCCAGCGAACCTCATCCACGCAGCCCGGGCTCGGCCGGAAATCGCGCGAGGGGTCCTCGGCATTGACCCGACACTCGATCGCGCATCCGCGCCAACGGATGTCCGCTTGCGCGTGCCGCAACCCATCGCCCGCGGCAATGGCGATCTGCTCCGCTACGAGGTCCATTCCGGTAACCGCTTCCGTGACCGGGTGCTCGACCTGGATGCGCGCGTTCATCTCGAGGAAGTAGAACGCATCGCGCTCGAGTTCCACCAGGAACTCCACCGTTCCCGCCCCTCGATATCCGATCCTCTGCGCGAACCTGACGGCGGCCTCGTGCAGCCGCCCGCGGAGGGACTCGGGCAAACCGGGTGCCGGCGTCTCCTCGATGAGCTTCTGGTAGCGCCGCTGGACCGAGCAATCCCGCTCGCCCAGGTGAATGACCCCGCCGCATCCGTCGCCGAGGACTTGCACTTCGATGTGCCGGCCGCGGTTGACGAAGCGCTCGAGGTACACCCGCGCATCGCCAAACGCAGCGCCCGCCTCCGCTTCGGCCAACTGCACGGCATGGGGCAAGTCCTCGAGGCGCTCGACACGCTTCATGCCCCTTCCGCCGCCGCCCCCGACGGCTTTCACGAGCACGGGCAGACCGGCGCCGCGCGCAAATGACAGCGCCTGCGCCGCCGAGCCGACCGGCTCTCCCGGGAGCACCGGAACGCCCGCCGCGAGTGCCTGCTCGCGAGCGCGCAGCTTGTCCCCCACGGACTCGATCTGTCCCGGTGTTGGACCGATGAAGACGAGCTCGTGGTCCTCGCACGCCCGCGCGAGCGCCGGCCGCTCGGATAGAAAGCCGTAGCCCGGATGAATGGCGTCGGCATGCGCCGCCAGCGCCGCCTGCACGATCGCGCCCACGTTGAGGTAACTGTCGCTCGCGCGCGCCGGACCGATGCATAAGGCGCGGTCGGCGAGCCGCGCCGGCAGCGAGTCGCAGTCCGCCGCCGAAGTCGCCAACACCGTCTCGATGCCAAGAAGCCGGCACGTGCGGATGATGCGCACGGCGATCTCGCCGCGGTTGGCGATGAGGATTCGGCGCAGGGTCACCTCTGCGCCGCCTTGCTCACACGCGCCAAAATCGCGCCATATTCGACGAGCGCGCCGTCCTGCGCCAATATGTCGATGACCTTGCCGCGCGCGCCCGCGCGGACCGTATTCATCAGCTTCATCACCTCTATGATCCCGATGATGGTGTCCTCCTCCACGGCGGATCCGACTTCGATGAAGGGCTGCGCGCCAGGCTTCGGGGCCCGGTAGAAAGTGCCGAGCAGAGGCGCGGTGATGTCTTGCGTTGCTCCCTCGCAAGCAACGGGCGGCTCGCGGCTGAGCGCTGTGGGGGCGGCCGGCGATGCCACCGCACCTGCCGCGGGCCCTGCCGCGGAACCTTTGCCCGGTGAGAGGCTTTCCGGGCGTGGCGTGGCCGCCGCGGCGCCGTTGCGTGTCAAGGTCAATTTGAGCCCATCGAGCTCGAGCATCAGCTCGTCGAAGCTCGACTCCTCGAGCAGCCGCGTGATTTCCGCGACGTCCTTGGCCGTGAGGGTCACTTGTCCTTGCCTCCGAAGATCGACATGACATGAGTGAAGGGATTCGGGGCCGCGCTCGCCGCGGGCGCGGCTTCCTTCGATGCCCAGACCGTCTCCGGCCGGCTCTGCAGCAGGAGCACTTCGCCGTCCGCCCCGTCGATCGCCCACTCGATGTCCTGGGGACAGCCGTAGTGGCGCTCCACTCTGCGCCCGATGCCGCGCAGCGCCTGCAACTCCTCATCGCTCAAGGACGGCGCTCTGCGGGAGGATTCGGGCACCGGTACGGTCTCGATGCCCCCGCCGGCCGCCGGCGCGTGACGAATGTGCTTGTCGGAAATCTCCCGGACGGTGATATCTCCCGTGACCTTGCCGAGCACCCAGCGATCCGGAGTCACCTCACCGCCCACGACGGCCGATCCCAGTCCCCAGGCGCCCTCGATGGTGATCACCGACCGATCGCCCGTCGTCGGACTTCGGGTGAACATCACCCCGGCGGCTCGCGCATCCACCATGACTTGGATCACGACTGCCATCGCCACTGCGTGCTCGAGCATGTTCCGCTGCCGGCGATAGCTCACCGACCCGACCGAGTAGAGGCTCGCCCAGCAGCTTCGGACCCGGTGCAGGATCTGCCTCAGATCCTTCACCCACAAGTAGGTGTCCTGAAGGCCTGCGAAGCTGGCGTCGACCGCATCCTCCGTGGTCGCCGAAGAGCGCACGGCGACCGGCATGCCTCTCACGCCGCAAAGCTGCGCGTGCGCGAGCTCGATCTGCCTCGCAAGGTCCGAAGGCAGTGGCATCTCCTCGAAGCGGCTGCGCACCGCCGCGCAACACCGCTCGATCGCCGACAAGTCCTCGGCATCCAGGCTCGAGATCCGGGCCCGAACCGGCCAGTCGGCCTCGATCCTCGCGAGGAAGCGCTCGAAGGCGTCCGTCCTCACCACAAAACCGGGCGGCACCGCGATTCCCGCGCGCTGCAGCTCCCCCAGGCTCCCCCCTTTGCCGCCGACATTCGGCCGGTCGCGAAGCCCTACTTCGGCGAACCCGCTGACATAGCTCATGGCTCAAAGCAGCGTTACGATTCCCCGGCCGCCATCGACCCGCACGCGCTGGCCATCCCGGATGCGTGAGGTCGCGCTGCCCGTCCCCACCACCGCGGGCAGGCCGAACTCGCGGGCCACGATGGCCGCGTGGCTCATCGAGCCGCCGATATCCGATACCGCGCCCGCGATCTTCTGGAAGATGGGGGCCCAGGTGGGATTCGTGACCTGACAGACCAGGATGTCACCCCTCTGCAGCCGGCCGATCTCTTCCACCGACTTCACCACGCGCGCGGTCCCCTCCACTACCCCGCTCGATGCGGCGAAGCCGCGGATCTCCCGGCTCGCGGTATCGGTACCGGCCTCGAGCCACGCGTCCAGGCTCTCGCGCGTAATGCCCCACAACATGACGATCGCCGGGTCGTCGATCACCGCGGGCACCGGTCCCAGCGCGGGCGGGGTGGAGTGCTGCGACCATTGCGCGATTGCCGCACGGCGCTCCGTCACGAGCGCCGGCCAGTGGGCGGGTCCCCGCGGCGCGGATCCCGTCGACCACGCGTTCATGAGATCGATGATCGCCGACTCGAGCTCGTAATGCGTCAGATGAAACACGTCCTCCGCGTCGGGGAAGAACCCGTGCGCGCAGAGCAGTGCGCCAAACTCGCGGATCTTGTTGAAAAAGAGGTTCGTGTACCAGTGCTCGCAGTAGAACTTGTGCCCCTCGACATAGGGAAAGACGCGGTGAGCGAGTGTGATCATCTGATCGTACGCGGCACGCTCCGCTTCGCTCCCAAGGAGCTCCCGGTACTCGCCGATCAGCCGGCGGCGCTCCTCCTGCAGCTTGCCGAAGGGGCGCTCCAGCGTCTCACCCGCCTTCAGGCGCGCGATGTAGCCCGGGAGACTCGCGAACGGCATCGAGAGATCGTCGTTCCAGGAGCGGTGATAGTGATAGAAGCCGTCGCCGACATTGATGTTGAACCACGGATCACGGGACGCCGCCAGCTCCCGCAGCCACTCTTCGCCCGGCGGTCCGGCCTGCTCGAGCGAGCGGATGACGGCTTCGACCGCCACCCCCTCGGTGAATCGGCCGTCCACGCCAAGCTCCACGGCGCGGCGGGCGAGGCGCCGCAGCTCATCGTCCGGGCGGAAGATCTCGGCCTCCATGCCCGCCACCATGCGGGCCACCGTCTGGTCCGGGATCTCGGGGAAGGCCTTCTTGCAGAAGGCGAAGAAGGTGAGATAGGCGCCGTAGCCGAGCAGCAGGAACTCGAAGTGGTGGTGCCACATGCGGAAATACCCCTCGAGGGTACGCTGATAGATCTCGAGGAGATGATGGTTGGAAGCGATGCCCCGCCCGGCGTGCACGTGCTCGAGCGGCTCGAATTCCGGCAACGCAGGTTTGGGCAGCGCCTCCGCCTCGCGGATGAGCGCGAGCATCTTGCGCTTCCATTGCGCGTACAGGCTCTCCCAGTTCTCGTAGTAGTAGAACGCCCGCTTCTGAAACTCCGCCGTCCGCCGCGCGATCTCCTGCGGATCGGTGACCGCGTTGCCGCCGATGTAGACCCGGCCGTTGATGATCCGATGGTCTATCCCGAGCGTCGTCGGCAGGCAATGCACCCGGGTATTGGCGGCCCCCAGGGCGCAATAGGCGGCCTCCGCGGTGACCATGTCGAAACAGGACATGGGCTCCGGGAAGTGCATGGAATTGTAGAACCAGAAGCGCTGGTCATCGCCGGCGCCAAACTGCACCGTGTAGGGATAGGCCGCCTGCGCCCGCTCGGTCCCCGGAATCACCCGCAGCGAGCTCGGCAGCGGGAAGCCCTTCGGCGGCTCTTGCGCGCTCATATGCCCCGCTCGTGCCAATGACGGTCCCGAATCTACCCGTGCGCCGGCCCGCCCCGCGCGCACGAGAGCGCAAGCGGCTCGGCCCACAGCGCAAAAACGCGCCTCGGGCGGTGCGCTCACGCCGGCGCGACCCCGGTGGGCTCAACCCAGGCGCAAGGCCGTGATCGCGTTCTCCTTGAGGATGAGCGGGTGGACCTCCGGCTTGAAGCCCGCGTCCTTGAAGTCTTCCAGCCACCGATCGGGGCTGATCAGCGGGAAGTCCGAGCCGAAGAGCATCTTGCGCTTGAGCTGCGAGTTGGCGTACCGCACGAGCTGCGGCGGGAAGTACTTCGGCGACCAGCCGGAGAGGTCGATGTAGACGTTCGGCTTGTGCAGGCAGACCGACAGCGCCTCGTCCTGCCAGGGCCAGGAGGGATGGGCGATGATGACGGTCATGTCGGGAAAATCGGCCGCGACGTCATCGAGATGAATGGGATTTGAGTACTTGAGGCGCAGCCCCCCGCCGCCTGGCATGCCGGTACCGATCCCGGAATGCCCGCTGTGGAAGATGGCGGGGAGCTTGTGCCCGGCGATGACCTCGTACAACGGATAGGCCAGCCGATCGTTGGGGAAAAAGCCCTGCGTCGTCGGATGGAACTTGAAGCCCTTGATGTCGTATTGCTCGAGCAGCCGCCGCGCCTCCCGCACCCCGGATTTGCCCTTGTGCGGATCGATGCTCGCGAAGGCCACCATGATGTCGCTGTTGTCGCGAGCGGCCTCGGCGACCTCCTCGTTCGGTATCCGGCGGGCGCCGATCTCGCTCTCGGAATCGACCGTGAACATCACGAGGCCGATGCGGCGCTCACGGTAGTAGGCGATGGTCTCGGCGATGGTGGGGCGCTGGCCCGATTTGAAATAGCTCGACGCCGCCGCCTCGTATTCCTTCCAGACATCGTCGGCGGGCTGACGGCAGGACACTTCCGCGTGGGTGTGCACATCGATGGCGACCAGGTCCGATACGTTCATGGCGCGCGACTCGCAGGGCAGACATGTATCACAAGGTACTCTCCCACCGGTGAAACCGCGACTCGTCGCCGCGCGAAATCCATGGCCTATTCCCAGGCTCGATGCCTCCTATTTGAATTTCCGACTTCTGATTCCGTCGCGGACCCGCTAACGTCCACGGGCCTATGCAGAATAACCTGGATCATACCCATGCCGGGGCGCCGGCGGATGAAAGTCACAATGAGCTCGAGCGCGCCGTCATCGCCTTCGCGCGCCACGCCTCGACCGAGATATCGCCGCACGATGAGAGGCTCCTGGATGAGTTGACGTCGCTCCTGCCCGCTGGAATGCCCATCTATGTCGCGCATACGCCGAAGGCATCGCTCGATGAGGTGGTGCGGGTTGCCATCAGGGTCCAATCGCTCGGATTCACGGCCTCGCCGCACATCGTCGCCCGCAGGCTCAGGAGCGAAGAGGAACTGAGAGCGGCCCTGGCGCGTCTGCGCGAGCACGGCATCGCGCAGGTACTCCTGGTGGCCGGCGACCTCCATCACCCCGTCGGGCCGTTCAGCAGCACACTCGAGTTGATCGCCACGGGGGCTCTGGAAGCGGCCGGACTCGAGCGGATCGGCGTGGCCGGACATCCCGAGGGGCATCCCGCGGTGGGCGCGGGTGAGTTGCTCGCGGCGTTGCGCGCCAAGCAGGAGTTCGCGGCCCGCACCGGTATCGCCGTGCATATCGTCACGCAGTTCGGTTTCAACCCCCAGGCCATCTGCGCCTGGGATCGCAGGCTCACGCAGGAAGGGATCCGGCTGCCGGTACACGTGGGTCTCGCCGGACCCGCATCGCTCGCGAGACTGCTCAAGTTCGCCATGCTGTGCGGCATAGGGACTTCCATGAGCGCACTCGTGAGAAATGTGGGCGCCGTGGCCAACCTGACCGGCCACGCCGCCGGTCCCGACGAGATGCTGCTCGGGCTCTTGCGGGGCTGCGCCGGAGATCCGGGCTCGCGCCTGGTCCAACCGCACGTGTACTCATTCGGCGGTGTTCTGGCGACGGCCGCCTGGCTACGCTCCATCATGCATGGCGCCTTCGACCTGGCGCCGAACGGCAGGAAACTCATCCTCCATTCCTGACCCCTGTGGCGAGCGGCGCTCCCAGCCGACTCACCCGCCGCTGAAGAGCGCCTTCAGGGTGCGCAGAAACGCGGCGCGCTGGGCCAAGGGAACGCGGTCCATCAGCTCCGACTCCAGCTCCGCAACGATACGCTGCGCCTTCCTCGCCTGACGCCGGCCGATATCCGACAGCGTCAGGCCATGCGAGCGACCGCCCGCCGATTCCCTGACGATGAGATCACGCGCCGCGAGGCGCGCCGTGAGCGGCGCCATGTTCGCGCGCGCGATGTCGAGCAGCCGGCCGATATCGCTCTGCGTGATTCCCGGGTTGGCCTGGATGACGAGAAGCACGCTCGCCTCCGAGGGCCGAAGGTGGAGGGCCGCGAGGCGCGCGGCCAGCTTCGCCATGACCGCCGCCGAGGCGCGCCGCAGCGCGTACCCGGGCAGGTCCTCGAGAGGATCGACGATCGGGCGCATGCTGCTCCACTGGCGCCGCGCGCTTGCCCGGCATGACGAAGTTGCTATGCTATATCATATAGCACATCGGCGGAGTCTCACCATGCGCTTCGAGCGAATCAATCCGATCACCGGCCAGCCCGCCAGTACCGCCATCGCCATGACTGCAGCAGAGGCGCGTGCCGCGGCGGAGCGCGCCGCGGCGGCCTTCCCCGCCTGGTCGACCATGGGACCGAACGCCCGCCGGGCCATCCTCAGCCGTGCCGCCGAGGGCCTGGAGAAGCGCCGGGACGACTTCGTCAAGGCCATGATGGACGAGATCGGCGCCACCGCCGGTTGGGCGCTGTTCAATCTGATGCTCGCGAGCGGCATGGTGCGCGAGGCCGCTGCGCTCACCACGCGGATCACCGGCGAAGTCATTCCGTCCGACAAGCCGGGGTGTCTCGCGCTGTCGATCCGGGAGCCGGTCGGCGTGGTGCTCGGCATTGCGCCCTGGAACGCCCCGATCATCCTGGGCGTGCGCGCCATTGCGACCCCGCTCGCCTGCGGAAATACCGTCATTCTCAAAGCGTCAGAGCTCTGCCCGCGCACTCACGAGCTGATCGTCGAGGCGTTCACCGAGGCTGGATTTCCCGAAGGCGTCGTCAACGTCGTGACGAATGCGCCCGCGGACGCGGGCGAAGTTGTCGGCGCCCTCATCGATCATCCGTCGGTGCGCCGAGTCAACTTCACCGGCTCCACTGCCGTCGGACGCATCATCGCGAAGCGCTGCGCGGAACACCTGAAGCCCTGTCTGCTCGAGCTCGGAGGCAAGGCGCCGCTCGTCATTCTCGAGGATGCCAACCTCGACGAGGCCGTAAAGGCGGCCGCGTTCGGCGCTTTCATGAATCAGGGCCAGATCTGCATGTCGACGGAGCGCATCATTCCGGTCGGCGGCGTCGCCGCTGAATTCGCGCGCCGCTTTGCCGAGAAAGCGCGCTCGATGGCGAGCGGCGACCCGCGGGAGGGCAAGACGCCGCTCGGCGCGGTGGTCGACCGGCGCACGGTCGATCACGTCAATCAGCTCATCGACGACGCGATCGCCGGCGGCGCGCGGGTGCTCGCCGGCGGCAAGGCTCAGAGTGTCGTCATGCCCGCGACGGTGGTCGAGGGCGTGACCTCCGGGATGAAGTTATATCGGGACGAGAGCTTCGGACCGGTCGTCGCCATCATACCGGCCAAGGACGAGGCGGACGCCATCCGTATCGCCAACGACAGCGAGTACGGGCTCTCGGCCGCCGTTTTCACCGGCGACGCCGCACGCGGCTTGCGCGTCGCGCGCCAGATCCGCTCCGGAATGTGCCACGTCAACGGATCCACGGTGCACGATGAGGCACAGATGCCTTTCGGCGGCGTGGGCGCTTCGGGTTACGGGCGCTTCGGTGGCATGGCGGGCATCGATCAGTTCACCGAGCTGCGCTGGATCACGGTCGAAACCCTTCCGGGCCAGTTCCCCATCTGAGCGCACCCCTCCCCTCTCACGAGCGTCATCATGAGCACCGAGCGCCAGGAAGCCGACACCGTCTCATTCACCGTGGGCGAGCGCATCGCCTGGGTGAGGTTCAATCGGCCCGAGAAGCGTAACTGCATGAGCCCGAAGCTCAACCGGCAGATGCTGCGCGTCCTCGAGCAGCTCGAGCATCGGGACGACGTCGGCGTGCTGGTGCTCACGGGCGAGGGCACCGCCTGGTCGGCGGGCATGGACCTCAAGGAATATTTCCGCGAGACCGAGGCGCAGGGACTCGGCGCAGTGCGCCAGTCGCAGCGGGAAGCCTATGCCTGGTGGCGCAGGCTCCGCTGGTACCAGAAGCCCACCATCGCGATGGTGAACGGCTGGTGCTTTGGCGGCGCGTATGGGGCGCTCTTCGCCTGCGATCTCGCCTTCGCCGCCGAAGAGGCGCAGTTCGGCCTGTCGGAGATCAACTGGGGCATCCTGCCCGGGGGCGGCGCGACCAAGATCGCGCGCGAGCTCCTTTCCTACCGCCGTGCGATGTACCACGCGCTCACCGGAGAGAGCATCGACGGGCGTACCGCCGCCGAATGGGGCCTGGTGAACGAGGCGTTGCCGCGCGAGAAGCTCGCGGAGCGGGTGACCGCCGTCGCGAAGACGCTGCTCGAGAAGAATCCCGTGGCGTTGAAAGCCGCCAAGGACGCGATCCGCCGCGTGGGCGAGATGACCTACGACAACGCCGAGGATTATCTGATCCGCGCCCAGGAGGCAGCCAACTTCTTCGACAACGAGGGGCGCAAGGAAGGCATTCACCAGTTCATCGACGAGAAGAGCTACAAGCCCGGGCTCGCGGCCTACGACAAGTCGCGGCAGCCTCCCCGAAAGCGCTGAGATGACCGGCGCATCATGCGCACGCAAGTCGCCATCATCGGAGCCGGACCGGCGGGCCTGCTGCTCGGGCAGCTTCTGCTCAAGGAGGGTATCTCAAACGTGGTGCTCGAGCGGCAGACGGCCGAGCATGTCCTCGGCCGCATCCGGGCAGGGATCATCGAGACCGGCACCGCCGAGCTTTTGAATACCGCCGGGGTCGGCGAGCGAATGCGCCGGGAGTCGCTCCTGCACGATGGGATCGAGATCGCCTTCGCCGGCGCGCGGCATCGGATCAACTTCCGTGAGTTGATCGGGCGCGGCGTGCTGGTGTACGGCCAGACCGAGATCACGCGTGACCTCATGGCGGGGCGCGAGGCTGCCGGCGGCACCACGTTCTACCAGGTGCAGGACGTGAGGCTCCATGGGTTCGACGGCGCTCACCCGCGGATCACTTACCGCCGTGACGGCACCGAGCACGGCATCGATTGCGATTTCATCGCCGGCTGCGACGGCTTTCATGGGGTCAGCCGCCCGAGTTTCCCGCAAGGGGCGCTCACCTGTTACGAGCGCGTTTATCCCTTCGGGTGGCTCGGCATGATGGTCGATCAGCCGCCTGTGTCGGAGGAGTTGATCTACGTCAATAGTGAGCGAGGCTTTGCCCTCTGCTCCATGCGTTCGCGCCGGCTCAGCCGTCTTTACCTGCAGTGCAGCGTGGACGATCGCGTGGAGGAATGGCCCGATGAGCGCTTCTATGAGGAGCTCGCGCGTCGTCTGGATCCCGCCGCGGCGGCCCATCTGCAGACCGGCAAATCGATCGAGAAGAGTATCGCGCCGTTACGCAGCTTCGTGGCGGAGCCCATGTGCCACGGACGGCTGTTTCTGGCGGGCGATGCGGCGCACATCGTGCCCCCGACCGGCGCGAAGGGCCTCAATCTCGCCGCGAGCGATGTGTACTACCTCTGGCAGGCGCTCGTCGGCCACTACCGGGAGGGCTCCCGCACCGCCCTCGAGGAGTACTCGCCGCGCGCGCTGGCACGGGTGTGGAAGGCCGAGCGATTCTCGTGGTCGATGACTTCGCTTCTGCACCAATTCCCCGAGCACAGCGGCTTCGATCGCAGAATCCAGGAAGCGGATCTGCGATACCTGCTGTCTTCGCGGTCCGCCCTCGCCTCCCTCGCGGAAAACTACGTCGGCCTGCCCCTTTGACTCACTCCGGCGAGTCGAGTCGACGCTCGAGGTCCGCCAGCGTCCCGTAGCAGGGCAAAACCCGGTGCACGCCGGCATTGGGCTCGCGCCGCTCACGGATTGCCGCGAAGAACTCCCGATCCTGCAGCTCGATACCGTTCATCGATACATCGATGTTGGAGACGTCGATCTTGCGCTCCTTGCCGTCGATCAGATCGTCATAGCGGGCTATATAGGTGCCGTTGTCACAGATGTAGCGGAAGAAGGTGCCGAGGGGGCCGTCATTGTTGAAAGAGAGCGAGAGCGTGCAGATCGCGCCGGCGGCCGTCTTCAGCTGAATCGACATGTCCATGGCGATCCGGAGCTGTGGGTGGATCGGCCCCTGTACGGCGTGCGCCACGGTGATCGGCGAGCCGGTCTGATAGGCAAAGAGGTCCACGGTATGCGCCGCGTGATGCCAGAGCAGATGATCGGTCCAGGAGCGAGGCTGCCCGAGCGCATTCAAGTTGGTGCGGCGAAAGAAATAGGTCTGCACGTCCATCTGTTGGATCCTGAGCTCGCCCGCGCCGATCCGCCGGTGAATCCATTGATGGGAGGGATTGAACCGCCGCGTGTGACCCACCATGCAGACGAGGCCGGTCTCGCGCTGCGCGCGCGCAACTGCCTGCGCATCGGCCCAGCTGTCGGCCAGCGGAATCTCCACCTGTACGTGTTTCCCGGCGCGCAGGCATTCGATCGCCTGCGAGGCGTGAAGCTGTGTGGGGGTGGCCAGAATGGCGGCCGCCACGCCCGGCCGGGCCAGCGCCTCCGCCAGCGAGGTCGTGACGTGCGCGATACCGTATTTCTTCGCGACTTCGCGTGTCGGCTCGAGCTCGCGCCCGACCAGGGAATCGACCTCGATGCCGCCGATGGTCCGGATCGCATCGAGGTGCTTTTGACCGAACGCGCCGGCGCCGGCGAGGATGATCCTCATGACGCATTCTCCAGGACGATGTGGCCCACGGCCGTGTTGGAGGCCGGTACATGGTAGAAGCGGTGCACCGTGCGCACCTTGGCATCCAGCGCGCCGCGCATGATGAGCCACATCACCAGCTCCACTCCCTCGGAGCCGGCCTCGCGCAGGTATTCGATGTGCGGCATTTGCGCGAGCGCTTCCGGAGCGTCGATGAGCCGGTCGAGCCAGCGGTTGTCCCACTCCCTGTTGATGAGTCCGGCGCGCGGTCCCTGCAACTGATGGCTCATGCCGCCGGTGCCCCACACCTGAACGTCGAGATCCTCATCGAACGACTCGACGGCGCGGCGGATGGCCTTGCCGAGCTCGAAGCATCGCCGCCCGGAGGGCGGCGGGAAGAGCACCACGTTCACGGCCAGTGGAATGACCCGGATGGGCCAGCGCTCGGGCTGGCCGAACAGCAGCGACATCGGTACGGTGAGACCGTGATCGACATCCATCCTGTTGATGATCGTGAGGTCGAAGTCCTGCTGGATCACGCTCTGCGCGATGTGCGAGGCCAGCTCCGGATGGCCCTCCACCACGGGCACCGGGCGCGGGCCCCAGCCCTCATCGGCGGGCTGAAACGAGGCGGCGCACCCGATCGCGAACGTCGGCACGATGTCGAGGCTGAATGCCGAGGCATGATCGTTGTAGACCAGCACCGCCACGTCGGGCTTGCGCCGCGCAATCCATTGCCTGGAGAGGTCATAGCCGGCGAAGAGCGGCTTCCAGTAAGGCTCCCCCGCCCGTCCGTTGTCGAGAGCTGCGCCTATCGCAGGGACGTGCGAGGTGGCGACGCCGGCGGTGATTCGGGCCACTATTTGCCCTCCTTGCCGGAGGCCTCGCGGGCAGGAGCCTCGCCGATGCGGCGATTACCGTCGGGCGAGCGGCCCCCGCTCAACATCATGGCCGCGTAAGCCTCCTGCGTCATGCCCGTCATCGTTGCCGCCGTGTACTGGAAGCTCTTGCCGTCCGTCGAGAACAGCTTCGAGAGAAAGTAGATGTTGCCGCCAAGCTCGATCATGCGGTTGTAATCGCGGGCGATCACGGCGAGCTTCTGATCCTCGGACATCGGCCACTCCTCGAGATAGGCGCGCTCGTCGCGCTTGAAGCGGGCCCGGTTTTCCGCCTTCATCAACGACATGCAGAACTGGTTCAGGTGATAGCCCTTGCGCGCCTGATCCGCATCGAAGATCACGGTGCCGGGGATGTCCGAATAAGGCTTCTCGAGTGCCATGCGGTGCTCTCAGCGATCGAAGTAGAGTCGGCTGGGATTATCGACCATCAGCCTGCGCTGCAGATCCGCCGTCGGCGCGACCCGCGGCACGTAATCGAGCAGCTTGCCGTCATCCGGCACGTGGCCCTTGAGGTTCGGGTGCGGCCAGTCGGTGCCCCAGAGCACGCGGTCCGGAAAGGCCTCGACGAGCCTGCGGGCGAAGGGCACGACGTCCTCATACTGCGGCGGTCCGGCCTTCGAGAGCCGCTCCGCACCGCTCACTTTGGCCCAT
The DNA here is from genome assembly GCA_035552895.1 of Steroidobacteraceae bacterium. Classification (GTDB taxonomy): domain Bacteria; phylum Pseudomonadota; class Gammaproteobacteria; order Steroidobacterales; family Steroidobacteraceae; genus 13-2-20CM-66-19. The sequence goes on from DATNEU010000016.1 coordinate 31,120, forward strand.
ATGTTCGGGTGCTCCCGCATCAGGCGGACGAACAGGTCAAACTCCGGCCCGTCGACGGGCTTCGTCACATCGGGCCGACCCATGTGATCGACGACGACGGTCGTGGGGAGCGCTGCGAAGAAGTCGTAGAGCTGCGCCAGCTCCGCGGCCTCGAAGTAGATGACGATGTGCCAGCCGAGTGGGGCCACCCGCCGCGCGATCTGCTCGAGGACCGCGCGCGGTGTGGTGTCGACCAGGCGCTTGACGAAGTTGAAGCGCACGCCGCGAACGCCCGCGGCGTCGAGCGCGCGCAGCTCCGCATCGGACACCTCGGGGGCGAGGGATGCGACCCCCCGCGCACGACCCTGCGAGGCGCGCAAGGCATCGACGAGAGCGCGATTGTCGGTGCCGTGGCAAGTGGCTTGAACGATGACGTTGCGCTCCAGGCCGAGGAAGTCCCGCAACGCCCAGAGGTGCTCCTTCGAGGCATCGCAGGGGGTGTATCTGCGCTGCGGCGCGTAGGGAAACTCCGCGCCGGGACCGAACACGTGGCAGTGGGCGTCGACCGCGCCCGGGGGCGCAGCGTAGTCGGGCTTGGAGGGATGTGCGTGGTAGGGAAGCCAACCGGCATCCATCGTGAACGGGCCCGAGGCGCCGGTCGCGGCCCATCGGGGCCCGCCGGGTACGAGGGCGGAGCTCATCGACCTCTCGCCGTAAGGAGCGCATCGAGCCGCGGGAACACGCGGCGCGCGTTCTTCTCGAAGACCCGGATCTTGTCCGCCTGCGGGATCTGCAGCGCATCGATGTACCGCTTGGTATCGTCGAAGTGGAACTTCGTCTGCGGGTCGATGCCGCGGACCGCCCCCACCATCTCGGAGCCGAAGAGGATGTTGTCGAGGTCGATCACGCGAAAGAGCAGATCGATCCCCGGCTGGTGGTAGACGCAGGTGTCGAAGAATACGTTGCGCATCACGTGCGTGGTGAGCGGCGGGCGCTTCAGCATATCGGCGAGCCCCCGGTAGCGGCCCCAGTGGTAGGGCACAGCGCCGCCGCCGTGCGGAATGATGAATCTCAGGCCCGGGAAATCGTGGAACAGATCCCCCTGGATGAATTGCATGAACGCGGTGGTGTCGGCGTTGATGTAGTGTGCGCCCGTCGCGTGAAAGCAGGGATTGCAGGACGCCGAGACGTGCACCATGGCGGGCACCTGCAGCTCGGTCATCTTCTCGTAGAGCGGGTACCAGTGCCGGTCGGTGAGCGGTGGGGACGTCCAGTGACCGCCCGACGGATCGGGGTTCAAGTTGCAGCCCACGAAGCCGAGCTCCCGCACGCAGCGCTCGAGCTCGTGCGCGGAGTTGGCGATCGGCACTCCCGGCGACTGCGGCAGCTGACAAACGCCGGCGAAGTTGTCCGGATAGAGATCGACGACCCGCTTGATCAGGTCATTGTTGGCGCGCGTCCAGGCGGCGGAGATCTCCTCATCGCCGATGTGATGCCCCATGGCCGAGGCACGCGGGGAGAAGAGCGTGAGGTCGCTCCCACGCTCTCTCTGCAGCTTGAGTTGATTCGCCTCGAGGGTCGCGCGGATCTCATCATCCGAGATTTCAGCCGGCTTCGCCGGCGGCAACCCAGGGTCCTTCAGGCGCGCGGTCTGCGCCTCGCGAAAGCGCTGGTGCGCGGCCGGTGCGGTCGTGTAGTGGCCGTGGCAGTCGATGATCATGCGACCTCCATCGTCCGGGCACCGCCCGAGCCGAGCACGGCGTCCAGCAACTCCGCGAGCGGGGCGGCAACGGGCGCCGGCCCGCGGGCCGCGGCCCATTCCTGCCGCGCAGCGCAGGCGAGGCTCATCAGCGGATCGATGCCCGCATCGGCGACGGCGTGAGCAGCCTCGCGCATCTCCTCGGCACGCCGGCTGCCGTGCTGGAGGGAGCGCGAGATCATGTAGGCTGCGATCCGTTCCCAATCTTCCGCGGGGAAAAGGTCCCGAAGCGACTCGAGCACGGTTTGCTCCACGCCGTGCCGCCGCGCGGCGAGCAGCGACTCGGCGAAGAGCGCCTCGAGGCCTTTGATCATGACGCTGCGGCACATCTTTGCCGCCGAAGCCCGCCCCACCGCCGCATCGAACACCTTGAGACCCGTGAAGCCGAGCTGTCTCGCGCGCGGCTCGAACGCGCTCGCATGCGGACCGCCAATCAGCATGGGAGAGCCGATGCGCTTCGGCGCAATCGGCGACATCACCGCGGCTTCGACGTAACGCCCGCCGGCCATCTCGACGGCGGCGGCCGCCGCGCGCTTGGTCTGAGGCGCGACGGAGTTGAGATCGAAGTAAATCGCGTCCGGAGAGATCGAGCCGGCCGCCTCCCGCGCCGCGGGCACGCAATTCGCCGCCGTCACCGCCGAGATGATGAGAGTGCTGTCGCTCACCGCTGCCGCCATCGAGCTCGCGATCCGCGCCTCGGCCGCTGCCGCCGCCCGGCTCGGCGCACTCGCGGGCGTCGGCAAGAGGCGATCCCAGATCACGACCTCGCGCGCACCGGCGGCCCGCAGGTCCTTTTCCAGGATCTGACCGACCTCCCCGTAACCCAACAGCGCTATCCGTTGCGGCCGTTGGGCTGCCCGTCGGCCACCGCTCATGAGCCACCCCAGGCGCCCGACGGCACGAATACCTCGCCTCGCATCAGCTTTCGTGCCGTCCGCAACAGAGCCGAGCGGTTCACCTGCAGGTCGCTCCCGCTGCCCGTGACATCCATCTCGACGGTGAAAAAGCCGGTGGGATGCTCTATCTCGAGGCGTCGCAGACCCGCAGATGCGCTGCGACCGATGATCCGCGCCGCCAGCGTGCCGGGAACCATGCATGCGGTGGCGACGCTTACCGCGCCGAGCACGCCGATTGCCTCGTGTACGCGATGAGGAATGAAGGTCCGCGTGTTGAGGTCGCCGCCATGGCGCGCGGGTGAGATGAGGGACATCTTCGGAACCGTTTTGGGAGCGACATCGCCGAGATTCATGCGCGGGCCGACGGCCAGCCGGATCCTCTCCACGCGGGCCTTGAGAGCCGTATTGGCCTCGAGCGCCTGCGGGGATTCCGCACCGTCGACTCCGAAATCCCGGGCGGCGAGGAGCACGACCGGCATCCCATTGTCGATACACGTGACCTCGACACCGTCGATGCTGTCGATGACATTCCCGGTGGGAAAGAGCGCACCGCAGGAGGAGCCCGCGACGTCGAGAAAGTCGATGCTGATTCCGGCGGCGGTACCCGGAACGCCGTCGATGCGCACATCACCTTCGTACTCCACTGCCCCGTGCGGGGTGGGCACGTGCGCGACCGCGATGCTCCCGGTATTGACCATGTGGATCCGCACCGGTGTTCTCTCTCCGGCGACCGGAACCAGGCCGTTCTCTATCACCCAGGGACCCACGCCGGCGAGAATGTTCCCACAGTTCTGCGAGTCGCTGACCTGCGCCTTCTCGACCATGACCTGCAGGAAAAGATAATCGACATCCGCATCCGCGCGCGTCGCGGGACCGATGACGGCGACCTTGCTCGTCAGCGGGTGGGCGCCGCCCACCCCATCGATCTGGCGGACATCGGGCGAGCCCATCGCGGCAAGCAGGACCCGATCGCGGACAGCGCGCTCGGCCGGCAGATCGCGCACGTTGAAGTAGAGTCCCTTCGAGGTTCCCCCGCGCATCAGCGTCGCAGGAATGGCCCGCAGCACCTGCCTACTCCTTCGCAGGCCCGTCGCGATACACCAGGCCGAGGCGCGCGAGCTTTTCCCTCATTTGATAGAGGTCGAGGCCGAGCTCGCCCGCCTTCAGGCGCTCCCGAGTCTTCGCCTCCCTGGCCTCGCGCGCGGCGCTGGCTTCGGCGACGTCAGCCGCTTTCAGCCGGGGCACGATGCATACCCCGTCGTCGTCGGCAACGACCACGTCTCCCGGGTTTACGAGAGCGCCTGCGCAGACGACGGGGATGTTCACGCTACCCAGAGTCTCCTTCACGGTGCCCTGCGCCGAAATGACTTTCGACCAGACGGGGAAGCCCATCTCGGTGAGATCCCGCACGTCGCGCACCCCGGCATCGATCACGAGCGCACGCACACCATGAGCCTTCAGCGAGCAGGCCAGGAGCTCGCCGAAGTAGCCGGCATCGGAGTACGAGGTCGGCGCGACGACGAGGACGTCTCCGTCGCGGCATTGCTCGACGGCTACGTGGATCATCCAGTTGTCGCAAGGTGGCAGGCTGACGGTGACGGCCGTTCCGGCGATCCGCGCGCCCGCAAAGATGGGCCGCATCTGCGGCGCGAGCAGGCCGGTGCGGCCCTGCGCCTCGTGGACCGTGGCGACGCCGCTGGCGGCGAGCCGCTCGACCGCAGCCCGATCCGCCCGCGGCATGTTGGTGTGAACGACATTCACTGTGGGTGAGCCTCTATGCCGGCCGGCAAGGATTCTCCGCCTGGGCCCCGGAGGACGCCAATTGCAAAATCGCTCGGGGGTATAAGAGATTGCATACGCGTGGTACCCTGGTCTCGTTGCACCTCCCGGACCGCCGCATGACACCCCCGATGCCGAACCTGCGCCACCTGTCAGTGTTCTCGGCGGTTGCACAGCTCGGGAGCGTGAGCGCCGCGGCACGCGCGGGGCACCTCAGCCAGCCCGCCGTCACCCAGGCGATCGCCTCGCTGGAGCGGGATTTTCAGCGTCCGCTATTCGTGCGCACCGCACAGGGGATGGAGCCGACCGAGGCCGGGCGGCTGTGTGCCGAGAGAACGGCTCGCGTTCTGCAGCGCATCGAGGATGCGGTCGCGGCCGCGGCGCCGCAATCCTGCGGCTCGCCGGGCGCGCTCCATGGGATAACCTCCCGGCAACTGCACGCGCTCATCGTGGTCGTGGAGTCGGGCAGCTTCGGGGCGGCCGCCCGCGCCCGGCAGATGAGTCGCGCAACGCTGCACCGGGCGGCGAGGGGGCTCGAGCGCAGGATCGGCGCAATGCTGTTCGAGACCACCAGCCATGGCCTCAGCCCCACGCGTGAAGCGCTGCGCCTCTGCCGCCAGCTACAGCTTGCGACCGCCGAGCTCGCCCAGGCGCGCGCCGAGGTCGCGGCGCTCGGCGGCAGCGAGCGCGGCAAGACCGTCATCGGAGCGATGCCTCTCGGACGCAGCTTCATCGTGCCGGAGACCGTCCTGCGGTTCTCGACGCGGCGCCCGGGCCACCAGATCTCGATCCTGGACGGCCCGTACGAAAGTCTGCTCGATGCGTTGTGTCGAGGACGTGCCGACGTGCTGGTGGGAGCACTGCGGGAATCGGTACCGGCCGATGTCGTCCAGGAGCCGCTCTTCGAGGATCCTCTGGCGATCATCGTGCGCAGGGGGCATCCGCTGGTGAGAATGAGCGGCTCCGGGCAAGGCACACCCCCGACGGAGGCCCTCGCCGAATTTCCGTGGATCGCCCCTCGTCCAGGCTCACCCCTGCGCGGCCACTTCGACCGCCTCTTCCGGGGCACCGCGAAGCCCCTGCCTGCGGCGGTCATCGAATGCAACTCTCTCATCGCAGCCCGCGCGCTGCTCCTGGGTAGCGATCGCGCGATGCTCCTTTCGGCGCAGCAGGCTCATCATGAGCTCGCGGCCGGCGAGCTCGTCGCGCTGGCGCACCCGGCAGGCCGCGTCGTCCGCCAGATCGGTCTCACCCGGCGCCTGGACTGGCAGCCGACGGCAGCGCAAACCGAGCTGCTGCAGACCTTGCGCGCGGTGGCGCGATCCGCGCCGCCCACCCCGGATCCGTCTCAGCGCGCAGGCCGGCGACCGCGGCGATGAAAGGGGCGCTGCACGCCCTCTTTTTCATGGGCAGCCCCGACGCCATAGTTATGGAGTGTTGATACGTCCTCCAATACCGCATCAATTCCGGTATGCAGGATGTTCATCACCTGATGGGCATGAAACGCCCGATGGCGCCGCCTCTTTCCTTGTGCTCTCAGTATGTCCATGTCTACCAGCACGGCCACCGCGGCATTCGCGGCCGGGAAGGAAACCTTGAGCCTTTGAAGCAGCGCATTGACCGTAACAACGGGCTGACCGAGCAGGAGCTCGGCAAGGCGCCATACTGCGGCATCCTTGCGGATGCGGCGCTCCTTGAGGCGTTCACGCCACTGCTCGGCGATGATTCGCAGCTCGCGCAACAAATGCACCGTGTGGCGACACGACGCTATCGTGCATTCGAGAAACAACTGGACCCACTCCGACCAACGCAACCTCATCTGCACCGCGAGTAGAGCGTCGTAGTATTCCCGCTGGCGGAGCTTGAGGAACGTTGCCAGATGAATCGGCGGGTACCCGTCTGCGAGAAACATCAGAGGAAGCAGCATGCGACCTACGCGGCCGTTACCATCGACGAATGGATGAATGGCTTCAAACTGAGCGTGAACGATCGGAGCACGGACCAGCACACCGAAGCTGAGGTGGCTCTCAGGATCAGATTCATTGCGGAGGAGTCGCTCCAGTCCGGCCATCAGTCGAGGCACTTGCGCGGGCGGTGGCGGGATGAAGCGTGCATTCTCCATCTTCAGTCCACCGATGTAATTCTGGACCTCGCGAAGCTTCCCGGGGACTGCGCGCGACTCTCCGGTCGTGAGCTCCTTGTGCAGTGAACAGATGAGGCGGGTGTTCAGTGCATCCACTCCCTTTGTCCTCACCTGGGCGACGCCAAGCATATACGCGTGGACATAGTTCAGGGTCAGATCGGCATCTGCATCTGGTACTGCGTCCGGTGTTCCGGCCTCTATCTCGTGCAACAGTAGCTCGTCGAACTCGGTATGTGTCCCTTCGATCTGGCTGCTGTCCACGGCCTCCCGCCGGTTGAGCATATGTATGAGCAACTCCGCGTAACGTGGGGCAGCGGTAATAGCATCGGCGAGCACCTGCATTTCACGGTTTGCCAGCGGTAGGAGAGGCGAATCGATGGGAAAGAACGCAAGGTCGGGCGGAACGACTGCATAGCACCCGGAGTGTCCTGGAACGGGCACGGCGATAGCCCTGAGCGATGGGTGCAGATCGGACTTCCTCATCGAGCAGCCTTTAATAGCCCTATCGTAATTAAAGGATACTATTTCTATCCTTTAATAAGCAAGCCGCTATCCAAGGCTCGCCGGGTGACCGAAGCGGAGCACGACGGCAACGCCGTCCACGTACCCTCCAACTTCTACCTGTTCTTCAAGTCCGCGAAATGATGGATATGCAATGACATCCGCCTGACGGAGGCGGGAGTGATTCGCGGCGGTGGGCGAAAAGTCGACGCCCGCCGCCGCGAGTGTTAGTCTGACCCCGGGACTTAGGCACGTCACGCGAGGCGAAAGCATGACCCGGCAGGCTGAGCTATGACACGACTTTTGCTGTCCGTACTCCTCGGATACACGCTGCTGGCCGTAGCCGGCCATGCACGGGCGGCAACGACACCTCAGGGCGGGACTGCAGCTCCCCACCCCGATTCGGCCGCCGCCATGAAAGCCATGGCTGAGCACGAGGGCATCTGGAAAGCGGTTGTCCCTCCGGTCAAGATGAAGGGCGCGTTCGGCAGTCACGATCCGATCGGCCTCGTTGCGGGAAAATTGATTCCTGCCGACTGTTCCCTGAACTGGACCAACCCGGATACTCACGAGCTATATTGCTTCAGCTCCGCAACCTCGTTGGTTTATTTTCTCGATTCGCCACAAACTTATCTGGCGCAGGCGCGCAAGAACTGGCGCGCCTTGAGACGCGAGTCCGGCAAAACGCGCTGACGTCCGCCTGAGGCAACGCAGGAGTGTCCCGTACGATGCGCGCCGCCAGCCCGGCGGTCCTCGTTCCGGTACTCGCGCTGCTCCTGGGCATGATCTCGGTCCAATCGGGCGCGTCGATCGCCAAAACGATGTTCCCGCTCGCGGGCCCGTTGGGAACCGTGGCACTGCGGGTCGGCTTCGGCACTCTGATCCTCTGCGCCGCCCTTCGGCCGTGGCGCGTGCCCATATCCGTCCACTCGCGCCTGCCGATCGCCGTCTACGGGGTCGCTCTCGGCATCATGAACATGTGCTTTTACCAGGCGCTCAGCCGATTGCCGCTCGGAGTGGCGGTCGCGCTGGAGTTCACCGGGCCATTGGCCGTCGCCGTTCTCTTCTCCCGCCGTCCGATCGATTACCTTTGGGTGCTGCTCGCCGTGGCGGGGCTGTCGCTTCTGCTGCCGGTCTCCCACCTCCACCGCGGCATCGATCCGGTCGGTGCGCTGTACGCTCTGGGAGCGGGCGGCTGCTGGGCCGTGTACATCGTTTCAGGTCAGAAGGCCGGAATCTCTCACGGCGCCCAAAGCGTGGCGCTCGGCAGTTTGATCTCGGCGGTCCTGGTCGTTCCGGTCGGCATCCTGAACGCTCCGCCGACGTTCTTCTCCAAAGCGATCGTGTTGCCCGGAATCGCCATCGCCGTCCTGTCCACCGCCCTGCCCTATCTGTTGGACATGGTGGCTCTGACTCGACTTCCAACACGGACCTTCGGCGTGCTCATGAGCATCGACCCGGCGATTGGCGCGCTGACGGGACTGCTCTTCCTGGGTGAGAAGCTATCGGCGCCGCAGTGGATCGCGATCGCACTGATCATCCTGGCATCCATTGGAGTCACGGCCCACGGCGAGCAGAAGATCCCCGTCCCGATCCCCGACTGAGCGACCAACAGCCTCTGGATACCAGGGCAGACGTGCTAAGCTCGATCCGCATCACTGGAAGCAGGATCGACGATGAAGACCGACCGATTGACTCCACTGCTCGCGCAGCGGCCCTGGCTGCTCGCCGATGGAGCGATGGGCAGCAATCTGTTCGCGCGCGGGTTGACGAGCGGAGAAGCGCCGGAGTTGTGGAACACCGAGCACCCGCAACGGATTCGCGAGCTGCAGGGCAGCTTCATCGAAGCCGGTGCCGACATCATCCTGACGAATAGCTTCGGCGGCACCCGGCATCGCTTGAAGTTGCACCAGGCCGAAGATCGAGTCGCGCAGCTGAACGAGGCCGCCGCGCGGATCGCTCGCGCGGAGGCGGATCGGGCAGACCGGGTGGTGCTGGTAGGCGGCAGCATGGGACCCACGGGTGAGATCCTGGAGCCGCTCGGACCGCTTTCCCCGGCCGAAGCGCGGCAGTCCTTCGCCGAGCAGGCGGAGGCGCTCGCCCGGGGCGGTGCTGACATCCTGTGGATCGAGACGATGTCCTCGGCCGAGGAGACCGAAGCCGCGATCGACGGGGCGCGCCGGACGGGGCTGCCGATCATCGCGACCCTGAGCTTCGACACCAACGGCAGGACCATGATGGGCATCACTCCCGCCGAGCTCGCCGGCCTTTCCCAGAAACATCATTTGGCAGCGTGCGGGAGCAATTGCGGCGTCGGTGCGGCGGAATTGGCTGCCTCGATCGTGAATCTGGCAGCGGCGGCCGATCCCTCGACGATTCTCGTCGCGAAGGCGAACTGCGGAATACCCCAATACGTCGACGGCGCGATCCAATTCAACGGCACACCTGAGCTCATGGCCGAGTACGCTCGCCTCGCGCTCGATGCCGGTGCGAGGATCATCGGTGGATGCTGCGGCACGACGCCGGAGCATCTGCGCGTGATGCGCCGGGCGCTCGAGACACACGTTCGCGGGCCGAGGCCCTCGATCGAGACGATCGAGGCGCGGCTCGGGGCCTTGTCCGCGGGAGCCGCGGCGCAGCTGCGCGGTGAGATGGATCGGCAGGCCGGTGCCGCCCCGGGCGCGTCCCAACGCCGGCCGTCCCGCCGGCGCTCGTCTGGCTGAGGACTCAGGATCCTGCCAAGCGGGCAAACACACGCTTCATCGCATTGACGCGCCCGACGTACACCCGCGCCTCCTGATCGCCACACTTCTGACCTGTCGTCAGCCTGAGGCCTCTGCGCACGTACAAATCGCCCGCGGCCGCCCCGCACAGATGGATGACGGCGGCGAGGTTCTGCTCCTCCTGCAGGGTGGCGGACTGCCCGTGATGGGCCCGGAGAGTCGTGGTCACGGCCCTGTCGAGATACGCCGATGTCATCTCGATCGCATCGCGCGGGATGACGCGCATGTAGAGACTGTTGAACCAGCACGAGCGCCAATCATTCCACGGGCCGTCCTCGACCACCTGGTGGTCGTGGATGCAATAGTGCTTCGCCTCCGCGAACGTCCCATCCGTCAACTGATACATTCCCACGGCGCTGGAAGCCGGGCGATACACCTCGAAGGGGTGCAGGCCCCAGGACCAGCGCCAGTAGGTGCGCACGATCGGGTTGCCCGAGCCTTCGACCTGCGCCAGCGCCGCGAGCAGCTCCGGGGTCATGATGTCCGTGGAGTACTTCCTGAAGAGCGGGGAGTATTCGCTCCAGGTCTCCGGCGGCAATTTATACAGGGTCCCGCTGACCGGGAAGAACAACTCCGACGGTTTGTGCATGACCTGGTAGACCCAGTTGACCGCCAGGAACAGGACGGCCACGGCACCCAGCGCGACGCAGATCTGCATGCCGCCCGGCGCGCGCCTGAAGGCTCGAAGCCACCGCCGTCGCAAGCGCGCGCTCGGCCACGCCCGCTTCAGCCACGACTTGCGGCGGCGACGTCCTCGCGCGCTTCTTCGTCGCGGGTTTCGAATGGCAGATCTAGGCGGCATGGGAGGCAGCGCTCAACGCCTCGACTCGCGCAGCGAGATCTCCTCCCTCGAGACGCAATCTCAAATCGAAATAGATCGCGAGCTCGACCGCCGCGGCAAGCGGCTCGATCACGACATTGCCGATCGACGTCATGACGAAGGCCAAGCGGTGGGCGGAGGGAGCGCCGGACATCAGCACGTGGAGAACGAGAATGTTCACGAGGCCGGTGAAGCTCAGGGCCACAATCCAGATCACGATCGTGGCGACGAAAACAACCCCCGCGACCCGCCACCAATGGCCCTTGACCAGACGCCAACTCCTTGCGAGCGAGGCTGCCGCGCCATAATCATCGGCAAAGATGGCGGCTAACGACAGACCCAGCCGGACCCAGAGATAGGCGCCGACGATGATGATGAGGCCGGTGGCCACGAGCCTTTCGGCCGTAGGAGCGATCGAAATCGCTCCTTCGGCCAATCCGATCAGTGCGCCCACACCGAACGAGCCCGCAACCAGTACGGCCGCGGAGATGAGGAGGACCAATAAAAGCACGAGAATCAGCCGGGGCAGGCGCCGCAACCCGTCCTGGAGGCTGGATCGGAAGGTGGCCGTTCCGTCGCCACGCACGACTGACACCTGTTGAGCCATTACGAGTCCACGCAAGCCCATGGCCGCGACGAAGAGCACGAACTGGCTCCCCAGATTCCTTGCCGTCCCGAACGTGGCGGCGATTTGCATCAGGGCTTGACCGAGCGGCGCCCCGTGAGTCGAGCGATAAACCACCGGGGATACCCCGTAGAACTGCATCCACGCCGTCAGGGGTATCATGAGCAGTGGGGGTGTCCAGGAGCGTCGGAAGGATGCCCTGAAGATACGCAGCCATTCGTCCAGAACACCCCCTACGGAAAGGGGCACCGATGGCGGCACGTATCCACACGTCATAAGGAGACTTCCGATGCGTCCAGGGTCTCGCTGGAATTCTATGATATTTTCTTAAAGCCGCAGACGACGATATCGACGAGCGGCATATCGCTGTCTGAGGGGCGGGGCCGCGTTCGGCCTGCTGTAGCCTGTTATTTACGCCCGCTCGACGAAAGCGCGCAGCCGCTCGATCGCGGCGTCCCACTGCGCTGAGATCTGATCGAGGTAACGCCGCACCTCGGTGAGGCGTGCAGGCTCCAGGCGCCAGATGCGCTCGCGCCCGCAACGCTCGCCGCATATCAACCCGGCGTTGGATAACGCGTGCAGGTGCTTCGTCACAGCCTGTCTCGAGATGCTGGCGCCCGCTGCGAGGCGCGAGATCGACAGGGGGCCCGCCTCGCACAAGCGGGAGACGATATGGAGCCTCGCCTCGTCCCCGAGCGCGGCAAACAGCGGCGCCGCACTCAACAGCGCTCTGGCCGCAGCCGGTTGGGCCTTCACGCGGAGGCGTCCACCCCGCCGGCGTCGCCCTGACGGAGATACTTCTCGATGAGCCGCAATTGATGCGTCCAGCCAGCCTCGTTGCCCGCAAATACTTTTGCACGACGCTCGAGGGGAATCCCATCGAAACCCGACTCGGTGACGGTGAGCAGCGTGCCCTGAGCGGCCGGCGCCAGCCGGAATTCGACCAGCGTCGTCGGCTCGCGGGAGTAGTCGACCTTCGGGTCTACCGCCCCGGGGTGCCACCGAAACGAGAACAGGCTCATGGGCTCGATTCGCTCGATCTGCAGCTCGAACGGGATGCCTGCGTAAGGCTGCTGGAGCTTCGCGACCTCCCGGTCCACCTCCGTGGGGACGATCCGTCCAGTGAGCCGGGTGTGGGCCGTGAATGGCCCATCGAACCTCATACCGAACCAACTCCCGAACGCGCGCGCGTCGCTGATGGCCCGCCAGACGCGCTCGAGCGGCGCATTCAGAACGACCTTCTTCTCGATACGATCGGTGGAGCTCATGATGCAACCTCCAGGTTGCATATACGCTATCACGGCCGACGCGCTGGATGCAACCTGAAGGTTGCACATTAAAGCGCTGCCTAGAGCACGTCGTTCAGGCGCCGGCGACGGATCAGGCGATCGGCGAAGAATGAGATCACGCCGAGGCGCAGCACCGCGTGCCTCCCGGGATCTCGAGCCCGCCGCCCGACCTGGATGACCCGGAAGCCACCGCTCATCCGCGGCTCGATGGGGAACGTGTGCCTCGCATGCGCTTGGGGCGATTCTTCTCGCCCATCCCGGGCGAGCGGCTGCGGACATTCCGGATACCCGGGGTGCAGCGCACCGATCTGCTCGCGCCAGAGCCTGCCGCCTTCCGGATCGCCATCGAGCGGGATGAACGCGGGCAGATAGCCCGGACTGAGGCCGTAGCCGAATTCATCGGCATAGCCGCCCGCCAGATAGGAGTTCCGGTCGGACTCGTGCTGGGCATCGGGTCCGACGGGCCGGTCCGCCCATTCCGGAAAGTAGCGATGGACCTGGCTCAAGGAGCCGTCGGCAGCCGTTTCCCCGGACATAGGCCTGTTCTACGCTCGACGAGAGCCTTCGTTCCCGGCTTGCGGGTGGAACCGCTTCACAGAATCGGCCGACTCGCCCCTCGGCGCGCCAGGACTTGACGGCCCGCGGTTGCGCTCGCCGCCCGAAGGCGGATGATTCGTCCCATGAGCGGTCATCACCGCGTTACGGCCGCGAGTGTTTCGGGCGACTCGCGGGCGAGCCGGCGCCCCCACTCCGGGGCTCGCTTGGTCACCACGGAATATCGCCGGGCGCGGCTCTCCGTCGTTCTCGCGCTTCTCCTGCTTGCCGGGACCGCGGTGTACCTCGTCGTGCAGGAGCGCCAGCAGACGTGGGGCTCGGCGCGCGAGAGCGTCCTCAATCTGGCGCTCGGCCTGGAAACCTCCGTCACGGGACTGCTCGAGCAATCCGCTGTCAGCCTGCGGGTCATCGGGACCGAGACCTCCCGCCGGCCGGGCGCGCCGCTCGACCCCGCGCAGGTGATCACGGCGCTCCGGGATGCGGCGCGGTTCGATTCGGTGTCGAGCTACCTTGGCGTCAGGAGCGCGGACGGGCACATCCTGGCCGTGGCCCGCGCGGGCCAACCGGCGGTGAGCCCCGCGGTCCAACAGACGATCGCACAGGGGTTGGAGCCAAGCGGCACCGGGCTCGGCCTGTCGTACCTGCTGCGCCTGTCGCCGAAGGGTGATTGGTACCTGCCGATCACGTTGGATTTTCGCCCGATCCCGAATGAGCGGGATGTTGCCTTCGCGCTCGTCCCCGTACGTCGGCTGCTCGCCAGCACCGATACACTGCGACTGATCCCGGACAGCCTGGTGGTCCTGGTGACGACCGATGGACGATGGCTCGCTTCCTATGCTCCGGGCCGCGGCGGCTTCAACCGTCTCCACCGCTACGCCTCCCGGCAATCGCTCGAGCAGGTGGGCAATCGCCGCAGCGGCGTCTTTCTCTCCCTCCCGTCGAAAGGGTGGATCGTGGGCTTCGCGCGCTCGGCCACGCTGCCCCTTTTCGTGAGCGCGAGCGTCCCGGTCCACTCGCTCGAGCGGCAATGGCTCAAAAAGGCGGCCGCGCCCGCCGCCGTGCTCGCCATCGGCGTGCTTGCGGTGCTGCTCTTCGCCTGGCAGTTGCATCGGGCGTTGCGCCGGCAGGGCGCCTACGTCGCCGAGCAGGAGTATCTCGCGCGACACGACACCCTCACCGGACTCAAGAATCGGGATGGCTTCATGAGCGAGCTCGAGCGGGCGATCGCCGCCGCGCCCGCCGATTCGCTCGCGGTGCTGCTTCTCGACCTCAATCGCTTCAAGGACATCAACGACACGCTCGGCCACGCGGCCGGCGATCGGGTGCTCCAGGAGATCGGCGCGCGGCTGCGCGAGCGTTTCAGCGACGCGGGCGCCTGCGTCGCGCGCCTCGGCGGCGATGAGCTCGCGGTCTTCACCTGCGGCGCCGAAGCGGTACGGGGACTCGAGAGCCTGGGCACGCGCCTGCAGGACTGCCTGTCGGGGACCGCCGTGCCCGGCGGCGCGGAGCTCGATCTGACGGCCAGCATCGGCGCCGCGGTCTATCCGCATGACGGCCGGACCCCGAGCGAGCTTCTGCGCTGCGCGGACATCGCCATGTATGCCGCGAAGGCGGAGCTCAGCGCCTTCTGCCGCTATCACGAGGTGATGGATCACTTCACCCCGGAGATGCTGGCGCTGCAAAGCGAGCTCGGCAAGGCGCTGCGCGAGGGCTCGCTCTGGGTCGCCTATCAGCCGAAAGTGCGGCTGTCGGACGCGCAACTCGTCGGGCTCGAAGCTCTGGCGCGTTGGACCCACCCGACGATGGGACCGATCGCGACATCGCGGTTCATACCCCTGGCGGACGGCACCGAGCTGGTCCATGCCTTCGCGCAGTACATGCTGCGCGCGGCCTGCGAGCAGGTGATCGCCTGGCAGCGCCGCGGCTACCGCGTGCCGGTCTCCGTCAACATCAGCGCCAACAACCTGCTCGACAGCGGTTTCGTCGACAAGGTGCGCGCCGTCCTCGAGTCGCTCGGCGTCGAGCCCGCGCTCCTCGAGCTCGAGGTGACCGAGAGCGCGGTGATGCGCCATCCGGATACCATGCTCAATAGGCTGGCCGAGATTCGCGCCCTCGGCGTGCGGCTCTCGATCGATGACTTCGGGACAGGGTACGCCTCCCTCGCCTATTTGAAGCGCCTGCCCGTGCATGCGCTGAAGATCGACCAGAGCTTCGTCACGAATCTGGTGGACGATGCCGCCGATCAGCGCATCGTGCGCAGCTCCATCCAGCTCGCGCACAGCTTCGGCATGACGGTCGTCGCTGAAGGCGTGGAGACGGCGGGCGCGGCACGCGAGCTGCAGGCCTACGGGTGTGAGTTCGCGCAGGGCTATTACTTCGGCCACCCACAGACCGCGGCGGAGATCGAGGCGCGCTGGCTCGCGGCCGCGAGTCTCGCGCCCTGCGAGAACGCGGATCACGCGGCGTCCGCCTGACTAACCCAACCACTCGTCGTAGAGCTTCCGTCCCCAGTAAAGGCCGAAGCCGCTGCCGATCGCGCTCAGGATGACGGCGGTCCCGATTCCGATGCGCTGCCCGACCGCCCAGCCGATTGCGCCCGCCAGAGAAGTACCCAGGGTTGCGAAGATTCCGCGCATCGAAGCGGTGGACTACACCCTCTGCCCCCCGAGCGCCAGGAACCCGGCCGCAGTATCGGAACGAGGGCCGCGGCACCTTCCCGCCCCGCCTTTCATGCGCGCCGGGCGTGACCCGCATCACATAAGAGCCGCCTTCTGAGACTTAAGTCCCACCCCATCTCCGTCGATAATTCGTTGATGGCAGATGTCGCCCCAGAACATGATGGCTTCGAGCAACGGGCATAACCTCGACTCCGTGCTGATCGTCGATGACAGCGGCGTGCAGCGCGGCATCGGCGTTGCGCTGTGCCGCGAGCTGCGGATCCCGCAGGTGCACGAGGCCGGCAACGGTCGCGAGGCACTGGCGCTGCTCGATGAGCTGTCCGTCCCGCCCTCGCTCCTCATCATCGATCTCGAGATGCCGACCATGGACGGTCCCGAGCTCCTCGCGGCGCTCGGCGGCCGCGGCATGCGCGCGCCGATCATCCTCGCCTCTTCCCGCGAGCGGGCGCTCATGAACTCGGTGCAGGACATGGGCACCGCGCTCGGCCTGCGCATCGTCGGCGCGCTGCAGAAGCCGCTCACGCTCGCGAGTCTCGGCGCGGTGCTGCAGAACAAGCTCGAGACCGCCGTCGAGAAGAAGCCCGCGCGGCGCCAGTCCGTCGACCCGGACTCGCTCCGTGCCGCCCTCGCCGACGGCAACATCCAGGTGCACTATCATCCCCAGGTGGAGATCGACACCGGGCGGATCCGCGGCGTCGAGGCCCTCGCACGCTGGCACGACGCCAGCCACGGTTGGATCGCGCCCGACGCCTTCATTCCGGTCGCGGAGCAGCACGGTCTCATCCGCGAGCTCACCCTGCACGTCATGGACGAGGCGATGCGCCAGACGGCCCTGTGGAGCCGCCATGGACTCGATCTTTCCATCGCCATCAACCTCTCGCCGATCCTGCTCGAGCGCGGCGAGCTCGTGCAGGAGATCTCCGAGCTGCAACAGCGGCACGGACTGCGGGCGGATCAGATCGTGCTCGAGATCACCGAGAGCTCGCTCCTGCGTGATCTGGCGATCGCGCTCGGCGTGTTGACGCGGCTGCGCCTGCGCGGCTTTCGGCTGTCGCTCGACGATTACGGCACCGGCTTCTCCTCCATGCAGCAGCTCGCGCGCATTCCTTTCACGGAGCTGAAGATCGATCGGACTTTCGTCCACGGCGCGCACGAGCGCGACAGCCTGCAGGTCATCCTGCGCTCCGCGCTGGAGATGGCGAGCCAGCTCGGCATCGAGACCGTGGCCGAAGGCGTCGAGTGCCTGCAGGACTGGCAGCTTCTGCGCCAGTACGGCTGCAAGCTGGCCCAGGGATGGCTGCTGGCCAAGGCAATGCCCGGCGGCGAGCTCGAAGGATGGCTGCCGACCCTCCAGCGCCGCCGGCCGGAGCTGCAGGGCTGATTTGAAGCGCTGGATCCGGGCTCCTGCCCGGGCTCGCAGCTCACGCGTGCTACTCTGCCGGCGTGCATCCCCCGTTTCCGCCCAACGTGAGGCGCCTCCTCGCCGCCCGCGCCGCGCGCAGTCTCGGCCAGGGGGCGATGGTGGCGAGCTTCACGCTCTACCTGCAGGCGCTCGGCTTCAGCGGCGCGGCCATCGGCACGGTGTTGATGGCAGGACTGCTCTTCGGCGCACTCCTCACGAGCATCATCGGTCCCCTGAGCGACCGGGTGAGCCGGCGGGCGCTCCTCATCGGCTATGAGATCGCCGCCGCGCTCGCGGCGCTCGCCGCGATGCTCGCCCCCGACATGGCCGTGTTGATCGTGGCGGCGACGGTGGCGGGCTTCGGGCGCGGTGCAAATGGCGCCGCAGGCCCCTTCTCCCCGGTCGAGCAGGCGTGGCTCGCGCGCGAGCTCGCCGGCGAAGAGCGCCGGCGCGCCTTCTCGGTCAATGCCACGCTGGCCTTCATGGGCATGGCCGCCGGCGCGGCGCTCGTCGCCCTGCCGGCGACGTTGGGCGCCGGGTTTCACGACGCGGCGAGCTACCGCAGCCTGTTTGCAGTGCCCCTCGCCGGCTCGGTGATCTCGTTGATCCTCGTTGTGCGGACCCGCATCGCCGGGACCGCGCAGCGCTCCGTATCCGGGGAAGCGCACGCCGCCGACGTCCATATCACGCGGGCCGAGAATCGCCAGCTTCGCCGGCTCGCGGCGGTCAGCGCAGTCAACGGCCTCGCGATCGGGATCGTCAGTCCGCTCATCGCCTACTGGTTCCTGCGCCGCTTTCACCAGACCCCGGCCGCCATCGGTCCGGCGCTCGCGGTCAGCTTCGTGCTCTCCTCGGCCGGCTCCGTGCTCGGCGGCCGCCTCAGCCGCCGTCTGGGTGTGGTCCGCTCGGTGGTGTGGATGCGCCTGGTCGGGCTCGCACTCCTGGTGGCGATTCCGTTCTCGCCGACATTCCTCATCGCCGCGGGACTCTACGCGCTGCGCTCCGCCTTCAACCGCGGCACCACCGGCGCGCGGCAGACGGTCGCCGCGGGCCTGACCCGGGCCGAGCGCCGCGGGCTCGCGGCCAGCGTTCAGAGTCTGTCCACCCAGCTTCCACGCGCCGCCGGACCGGTGTTGGGCGGCTGGATGATCCACCGCGGAGAGTTCGCCGCTCCGTTCCTGCTCACCGCCGCGATGCAGGCGCTCTACCTCTTCCTCTACCACCGCTTCTTCGGCGGCATCGCCATCGAGGCGAGCTAGCGGCGGCTCGGGCTGCGCCTGCGGCGGATCGGAACATCACCTCGGGCGGTGTGTTGTTCTCGCAGCGTCCACCCGTGTCGCGCGGCGTATCTGCCCGCGGAAGGTTCCGAAATGGCCAAGACGGTCAGCGACTACTTCGTAGAGCGGCTGCATGCCTGGGGCATCCGAGTGATGTTCGGATATCCCGGAGACGGCATCAATGGCGTCTTCGGCGCCCTCAACCGCGCCGGCGGCAAGGTCCGATTCATCCAGGCACGCCACGAGGAAATGGCCGCGTTCATGGCCTCGGCGTATGCAAAGTTCACAGGCGAGCTTGGCGTCTGCATCGCGACCTCGGGTCCCGGGGCCGCGCATCTGGTGACCGGGCTGTACGACGCCCGGCTGGATCACATGCCCGTGCTCGCCATCACCGGCCAACAGGCCCGCAGCGCGATGGGCGGCCACTACCAACAGGAGGTCGATCTCGCGAGCCTTTTGAAGGACGTGGCGGGCGCCTTCGTGCAACAGGCCTCGTCTCCGTCCCAGGTCCGCCATCTCGTCGATCGCGCCATCCGCACCGCCCTCGGGGAGCGGCGCGTGACCGCCATCATCCTGCCCAATGACCTGCAGGAGATGACCTATGAGGAGCCGCCGCGGGCCCACGGCACGCTGCATTCCGGCATAGGATTCACCCGGCCGAGAACGGTGCCGTATGAGGCGCAGCTGCGGCGGGCCGCGGAAGTGCTCAACAGCGGCAAGAAGGTCGCGATGCTGGTGGGTGCCGGCGCGCTCGAAGCCACCGACGAGGTCATCGCCGTGGCCGACCGGTTGGGCGCCGGCGCCGCCAAGGCGCTCCTCGGCAAGGCCGTGCTTCCCGATGACCTGCCGTGGGTGACCGGTGCGATCGGACTCCTCGGCACGGAGCCCAGCTTCAGGCTCATGACCGAGTGCGACACGCTCCTCATGGTCGGCTCTGGATTTCCCTACTCGGAGTTCCTGCCCAAGGAAGGTCAGGCGCGCGGCGTGCAGATCGATCTCGCGCCCGACATGCTCTCGCTCCGCTATCCGATGGAAGTCAACCTCGTCGGCGATGCCGCCGAGACCCTGCGTGAGCTGCTGCCGCTCCTGCAGCCGAAGTCCGACGACGCCTGGCGCAAGGAGATCGCCTCGAACCTGGACCGCTGGTGGAAGAAGCTCGAGGACCGGGCCATGCAGCCCGCCAATCCCATCAACCCGCAGCGCATCGCCTGGGAGCTCTCCCCGCGCCTTCCCGATCACGTCATCCTGACCAGCGATTCCGGCTCCTGTGCCAACTGGTGGGCGCGGGATATCAAGATCAGGCGCGGCATGATGGCCTCGCTCTCCGGCGGACTCGCTTCCATGGGCGCGGCGGTGCCTTACGCCATCGCCGCGAAATTCGCCCATCCCGACCGGCCCGTGATCGCGCTGGTGGGCGACGGCGCCATGCAGATGAACAACATGGCGGAGCTCATCACCGTAGCCAAGTACTGGCGGGAATGGGCGGACCCGCGCTGGATCGTCTGTGTTCTCAACAACTGCGATCTGAACCAGGTCACCTGGGAGCAACGGGTCATGAACGGCGACCCGAAGTACGACTGCTCGCAGCAGATCCCCGACGTGCCGTACCACCGCTTCGCCGAGCTCATCGGCCTCGAGGGCATTTTCGTCGACCGACCCGATGCTCTGGCGCCCGCCTGGGAGCGGGCGCTCGGCGCGAGCCGTCCGGTGGTGCTCGAGGTGAAGACCGACCCCGAGGTGCCGCCCCTGCCGCCGCACATCACCTTCGAGCAGGCGGTGAAATTGTCGGAAGCGCTGCTCAAGGGCGATCCGCACGAGAAGCGGGTCCTCGCCGGCGCGGCGCGCCAGGGATTCGCCTCGCTCCTTCCGGGGCGCAAGCGTGAGTGACCGCCGCGGCCCGGCGGCCATCGACGCCGCCGCCCGCCAGCTCAACCTCGGCGCGGCCCTCCTCGCGCTGGCGGTGCTCGCGGACAGCGCCGTCGAGCACTACCGTGGCTCGTTCCACAACCGGGCCATGTACGCGCCGCTCCTGTCGGCGACCCTCGCGCTCGGCGGCAGCCTGCATGGCGTGTTGGACCGGCGCGCGCGGCGCCACCCGGCCCGGGACGCCATCTATGCTCTTGCTGCGGCGACGGGCATCGCCGGCCTCGGGTTCCACGCCTACAACATCAACAAGCGCCCGGGAGGCTGGTCCTGGCTCAATCTCTTCTATGCGGCCCCGATCGGCGCACCGTTCGCCCTGACGCTCTCGGGCTTCCTCGGGCGGGGAGCGGAAAAGGCGCGCCATCTGAATGCGCGCCGCACGACCCGAACGCTCGGCGTGCCGCTGCAGCGGCTACTCGCGGCGGTGAGTGCCGCGGGCCTTGCCGGCACCGTCGGCGAGGCCGCGCTGCTGCATTTCCGCGGCGCCTACCACGATCCGGCCATGGTGCTGCCCGTCAGCGTGCCGCCGGTGGCCGCGACTCTCCTCGGCGCCGCCGCCCTGGCGCCGAGCCCCAGAACCCATCGCCTGGCCCGCTGGTGGCTCCGGTTGACCGCCCTGTTGGGTCTGGCCGGCGTCGGCCTGCATGCCTATGGCGTGTCGCGCGACATGGGGGGCTGGCGGAACTGGAGCCAGAACCTGCTCAACGGCCCGCCGCTGCCGGCGCCGCCGAGCTTCACCGGGCTTGCGCTTACCGGGCTCGCGGCGCTGTCGTTGATCGAGGAGACCGAGCGAGTTGTCTGAGCGGTATCCCGGCTACGATGTACTGGCGAAGCGCGATTCGCCGTCGTGGAATGACCCAACACGTCGCGTGATCGAAGAGCGGCTGGCGCTCGATCCCGACGAGCACGTATTTTTCACCGACACCGAATGGCCCACGGTGCTCGCGGTCTGCGCGCGCATCGTGGCGCAACAGCATGGCGACGCAGGCCGGGCGCCGGTCGCCGCCATGGTGGATGCAAAATTGGCCAGAGACGCGCGTGACGGTTATCGCGATCCGCGGTTGCCGCCGCAGCGCGAAGCCTGGCACCGCGCGCTCCTCGCGTTGGATGCGGAGACGGTCGTGCGCCACGGCTGCCGCTTCCACGAGCTCACCCAACAGGCGCAGGCGGACATCCTGAAGCTCTGCCAGGCCGGCGAGCTGCATGACCCCGCCTGGGGCGGGATGCCGCCGGCGGAATTCTTCGCCAAGCGGCTGCTGCACGATGTGGTCGGCAGCTACTACGCGCATCCCACGGCCTGGAGCGAGATCGGCTTTGGCGGTCCGGCGAGCCCCCGCGGTTATGTCCGGATGAATTACGACCGGCGCGATCCGTGGGAAGCTTCCGAAGCAAGACCCGGGCACGAGGAGCAGGCGCTGCGTGAGAACCGGCGGATCGCCCGCAGCGCCGAGCGCAGGAGGCTCCCCAACGGCGCTCATGCTCTCGGTAAGCGGGCCTCCGCGGACGGCGATGCCGCCCAGGCTGCGCGTGCGATCGGCGGGCGCGCCCCCGATGTGTTCCGTCCGGGCGGTTGGGTTCCGATGCGCGAGTATCCGCTGGATGAGCCGGTGGATTTCGTGATCGTGGGCACGGGCGCGGGCGGCGGCACTCTCGCCTGCCGCCTCGCGGAGCATGGCTTCTCGGTGGTAGCTCTGGATGCCGGCCCATACTGGCGGCCGCTCGAGGACTTCGCCTCCGACGAGCACCATCAGGAGAAGCTCTACTGGACCGATGAGCGCCTCGTCGATGGCGAGAATCCGCTGCAGCTCGGCGCCAACAACTCCGGCAAGTCGGTCGGCGGCTCGACGGTGCATTTCGCGATGGTGTCGCTGCGCTTTCGGCCGGAGTGGTTCCGGTCGCGCAGCCTCCTCGGCTACGGCGCCGACTGGCCGCTCGACTGGCGCGAGATGTGGAAGTATTACGATGAGGTGGAGAGCGCCCTGAAGATCTCCGGTCCCGTGCGCTACCCATGGGGTCCGAAGCGGCCGCGATATCCCTATCGCGCCCACGAGCTCAACGCCGCCGCGCTCGCGCTCGCCGAAAGCGCCGAGGCGCTCGGCATCGGCTGGTCGCCGACCCCGCTTGCAACCCTGTCCGCGCCGCGCGGTCGAGCGCACCCCTGCGTCTATCGCGGCATGTGCGTGATCGGTTGCTCCACCAACGCCAAACAGAGCGCCCTCGTCACCTGGCTGCCGCGCGCTCTGACGGCTGGCGCCGAGATCCGCGACCTGGCCATGGCGGGCCAGGTGGAGCACGACGCCAGCGGCCGGGTCACGGGAGTGCGGTTTCATCGCGGCGGGCGGTGGCATTTCCAGAGGGCGCGCCACGTCGTGGTCGCGGGCTATGCGATCGAGACTCCGCGGCTGCTGCTCAACTCGGCGAGCAGCCGCTATCCGCATGGGCTCGGCAACTCCTCCGGGCTCCTCGGCCGCAATCTCATGGTGCAGGCGAACCAGGCGGTCTGGGGCCTGCTCGATCGCGAAGTCCGCTTCTACAAGGGTCCGCCATCCCTCGCCATCACCGAGCACTGGAACTACACCGATCGCGGCAAGGACTTCTTCGGCGGCTACTGCTACATGAGCCAGGGCCCGCTGCCGATGCTCTGGTCGCGCGTGATCGCCCAGAATCGGGGTCTGTGGGGAGAGCGGCTGCGCGCTGCGATGGAGGAATACAACCATCAGGTGGGGCTCAAGATCGTGGGCGAGTTTCTGCCGCAGGAGCGCAACGGCGTGAGGCTGAGCGACGAGAAGGACCAGTACGGCCTGCCGATCGCGCGGATCACCTATTCGCAATGCGAGAACGACCGGCGCCTCATCCGGCATGCGCTCGATTTCATGCGCCGCGCGATGGATACGCTGAGCGCGCGCGATGTCTGGGAGGAAAAGGATGACACGTGCCACCTGAACGGCACCGCCCGGATGGGCGATGACCCGCGCACCAGTGTCGTGAACGCGGACTGCCGTTCCTGGGACATTCCGAACCTGTGGATATGCGACGGCTCGGTCTTCCCCACCGTCGGCGGCGTCAACCCCTCGCTCACCATCCAGGCGATCGCCTGCCGCACCGCCGACCGCATCAAGGCGCTCGCGGCCCGCGGCGAGCTGTAGCGCTCGGCAAAACCTAGTGGGAGCGCGAGCCGCCGCCGGTCAGGCCCCGGATGAGGAGCCAGCCCGCCGCCACAATGCCCGCCGCCGCAGCCGCGGCCCCGATCGGGAAGGTGCGGATGGTCGTCGCGGCGGCTTGCGCGGCATGTGGCCTGAGCAGCTCGATGCGCCGTTGTGTCATCACTCGGCCGAGATGCCCGAGCTCATCCGGCATGAGCTCCTCCGCGAGCGGCAGCAGCACCGTTTCCTCGTCCGCGACGTGATGCAGCACCGCGCGCATGAGCTTCTTGAAGGTCTCATCGTAACTGGCATCGAACGGCTCCATTTCCCGCATCGAGCGAATCAGGCTGCGCATCTCCTCGTGCTCCGGCACGCTCTTGTCGAGCACTTCGCCGGCGGCCGCGATCCGCCGCATCGCGGGATAGAAGATTTCCTCCTCGAGTTGCGCGTGAATCTCGAGTCCGAGGCACACGTTCGCGACCAGCGCCCGTTTGCGCGGCTCGGGCAGACGGGCGCGGAAGCGCCTGAATGCCGCCAGCACGTGCGCGTGATCCAGCCGGATCATCCGCGTGATGTCGGGCGTCATGCTGTCGAGCGCCGCGGACATTCTCCGGCGCACCGAGAGCCGCGACTGCAGCTCCCCGAGCGTCTGATCGACCTCGTGCCGGGTCTCGTCGATGTGCCTTTCGATGTGCGCGGGATCTTCCCGCGAGAGGGGTTCGCCGCCGGTCTCGATCATGACTGTCTCCGGGTGATGACGTCCTTGTCCCTGCGCAGGGACTCCGCCGTGCGCGAGGGTTTGAGAGTGGTGGGGTCGAGGGAGCGCACGCCGATCATTACCAACACGACGCCGATGATCGCCACCGCGGCGCCGATGACGAGCGCGGCCAGCCATGGCTGCAGCACCGTCGCAAGGCCGAGTACCGCCGCCGCCAGCATCGCGAGCAGCCCGGTGAACAACACCGCGCCGCCGACGGCGAGCGAGGCCGTCCCGGCGAGCATCGCCCGTACCGAGCGGGAGATCTCCGCCGTGGCGAGCGCCAGCTCCTGGCGCAGGAGCGTCGACAGCTCGTCCGTCAACCGGCGCAGCAGCCCGAATGCGGACTGCGACTCGCGATCATCGCTCCCGCCTGCCGTCGAGGAAGTTCCGTAGGGTGTCGAAGCCATGGCAACGCTCCCGCCCTTCTGGGTTACCTTCTGGGTTACCTGGGTCAGCCGCTCGGGTGCCGCTCGAGCGATTCCGCGAGCTGCAGATGCTTGTGCAGATCGGGCAGCACCGCCTGCGCATAGTTGGCCGCCGCGCTGTTACTCGTCTTCGACTCCTTCTTGAACTCGGCAATGTCCTTCTTGTGGTCCTTGACCATCGCCTTGAGGAACGCCTTGTCGAAGCTCTTGCCGGAAAGCGACGCCAGACGTTGATAGGTCCGCTGCTCCTTCGGGCTCGGTTCCGCCGGCGGGGTGACTCCCATGGAGGAAGCCGCCGTCATGGCCTGCTGGTTGGCCTTGGAATGGTCCTGCTCGAGGACGGTGCCGAAGTGCCGTACGCCTTCCGTCGCGCCCTTCTGCTCGGCGAGCTGGCCGACCTTGATCTCGGCGAGATTACCCTCGATCGCCTTCTGCATGAAGGCGTCCGGCTTGGTGTTGGCACCCAGCGCGAGCGGCGCCGCGAGAACTGCCGCCGCCGCCAGGGCGGCCGGGAGGATTCCGATCGGGGTGTTCATGAGGATGGCTCCGCTGCCCTGGGACTCGTCCAACGGCCACCCTCCCCGGCAGGTTCCAACAATGAAGCTGCGCCGCGGGCGCCCTCACCCGCCTCGCTCCCGCTGGGCTCGAGCCGCGCGGCGAGGCCTTCCTCGCGCCGGTCAAAACGGCTGCGCGAGCAGCATCGCGAGCGCCGCCTGCGCTCGCCCGAGCGAGGCCCGCAGCTGAATCTCTTCGGCCTGAGTTGTCAGGGAACTCGATTGCAGCCGGGCATAGTCGGCGAGCGTCAAGGTCCCGCGCTGGAGGCTCACCCTGGCAGCGTCCGCCGCCCGCTCGAGCACCGCGAGCCGCCGATCGAGCCTCGCGAGCTGCCGCCGCATGATCGCGCTGGCCCGCCACACCTGATCGGCCTGGCTCACGGACTCATCGAGGCTCGCCTGGTAAGCCTGGTGGAGGTACGCGCGGCTCGCGCGGCCGACCGCGATCGGACCGCGGTTGCGGTTGAAGAGCGGCAGTGTGAGCGTCACATCGAAACCGATGCTCTGGATGCCCTCCTCCGCACTGCGCGCCTTGGTCACGCCGGCGCTGAGGAGCGGAAACTGGGCGAGTATCGCCTCGCGCAACTGCTCCTCCCCGGTGCGATAGCCCGCCTGCAGCGCCAGCAGGTCCGGCCTGCGGCGCGGCAGGGTGGCGAGGGCCGCGCGGTACCGAGCTGCGCTCATGATCGGCCCGCCGGAAGCGCCGCGCAGCCGCAGTCGCACGCCCGGCGCGAGCCCGAGCAGCCCGTCGAGGGCGTGACGGGTCTCATTCTCCCGAAGCTCCAACGTCCGCCACGCGGCTTCGGCCGAATTCCAGGCGATGAAATCCGCCGTCACCTCGCCAACCGTGACATCACCCTGACTCAGCGACGTCTCATCCTGTCGATAGACCCTGCCGAGGAGCTGTCGTTGGCTGCGCAACACAGCGCTCAGCCTGGTGAGCATCCGCATCTCGATGAAGAGCTCCCTCGCCTGCTCGGCGACCTGCCACTCCTGCCAGAGAATATCGAGGCTCACCTGCTCGAGACGCGCCCTGGCGGCGCCCGTGGCGGCGCCGCGGGTGACCAACGCCCTGACATCTTCGGCAAGCGTCGCGCTGTATCCGGTGAAAAGCGCCGACTTCGAGAGTCCCCCGGAGATCTGCGGATCGGGAAGCAAGCCGGCTTCGAGCAACTGCGCGCGGGCGATGCCTGCCTGCAGCCGGGCGGCCTTCAGCCGCGGATTGCCGATCACCGCCAGCGTGATGACATTGATCTGCGTCAGCCCTTTCGTGGGATCGAGCGGCTCCGGCTTCAGGACCGGAACATCGAGCTGGGTTGCCGGCACCGAGAGGGCCGGCGCGCGCGCGAGGTCGGAGCCGGTGGGCAGCGGTCTCGGACGATAGGCGGCGCAGCCGCACAGGACCGCTGCGCATCCGACCGCAAGCCCCGGGGCGCGGTGCCGGACCGCTGCCGCTCGCCTCATGTGCGCTGCCCGCGCGCGAGCTGTCGGCGGCGCCAATGCAGGTAGAGCGCGGGAATCAGGTTCGTGCTCCGTATCGCGCTCCAGGCGAGGCCGCCGAGGATAACCACCGCGAGCCCTTGCTCCGGCGCGGCGCCCTGGCCCAGGCCCAACGCGGTGGGCAACATCCCGAGCATGGCGGTAATCGCGGTGAGCACGATCGGGCGAAAGCGCACCTGGATCGCCTCGCGCACGGCCTCCTCGAGCGGCAAGCCCTGCGCCTCGTTCTGCTTCGCCCGATCGAGCAGGACGATGCTGTGACGCAGCCCGATGCCGATCAGCGTCAGGAATCCGATGACGCCGATGGCGTTGAGCCCCACTCCGCTCAAGACGAGCGCGACCGTGCCGCCGGTGACGGCAAGCGGAATTTCGAGCAACAGGATTCCCGGAACGAGCAGGCCGTCGAACTGCAGGACGAGAATGCCGATCATGAGGAGAAACGCGGCGATCACCGCGACGGCGAGGCCGAGCGCCGCCCGCTCGAGCTGCGCATAGAGGCCGCCGAAGGCGATGCGGTAGCCGGCAGGCAGCTTCAGGCCCGAGAGCGCCCGGCGCGCCGCGCTGATCGTGCCGCCGAAGGTTCCGGTAGGCGTTGCGAGAATGTCGAGCGCCCGCGCGCCGGCAATGTGACGGATCTGGTTCGGGGTCTCGACGAGCTGCAGACGGGCCAACTCACCGAGCGGCGTCCATCCGCGAGTACGGATCGGCAGGCGCGAGAGAGCCGCGAGCGAGGTGTCCGGCGCATCAGCCAGACGCACGTACAGATCGAGCGGCACGTTGCCCTGCGGAACCCGTGCGAGGACCTCGCCGTTCAGGAGCGGATTGATCTGGGCATAAAGCTGCGCGGGCGTCAGGCCATACGCGGCCAGAGCAGCCTCTCGCGGCTCGATCTGCAATTGCGTTACCGGATAGCCGTCATTGTCGAAAAGGCTCGAGAGTGCCGGCACGCGGCGCAGGCGCGCCGCAACCTGCGCGGCCACGGTCCGAAGCCGTTGTATGCTGCTGCCGAACACATGGATCACGAAGGGTTGCGGCAGGCCGGAGAGGCTCTCGCCGAGCCGCTCGATCGTGGGAGTGTCGATCGAGAGTTGGACGCCCGGCAGCTTCGATTCCCGCTGGACCCTCCGGCCTATCTGATCGAGGGCATTGACGCTGACACCGGGCCTGAGCGCCACCATCAGCTCGCCGGCGGAGGCGGGCTCGGTGTAGGCCGTGCTCTCTGCCGAGCCCACCCGCGCGTAAACGTGCGCCACCGCCGGATCCGCGAGCAGCCGATGACTGATCGCATCGACGGCCGCGCGCGAATCGAGCAGCGAGCTGCCGGGCGGCAGGGTGAACGACTCGAGCAGCACCCCCTCGTTCGGCAGCGGCAGGAAATTGACGGGCACGAGCACGAGCCCGACGAGGCTGAGCAGCAGCACGCCGAAGGTGATCGCGAGCGAGAGCCGCGGTCCGCGTGCGACGAGATCGAAGAGCCGCTCGTTCCAATGACGCGCCCGCTCCAGGGCGCGATGACCACTGTCGGCGCCCCGGCCGGGACGAGCCTGGATGAAGCCGAGGCCGAGCGGAATCAGGGTCAGTGAGACGAGGAGCGAGGCGAGGAGCGCGAAGGTCATGGCCAGCGAGAACGGGATGAAGAAGAGTCCCAGCAGTCCGCCAACGAACAGGAGCGGCACGTAGATCGCGACGTTGGTCAGCGTACCGGTGATGTCGGGGATGACGATCCTCCTGAGGCCATTCCAAATCCCTTCCCAGTGCCCGTCTCCCGCCTCCCACTCGTGGTAGATGCTCTCGAGTACGATGATCGCATCGTCTGCCAGCAGACCCACGGCGACCGTGAGCGCACCCAGGGTCATCAGATTGAGGTCCTGACCGGCGAAGTACAGCGTCGCGACGGCGATCGCGAGCGACATCGGAATGCTGAATGCCAGCACCCAGATGCCCCGGCCCGCTCCGAGTATCCAGAACAGAAGCGCCACCGCGAGCGCCATGCCGATGAGGAGGTTGCGCCCGAGGTCGACGCCGATGATGTGGACGATGTGACCCTGGTTGTAAGTCTGAACCCAATGCACGCCCTGCGGCAGTTGGTTCAGAGTCGCATCGAGAGCCGCCTGCACCGAACGGGTGACCGACATCGTGGCGGCGCCGGGCTGCTTGATGACTGTGAGCGCCACGCTCGGGCGGCCATCGAGCGCGACGGCGTTGTGCGTCGGGATTGCCTCGCGCACGATGCGCGCGAGAGCGCCTAGAGGTATCGGTCCGTACGGTCCCTGGACGGGAATGGCATCGAGCTCGGCGACGTGCACGGGCAGATGTCTGGCTTCGATGAGAACGTCGTTGTGGCCCTGTCTCGTGTAGCCGGCCGGAGCGAGCAGGACTTGGCTCTTCACCGCCTGTGCTATGGCGCTGACGGAAATTCCGTAACGGCGCAGCGCGCCGAGATCCGGCTGGATCCAGAGTGCCTCATCGCCCGCGCCGTAGACGTTGACGAGCTGCACGCCAGGCAGAGCGCGAAGCGCCGGCACCACATAGGCGAGTACCGCACGCTGCACCTGCGCGGGGGCGATATCGGTCGGGATCCGTGCCGTGTAGTCCGCGACCTCACCGATCGCATTGCCCATGATCTGCGCCAGCGGATTCGCCACCGCCGGCAGTTGCCCGCGGGCGCGGTCGATGGCGCCGTTGACCGCCTGCAGGTCGAGCACCGCCGAGGTGCCCTGACGGAAGCGCACGTCGATCTCCACGATCCCGTTGCCCATGGTCGAGCGGACGCTCTGCAGGTCGGGCAGTGTCAGGATCTGCCCTTCCAGCGGATCGACGATGAGGCTCTCGAGCTCGCTGGCGGTGGCTGCGGGAAGGTGGGCGATGACGCTGATCTGCGGAAAGTTGAACTGCGGCAGCACTTCCACCGGGATATGGAAGGAGGCGTAAGCCGCGTAGCCGATGAGCGCCGCGAGCACGAGCGCCCACAGCACGGGGCGCATCAGCACGTGGGGGATGGGACGAGCCGCCGCGGCCATGGCTCAATCGGGAGGGGTGTATCGCTGCGAGATGCCGCGATGAAACTCGAGGTAAGCGTTCTCGACCACGACCTGCTCTCCCGGATCGAGACCCCGCGAGAGGTAGGTCGTCCACCCGCGCGTCGGCCCCGGCACCACTTCCCGTGGGCGATCACCCCGGGGAGTGCGGACCAACACCCACCAATGAGCCTGGTCGAGAATCAAGGCGCGAGTCGGCACCGGCACCATCGGTTGGCTCTGCCCATCCAGCGTCACTGTGCCCCACTGACCGCTGCGCCATCGGTCCGCCAGCGCACCGGCACCTTCTCCCCGCGGCAACACGGGCAGCAGCCCAACCTGCTCGCCGCCGCCGGGTCCGAGCGCCTGGGATACGGTCTTCACACGAACGGGTATCGCACCGCCTGCGGTCGGCTGGAAGAGGCCACTCATGCCGGGTTGGATTGCCAGGGCATCCGCGCCGTAGAAGACCGCATTCAGCCAGGGCCGGCCGGTCAACAGCGTCAGGATGAGTTGACCCGTGGCAACCTGCTCACCGTCAGCCGCAGCTACCGCCAGCACCTGTCCGTCGGCAGGGGCGCGCAGCGTGAGCGTCTGCAGAGTCACTTGCAGGCGGCCGCGCGCCGTCGCGTAAGCGGCTTCGTCCGTGGCAACCGTCTGCCGGGTCACGAGCTGCGCGCTGAGTTTCCGGCGGTCCGCTGCGAGTTGGATCGAGGTCGCCCGCAGGGCGCTGCGGCGCTCGGCCAGCAAGCTATCCGCCTGCGGGCCGCCGAGGACGGCGAGCACCTGGCCGGCCTTCACCCGCTCACCCGGCAGCGCCAGCCGCCCTACCGTCCCGGCTTCCACCGCTCGCACCTGCGTGACGGCGATGGACTCGACCTGACCGTATGCCTGGAAAGTCTGCGTGATCGGCTGCGCATGCACGGTCAGGACTTCTGCCCCGGACGCGGGGGGCGTGACGGCACCGGATGCGCCGGGCGTCTGCGCCTGCACCGCGGCGCAGTGCACAACGAGCGCTGCCGTGAGCAGGACCGCGATCCGCTGCAGCGCCCCGTCAGGCGGCTCCGCCGGCACGCGGGCGGTGGCTGGCCTCAAGAGGTCATTCCGAGCAACGGGCGAACGACGTGCTCACCGTACACCGCACCCAGCACCAGCGCCACGAGCAGCAGCGGTACCAACAGCAGGCCCGCGCGCCGCAGACGGCCGAGACCCGCCGGCGCGGCGCGAGGCCGTTGCGGCAGCGGCGCCAGGAGACGCGACACACGCTTGCGCAGCGCGATCGCATCCCCGATCAGACGCGCATGCGCGAGCTGAGTCCCGGTCAGGCGCGTGCCCGGCGAAGCCGCGATCCGCTCGAGGTAGCGCACCGACCCCAGCACCGCCGCCGCGAGATCCGCGCCATCGGCTCCCGCGGCCCGGGCCTGATCGTCCCGCGCCAGCTCGAGCGCCTCCAGCCAGATCTCCAGACGCCGGGCCGCCCAGGGCCACGGCCACTGCAGATCGGTGACGAGCTGCGCGAGCCAGATGCGCAGCGGGTCACGATGAAGCTCGTGCGCGCGCTCGTGGGCGAGCGCGGCGCGGATCACGCCCTCCTCGAGCTGCCTGGCGAGGAATGGGGAAAATACCACCTGCGGCCGGATGAGGCCGACCGTGGAGACGCCGCAATCGATCGGCCGCCGCAACAGCGACCATACGCCCCGCGCCGCCGCGCGTGCGAAGATCAGGCCGAAAGGCAGCCACGCTGCCAACAGCACCCACGGGTCGAGCGGATCGCGCACCGGGTCCGGCGCCCGCAGCGCCCAGCCGCACAGCCCTGCCGCCACCAGCAGTGCCGGCACGATCGGATACCAGAGCCGCCGCCAACTCCTGCGCTCGAGCTCCGCAGCCGGCAGCTCCGCAGCCGGCAGCTCCGCCGCAACGGTCGGCGGCCACCCCACGAACGGCTGCAGCGCCAGGCCGCCGAGCAGCATCACCAGGATGCAAAGCAGCGACTCACGCTCCATGCTTCGTCTTCCGCCGCGCGAGCACCGCACGCTCGAGCTCCTCCAGGAGCGCCGGATCGACATCGTCCACCGCTTCGACCAGCGCCGCCACGGCGGCGCGCGGGGTCGTGCCCAGGAGTCGGGTCACGGCATTGCGGGCACGGGCGCGCTCCACTTCCTCACGCGCCACGCGGGGTCGATAGAGGAAAGCGTTGCCCTTGCGCTGGCGTTGAACGAGGCCCTTCTGGCGCAGCCGGTCGACCACCTTCGCGGTAGTGGTGTACACCAGTCCCTGCCTGGCGCCGAGGCGATCGTGCAGCTCGCGCACCGAGGCCGCGCCGAGCTGCCAGAGCTCGGCGAGCACGCCATATTCGAGCTCGTCCGCGGGCAGCCGAAACTGCGTCATCAGCGGATTCTACGACTGCTGTCGTAGGCGGGCAAGGCGCCCACGCAGCCGCTACGGCCGATCGCCCAGTCCAACCGCCAGGGGGATTGCCCGGCCAAGCGTCGGCGTCGCCGCGGCGTGCGCGTAGCCTTGACGGCGGCAGCCGCGGCGGTTCCAATCGCGGACCCTGCGCCTCGAGACCGCCCGTGCCGCTGATTCATGTGAATGCCGCCGATGAGGTCATCTGGCTGATCACCGCCCTGGTGACCTTCGGCATCATGATCCGCCCCTGGGGAGTGTCGGAGGCCCTGTGGGCGGTCGCCGGAGCGCTCATCCTCGTCTCGGGCTCCCTGCTCTCCCCCGGCGAGGCCTGGATGGCGGTGCGCAAGGGGACGGACGTCTATCTCTTTCTCGCCGGCATGATGCTGCTCGCGGAGCTGGCCCGGACCGAGGGTCTTTTCGATTGGGTGGCGGCGCTCGCGGTGCGCTGGGCCCGGGGCTCGCCGCGGCGGCTGTTCGCGCTCGTCTACGTTGTTGGGATCATCGTCACCGCGTTTCTTTCCAACGATGCGACCGCCGTCGTACTCACACCCGCCGTCTACTCCGCGGCGCGTCAGGCGCGCACGGAGCCGCTGCCATATCTGCTGATTTGTGCCTTCATCGCCAACGCGGCGAGCTTCGTGCTGCCGATCTCGAATCCCGCCAACCTGGTGGTCTTCGCGAGCCACATGCCGCCACTGCCGCTCTGGCTCGAGCGCTTCACCCTGCCCTCCATCGTCGCGATCGTCGTGACTTTCTGGGTGCTGCGCATGACGCAGAGCCGAGCGCTATCGACGGATCACGCCACGGAGGTGCCGCTGCCGCCCCTCAGCCGCGGTGCGAAGCTCGCGGCCTGCGGTATCGGCCTCACCGCCGTGGGGCTCCTCTCGGCGTCGGCCGCCGGGCTGCAGCTCGGCGCGCCTACATTCATCGCAGGCGTTGGCGCCACGGCGCTGGCCTCGGCCCTCGAGCGGCGCCCGCCCTGGCGAATCGTCAAAGGAGTGTCGTGGGGAGTGCTGCCGCTCGTTGCGGGATTGTTCGTCCTCGTCGAAGGCCTCGGCCGCACGGGCGTGCTCGCGGCTCTCGGTGCGGGGTTGCAACACCTGGCTGCGAGCGCCGGTTATGGATCCGTGCTGGCCGCGGGCGGCGGCATCGGCGCCGCGTGCAACGTCATGAACAATCTGCCGGTGGCCCTGATCGCGGGGTCCCTCTCGGGCGCGGGTCAGGTCTCGACGCATGTGCAGGATGCACTGCTCATCGGCGTGGACCTCGGGCCGAATCTGTCGGTCACGGGCTCGCTCGCGACCATCCTCTGGCTGATCGCGCTGCGCCGGGAGAAGGTTCACGTCGATGGCTTGAAGTTCTTGCGGTTGGGGCTGCTCGTGATGCCGCCGGCTCTGCTGCTCGCGCTGCTCGCGGCCGCGTTCCAGCGGCTGGGTTGACGCGGCCTACGGCGACGTCGCAGGTCCGGAGGGCCGCGTGCGGAACGGAGATTGCGGGCCTGCCTGCCCTGACTGCCGCGCCGACAACATTCGACTTCCTGCTTCCCTGGCAGTTCTCGCCGACAGTGCTGCTCACGACCGGGCTCGCGGTGGCGCTCTACGTCCGCGGCGCGGCCGGCGAGCGGGTTGCAGTCTCCCACTCGCGCCGGATCGCCTATTTTGCCGGTCTCGGGGTCCTCTATTCGGCCCTGCAGACGGCCTGCGACTACTACGCGAGTCACATGTTCTTCGTGTTGCAGCTGCAGCACTTCGCGCTGCACGACCTGGGACCTGCGCTGCTCGCCGCCGCGGCGCCGGGCGCGACGCTCTTGCGGGGATTGCCGCGGTGGGCGCAACCGCGGTGGCAGGCCGCCCGGCGCTCTCTGGAAGCGCCCTCCCGCCTCCTGCTCGACGTCCGCACCGCGACTGCCCTGTATGTCGTGAGTCAGCTCATCTGGCTCCTTCCGCCCCTCTTCTTCGAAGTCATGTTGAGCAACCGGCTCTATCGGATCATGTCCTGGAGCATGGTGCTGGGCGGCCTGCCGTTCTGGCATCTGATGCTCGACCCGCGGCCGCATCCGCCGGCCCGCTTGCGGCTGCGGCAGCGCTTCATCTTTCTCTATCTCGCCATGCTGCCCATGACGCTGGTCTCGGCGGCGCTCGCTTTCTCGCAAACCAACTGGTACCCGGTCTACGCGGTCTGCGGGCGATTCCTGCCGATCTCACCGGTCATGGACCAGGAGCTCGGCGGCACCGCCATGTGGGTGCCCGGGGCGGCGCTCTTCGGGTTGGTGTTCTTCCTCTTTCTCGGCCGCAGGCTCGATCAGGGGGCGATCGCCGTCACTTCAAGCCTTGCAGGTACGTCACCAGGGCACGCAGATCCGAGCCGCGAAACTGCGGCAGGTCGGGCATCGGACTGCCGGGCTTCAGCGCCTGGGCGTGGGTGATCCAGGCCTCGAGGTCGGCGGTATCGTTGGGGAGCATTCCGCCGGCGATGGTCTGGCGGCTCGCGAGATGCGTCAGATCGGGCCCGAACTGGCCCATGGCCGGCGTGCCGCGGATGGTGTGGCAGAGGCTGCAGGCGCCGCCCATGAAGACCTGCTCGCCGCGCAATGCCTCCTGGCTCGTGGGCGCGGCCGCGGGAGCCCGCTGGTGCGCGAGCCACGCTTCATAGTTTTTTGGCGTCTGCGCGATGACGCGCAGCTTCATGTGGGCGTGCTGCTCGCCGCAGTAGGCGGCGCATTGCCCGAGATAGGTTCCGGGCTCGACGGCCTCGAGGACCTCGTAATTGTTGAGTCCCGGAACGAGGTCGATCTTGCCGTTGAGTTTCGGCACCCAGAAGGAATGCATGACATCGGCGCTGCGCACCTCGATCATCATCGCCTTGCCGACCGGAATGTGAATCTCGGTGGGCAGGCTCAGGGTCAGATCCGGCCGGCCCTTGAATCGATAAGTCGCGTTCCACCACCACTGCTGCCCGGAAACCACGATGTCCGGGGCGGGGCTCACCGGCTTCGCGACCGGCTCCGAGGCGAGGACGACCATCATGTCGACGAATAGAAAGATGAGCACGCCGATCGGCACCAGGAAGCCGCCGATGAGAATCCAGGCCTGGCCCTGGTTGATGTCGATCGGCTCGTGCTCCGCGAGCGTCCCGCGGCGGCGCAGCGCGAACCAGAGCAGAAAGGCCCAGGTGACGAGCGTCGCGGCGCAGAAAGCGATGATGGCTTGCCAGCCGAGCCACGCGGCGGAACGTGCGCCCACGCCGCCGTTGCCGATCATGTAATTCATCGGCGTGCTGCAGCCCGCGAGAAGCGCCCCGAGCGCCAGGGGTGCCAGACGAATGTGCCGGAGGGCGCGCATGGCGGTCAGTAGGACGGCGAGGCGATGGAATCAGGCGCATGAGCCGGCGCGGGCGCCGCCTTGTCCGGCTCCTCCTGGGTTCCGAGAGACTGGATGTAGGCCACCAGCTTCCAGATCACATCGGGCGGCAGCTTCGTTCCCCACGAGGGCATTCCCATGGCGCGTCCCATGGAGATGGAGTCGAAGAGATTCGCCGGCAGGTTGCCGTAGCGGAAGATGTGATCCGGCCGCAGATCCGGTCCCATGCCGCCGCCCGCATGGCCGCCATGACAGCCGGCGCAGTTCATCGCGACGAAAAGCTGTCGCCCCTGCTCGAGCGCGGAGGGGTCGTTGGCATACGGGTTCTGCATCGTGGTGGCGGGATCCTCGCCCTCGACCTGCGGCCCCGGAATGGGCCCGACGGGAGCCATCACCGGCGGCACGGTCCCTGCCAACGGCTGGGTGGGCGTGCCGGGAAGTTGCACCGCCGGCGTCTCTGCAGCCGTTGCGGCGGCGGCCGGCGGCGCACCCGCATCGGACGGCGGCGGATCCGATGCCGAGCAACCGCTCGCCGCCAGCGGGATCAGCCCTGCCAGGGCAATCAGGAACAGCCTACAATCCGAATACATACAACACACCTCCCGCGCTCGTGTACTTCTTGATGTCGGGCACCGCCCCGACCGTGCCAAGAGCCGCGGTCGGGTCCGTTTCCGACACGCTCGGCAGGGCGGCGGCCGGAAGCCAACCGCCGACGCCGGAGTACACGGCGATGTACTGCTTGCCGTCCGGTCCCACGAACGTCATCGGCTCACCGACGATTCCCGAGCTCGTCTTGAACTGCCAGAGAATCTTGCCGGTGCGCGCGTCGACGGCCCGGAACCAGCCATCGAGCGTGCCGTAGAACACGAGATTGCCGCCGGTCGCGAGTACGCCGCCGAAGAGCGGCAGCTTCGTCTCCTTCAACGTCCACACCGGCCGCGCGTCAGCGACATCCCACGCGATGAGCGCGCCCTCCCACCCTCCCGGTCCGGGAAACATCGTGACATCCGCGCCCAGGTAGGGCGTGCCCGCGATGTAGTTCGCCTTGTGCGGGGTATCGGTCATGCACACATTGTGGGCCTGGATGTAGAGGAGCCCGGTCTGCGGATCGAAGGCGGTGGGGTTCCAGTCCTTGCCGCCGGTCGAGGACGGACAAATGTTGGACGTCGTCGCCCCGAGATGCGGCCGATAGGCAGGATCCTCGTCCGGGAGGCCCGTCTGCAGGCTATATGAGCGCGCCCAGTTGACCGGTACGTACTTCTCGGCGGAGAGCAACTGCCCATCGGTACGATCGAACACCTGGACGAATCCCATCCGGCCCGGATGGATCAGGAGCTTGCGCATCTGGCCGTGCCAGGGCATGTCGACGAGGATGTTCTCGATGGTGGTGTCGTAATCCCAGGCGTCGTGCGCATCCTCCTGAAACGCCCAGACGGCCTGGCCGGTCTCGGGGTTGCGCGCGAAGAGCGTGTTCGACCACTTGTTGGCGCCAGGCCGTTGGGTCGGGTCCCAGGTACCGGGATTGCCATCGCCGTAGAAGATCAGCTTGGTCTCGGGATCGTAGGAGATCCAGCCCCAGACGGCGCCGCCGCCGATCTTCCATTGCCCGGGCGGCCAGGTCTCGATGCCGAGATCCTTGCCGCGGTCTTTCACATAGAACGGCTTGAAGCCGGGGCCGATCAGGCAGTCCTTGTCGCTGCCGGTGCTGTAGGCCCGCCAGGCGATGGAGCCGTCGCTCACGTTGAGCGCCGTGATCCAGCCGCGCGTCCCGAGCTCGTTTCCCGAGTTGCCGACCAGCACTTTGTCGCCGACCACGAGCGGCGCCATGGTCATGGTCGTGCCGTTGCGGATGCTGCCGAGCCTCGTACGCCAGACCTGCTTGCCGGTCTTGGCGTCCACGGCCACGGTCTCGACGTCGAGGAGGTTGTAGATGATCTTGCCGTCGGCGTAGACGGCGCCACGGTTGACGACGTCGCAGCACGCGACGCCCTGGGACCTCGGGTCGGGACGCGGGTTGTAGATCCACTTGACCGGTCCCTGCGGAGCCTTCAGATCGATCGCGATCAGCTTGTCCGGATATGGAGTCACGACATACATCGTGTCGCCGACGACGAGCGGCTGACCTTCCCAACCGTGGGCGATGCCGTCCGCCATCGTCGAGACGACCTTGAGACTGGAAACGTTGGTCGCGTTGATCTGCTTCAGCGGGCTGAAGCGGGTATTCGCGACGTCCCCGGCCGGGACGGTCCACTGGCCGTCCGCGAGCGGTGCGACGGTGTGAATGTCGGCCGCCGCGGGCAGCGGATTGAGCTGCTGCGGGGTCGGCGCCCCTTCGGCGGTCGGGGGCGGGGGTGAGGACACGCTGGATTGCGCGAATGCCGCGGAGCCTGCCAGCGCGAGTGCCGCAAGGGTAGCGGCGGTCAGAGCCCACCGGGTCGATCGTTGCCTGCCGTCATTCGCCGTCACGTCATTCACCTCAACGTGTAGAGATAGGCCGCCACGTCCCGCGCCTGCTGCTCGCTCAACCCGAGTGCCGGCATCGCCGTGCCAGGCTCGATCGAGGCCGGGTCCATGATCCAGTGGATGAGATTGGGCGGCGTGTTGGGTACCTCGCCGCCGACATACGTGCGGCGGGCGAAGAGAGTGAGCGGCGGGCCTACGAGGCCGTCCGCGTCCCTGATGCCGGGGATGGTGTGACAGGCGCCGCAGCGATAGCGCTCGATGAGTTGCGCGCCGGCCTGCGGGTTGCCGCCGGGCACGACCTCCGCGGGAGGCGTGTAGCGGTCGCCGCGGCAGCCCGCGAGCAGCGGCAGCAGTGACGCCACGGCCACGAGGCTGACGAGCGCCGGGAGTCGCCTCATCTGACGACCCCGCACTCGGGCAGCACGAAGATGCCGACCGTCTGCCAGAGAATCGCGATCAGGAACACGGCGCTCACCAGCATTGCCGCCGCGGCCTGGTAGTCCGAGCGCAGGCGCGCCCGGATCGAGAGGAAGGAGGGATCGTGGGATTGCCGCCAGGCGCCGATCCCGATCCAGAGCGCCACGGCGGCGATGACCAGCGCCCCCGCGCCGATGCCCCAGAGGATCGCGCGGGTGTTGGTAAAGAGGGGCATGCCGCCGATGTCGGCCGGATTGCCCGACGGGCAGGCGCCGCTCGAGATGAGCCAGTCGAGGATCTCCTGGATCCCGAACGCGACGGGTGCGGCGAAAATGCCGTACCAGATGCTCGCACGCGTGGGCGGAGGTTGTGTTGCGGCCATCGTCTGCAGGGTCCTCAGTGAAGCGCGGGATTGGCTCCGACCACGTGATGAGGCCCGATGTACATGATGGCGTACATGACGAGCCACACGGCCGTCACGAAGTACCAGTACATGGCCGCATTGCGGTAAGCACCGTGAGGAGGCTTGTCGGTCAGACCCGGACGCGGCAGCACCGCCGCGTAGAGAAGGAAAAGAAGCCCGAGGATCAGATGCGCCGCGTGAACGCCGCCGATGGTATAGAAGATGGACGTGTAGGGATTCTGGGTGACGGGCTGAAGCTGCGACTCGGAGTCATAGTCGAAGGCATTGAGCACCAGGAACCCGCAGCCGAGGAGGATGGTCAGGAGGAGCGCGCCCCGCGCGGGGAGCTGCCGCCCCTGCTCGAGCAGCCGCCCGCCCGCCCAGAGCGCGATGCAGCTCAGGAACAGGATGAACACCATCGCGGTGGGCAACGTCAGGTCGGGCGGATCGCCGATCGGCCAGCGCGGCTGCCGATGGCCGAGGTAGTAGTAGCTGAAGAAAAGGCCGAGGAACACCATCGCCTCCGAGGCGATGAACCACGCCATCGCGCCCGTGCCGCGACCCTGATCGATCGGCAGATCGCGGATCGCCTGCGCGCTCACCCACTCGCGGCTCGCGCCGTTGCTCTCGAGCACTGCGTTCGCGCTCATGCGGCGTGCTTCTCCTCTTTCGGCCAGAGCCAGGCCGCCGTGACGGCGAGCCCCACCACGATCGGCGCGAGCGTCCACCACATCGACTTCACCAGCACCAGGCCGGCGATGGCGGCGAGCGCCAGGGAGAGCACGAGCGGCCAGATCGAGTCGTCGGGCATCTTGGCGAGTCCGATCGGCAGCGCATCGAGCCAGGTGGTGGAGATCGTCATGCGCTCACGGTCGAGCACCCTCGCGTCCTCGGGGTCGTACTCCTCATCGTGCTCGTCCCAGAGAGGATGCCGGCTCTGCACGGTGGGAATGTGCACCGAGCCGTAGGGCGGCGGCGGTGAAGGCGTCGACCATTCGAGCGTGTCCGCGTTCCAGGGATTCGGGCCCGCGGGCCGCCCGTATTTGGCGCTCACGAAGAAGTTGATGACCGTCAGCAGGATCCCCGCGCCGAGAAGGTACGCCCCGACCGTCACGGCGAGATTCCAGTCGCCCCAGCCCAGGCCGGGGCTGTAGGTGTAGATCCGGCGCGGCATGCCGAGGAGGCCGAGGAAGTGCATGGGAAAGAAGGCGGCGTTGAAGCCGATCAGGATCGTCCAGAAGCTGATCATGCCGAGGCGCTCGTTCATCATCCGGCCGGTCATCTTCGGCAGCCAGTAGTAAAAGCCGGCGAGCACCGGGAAGAGGTTGGCGCCCACCAGCACGTAGTGGATGTGCGCCACGATCCAGTAGCTGTCGTTCAACTGCCAGTCGAAGGGGATGAGGGCGGTGATCACCCCGTTGAGACCGCCGATGATGAATACCGCGATGAAGGCGAGCGCGAAGCACATCGAGGTGGTGAGCACCGGCTTGCCCTTCCACAGGGTCGCGATCCAGGCGTAGATCTGGATGGTGCTGAAGAGCGAGATCATCATGCTGGCGGCCGAGAAGTAACTGATCGACATCAGCGGCTCGCCGGTCGCGAACATGTGGTGCATCCAGACGCCGAAGCCGAAGGCGCCGGTGAGCACCGTCGAGATGGCAACGTAGGCATAGCCGACGATCGGCCGGCGGCTGAATACCGGCAGCAGCATGGAAATCATGCCGGTGGCCGGCAGGAAGACGATGTAGACCCACGGATGGGCGAAGAACCAGAAGAGTTGCTGCCAAAGGAGCGTGCTGCCGCCGTGGCTGACGTCGTAGAAATGCGTGCCCCAGTTGCGGTCGAGCAGCAGGAAGACACACGCGACACACAGCGTCGGCATGGCGAGAATCGACAGAACCGAGTTCGTGCTGGTGCTGTACATGAAGATGGGCATGCGATTCACGGACATGCCCGGCGCCCGATGCCTGAAGATGGTCACCAGGAAATTGATGCCGCCGACCGTCTGCGAGATCGTGAGAAAGATCAGGGCGATCGCAAAGTAATCCATGTTGAGGCCGGGCGAGTACTGCTTCAGCGTGTACGGCGTGTAGGCGAACCAGCCGGCATGCGGCGCCTGACTGACGAGGAAGCTGGTGTAGATGAATATCCCCGAGAAGAGGAACGTCCAGTAGCTGAAGGCATTCGCCCGCGGGAAGGCCATGTCCCGCGCTCCGATCATGAGCGGGACCAGGTAGACGGAGAAGCCCGAGAGAACCGGCGCGGCATACCAGTAGATCATGGTGCTGCCGTGCATCGTGAAGATCTGATCGTAGGTCTCGGGCGCGAGCAGCTTCATCCCCGGCTGCGCGAGCTGCAGGCGCATGATGAGCGCCTCGATGCCTCCGGCGATGAGGAACACCATGGAGGTGATGAGATACCTCATCGCGAGCTTCTTGTGATCGACCGTCGTCAGCGCGCCCCAAAGCGTCGCCGGCGATTCCCAGAGAAAGGTGAGGCGTGCCGAGGCCGCGGTCGAGCTCATGGGGTTTGTTGTTGATCCCGTGTTGGTTGCCGTTCTGCGACAGCAACCCGGGTGCCCGCGGCGGGCGGCGCTGCGAAGCTGTAATTCTTACCGGGAAACCAGGGCGATCGCCGGTGCCGGCTCACCGCTCCAGCGAAAGCCATAGGTGGCTTTCCTGCGCACGTTGCCCACCAGCGCCGGCCGGAAGCAGGCCAGACACGTACCACCGGGACGGCGCACGCTGGGGAAGACGACTCCGAGCGAGCCTTGCGCCTGCAGCCGCTCGGCCAGCGCCTGGGATTGCACGTAACTGTCGGGATCCAGGCAGTCGCGAAACGCGTCCTGGCCCCGCAGATCGTGGAACTCGGCGCTGAAGTCCGACAGGTAGTCGTCGAAGGTCACCTCGTCGTGGAAGCGGCCGATCTCGGCGAGGTGCACGGTCCTGTGGAACGCCACTTCGGCCTGCGCGGTCTTGAGCTCGAATGCGGTGTACCAGGCGCCGCGCTCCGGGTCGTTGAACCGGCCGCCGAGCGGATGAGGGTGTGAGAACGCCGCGTTGACGATGCGGTAGTAGGGAACGCCGAAGACCAGCTCGTGCACGCCGATGCCGGGCGACCTGTCGTTCTCCGCCAGGAGCCGGTCATTGGTGGCGTTGTCGAGGTCGAAGATCTCGGCAAGGTGCGCATCGTCGTCCGCGATGCGTGCCAACACGCTCGCATCGCCGTACTTCGAGGGAATCAGGCGGTGGGTGTCGTAGCGCCTCACGAGCGTGAGCGGCGGCACCGCACCTGCCGCCGCGCGCGGCTCGCGCGCTGGGCTCAAAAGCCGCCCCGGCGGGCGTCGAGCAGTCGCCGCACGGTCTGCATCGCCGGCAGTCCCCCCTGCAGCATGAAGGCGAGCGGCGTCGCGCCGCCGAAAATGCGATTGGTGTTGGGCAGCCTCACCCACTCGTCGGCAAGCGCCTCCGAATGCAGGATATTGAGCGCCTTGAAGATCCCTATCAGGTAGGAGATCCGCATCAGCCGGTCGCCTTCGAGCGTGCGTCCTTGAGGATCCTTCTTCATCTCGTAGTAGGGTCCGTTCGTGACGCCGCCGAGGAGCTGGCGGGCATCCTCGTCGCGCACCTGCCAGCGATCCATGATGTTGAAGAACGCCTTGAGCGCTCCGCAGCTCAGGCGCTCCCGCTCGGTCCGCGACTGCAGGTCGATGAGCGGCGAGGGCTCATAGCGGCTCGACGGGTAGGTGAGCGAGGGCATTCGCGCGTCGACCAGGGTCTATACTGATGCGGATAATATATACTCCTGATTTGAATAACTCAATTCCCGTAGAATTCGCCGATGCGCATCCGTATCAGCCTCTGCGCCGCGGCTCTGGGCGTCGTCCTGCCTCTGGCCCTGGGATTGCCCGCGGCTCATGCCCAGGACGCCGGCTCGCAGGCCCCGACGGAACCGCCCCAGCAACCCGGGACGATGCAGCCCGGCTCACAGATTCAATACCCGCCGCCGCGCCCGGGGCTGGTCGAGCGCACGCTGAAGGACGCCGAGGCTTATTACACCGCCCCGCTGCGCTGGAACGGCCGCGACTGGGAGTACTTCGGCGGCGCGCTGGCCGCGATTGCCGTCGCCCATCACTACGACTCACAGGCTCGCACGCACTACGTCAGCGGCTCGAGATTGCCTTATGGACCGAAGGAGAGCGGCGAGCTCAAGGACGCCCTGCCCGGCGCCGCGCTTTTCCTCGGCACCTGGGGTTACGCGACCCTGATCGGCAGTCATGCGGGCGAGACCGAGGCCGGGAACATGCTGGAGTCGGGCGGCCTCAGCCTCGTGACCGTATATGCCCTCAAATACGTCGTCCGCCGCCCGCGCCCGGACTCCACCACCGACGCGAACCACTGGTTTGGCGGCGGAACCTCCTTCCCCTCCGAGCACACCGCTGCGGCCTTCGCCGTCGGCACGGTGCTCGCGGAATCCGGCAACCCGGAGTTCCGCTGGCTGCGCCGCACGATCGGCTACGGCATCGGAATCGGTACCGCGTACCTGCGGATGAAGCACAACGCCCACTGGCTCTCGGACACGGTTGCCGGCGCGGCGCTCGGCATGGCGACGGCGCACTTCGTCATGGACCGCAGCCAACAGCGCGAGGAGCAGGAAGACTCCGAGCTCTCGCTGGTGCCGGTGCAGGGCGGCATGATGCTCGCCTTCAGCACCAATTTTGACAACTGAGCTACGGAACTCTCCGAGCATCACCGAAAACCCAACGCACCTCTCCCTCGCAGGGATCGAGCAGCCTGCAGAGTTTCTCGCCCGGCGCCAGCGTGCGCAGGAGCGCGAATGCGCGGATCTGCGCGTGCGGGAACGCCGCGTGCAATCTACCGGCCGCGGCGAGCAGGGTTCGGCCGCGGGTGATCACATCATCCACGAGCGTCAATCGCAGGGGCGCCCCACGCTCTCGCACGAAGCCTCTCCCGCACGTCGACGCCCGATCGATGAATGCGTGCTCGATGCCGAAGGAGGTGTAATGCTCGAGGACCGAAGGCCGCTCGCCCGCGGGTGCAAAGGCGGACTTTCTGACGGCTGAGCGGCGGCGCAGGACCGGCCAGACCTCCGCTGCCAGTCCAACCTCCTTCAGGCACCAGGCCAGACGCTCGCCCACCCACGGTGCGGCGGGTACGGGAGCACTGCCCGGAACGGGCACCAGAATCACATCTCCGAGGCTCGAGGCGAAGCGTCTATGACCTATCGCCTCCAACCAGACCTGGGCGACGAAGCGCGGCAACCAAATCTCGTCCATAGCCTTCAGGCGTGCGCGTAGGAGCCTACCCTCCTCGCAAACAGGCCCGCCGCTGCCCGGCGAGTATGCAAAACAGGAGGCAAACGGCAGAGCCGGAAAACGCACACCGTTGCCGAGGCTCGCACTCCCCGCGATCTCATCCGGAAATGTCGTCGCCGAAGCCCGGCGTATCGCGCTCCCGCCCGATTTCTTCCCGGTCGCGTCCGGCATCGCGATCCCGAGGCTTTGCCGGGGCAGACGGACTTTCCGCCTCCCTTGCCCGGAGGCTCCGCCAGGCCGCGACCGCCCGCTGGCGGATCTCGTCCATGGAGAGTGGCGGCGAGCTCTTTCCTTCCCGTGCATGCGCCGTCCGCTCTCGGCTCGCGCGAATCTCGAGCCAGTCCTGAACCGCCTG
Source organism: Steroidobacteraceae bacterium (assembly GCA_035552895.1). GTDB lineage: Bacteria > Pseudomonadota > Gammaproteobacteria > Steroidobacterales > Steroidobacteraceae > 13-2-20CM-66-19. The sequence continues at coordinate 75,669 of DATNEU010000016.1, forward strand.
CCGGCGCCGGGCCTCCATATCCTGCGGCCGCGCCTCCATGGGCTGCGCTTCGGACCTCTCCGGCACCCCCGCACTCTTCTGCGCCTCCTTTTCCTCATTCCGCGCCACGACCCGTTGTCGGTGCCGCTCCCGGATCCGCTCAGCCACCTCGCTCCGCTCGCCTCGCCTCTCGGCAGCGATCGCGCCGCGCGGCAGATGGGGCGTCGGCTCACGATCGATGCCCTGCGCCTCGAGGCTGCGGTGATCGATGCGCGCCTCGCTGTTGGCTTCGCGCAAGGCCTCGTTGGTCAGCTCCGCCCAGCGCGCACGCAGCGTCACGAACTCCTGGCGGGACGGAGGCAGCCCGAGCTCGCTGCGCACCTCTCCTGTCATGTCGATCCCGGCCTTCGCGCCGAGGCCCTCCGGCGTCACTTCCCGGGTCGTCGCGAGCAGGTGGGCGTGGAAGTTGCGCGGATCACCTTGCGGCCGCGGCTCGTGGATGGCGAGATCCACGGCGACGTTGTAGCGGTCGGCAATCTCCCGGGAGAAGGCCCTGGCGAGGGCGATGCGGCGCTCCGGCGACAGCTCGGCGGGCAGCGCAGCCATGTACTCGCGCGCCACGCGCGAGTTGCTTTGCTTCTCGGCCTTCTCCGCCGCATTCCACAGACTCGCGCGCTCGCGCGCCCACTCCATGCCGGCGTCGGGGCCCTCGAGTTTCGTCGGCAGGAAGATCTCCTTATGAAGCACGTCCTGGCGCTTGCTGTGGTTGTAGAGCGTGCCGGTGCGCTCGTCCCGGATGCTCTCGCCCGATCGGTAAGCGGCAGCACTGGTCGCGTTTCGGCCGGTGCTGCGCGTGACCGGTCTGATGTCCAGATGAAAGATCGCCATGGGTCTACCGCCTCTTCAGTGACACTCGCGCCGCAGGCGCACTCTCAGCCACACGGCGGACGAGGCCCTCTTCAGATATCCGGTGAGGTCAGGAAGCTGCTCCAGCTCCGACGGCAGCACCGCCGCCTCCGTGATGCGCTGCTCGCTGACGCTCATGGACCGGCGCCAACCCCGTCCGTCGAACAGTCCGCCGCCGTCGCGGCCCCGGGAGGTACTCCGGCGCGCGACTTCCCGCTCGCCGATCAGCCGCGAGGCGAATTGCGAGGTCCCGCCGTGCTCGCTCGCGGAACAGCGCAGGATCAGGGTGTTGCCGCAGTTTTCCACCAGGGTTTGTGCTTCGCCGCCGTAGGTACTCGACACCTGCGAAATAGACTGGAATCCCAAAACGCAGCGACCGCCGAATTTTCGCAGCCGCGCCAGCGCATCCTTCAGGCCATCGATCGCGCCCAGCGCGTCGAGCTCATCGACGATCAGCCACAGGCGCCGATCGGTACTCTCATCGCACAGGGCCTGGAAGATGGCGAGCCGTACCCAGGTCGCGATGATCGTTCGCAGCGCAGCGATCTGACTCGCCTGGTAGGGAAGAAAGAGGACGCCCCGGCCGTCGTCGATCCAGTTCCGCACGGAGAAGGCCCGCGCGCGCTGCGCCTGAACGTGCTCCAGAGCGGCGGCCGCCGAGCCGGCGACCGAGCGAATGGAGCCGAACATGCGGGCGTTCTCCGGCTCGAGAAAGGGCTGCGCGGGTGTGCCTGCAACGATCGGGCGCAGCTCCGCGCTCGGCGCCATCGCGATCAACCGCCACAGCCCGGCGACATCGTGACAGCCGATCTCGTGACAGCGGCGCACCACCGCAGCGAGAAAGGTGCGCGCATACCCGCGCCATTCCCGCCCCGAGGCATCCTCCGTCGAGGGCACCAGGCTGCTCGCGAGCTGCTCGGCATCGTAAGGCGCGCGGATCTCCGCGAAGGGATCCCATCTCGCGGACCGCCAGTCAAACGGATTCAGGATCACATCGCCGCGGCCAGGATCGTGAAACCGCGCGAGATAGCCGCCGTCCGGATCGGTGATCACCGCGCGGTCGCCCCGGTACAGCGCGCTCGCGAGCAGCTCGCGAATCGCCGTGGACTTCCCCGTACCGGTCGTGCCGATCAGCTTGAAATGCTTGACCTCGTCATGCGCAGGTATGCCGATGCCGGCGAGCGTGAGCGGCGGTTTGTGGCGCAGGAGTTGCAAGCGCGCGGTACGCCGCTGCGCGGCGCGGCCCGGCTCTATTCTGGCGCCGCGCCGGTGAACATCCCGGTCTCGCGATCCGCGCGAGAGCGCGAACGCAAGAAGCAGCACGATGACCAGGAACCCTTCGATCACCGGGCGCACCGCAGCCAGATTCCACGACGCCATCCACGCGACTGACATGACCCACTCGCTTCTGGCTCAGTATCCTTGGATGATCAGGTAATCGGCATTCGCTCCGTAGACCGGAGCATGACGATCCACCCGCACGCAGAGCCGGCCGCGAGCCCCGCACCTTCTGAGGTCTACGGCGCCCCCGCGGCGCTGCAGCTGCGCGATGTTGGCGAGGAGAGCGTCGCGGCGGGAGCGCAGCTCGGTGATTTCCGCTCGTGAAGGCAGCATCCACCACGCCTCCCCCATGGCGACCGCGGAACAGACGGTTGCGATGGACACCGTCCACAGGAGCACCCGTACATTGGCCGCGCGGCGCACGCGGTGGAGGGAGTCCGCGGCGAGGCGGCTCTGGCTCTCCAGATTCCCGAGCTCCTCGGCAACGGTCCGGCGGACCTCATTGCGCACGATGCCCTCGAGATCGCGCGTGTGCGCCGCGAGTCTCTCCAGGCATTCCTGGCCGAGACGCTGCTGCGCCAGGGCCGCCTCCATCAGGAGCCCGTGCTTCATCGCCTCACCGCCCATCGCCTGCTCAGTCATGTTCCCATCCATCCAGGAACGCGCCCGATTCATTCGCGCGGCTCGCCTCCCGTGGCGGACCCGAGCGGTTTGGAACCTCTCGCGCCCGTTGCAGCGGATGCAGACTGACCCGCAGCCAATCAGGCGAGGAGGCCAGCTTGAGGAACCCCGCCAGATCCGGCAGCCGCTCGATCTCAGAATCCATCACCGCCGGCTCGACCTGCCGGTGCTCCGACTCCGTGATCGAAGGCAGGAGGTCACCGGGCCGCCGGGACTTCGAGCGCGCGATACGCACGACCTCGCGCTGGCCGATGAGGCGCGAGGCGAATTGCGAAGTCCCGCCGTGCTCGCTCGCGGAGCAACGGAGAATCAACGAGTTTCCGCAATTCTCCACGATCGTCTGCGCCTCGCCTTTACCGTATGTGCTGGAAACCTGCGCGACCGACTGAAATCCCAGCACACAGCGCCCGCCGAACTTGCGCAGGCGCGCGAGCGCATCCTTCAAGCCATCGATCTGCCCGAGCGCATCGAGCTCGTCGACGACGAACCACAGTCTCTGATCGGTCTCAGGCCGGCTCATCGCCTCGAAAATGCCGATCCGCATCCACGCGGAGACCGTCGATCGCAGCGCCGCGATCTGCCCGGCGCGGTACGGGATGAAAAGCACGCCCCTTCCTGACTGTACCCATTGCCTGACTGAAAGCGGCTGCGACTCCTGACGCGCGACGTGCTGCAGCGCGCCGACGGCGGAGGTCAGTACGGATCGGATGGAGTCCAGCATCCTGTCGTTGTGCTCTTCGAAAAACGCTTGCGCCGGCGTGCCCGCAGTCAGCACTTCGAGATCTCCCTTCTTCGCGACGACGAGCAGCTCGAAGAGCTCCTTGACGTCCGTGACTCCACCGGCGCGCGCCTGACTGGTCACGGCGGAAAAGAGCGTGCGCGCGTAGCCGCGCCAGCTCCGGTCCTGTCCCTCGTGGTCCGGGATGAGAGCGAGCGCGAGCTGGTCGATGTCGTACTCTTCGCGAATCTCCCCGAAAAGGTCCCACTTGGCGCCTCCCGGCTCGAAAGGGCTCAGAATCGCATCTCCACGACGCGCATCGAAGAAGCGACTCAGGTAGCCACCGTCGGGGTCCGCGATGATGGCCCGATCGCCGCGGCGGAGTGCGCCGGCCAACAGCTCGGCAATGGCCGTGCTCTTGCCGGCGCCCGTCGTGCCCATGAGCTTGAAGTGTTTCGTCTCGTCGCTCGCGGGGACGGGAACACCGGCGAGCGTGATCCCGCCCTGTCGCCCCTCCGCTGACGCGCCGCGCGCACGTCCGCTCGCGTGCCGCCTGCCGTGCTCCGCGGCGACTTCCTCTGCGTCGAAGACCGTTGTCCCCCTGATGTGGTCCTCGGTGCTCCGGGACGGCGCGGCGAGCACGCGGCCCCCACCGTAGCCCAGCAGGCCGCAAACGCCGGCGCCGAGCACGTATTCCGTCAAGCCGCCGGCGGCGATGTGCATCGAATGAACGAGCGGGCTGGCGAGAGACAAGCCAACTCCGGTCGCGATCATGAGTGCTCCCGCAACCGCCGGCGAAGCAGCGTAGGCCCGCCACTGCGCGCGCCCGCGCGCCATCGCCATCCACATGGAGCCCTGCACGGCGGCGAAGTCCCACGCGAGGCCCGACCAGCCGCGCAGCGCCTCGGGGATCGTCCCAACGGACCCGATCAGCATTGGAGCGGCTCCGCAGAGCGGGAAGCGCGCGCTGGCGGCGCGCCCGAGGCGGACCGAGGCTGGTACCAGATCTCCTTGATGTACCGCTGGTGACCCTCCACGCCGCACTGGATGACCACGTCGATGAGGCGCCGCAGGAGACTGCGAATGTCGCGGCGGGCCAGCTGCCGGCCGCCTTCGCTCTGCTTCACGAGCAGCACGAGTTGCTCGAATGCCAGCGCGGCGCTCGAAGCATGGACGCTGGTGATCGAGCCGGGATGTCCGGAGTTGACGTTGCGCAGGTAGTCGAACGCCTCTTCGGCACGCAGCTCCGCAAGGAGGATGCGATCGGGCTTCATCCTCAGGGTGGCCTCGAGGAGCTGTTTCGGTGTGACCCGGGCGAGGCCCTGGGCATCCTTGCTGTAGTAGAGCCGCACGTGGTTGGGATGCGTGTCGAGCACCAGCTCCGGCGCATCCTCGATGGTGACCAGCCGCTCCTGGGGTGGAATCTCCCGGATCAGCGCCTTGGTCCAGGTCGTCTTCCCCGATCCGGTGGGGCCCGACACCACGATGTTGCGCCGGCTGCGCACCGCGAGCCGCATGAAAGCCTCGTATCTTTGCTCGGCGAGGAGTCCGCGCAGCTCGATCTCGACCTCCTCCGGGCCGCTCTGCGCTGCGCGCGTCCTGAGGAATATCCCGCGCTGCGTGAGCTCACTCACCGACCAGACCTCCTGCGACGGCCGCCGGATGTTGACGGCGACGCAACCCTGTGTGGTCGCCGGCGGGATCGCGATCTGCACGCGCTCGCCGCTCGGAAGAGATGCGGAAAGGAGCGGCGAAGTCTCATCGACCCGTTGCCGGCTGAAATTCGCCACCAGCTTGGCGAAGCGGCGGCACCAGTCGAGGTCGGCATAACCGGCCGGCTCGCGGCGCCAACCGGCGCCTGTCTCCAGGAAAACCTCCAGCGGCCGGTTGATGCAGATCTCCATGACATCCGGGCGCGCAAGCAGCGGGCGCAGCGGCCGGATGAGCAGCTCGAGCGCCGAGGCATGCCCCGGGCCGCAAGCATCGGCGCGGACTCGCTCAGCGGGCATCGAGCTCATAAACCGGCCTGAAGTCGATATCCCGGGCCACCAACACCTGGATGCGCGCGCCATTGCGGACCCGGATCGTGGGTGGAATGCTCACCGTGCCGCGAAGAATCTCGGTCAGCACGTCTTCCGACGCCGTGGGGTCGAGAATCACCGCGCCGCCGCGGGAGGAGGACTGCACTTGGGATTGCACGACTCCATCGAGGGTTGAGACGAGCGCGGCGGCGCCGAATCGCTGCCAAAAATGACGATTGACCTTGCCTTCGAGTCCGGACCGGCCGAGCGCGTCGGTACCCGGGGAATCGAGCTGCACCACCACCCCCGCGGGGGTACGGGCCTCGGTCCAGACCACGAACACGCGCGCCTGCCCCTGCCGGACTTCACCACGCGTCTCGCCGATCAGCTTCGTGCCCCGATCGAGCAATACGACCGTCCCGTCGGCGCTGAACGTGTCGCTCGCCGTGACGCAGGTGGTCATGCCTGGCAGCGTCGAATCGATCGCGGTCTCCAAGGTGCAGTCGATGAACGACCCCTTTGGAAGCAGCAGGCGCTCCGTCGGCAGCACCTGCGCCCGCGTGGCACGCGGCACGCCGGGCCGCAGCAGTGACTCCAGCTCCTCGCCCTTCGCTGCGGCTGGCGTTGTTGGTCTTTCGCCATTGGCATCCGGACGGGCCATCGTGGCTGCTGCATCCAGGCCGCCGGGAGCACCGTCGGATCCGCCACGCGCCGCGAAGACTTCCCCGGACAATCGGCGAGCGAGCGCCTGCTGGCGCGCAGAAGGTCGTCCCGGTGCGCCGTAACCGGAGGATGACAGCGCGGGAGGCGCGCGAGCCAGGGGCGGCTCGGACAACGAGCTCGACGGCAGCGCAGCCGCAGAAGATGCCAACTGCGCCGCGGCGGACGGCATTACTGTTGGCGCGCTGGACGCCACCGAAGCTGCTCGCGCGGGGCCCGCTGGCGCGATTCGCTCGAAGGGGGGCAACGACATCCCCTCGCCGGGGGATCCCTCCATCGGCGGGTGAGCCCGTCCCTGCCTCGCAGCCGGGCGCGAGAGAGCCTCGGCGTAATACCACGCCAGCATCGCTGCACCCACGGAGATCATCAATCCGGCCGCCAGTACGCTGCTCATGTTCGACTGCAGAGACCGCGCTCCCCGCACGATGGGCACGCCACGCTCGCCGGGAATCGAGCCCGACGAGACGGCCCCGGACGCCGACGCGGATTCCCTTTCCGATTCCGGCGGAGGGCTTCCTCGCCAGGGGAGCCGGATCATGGCCCGACCCCCGATCCCACGCTGCGTATCACGCGCTGGACATTGGGCGCTATCGTTCCCGATGCGAGGCGCTGCCCGCCTCCCGTGTAGGCACGATCGACGATGCAACCGGCCAACTTCCCGCGCCTCACGATGAGGCGTCGCGCGACCCGCTGAACCACGATCCGGCCCGCCTGCACATCGAAGTTCACCAGGGATTCGCTGCCATCCTCATTCAGCGCAAAAACGGCCGGCAGCTCGGCGTGGGCACCGAAAATCAGCGTCGTCTGCACGCCATCGTCCCACGCGGCAACCGGCTTCAGCGACGGGTCACCGCAATACCAGTAGTCGTAGTTTCGCGCCCGAAAGCCTCGGGCCGCGGCGAGGTCGGTCGCAAGCCGCCGGTCCCGCGATCCGGCGTGCACGACGGCGACCGGGTACTCGAACCGCAGCGCGTAGATGACATCGGCGCCGCTCGGGTCCGGAGACCGCGACCCCGTCTCGTAGTCGAAGAGATAGGTGCGGCGGTTGGTGAGCACGGTGAGGTTCGTGGCGACGTGTGCCGCCCGCGGCTTCAGGAATAAATGATTCCGCTCGGCTGCGAATGTGACCGCCTTCGCGTCTCCGACCCCTAGGCCGACGAAGCGCTCGCCCGGAGCAAACGTGACGTCGATTTCGTACCCGACATAGGCTCGCAACCGATAGACGGCGTCGACCCGGAACGGGACCACCCGGATCCTGGGGTCAGGCCGCAATGGACTGAGGAACGCCTGGGCAAAGGCCGGGGCCGCCACGACGCAGCTGATGCAACACACCGAAAGGAGGGCGGCGGGTAAATGACGTGCCATTGAGCTGCTCCCGGGAGGGCCTATCGCCCGGATACCTGGCCGGAACCCAGCACTTCCGGCTCTATGCTGAGGTCCAGCACTTCAAACCCCAGCGGATTCCAACCGCGCGTGCGCGGCTCGGCCGGAGGCTTGCCGTACCGGTACTCGATGCTCGCGATCCAGTGAGTGACTCTTCCCGATGCGCCCTGATCTTGCCGCTCGGTGCGCGCAAAACGCACTTGCGCGAGATCCGCCGCACCGCTCGAGCGCCTGAAGAAGCTCACCGACTCGATACGGACGCTCTCGGTGCTGCCATCCTTGTGCAGGTTGAGGGGAGAGCGAGGGTTGGCCCGATCCCACTTCGCGTAAAGCGCCTGGTTGAGTCGCGCGGAGTTGAAGGCGGCGCACTCCTGATAGTCGCTCTCCGCCAGCGCGTAGTCGAATCGCTCGCACACCGTGATGTAGTGGACCAGGAAGTAGCGGGTGACCGCCTCACCCAACGAGCCCTGCCCTGCATACACCGGCACCACATCGACCACTCCCGTCGTGGAGTCGACGCGAATGAGGTAGGGCACGACGCGCTTCAGCGGCACGAGGAGCGCGAGCGCCGCCGTGCTCGCGAGCGCGCACAGCCATCCGGCGGCGGCGACGCGCCAGGCCACGGTCGCGGTCCGGGCCGCCTGCGCAGCCCGGTCGGCATCCCACGAGGCAGCCTCCGCGAGGTACGCCTGAAGGGCGCCATCGGCGCTCATGAGCGGTTCGCCTTCGCGGAAGGCGCGGCGGTCAGCCGTCGGTCCGGATGCAAATCCGTCGACATCCATTGACGATTGATCGGCGTCAGCCGCCCACCCGCGCACCGCGGACCATGCGAAGCGCACGCGGCCAGCAAGAGCAGCAAGGGCAGGCCGAGAAAATGACGCTTGATGACATTCACGACGATTCCCCCGATCGGCCAGCGTCGCTGCCGCTTGGTGAAGCCGGGGGCGCAGTTCCCCTCGCTCGACGCATCCTGCCGGCACGCGCCACCGCGAAATCGACAGCTTTCACGGCGGCATACGCGCCGGCGCCCAAAGCGGTCTTGGCCGCCAGACCCGCCGTGAGCGAGCCGACCCACCCGGTCGTACGACCGACGACGCCGAAGCTGCTCAACGTCACACCACCGGCGAGGCCGCCGGCAACGGGCATGATCTGGCGCATGAACAGGAAGACGAGCACGGTCACCAGCAACATGTTGAGCGCATCGACGGTCTGGATCGCCGCGCCCAACGCCTCCGTCTGCTGAGCGTAGGATTGGACGAGGTGCAACAGCAGCGCCGCGACCATCACCGTGAGAATGGTGATGAGCGCGTAGTTGGCGAGCTGAGCGAGCCAGGCCTCGAAGAACCTGCGGGTCGCATCAAAGAGAAGTAGCGCAATGAAAAGCGGTCCCAGCGCGAGCAGCACCGAAAGCGCGACGCTCGACAGCGCCAGCAGGAACATGGTGTAGATGCAGAGCAATCCTACGAGCAGCCAGATCACCATGCCGGCCATCGTGTAGCCCATGTGGTAGAGGTCGCCATCCCGGAACAACTGGTCCGCGATGGCCCCGCCCGCATTCCAGATCGCGTCGATGGTCTGCACGGGATCCGACGCGCCGACCACCGCGGCCGCGAATTCCTTTGGGGCATCGTAGAACGTGTCCACCAGCACTGTGTTGTACGCCCAGAGGTGCAGCCCCACTCCGAAGATCACCGCCAGCGTCACGATACGCCGCAACCCGGCCGCGAACGGCTCCTCAATGCGGCCGGTGAGCTGCAGATAGCCCCAAACCATGATGTACACCGTGCCCAACGTCACCACCGCCGGCTCGAGGATGGCCGCTACGCGAGCGGTGTTCTCGCCTATGTAGCTCGCCAGCTCTGCATTGAGCCACGCCCAGAAGGTGTGAAAGAAGTCCATGAGCGCTCCGCGCTTGTCTTCACGGCGTCGGTTGAAAACGTGCAGCGAACTCTCCCTGACCGGCGATCGCGCGCTCTCTATCCTGCTCCTCATCGGCCCAGTGCTGCGCCTGCGCCGCCGCCACCAGCATGGCGAGCTTGGTCCGCTCGTTCTCGAGCATCGCCTCCTCCGCGCCGATACGCGCGTTGAGGTCGAGAATGCCCTTCTGGTCACTCGCCGTTGCGATGGCGCCGATGAGCTGCTGCAGGTCGGCGAACCGGCCGCTCGCATTCGCCAGCGCAGCGTGCGACACCGCCTGCAGCAGCGCCGCCGTGTTTCGGTCGGCGGCGAGCTGCTGCCGTGCGCTCGGCGAGAGCGTATCGATCTGCTGCGGCGTCAACACCGCATCCTGCGCCAGCACCTGCCGGATGGCGGACGACAGCGCCGAGTAGTCCGAGCTGGTGTCGTCCAGGGCGGCGGCGAGCTGCCCCCAGTCGCCGGGTAGGTAGTTCCGACTCGTGCCCCCGAGGAGCTGCTCCATTCCCCGGTCGCCGGTCATCGAGCGCAGCTGCGCCTGGGCCTCCGCGAGGTGCTCGCGGGCGACCGTGAGCGCCTGCTCCAGGTTCTGCACCTCAGTCACGAGCTGAGTGACCGAGGCGACATCGATGACGGCGAACTGCGCATGCGCCGCGGGAGCGACCATGGCGATGGCGGTGGCGACGAGCACGGGCAGGAGGCGGTTGACGAATGACATGACGGGCTCCTCGAGAAGGAAGTCGATGGGCGAACTGAGAGTCAATGGGTGCCGCGCCGTCCCGAGAGCACCTCCAGCTCCGACTCGAAGCCGTGGAGGTCCAGGCGACAGACGACGCTCTGATGGCCTTGCTTGACCAGAAATGCGCGCGCGCCGGGCTCGAGCTCGTCCTTGATGAGCGCGAGCTCGCGGCGGCCCAAGCCGAGTCCCGCGATGTATTCCTCGGGCACTGCATCCGCATTCGGGAAAAAGATCTTGGTCGGCGTCTGCTCGACGATCGTGCGGCTGATGGGACTTTCCAGCACATCGCCGGCGCTCTGCGTCGCGAGGCACATGACGCCATTCAGCTTCCGCCAGGTCTTCGGCCCCTCCTTGGCGAAGCTCTCGAACGCGGGATCCTCGAGCAGGCGCCAGAATTCGTCCATCCAGCATACGAGCCTTCGCCCATCGAGCATCTGTCGCACGAGATGGAAGAGGTAGCTCGTGACCGGTGCGCGCACGACGTCGTTGTCAAGGAACTCCGTGACGTCGAAGCCGACCACCGGTTGGCCGTCGAGCCGCTGCACGACGGAGTCCTCCGGGTTGTCGAACACCCAGCCGTAAGCTCCCTCCGCCGACTCGCACCATCGTCCGAGACGCGCGTGCAGGCCCTCGGGATCGGTAGGGTCGAGGAACTCGGTCAGGCGTGAGAGTCGCCTGGCCTCAGGGGCCAGAGACAACACTCCGCGCAGCGCCTGATCGAGCTCCCTCTCCTCGCGGATGTGGAGCGCGCGTGCCCCTGGAGTGCGTGCCAGCAGGTGCAGCCAGCCGCGGAGAAACTCGACGTGACCGGACCCTGAGGGTAACTGCAACGGATTGAAGCCCGTTGCACGCCCGTTCCGCAACAGCAGATATTCGCCGCCCAATGCGCGGACCAGCCGCTCGAGCCCACGATCCTTGTCGAGCACCACCTGGGTCACGCCCTGGCGTGCCAGCATCGCAACCAGGAATCCGATCAGCACCGTCTTGCCGGACCCGGTCGGACCGCAGATGAAAGTGTGCCCTGCATCGCGCCGGCTGCTCTCATCCGCGGGATCGCTGGCATGGAGCGAGAAGTGATAGGCGGAGCTCGCGCGTGTGGGAAGGAGCGCCAGGGCATCGCCCCAGTGATTGCCCTGCGGCCGTCCCAGGGGGAAGTTGTGGAATGGCGCCATGGCCGCGAAGTTGCGCGAGGTGATCGGCGCCTTCCGGGGCCGCAGCGGGAAGTTGCCCGGGAGCTGCGCCCAAAACGCCGCCTCGAGCGCGAGGTCCTCTCGCGCGACCGTCATGCCGGTATCACCCAGGATGGCTCGCGCCTGCGCGACGCAATCATTCAAGGTGCGGAGCCGCTCGCTCTCGGGCCGGCCCGGCGGACTTTCGTCGGGATCCGCCAGTACCTGCAGCGTGAAATGGTGGTCACCCATCACGAACTCATTGCTCGTGAGCGCATCCAGGGCCTCGCCCAACTCCTCGGCCTGAGAGATCGCGAAGTCGCCGGCATTCGCCATCCGATTGATCTGTCGCGAGAGCAGCGCCTGTCCGGTAGCTCGCGAAAGAAAGGCGAAGGACTGGGTGAGCACGAAGGCGAAGCGCGCGCTCAACAGCCGGTCCAGCATTCCGGTGACCGTTGGCGTGGGGTACTCCTTGATGCCGAGCATCGCCCCGAGCCGAGTATCCGCCGGCAACCGGTATTCGATGCTTTCCCGTCCAAAGCAGAGCCGCGTGGTGGCAATGGCCGCACTCAGCGGCCCACGAGGTAATGCCATCGCCTGCCGCTCGCCATTGACGAGCAGAGCCAGATATTCGAGGAGCGAGGAATACCAGCGGCCGCCCCGCTCATAGCAGCCGAGACTTTCCGGCTCGTAGGCGGTCAGGGAGACGCGCAGCGCCTGCGCGATCTTCCGGCAGGCCTCCAGCGCATCGGCAGTCTCCGACCGGAAGTTTGCGGGTCTGAAACGGTTGATCGCGTTCGACAGCAGGCCCGCCGTTCGACCGGATACCGGCCGATGGAGGACGGCGAGGTAGATCTCATTCACCATGAGAACCTCGCCGGCCAGGCGGCGGCGATACTTCGAGTGCAGCTCGGCAGCGAATCCCGCTGCGGCTTGCGGCGCTTCCCCCACGTGCTCACGACGGCGGATGATGTGGGTCCAGAGCGCAATGCCGGGGCCTGCCAGATTGCGCCACAGGACATTGCGGCGCTCGTAAAGGGCATTCAGCCGCTCGACGTCCGCGCTCTCGAAGCTGATCCCCGCGAGCCGAAAGACCTGCAGATAATCGCCGGAAGTGGTCCGTACCACCTCCGGCGCCACGTGCGCCGCGTAGGGGATGTACCGTTCCGCGGTCAATTCACGCCGCAAAGCAGCGCTTCTCGCTGCGCTCAGCATGAGACTCGCCTCCGCGCCGCCACGCCGGCGAGCACGGGTGTTACATCGCCGCGCCGTCTTCCGAGCGAGCCTGGCGGGCGCATTTGGATCGCCAGGGGGCTGTAACTGCTCGCGCGCCACCACCGCCCGGTGCCGATCAATGCCGGCATGCGCGTGCGGCCCCAGAGGAGCAGCAGGTCGAAGCAGCGGGCGTCGCGACCGCAGAGCAGCACGCTGGCAGCGTGAATCGGCAGGGCGACGAGCAGCATCAGGAGATTTCTCGTCAGCAGAAACGCCTCCAGCGTGAACACCAGGTTGCAGAGCAGCGCCGAGTAAGTCACGCCCCAGCGCATCGGCGGCCGCGTCGCACCGACGAAAAGCGGATCGGCGGCAAGCGCTCGAATCGTCTTTTCCATCGCCGTTCCCCTTCAGACGCCAAACATCCCGCGGACCCAGGAGACGATCTGCGGCGCCCCGAACGCGATGGCGATTCCGACGATCGCGCCCAGGCACCAACCCCATGAGATTCGATTGGCCATCGCCATGCCCCCAAGGACCATGACGAGAATGATGGCGATCGGGGTGAGCCAGGCCAGGATGTTGCTTTCCAAGGCCGTGGCGCCCGTGAGGAAAGGCGAGGCCTGCGCGAGCGCCGGCGGCGGCAAGGCCAGCGACAGCACCGTCGTCACGACCAGCGCGGCGGCCAGCGCGAGGCTGCCCGGCCGCCCGCGCACTTCAATTCGAGCGATTCGCTGCAACATGATTCGTCTCCGTTCAGGTCGGTTCCGGCCGGGCCGCCGATGCGCGGGGATGGGCTAGGCGCTTGCCGCGATCCGCTGCGGCTCCTCGGTTCCCCGGGACGCACGCTCTTCGCGTTTCGCCTTCCCGGGAGCACCGAACCGGAAGCCCTGCACGACGAAGCTGTAGTCGTAGTGCCGCTCCCCGTCCTTGTCGGTCCAGTTGTCGGCGCGCACCTGGGCGTCGACGATGAGTTGGTCTCCCTTGCGCGCGGTGCGCGCGATCGTCTCGCCGAGTGGACCGAACGCGGTGAACCAGATGCTGGTGGCGATCTCCCGCGCCCCACCCTCCTCGTCCTTGCCGGCATAGTCGTTGCCTATCAGGCAGAACTTCGCGTAGGTACGCTCGCCTTTGACGGTGAGCTCCGGGTTGCGGGAAAGATTGCCGATGGCGGTGAGCGTAAAGCTGTTCATGCGAGTCTCCTGGTGTTGGTCGCGAGTGCGGATGGCACGGTGATCAGTCTAGAGATGCGCGCCGGAATTGGAATCGCATTTGCCTGCGTGTTTGCGCAGAAATGCATGTCCCTCGAATCCCCCGCGCCCGCCGCCGCGCGCTATCCTCGTGTCGGCAACGAATTACGGAGAGGAGATTCCCATGCCGCTGATCGATGAGTCGCACGCCGACGCCGTCGTCGAGGAGTGCGTCGAGGAGCTGGAGGAGCTCATGATGGGTCTCGACCGCTATCCGCCGGCCGCGATCGCGGTGGCGTTGGGCACTTATCTGGAGGGCCTGCTCGGCGCTCTGCTCGATGAGCGTCGCTGCACTGCCGAAGAGGTCTGCGAGCTTCTGCGGGAGATCGAGTCGGGCGTGATCGGTCAGGCACCGGAGCCGGCGCCGTTATAATAAGGTAGACTGTTCAGTCTACCTGTCTATCTGCTATCATGGCGGCCATGGCAAGGACCAGGGAACTGGACGTCGGCGACTTCGGCCGAACGATCGGCCGGCTCGTGAGGCACATGCGGGCGGCAGCCGCACAGCATGGGCTGTCGCTCACCGAGTCGGCGGTTCTGGCGCGGCTCGGCCGGGACGGCCCGGCGACGGTGGCGGACCTCGCGCGCGCGGAAGGCATGCGGCCGCAGTCCATGAGCGCCGCCATCGCCGCGCTCGAGGAGCGCGGCCTCATCGAGCGCAAGCCGCACCCGAGCGATGGGCGCCAGATGAACATTGCCCTGACCGACAAAGGGGCCGCGGTGCGCAGCAGCACCAAGGACCTGAAGCGCGCCTGGCTCGCGCAGGCGACGGCGGGACTTGAGAGCGAGGAGCGTCTGCTCCTCGCCCGGGCGGGCGAGATCCTCAAACGGCTCCTCGACCGATGAGGACGGAGCCGCCCTCCTCCGACCGCCGATCGGCCGCCGCGCCGGGCTCGCCTCTCGCCTCGATCGCCCACACCTGGCGCGCGCTGCGCCACCGCAATTTCAAGCTCTTCTTCTTCGGCCAGAGCACCTCGCTCATCGGTACCTGGATGACGCGGCTCGCAACCGCCTGGCTCGTCTATCAGCTCACCCACTCGGCGCTCCTCCTCGGCGTGGTGAGCTTCTCGGGTCAGATCGTCTCCTTCCTCCTCGGGCCGTTCGCGGCCGTATGGGTGGAGCGCCTGGAGCGGCGCCGGCTCCTCGTCTGCACGCAGGCGGCCGCGGCGGTGCAGTCCCTCAGCCTGGCGGCGCTCACGCTCACCCACGTGATCACGCTCGGCGAGATCATCGCGCTCATGGCCTTCCAGGGCCTCATCAACGCCTTCGACATGCCGGGCCGCCAGTCTTTCCTGGTTCAGATGGTGGAAGACCGCAGCGATCTCGCCAACGCCATCGCCATCAACTCCTCGATGGTCAACGGCGCGCGCCTGATCGGTCCGGCGATCGGCGGCTTCATCATCGCGGCATTCGGTGAAGGGTGGTGTTTCCTCATCGATGGCATCTCGTACTTCGCCGTGATCGCCTCGTTGCTTTGCATGAGCATCACGCCCATGCGCGGCCGCGGCCGGGCGAGAACCGGCCTCATCGAGGAGCTGCGCGAGGGCTGGAATTACGTTCGCGGTTATCGCCCGATCCGCACCGTCCTCCTGCTCCTGGCGCTGACCTGCCTCATGGGCTGGCCGTATTCGGTGCTGTTGCCCGTCTTCGCAGGCAAGGTGTTGCACGGCGACGCCCATACGCTCGGATTGCTCACCGCCGCTTCGGGCGCGGGGGCCTTCTGCTCCGCGCTCGCCCTGGCGATGCGCAAATCCATCCGCGGGCTCACTCGCGCGCTGCAGACGGCCGTCGTCCTGCTCGGTGTCGGCCTGATCCTCTTCGGCCTGTCGCACCTTCTGTGGCTGTCTCTCGCCGTGATGCTGATGGTGGGATTCGGCCTCATTCAGACGGCGGCCGTCACCAACACCATCGTTCAGTCCCTCGTGCCGGACGACAAACGGGCGCGTGTGATGGGCTACTACACCATGGCATTCTTCGGCGC